>CAZYFH010000045.1:0-30197 GCA_964646815.1 uncultured Vicinamibacteraceae bacterium | reverse complement strand
CCCGTCGATCACGCGCGACGTGTCGGGCGAGGGCGTGCAGCAGGCGCTGCTGAAGATTCTCGAGGGCACGGTCGCGAACGTCCCACCGCAGGGGGGTCGTAAGCATCCGCACCAGGAGTTCTTCCAGATCGACACCACGAACGTGCTGTTCATCTGCGGCGGCGCATTCGTCGGCCTGGACAAGATGATCCAGCGACGTCGCGGTAAGAAGACACTTGGCTTCAGAGCGGATATCCGCACGTCGCATCAGAACAGCATGGGCTCCTGGGCGCAGCATGTCGAGCCTGAGGATCTCATCAAATACGGTTTGATCCCTGAGTTCGTGGGACGCCTCCCGGTTCAAGGCACGCTGCACGAACTCGACAAGACGGCACTCATCACAATCCTGACGACACCGCGCAACGCCATCACCCGCCAGTATCAGAAGCTGTTCGAGTACGAGAACGTGAAGCTCCGCTTCACCGACGATGCGCTCGAGGCGATCGCGGAGTCCGCGCTCAAACGCAAGATCGGCGCGCGCGGCCTCCGGATGATCATCGAGGACCTGATGCTCGACATCATGTACTCGCTACCAGGCAAAAAGAAGGTCACCGAGTGTGTGATCACCCGAGACGCCGTGCTTACCGAAAACACACCGATCACCCTCATCGAGAAGGCTGGGTGATCCGATTGGTACATCCCTGAACATGGACGTCTACGAAACACTACCCATCGTGCCACTGCGGGATGTCGTCGTCTTCCCGCACATGATGATGCCGTTCGTCATTGGACGGCCGTCATCGACGCGCGCGCTTGAGCACGCGCTCACGAAGGACAAGCGGATTTTTCTCGCCGCCCAGAAGGACGCTGCGAACGACGACCCGAATCCGAACGACATCTACACGATGGGGTGCGTGGCGAACATCGTCCAGAGCCTGAAGCTCCCTGACGGCAACGTCAAAGTGCTGGTCGAGGGCGTGGACCGGGCGCGCACGATCGAGTGGAAGGAAGACAAAGGTTTCTACCGGGTCGTCGCGAAGGCGCTGGCTAAGCAGGCGGAGACCAGCGAGGACGTTGAAAGCACGATGAGTAAGGTCGTGTCGCTCTTCGAGCAATACGTCAAGCTGTCGAACAACCTGCAATACGACGCAATGATTGCCGCGGTGCGCGTCGATGATCCGAGCAAGTTGGCCGACACCATCGCGGCCCACCTGGTCGTCGGAGTCGAGGAGAAGCAGAACCTGCTCGAGATCATCTCGCCGCTCGAGCGACTCGTTCGGATTGCTAGCATCCTCGAAACAGAGGTGGACAAGCTCCAGGTCGACCGCCGGATCCAGTCTCGCGTGAAGAAACAGATGGAGAAGGCACAGAAGGAGTACTACCTCAACGAGAAGATGAAAGCGATTCAGAAGGAGCTGGGACGAAAGGAAGATCGCGGCAACGAGACTGATGATCTCCGCAAGAAGATCGACGACAGCAAGATGCCGCAGTCGGTCGAGGAGAAGGCGGTCCAGGAGCTCAAGCGCCTGGAAGCCATGCCGCCGATGTCGGCCGAAGCGACCGTCTCGCGCAACTACCTCGACTGGCTCATTGCCGTCCCCTGGTTCAAGAAGAGCCGCGAGAGCCGCAACCTCAAGCGCGCGGAGACGATTCTCAACGAAGATCATTACGGCTTGGAGAAGATCAAGGACCGCATCCTCGAGTTCCTGGCGGTCCGGTCGCTCGTGCGCAAGCCGCGGGGCACTATCTTGACTTTCACCGGCCCGCCCGGGGTCGGCAAGACCTCGCTGGCGAAGTCGATTGCCCGCGCCACGAACCGCAAATTCGTCCGCTTGTCGTTGGGCGGTGTGCGCGACGAAGCCGAGGTCCGCGGCCATCGGCGCACGTACATCGGCGCGTTCCCCGGACAGATCATCCAGATGATGAAGAAGGCGGGCACCGTCAACCCGGTGTTCCTGCTCGACGAAGTCGACAAGATGTCGATGGATTTTCGCGGCGACCCGTCGTCCGCGTTGCTCGAGGTGCTCGACCCGGAGCAGAACAACACGTTCCTAGACCACTATCTAGACGTCGAGTTCGATCTGTCGCATGTGATGTTCATCTGCACCGCCAACATGTTGCACACCGTGCCCCAGGCACTGCGTGATCGGATGGAAGTACTGCCGCTGGCCGGTTACACGGAGCTTGAGAAGGTCGAGATCGCCAAGCGATTCCTACTGCCGAAGAGTTTGCCGGCTACTGGCCTCACGGACAAGAACGCCGCGTTCGCCGACGACGCGTACGAGGCCATCATTCGCCGGTACACCCGCGAGGCTGGCGTGCGCAACCTCGAACGGGAGATCTCGTCGATCTGCCGTAAGATCGCCCGCAAGGTGGTCACCGACGGCAAGGGGTTCTCTGCCAACGTCACCGGCGAGGGGATCAGCGAGTATCTGGGCGTGCCGAGATACCGGCCGATGCTCGCCGAGGAGCGCAACGAAATCGGTATCGCGACCGGGCTGGCCTGGACCGAAGCAGGCGGCGAGCTACTGCTCACCGAATCGACCCTGATGCCAGGCAAAGGCACGCTCACGCTGACCGGAAAATTGGGCGAGGTCATGCAGGAGTCGGCCCAGGCGGCAATGAGCTACGTGCGGGCCAAGGCGGAGGAGTTCGGGATCCCGAAGGAGTTCAACAAGAAGACCGACGTGCATGTGCACGTCCCAGAGGGAGCGATCCCAAAGGATGGCCCATCGGCCGGCATCACGATAACGACCGCGCTCGTCTCGACGCTGGCGGGTATCCCGACACGTCGCGACGTCGCGATGACTGGCGAGATTACGCTGCGCGGTAAGGTACTGCCGGTCGGAGGCGTCAAGGAAAAGGTCCTCGCCGCCCATCGTGCGAACCTCAAGACGATCATTTTGCCGAAGGACAACGAGAAGGACCTCGCCGAGATCCCCAAGGCGGTCCTCGACGGGCTGGACCTGTTCATGGTCGACACGATGGACGAAGTCCTGAAGATCGCCTTGACCGAGCCATTCCGGACCAACCTGCCGGCGCAAGACGAACCCGACGCGAAGCCTGGCGTCACAGACGACCAGATCACCCACTAGCAGTCGGTCGGTGAGGATTCTGAGCGCCGAGTTCGTGACCAGTGCAGCTACTGGCGCGACGGTACCGGCGGCCGGCACACGGGTGATCGCGCTGGTCGGACGCTCCAACGTCGGCAAGTCCAGCCTGGTCAACGCACTGACGCGGAGCCGGATCGCGCGCGTTGGTGCACGACCGGGAACGACACGTTTCGCCAACGTGTACCGCATACGCCTCCGCGCGACCGCTCGGTCGAGGTCGCTGCCGTTGACGCTAGCGGATCTGCCAGGCTATGGCTTCGCGCGTGGCGGCAGCGCGGCGCGGCACGACTTCGAGCGATTGACGGGCACATTCTTCGAGCAGGCCACGACCGGTACGCCACGACCGACCCGCGACGGATTCGACCTGGCTGGCGTGGTGCTGGTGATCGACGGGCGCCATCCCGGGTTGGCCAACGACGTGGCGACCTGTGCGTGGATCAGGGACCGCGGCTACTCGCTGGTGACGGTGATCACCAAGGCAGACCGGCTCACAGCCGCCGCACAGCGGTCCGCGCGACGCGATCACGAGCGCCATCTTGGCCCACCCGCACTGCTGATCTCCAGCAAGACCCGGACGGGAATCGACTCCGTCTGGACCGCGATTCAGGGCCTGCTATAATGACGAATTGAGGTTGCCGCTGAGGGGCATCCCATGAGAGCCGACATTCATCCGCAGTATCACGACGTCGAGGTGCGGTGCGCCTGTGGCGCAACGTGGCGCACGCGATCGGCCAAACCGGAGTTGCATCTCGAGATCTGCTCGAACTGCCATCCCTTCTTCACCGGCCGCCAAAAGCTCATTGATACCGAGGGCCGCGTGGAACGCTTCACGAAGAAATACGGCAAGGTGACGGTCGCAGGGCGCCGGCAACAGCAACGCTCCAACCGATAGAAGACGGCGGCGTCCTGATTTAGATGGGGGTTGCGCCCCAGAGCCCCGCCGTGGGCGCTTCGCGGGGGAGGCCTGAGAGCCCCACTCTGCGCCCGCGAGGCGCCGTGCGCGCCTTGGCCGACGGTTCTGATACCGGCCTCCCTAGACGGGGACCACGCCCCCCAACTCCAACGAACCGATCGGCGGCGACCCTACACGAGGGTGTCGAGCGCCTGCTGTTCCACCTTCCGCTCGAGCCGCGAGAGACGATGCTCGATCGCCGCGCGGTGGCGGTGGCGATCGGTCAAGTGGAGCGCCCGACAGGCCAGGCGTCGAGCCTCGACGGGGTCGCGGGCGCGGTGCTCGTGATGCACAGCGAGGGCCAGCATCGCTTCGCGCCGGCACCCGACTGGTGGACGCGAGAGGGCCAGGAGCCGACGCCAGGTTCGCGCAGCGTCACCGTAGCGGCGTTGGCGCCGCCAATATCGCGCGAGTCGACTAAGCGCCTCGGCTGACACGTCGTCGTGTGCCCCGCGATCGTTTTCCGCGGCGCACTCGTAGCAGGCCACCGACGCTCCATCACACCCTGCCCGATCGAGGATCCGACCTAATCCCAGCGCCTGCGCCGCAGTGTCGGTCGCCGCGACGCCGCCGTCGACGAGACGGCACGCCAGGCCCGTCAGACCGGCGAGCGATCTGAGATCGAGACGGTTGTGTTCGAGCACAGGCTCCAGGTGTTTCGCGTCACCGCCGCGCAGATAGGCTACATAGCGGCCTGGGATCTCGGCTCCCGGCACATCACTGACGCGCCGCACCCCCAGAACCACTCGCTCGAGACCCACCAGCGTGCCGTCGTCGCCCGGCCACAGCCGCCGCGACGGATGCAGCAGATCGAGATGCGGTAGCGAATCCAACGGCGAGCCCATGCGATGATACGCCCACCGTGACTCGAGCACGGGCAGATCGAACGACTTACCGTTGAACGTGACCAGGGCGCCGGCCTCGCCGAGCGCGTCGCTGAGCGCACTCAGGATACGTGGTTCGTCGGCAAACCCGAGAAGCACGAGTTGCCACGTGACGAACGCGCCCCGCTCGAACCACCCAAGACCCACGACAAACGCAACCGTCGCGGCGCCGCCGCTGAGCCCCGTCGTTTCGAGATCGAGAAACACGACACGTCCTGTCTGCCGCGGGTTCCGCGGCGCACGCTCACCGGCAAGCACACCGAACGCGGGGACGCTCACCGTAGAGTAGCCGCGCATAGCCCGGCGTCCGTAGCGGGCGTCGGCGCCGCACGTCTGTCGGACAACGGTGCACGGTCCGAGCGGCGACGACGCCTCGATGGCGCCACGAAGGCCGGTCGGCCGCTCAGATGCGGCGCGGGCTATGTGACGGCCTATTGCCGCCGTCTGGCTGCGTGGCACAACGCCGTGGCGCAGCGCGTGTCGAAACCGATCGAGCGTCAGACGAGCCATCCTGGATCAGCGTGGCGATGCGCCATCGACCCGCGGCACCATGTCACCACGCTGCCGCTGCTGGTGTCGTCTCGCTACTATCGAGGCGATCGGGCGTGCGCTCATCGCAGCGCTTCCAGAATCGCCAGGGCGACGGCCTTTACCTTCGGGCCGCTGGCCTCGACCGGCCCGACGCAGGCCGGGCACCCCACCTCACAGTCGCACCCCTCGATGAGATCGCGCGTCCGTTCCAACAGCTCCGTGTGCATCCCAAACAGCGGCTCGCTGAAGCCGACCCCACCCGGGTAGTTATCGTAGATGAAGATCCGCGGCTCGTCGCCACAGTCACGTACCGGCGCGGGCTGGCCGGCGTGGACCGAAGCCGACTCTGGCGCGGACGCACCGCGCGCCTCGCAGCCGTGGATAGCGAGCCCGAGGTCCGACCGCTCGCACATCAGAATCAGCTGCGCGACGCTGCGCGACGCGCAGCCAAGCCCTACGATACCGTCTCGTCGCGAGGCGGGCGAGAACGGCAGGCCCGTCAGGACATGCGCCGGCAAGGTGAGCCAGTAGGCGGTCGTGTGCATTTGCTGTTCGGGAAGGTCGAGCTCACCCGAGCCGACGTTCTCGTGCGTGTGGAACTTAATCTTCTTGAAGCCGACGACACGGGAGACGACATGCACTTCGCCGTGGCTCCGCGCGGCGTCGACGTCGAACTCGTCGAGAATCGTCACCTTCGTATAGGTGACGGCATCCGTGTAGTAATCGCACTCGACCCGAGACACATAGGCCTTGCGTGCCTCGAAGTCGAACCGGTCGACCTGATGCTGTTGCCCTTCGACAAGGTAGACGGCTTTCTCGTGCAGCGTCGAGGTGGCACTGCCGAAATCGACTTCGCCGACGACAGACGTCGTGTTCGACGTCTCGACCACCACGACATTGTCGGACGAAATCGATCGAAGGCTTATAGCGTCGGCTGGATACGACTCGTGGATCCAATGCCACTGGCGGTCGTCGCCACCAGCGGTGGACTCGCGGTGGATGAACCCCTCGTCGGACAGCATCCCGAGCACCGCCTGCGTGTCCCCGCCGCCGAACTGCTCGGCCTGGCCGAACGGCAACTCGAACGCCGCGCACTTCAGGTGGTCGAGCAGGATGTGAAGGTTGTCCGGGTTGATGAGCGCGCGCTCGGGTGATGCGTCGAAAAAGAAGTCAGGATGACGGATGACGAACTGATCGACCGGCGCACTGCTCGCGATCAGGACTGCGGCCGACCGCGAGGTCCGACGGCCCGCACGGCCCGCCCGTTGCCACGTAGAGGCGATCGTTCCCGGGTACCCGGCCATCACACTCACATCGAGTGAGCCGATGTCGATCCCGAGCTCTAGGGCGTTCGTCGAGACCACCGCGCGCACGCGCCCCGCCCGGAGCCCTTTCTCGATCGCTCGTCGGCGCAGCGGGAGATAGCCGCCACGGTAGCCGCGAACCTCGGCCTCGCCCCGCCGCTGGCGTCGGGCGTCCTCCTTGAGATAGGTCGTCAGAATTTCGGTCGCCAACCGGCTCTGGGCGAAGACGATGATCTGCAGACCCCGGCGGAGGAACTCGGTCGCCAGACGTCGCGTCTCCGATAGATACGATCGCCGGATGCCGAGCTGTGGGTTGACGACAGGGGGATTCACCATCAGGAACCACTTCTCACCACGTGGCGCACCGGTTCGCTCGACGAGCGAGAACGGCACACCGGTCAACTGCTCGGCGAGCTCTTGAGGATTGGCGATCGTCGCCGACGAGCAGATGAAGGTCGGGGCGGAGCCGTAGTGACGACAGATGCGGGCGAGCCGACGAAGAATGTTCGCGAGATGGCTACCGAACACTCCACGATAGGCGTGCAGCTCATCGAGCACGACATACCGGAGGTTCTCGAACAGCTTAGCCCATCGCGGGTGATGCGGCAGCACCCCCGAGTTCAGCATGTCGGGATTGCTCAGCACAACGTGCGCGCGATCCCGAATGGCGCGTCGCGCGTCTTTCGGCGTGTCTCCGTCGTAGGTGGAGACGCCGACACGAGGGCCCGCGTCGGCAATCCACGTCGCCATCGCGTCCAGCTCGGCGAGCTGGTCTTGTGCGAGCGCCTTCGTTGGGAACAGATAGAGCGCCCGATGTGACGCATCGTCGAGGACGGCGTTCAGGACCGGCACGTTGTAGCAGAGTGTCTTGCCCGAGGCGGTCGGCGTCACGACGACGACATGCCGCCCAGCCAACGCATGCTCGATCGCCTCGGCCTGGTGTGTGTAGGGACGCTCAATGCCCCGCGCTGCGAGTGCAGTGCGCAGCCGCGCGTCCACTCCAGACGCAAAGTGGCCGTACTCGGCTGGGGTAGCCGGTATGACACGCGATACTGTAACGGTCGGGTTCCTTGTCGTGGCGGCGTCACGCGTCTGGAGGTCGTCCGAAGCGATGGTCAATGCCCGAAGCGCCGCAGCCAGGGCCCGGTCTTTGCCATGAGGGTCGTCACCACCATCAGAATCGGCCCGCCGCAGACCGGGATCGCCGACCGGGTAACCGGCTCGGTCAGTGAGCGCCGCGCTCGCCTCCGGGGAGTTGGCCATCTCGTGTGAACCTGACCGCGATCGTAGAAAGCGAACAAAAACCGATCAAGAAACGAATTTAATACGAATTTCGTCACGCTTCGTGCCTGTGACGAGGTCCAGGGGCGCAGGCCCGTCTCGGGAGAGACCGGCATCAGGCCCATCGGCCGATGCGCGCACGGCCCGGCTCGCGGGCGAGGAGTGGAGCTGTCGGCGTCCCCCCCCCCCCCTCCCCACGGAGCAGCCGCGCCTGGTTCTTGGGCACACAGCCCGGGTCTAAATCAATGATCGGCTCTGACAGCCGTCGACGGTGACTGACGCCCCGCTGACCCAGCTTGCGCGTGGCGACGACAGGAACGCGACGACGGCACCAACTTCGTCGGCTCGGCCAAAGCGTCCGAACGGTAGCTGTTGACGCACGAACGCGGCCATCCCCTCTGGGTCCTCCTGCTGGCGACGGTGCCATGACCCACCCGGAACGGAGATGGATCCGGGGGCGATGCTGTTGACGCGGATATTGTCCTGCGCGAGCTCCAGCGCCATCGATTTCGCCAGGCTGATTTCCGCCGCCTTGACGGCGTTGTACGTCATGCGCCCCCCCGACTCGCGGCCCCAGATGGAGGCAATCATGAGAATGACGCCGCCTCCACGACGTCTCATGTGGGGGACTGCCAGCCGGGATGTCCGGATGGCGGGATACAAGGTCTCATCGAGTGCAGCGTGCCACTCCGCGTCGGTGGTTTCGACCACCCCTCCGCCGCCTGCCCGCCCGACGTTGTTGACGACGATGTCGAGCCTGTCCCACGCATCCACCGTCTGGCGCACGACGCGCGCCACGTCGTCTCCCACCGACAGGTCGGCGCGCACGGCCAGCACGTGCTCTGGGGCCGTCGCCGCCTCGCGCAACTCGGTTGCCGCGTCCTCCAGCCGCGCTTCCCCGCGCGCGCAGATGGCGACCTTGCACCCCTCCGCGAGGAGCGCCCGAGCGCTCGCAAGCCCGAGGCCGCGGCTCGAACCCGTGATGAGCGCCACCTTGTCTGTCAGTTGAAGGTCCACGGCTCGGCGCTACGGCCGTCCCCCCGTCAGATCATTCAGCCGCCAATCGAAGTTCTGATAGGCGAGCGTGAAGCGGTTCTCGTCGAGAAACGCGCGCTCGCTCGGAAAGAGCGAGGGTGTAATGATCGTCAGGATCGCGTGCTCCAGAGGCGTACGCCCAGACTCCGAGGCGCCGCTGTCGGCGTAGGCCGAGACGAACTCAGCCTCGCGCCAGCCGAAGATTGGGCTCACCTGCAACACCACACCGAGACGGTCGAGGATGACACCGCGGGGCATCGTCGAGAACTCGTGCGCCACAGCGTCGAGTTGGGTCTCCAGGCGCGCTGCCGTGAACGCCTCGCTCCGCAGACGGCCGCCGCCGACGGCGCCGCGCCCAAGCGCTAGAAACAGACGTGGATCGGCGAACGACGTCAGCACCGTTTCCTCGATGGCGTCGAGCGTGAGCCGGCGACCCGCGACGGCGTGATCGGTGCCATCGAACGCCCCCGGGATCTGACGAACACTCGCCGCCGGATACGCGTCCGATGTGCCGCGGATTGGATAGTGATCGACTACGGTGCGAAGGACGAGCGCGTTGTAGCTGTTCAACCAGAACGCGATCTGACGCTCGCGTCGCCAGCCGTCGAACCCGGTAGGCCGATCGGCTCGAGTGCGGAGGTATCGGTCGAGAATAGGCCGGTCGAGCTTAAGCGCGGCGTAGTAGACGAGGCCGTCGCGGACGTATCGCTCGAGCAGTCCATCCAGTGACGCGTCCGGCCCCACCTGGACCCGGCCGGTCGGCGCCAAGGCGCCGACCATTGCGGTCAGTAGCAGGAGCCGTATCGGAGTTCGCATCGCCGTCGAGACGCGCTCCACTTCAGGAAACCGTGGTGAACATCACGCGGCCTTCGACAGGCGACGTTGAGCGCGGGACCTAAGCGCAGCCGCTCGTGGCGCCACAGTTGACGCACTTGTAACACGCCCCGCTTCGGATCATGATCGCGCCGCAGGTCGAGCAGGGCGGCGCGTCCTGGTCATTCTGAATCGCGAACGGCGCCGCGGTCATCTCGCTTGGCTGTTGCGTCCCCGCTTGTGGGGCGCCCGCAGAACCGGCGTTCGACCGTCCGGTGCCCGTCTCGCCAAGCGTCAGTTGCTCGGCAACTGAATCCTCCCGTACGTTGACCCCGGCGAGGTACTGCGCTTCGTTTGAGAGAAACTTGGTCGCCATCCACCGGA
Organism: uncultured Vicinamibacteraceae bacterium; assembly: GCA_964646815.1. GTDB lineage: Bacteria > Acidobacteriota > Vicinamibacteria > Vicinamibacterales > UBA8438 > CAZYFH01. The sequence continues at coordinate 19,921 of CAZYFH010000045.1, read as the reverse complement.
AAATGTAATCGACGATCGACTTGGCCAGACGAACGTCTGGATTCTTCGTCAGACCGGACGGCTCGAACCGGACGTGGCTGAATTTGTCGACGAGCGCCTGCAATGGGACACCGTATTGCAGCGCATAGGAGACGGCCTGTGCAAACGCGTCGGCAAACCCCGAGATTGTGGAGCCCTCCTTGGCCATCACCAGGAAAATCTCCCCGGGCACGCCGTCCTCGAACAGACCGACGGTGATATACCCTTCGTGGCCGGCGATGTCGAACTTGTGGGTGATGGCCTGCCGCTCGTCCGGAAGCCGGCGCCTCACCGGCCCACTGGGAACCGCGGCCACCGCCGCCGTCACCTCGTCGCGCGCGGTGTTCAGCGGCTGAGTCCGCTTGCTCCCGTCCCGATAGATCGACACCGCCTTCGTCCCGAGTCGCCAGGCATCGACATAGGCCTGCTCGATCTCGTCAGGGCTGGCTTCCGTCGGGACGTTGATGGTCTTCGAGATCGCCCCTGAAATGAACGGCTGCGTTGCGCCGATCATCTTGATGTGCCCCATATAGTGGATGGAGCGTGACCCGTTCGCCGGCTTGAACGCGCAATCGAAGACGGCGAGGTGCCCGGGCTCGATATGCGGCGCACCCTCGATGGTCTCGTGCTCGTCGATGTACTCGACGATGGCCTGCACCTGCTCTTCGGTATACCCGAGCCGATCCAGCGCCATGGGCACAGTCTGATTGACGATCTTCATCAGGCCGCCGCCCACCAGCTTCTTGTACTTGACGAGCGCGATATCCGGCTCCACACCGGTGGTGTCGCAATCCATCATGAAGCCGATCGTCCCGGTTGGTGCGAGCACGGTGGCCTGAGCGTTGCGGAATCCGTGCACCTCACCTAGCTCGACGGCATCGTCCCATGCCTCGGTTGCCGCGCCGGAGAGGTCCGCGGGCACACGTGTGGCGTCGACGTCCTTCATCGCCGCGCGGTGCTTGCGCATCACCCGCAGGAACGGCTCCTCGTTCTTCGAATAGCCCTCGAACGGTCCGCCGTGGTCGCGCGCGATCCGGGCCGACTGCGCGTAGGCCTCGCCGGTCATCACGGCCGTGATGGCCGCGGCGTAGTCCCGCCCCTCGTCGCTGTCATAGGGGACGCCTCGTGACATCAGCAGCGCGCCGAGATTGGCGTAGCCGAGCCCCAACGGCCGATAGTCCTGGCTGTTGCGCCCAATGGCGGCCGTTGGATAGCTCGCGTTGTCAACGATGATCTCCTGCGCGGTGATTAGGGTGCGAACCGCCGCGCGGAACGACGCCACGTCGAACTCGCCCGACCCGTCCTCCTTGAGAAACTGCATCAGATTGAGCGATGCGAGATTGCACGCCGAGTCATCCAGGAACATGTACTCCGAGCACGGATTTGACGCGTTGATCCGAGCTGTGTTCGGGCAGGTATGCCAGTCGTTGACGGTCGTGTCGAACTGCATCCCTGGATCGCCGCACACGTGCGTGCCCTCCGCGATCATGCGCATCACATCGCGCGCGCGGTAGGTATCCATGACACGGCCGTCGGTCACCGAACGGGTTTGCCATTCGTCGTCGTCGAGCACGGCGCGCATGAACTCGTCGGGGACGCGAACACTGTTGTTCGAGTTCTGAAAGAACACCGACGAGTACGCTGGTCCCGTAAACGAACCGTCGTAGCCGGCATCGATGAGCGCCCACGCCTTCCGCTCTTCCTCCACCTTGCAGTTGATGAAATCGACGATGTCCGGATGGTCCGCGTTCAGGATGACCATCTTCGCGGCGCGGCGGGTCTTGCCGCCGGACTTGATCACTCCGGCGAACGCATCGTACCCCTTCATGAACGACACGGGACCCGACGCAGTCCCTCCGCCTGCAAGTGCTTCGCGTGACGAGCGGATGGACGACAGGTTGGAGCCTGTCCCGGACCCGAACTTGAACAGCATGCCTTCGGTTTTCGCGAGCGTGAGAATCGACTCCATCGTGTCGTCGACGGAGTTGATGAAACAGGCCGAGCACTGCGGCGCGGACTCGAAGCCACAGTTGAACCAGACGGGGCTGTTGAACGCGGCCTTCTGGTGAACGAGCAGATACTTGAGGTCGTCGCCGAACGCCTTGAGATCCTCCTCGCTGGCGAAATAGCTCTGGGCGTCTGCCCACCCGCTTAGCGTATCGACCACGCGTCCGATGAGTTGACGCACGCTGTGTTCGCGGGATGGTGTGTTGAGCTGGCCACGGAAGTACTTCGACACGACGATGTTCGTGGCCTGCTGAGACCAAGGCTTCGGCATGTCGACGTCGCGCTGCTCGAAGACCACCTCGCCGCGCTCGTTGCCTATCATTGCTGACCGTGTCTCCCAGTCGACCTCGTCGAAGGGGTCGACCCCGTCGCGAGTGAAGACACGAGGACACTCGAGCCCCGGCACGCGAGCTTTCGATGGAGTGGCGGTTGGGTGCGGCGGCTGGACTTCGGACTCGTGAGCAACGGCTCGTGGCATTCTCACCTCCGACACTCCCCCCCGGGGCGACCGTGCTGCAACGGGCGACGGCGCGACGGAAACCAGGCCCGAAACTCTCGAACCCTTTCGGCGAGAAGCTGGGATTTTCTCGCGGCCGCCGGTAACGCGCTGAGAGAGCTATATTGCGACCAGCGACACATCGGTGTCAAGAACGAAAAACGCTAGATATGGTGTGCTCCTTTTAGGTCACCCGCAAGATATTGTTGAATCACTCTAATAAAAGCAGCCAAAATCCGTATGGTAGAGTCCACGCGATGAACGGATCAGGCGAGACATCCGAGTCGGCTCCCCAGCCACGCGTACCCACATCGCCAGCGACGGACGCAGATGCCTGGGACAGCCTTTCGGTGGTCGAGAGACGCATTGGCCGTGACCGGGCGGCCTCGCTCGTCGAGGTCGTGCTCTGCTCCGGGTTCCCAACACAGCTTCTGCTCGCCGGGTTTCTCGGCGCGACCGGTCTCACCGCGACGGGCGAGGCGGGTGGGTTGTCCTTCGTCTTCGTCGTGACGCTGACCGTCGTCGATGCGGCGCTCGTGATCGGCCTGATCGTGTATTTCCTGCGCGTGCACGGAGAGTCGGTGAAAGAGCTGGTCCTGGGCGTCCGGGCACCCGGGACGGAGGCCAGACTGGGACTCGTACTGACGCCGATCGCAGTGCTGGCGGCGGTTGGGGGCATGACGCTCATCGGCTGGCTCGCGCCGTCCCTGCGCAACGTACCGAACAACCCGCTCGAATCGCTGCTGGACACGCCCGCGCGGGCGGCCATGTTCGCGGCGGTCGCGATCGCGGCCGGCGGGTTTCGCGAGGAGTTCCAGCGTGCCTTTATCCTCCGCCGCTTCGACCAGCACCTCGGAGGCGGCTGGGTCGGGCTGGCCGTGTTCAGTGTGGCCTTCGGGCTGGGCCATCAAATTCAGGGCTGGGACGCCGCTGTCGTCACCGGGGCACTTGGCGCCGCGTGGGGAGCGATCTATCTGATCCGCCGAAGCGCGATCGCACCGATGGTGAGCCACGCCGGCTTCAACGCCGCACAGATCTTGCTGGCGCTTTCGGTCGCCGCGCCTTAGGCAGGGCCCACTTGCCAATACCGGGGTGCCATTGCGTCGCGCGCGTGCCGTAGCCGGTGGCGCAGCCCCGTCTCGGACAGAGGCGCGCTTCAGCGCGCCTCGCGGACGCGGACTGGGGCTCTCGGGGTCCCCACGAAGCGGCCGCGGCTGGGTTCGGGGGCGCAGCCCCCGTCTAATTGACGAATCGCACGATCTGCCCGCGTCGTGACAGACCGTCCACCCAATCGGCGACCAGCGCACGGCGCCGCTCGTCGACGAGCTGTTCGCGCAACGCGCCGCGCGCTTCGTCGAACGTCAGCGCTCGCCCGTCCAGCTTGTTCTCTGCGGCGTGTTCCTCGTAGTACCTGCGCAGCTGACGTTCCGTGAGCTCGCTCGCGCCACCAAAGCGCTCGGCCAGATACGCCTCGCGCCGCGCCTCATCGCCGAGAATCTGCCGAAGATCGCCCGGCGTCAACCCGAGCCGATCCAGTGTGGCGTCGAACGCGTCCAGTGGCGACGAACGCCGACGGAGCGCGGTGATGTCGCGCTCGAGTTGCGGTGGCGCCGGCACCGCCACACGATAGCGGTCGACCTCGTCGAGTACCAGGCGTCGCTCAATGAGACGCTCGAGCGCCAGCCGTTCTGCATCGGCCGTCTCGGGGGCGACGTCGATCAGCCCGAGCTCGAGGAACGCCCGGACGTCGGACAGCATGATGACGTGACCCGAGACGACAGCAAGGATCCGGTCGAGGCTCTGTGCCGTCGATGCCGACGAGAACGCCAGTAGCGCGCTCAGCGCCGCCATTGGGGCCATGGCCAGGGGCCGGACCGTGAACGTGGGGCGCGAGGTCCGACTAGAATGCCGGGCCGATGCTGATGTGCAGCGCGGTGAGTGGTTCCCGGGTCGGCGCCGCGTGGCTGTTCTGGTCACTGCCGAAGACATACCGCTCGCCGATCTTGAATCCGAGGTCGACCCTGATCGGCCCGATCGGTGAAGCGTAGCGCACCCCAAACCCGGCACCACCCCGGATGCGCGCGAGGCTCATGTGCTGCACCCGATCATAAACGTTCCCGGCGTCGAGAAAGGTCACCAGACCGAACGCTCTGGTGAGCCGGAACCGGACCTCGCTTTTCAGCAAGAGCATCGCGTTGCCCCCCCGCGGGAACCCGTCGTGATCAATCGTGCCGCCCAGCTGTCCCACCGGGTCGCCGAGCCGATCGAGAGCGAACCCACGGACCGTGCTATCCCCTCCGGCAAAGAAGCGTTCGCTGATCGGCAACGCCGGATCGGCTAGGAGAACGACGATGCTGGTCGGTGGCCCGGATTGTCCTGGCGTTTCCGGCGACACGACGTACGACCGGGGAAACCCCCATGCCAGTCCAATGCGCGCACCGGCCGCCACGACCACCCGACGCGTCCCTCGCAGGGCGCGGTAGACGGACCCCGACGCCGAAGTCTTTCCGAACCCGACCGCCGAACCGATGGCGCGCGCCGCGATCTCGGTATCGAACCCGACGAGCGATCCGCGCGTCGGTTCGAACGGATCGTTCCGCGTGTCGCGAACCTGGCTCGCCGAGAACGCCGACAGGCGCACGTCGGGAAACAGGCGGTCGACGATGTCCTCGTCTTCCCGATTGAGCTCCTTGTTGGAGGTGTCGTTCTTCCCGAGCCGGTACGCCAGGGTGTTACGGGCGGTCGGCGAGACCTGACGAGTGAGCTGCGCGGTGATGCCGCGACTAAACAGATCGAAGCCCGGACGGATCGCCTGTTCGACGAAGCCCTGGAAGAGCACGTCCCAGCCTAGGCCGAACGTCCGCGGCTCGCGGTACGTGCCCAGGATGCGATACTCGTTGAATCCCAACGCCGTCGCGCCGTCCACTCGTAGCGGGTCGACCGGGTCGTTCTTCTGCCGGACGCTAATCCGCGTGAACAAGTCGATCGAGCGGTTCCGGCCGAAGAGATTGCGGCGGCCGATCTCGAAGAACCCGCGCGGCGCGAACTCAATCCGCTCGACGGCCTGACTGCCCGCCACGGCGACGGTGCGCCGCAACCGCTGCGAGACCTCGAGGCCGCCGCCATAGGCAAGGCGAGTCGCCGGTGCCTCTTCGACCTCGACGATCACATCGCGCCGGTCCTCCCGCCCATGGCTGAACTCACGGAGATCGAGGTTGCGGAACATCCCGAGCGCGTTGAGACGGCGCCGCGTCTCGGCGACGTCGTCGAGCCCGAGCGGTGCGCCAGGCGCGATGGTCAGCGCGCGGCGAATCGTCTCGGTGTTCACCTGCTGATTACCGACGACTAGGATGTGCTCGACGAGCACTTGTGGCCCCTCGCGCACGCGAAAGACGAGGTCGACCTCCCGCAGGTCATCCGCGAACAGGGGCTCGACTCGCACCGTTACCAGCTCGTACCCCTCGTTGAGATAGAGCTCGAGGATCGTGTTGCGGTCGTCGTCGATTTCCTGAACGTCGTACGGCGCACCCACCGTGGCGCCGACGGCCACGCGGAGCACGTCAGGGCCCCAGGCGTCGCTCCCGTCGAAGACGATCGATCGAATCGTAGTCTGCACGCCTTCGGAGATTTGCAGCTCGCAGGCCACCACCACCAGCCCCGCGTCGCCACCGGTGCTGATCTCGTCGCATGCGGGCGTGACCCCGGCCGTGGCGAAGCCCAGTCGGTTGTAGTGCTGAATGACGGCCTCCAGTCCAGCATTGAGGTCGGCCAGGACCAGCGGGTCGCCGACGGCGAGGTTCACCAGCGGCGCGAGCGCCGCGTCGTCAACGCTTTCGTTCCCGCTGATGACAACGTTGGCGACCTGATAGATCGCGCCGCGGGTGATCGTGAAGACGATGAACAGATCGTCGCCGGCGGGCGACCGTTCGTACGTGACCGCGGCGTCGCGATAGCCCATGCCGCGCAAGTGCGCAACGATCAGGCGACCGGCATCCTCAAGCAAATCCTCGTCGACGCTGGCCTCGCGCTCGACGGGTACCAACTGCGCGAGGTCGGCGCCAGGAATCGTGTCGCCCGCGAACGCGACCGTCACGCGCGGTCCCCGCTGGATGTCGAGAAGCACCGTGACAGACTCACCGTCATCGTTGATCTCGGGGGAGTGGCTCAGCCTGGCTTCGTAGAAAGCGCGCTGCCGAAGCTCGCGCTCGTAGTCCGCGAGCCGGCGATCGAACTCGACGGCGTCATAGGGCATACCGACTCGCAACCCAAGACGCGTAAGGGTAAGGTCGAAGCCAGTGCGCGACAGGGGGATCACGCCGCGGATCCGGAACGCGCTGACGGGGGCTCGGCGGCCAGAATCGATGTCGAGTCGGAGCACGCGACGCGCCCGCGAGCCCTCCAACCGTGGGACGACTTGAGCACCGAGGAATCCGCGCGCGCGATAGTACTCGCGCGTGCGGTCGACTACGGCATCGACCGTGCCGCCGTCAAACGCCACGCCCAGCGCTCTGGCCACCGCTTGCCGCAGGTCGTCGGCGGACAGGCCAAGCTGACCGCTGAACTCCACGCGGTCGATGACCTCCAGCGGCCGCAGCTCATAAAGGAGGGCCACGCCGCCCCGCAACGCGCTGGCACCAACGTCGATGCCGCCGTACCCGCCAAGGCTGTACAGGTGCGCCAGGCTCTCCCGCACCTGCCGCATGGACAACGGCTCGCCGATCCGCGTCTCGACCAACTCGGCGACCGACGCCGACGCGACGCGCACACCGTCGCTCACGATCTGGACCTCGACGATGGACTCGCCGAGAAATCGCTCGATGTCGCGTTGTGCGGCACGACCAGACGTCGCCATCAGGCAGGCGACGACGCCGGCCGTCAGGCTACCCCCGCGCATCAGAACGCGTGACGCACGCGGAAGTCGAGCGCGTAGGTCCGGTCCTCGTTCTGCGACAGCACCCACGACAGCCGGTCGCTCGCGTCGTATTCGAGGATCATGATCACGTCCTGATTGGCCCCGCTCAACGCCCGGGAAAACGTCACGTGGGCGCGGTCCGAAATCCGCTGCCCGATCAGCAGCCGCGCAGTCGGAATCAGATGGGTCGACTGCTGGGCTGTCGGATCATCGAGTGACGGGACGATCTCGAACGAGTCGACACCGAACGAACGCTCGACGACCCCACCGACCCCCGTGGAGAACGGGCTAGTCAGGAGCCGAGCGCCGGCCGCCTGCAGGAGTTCCTGTTGAGAGGCTTCCCGCGCGCGCAGCGTTCGGATCTCCGCTTGCTGTGGGTCGCGTAAGTCGCCGAGCAACAACCCGACGATCTCGAACTGCTGCAGCGGCGGATCCGACGACAGTTCGGGTGACGCCAGCCGATCCATCGTGCCAGTGAGCCCTACCGTAATGCGGTAGGTCTGCCCGGGCACGCGGCGATCGGTCTCGACCTCGACGTCGAAGAACGGGTCCGTCTCGACCGGATTCGACAGACTGATGCTTCCACGGTTGACGCGGTACCGATTACCTTCAAAGTAAACCTGTCCCCGCTCGATGTCGGCGTTGCCGAGGAGCACCGGCCGATCGTATGTCCCACGCAGCGTCAGATCGGCGCTGGCGACGACCTGCGTGTTAGCGTCGCTGACGCGCAGACTCGATGGCGCACGGATGCTCAGGTCGAGTCGCAACGGCAGCGTCCGTTCGACTGGCGCGACCGGCGACGTTGGCTCTGGCTGCAAGCTGATCAGGCTCGTGCTCAAACCGAACAACTCGAGCAAGACGGCGTCACGCACGTTGACCGTGCCGCCCAGCGTCGGCTCTTCGACCGACCCGCGCAGCGACAACTCGGCATCGACCGTCGACCGGATACTCTCGGGGTAGCGCAACGCCATCTGGGTACCGCGTGCGGTGATCGCGAGGTCGCCGAGCGCGAAAGCCCGCAGGCCAAGACGCCCACCGAATTCAACCGGCCCTCCACCGAACGACGCCGTCAGATCGTCGAAGACGACGCCACCGGGATCGAAGACGATCCGGCCGTCGATCGCGTCGAGGGAATGGGGCAACGAGAAGTGGCGGAGCCGGCCGCGCGTGACACGCGCCTCGCCGGTCAACACGAGATCCCGCAGCGGCCCCGAGATCCGAGCCGAGAGCTGTGTGTTCCCGGCACTGCGGAGGTCGGGGAAGATCCCTTGCAAGATGCTGAGGCTTGCGTCGCCCTCTGCTTCGAGTGACAGTTCCTCATCGTCGAGGTCAACTGCTCCCCGCAACTCGACCTGCGTACCTTCGCCTCGGAGCCGTGCCTGGTCAAGCCGGACCACGTTTCCGTCGAGCGAGAGCATCACCGGGCCATCGTTGCGGACGGCGTAATCGTAGAGCGCGAGATCGAGCTGCTCGATGGTCGCGTCCATCGTCAACCGCGCGGCGTCGCTCAGGGCCCCCTCCACCGCCAGGGTCCCGCTGGCAACCACAGAGGCCACCTCTGGCAGATCGGGCAGCACCGCACGGATAAACGGATCGAGCGTCGTGTTGCTGACCCGGAACCTCAGCTCCGCGTCGGCATCCCCCGTCAGCGACACGCGGCCTGACCCGGACACGGCGAGGCTCGGCGAGGCGGCTTCGACCTCGAGCTGTAGGACCTCATCGTCGACGTCGAGCCGACCGGTCACCTGACCGACGGCGGCACCCCCTAACGTCAGATTGTTGATCGTGCCGCGGACGTCGTACCGCGGCGCGTCGAATGCCCCCGCACCGGTCACCGTGAACCGCAACAACCCGGACAGCGGTGTCCCCGGCCGCTCGGCGACACGGACCATTGCCAAATCGAGATCGCGACCGTCGGCGTTGACCGAGTAGGTGCCATCCCACCGGATGTACATCGCACCGGTCACCTGGCCGTCACCCTTGCGAACCTCCAACCCATCGAGACGGACGCCACCCCCCTCGAAGCGGAGCCCGGCCCGCGCCGAGTCGAACGGCTCCTCGTAGGCAACACCGGCTCCCATCGCCAACGTCCCATACCCATGCGGACGGCGGTAAGCCCCAAACAGGTGGATAACGCCGTCGAGCGGGCCGTCAATCGGGTATCCCTCGAGTGCAAAGGCGTCGCGCACGTGCTGCGCCGGCAGTCCCACGAGACCGAAGCGTGCGTTAATCTCGTCGCCAGCGGACGGCGACCGGCCGAGCGCAAACCGCCCGTCGACCTGGAGCTCGGAGTCGCCGTCGCGAAAAACACCCTCCAGGACATCGAGATATCCGTCCTCAAAGACGATGTCACCTTCGCCAGAGCCCCAGTCGACGTTCCATGCGGTGACGGCGTCGCCATCGAAACGGGCCTCAATGCGAGGCGAGAGGAACGCGCCGCGCATGACGCCCTCCATCGCGCCATGGCCGCTCAACGCGATGTCACCCGTCGGGCGTCCGAAGGCGGTCATGATCGACGCCATCAAGCGGTCGCTTTCCTGCCAGTCCGCGCTCACCACACGGAACGGCATCTGCGAGTCCTGCCCCCACGCCGTCCGTCCCTCGAATTCGATCGCCGTCAGCGGCGTGGCTGCCCAACTCGGCCGAAGGTCGATGGCATCCGGCCCAAACGTGTAGGCAACCTCACCCCCCAACGGGAAGCGCCAGGGTACGGACGCCGGATCGAAGACGCCCTCCGCATAACGCCACCGGTTCCGTCTCGCCGACGGGCGCGTCCCCCGCGCCAGCAGCGATGTCCCCGGAGGTGGCGCGAGCGAGAACTCGCCGTCACCGCGCCGGTCGACAAACCGGCCCAACGACCACTGCAGCACGTTGCGCCCGGTAGCGCTGCCCTGGGGTCGCGCGCCGGCGAGCTCGAGAGCGGCGAACAGGTCCTGTAGCTCCACCCCCCGGTAGCGCGTATCCAGTATGCCGATGCCCGGCGTCTCCGCCCCGAGCGGCTTCATCGCGTACGTGAGCTCGAGGTCGCCGCCGTAGAAGCCCGAGCCGAATCGGGTCACCTCGAAGCGGTCTCGGGTCCAGATGAGGTCGCCGTCCAGGGTCGGGAAGTCGAGCCCCTGTAACCGCGCGTTCTCGCTCGTGAACGTGCCGTTCGTCTCGCGCCCGCCATCGAAGAAGTGATGCGTCCCGGTGAACGCCGCCTGGCCGGTCAGTGTGAAGTCGTCCTCCGCGAAGAAGACCTCCTTCACCGTCGGAAGGTCGATGGATGACTCGACGATGTGATACGTGGACTCCGGCCAGCCGAGCAGATCGACGTGGCCCGTCAACACCGCGTCCCAGACCCCCATCTGCAGATCGATGCGGGTGAGGTCGACCAGTCCGCCGTCGAGCTGGTAGGTCGCTCGCATCCCGGTCGTCATCGGCTCGAAGTCGCCGATCTGCACCGTGCCGCCGCTGAACGTGACCTGGCCGCCGTACCCGAGCGCCTTGGCGAGCCGCAAGTCGATGTTGCGCGCCACGATGTTCAACGGCGCGCCATGGTCCTCATAGATGAACTCCCCATCGTGCGCGCGCAGATATTGCACGGTCGTCACGAACCGGCGCGCCGACTCCTCCGCCGCGTCCGCCGGCGGATTCGCGACACCCTGGTCGGCTGTGGCGCCTGAATCCGCGCCGCGGTCTGGGTCAGCCTCGTCGTCCGCGCCTCCCACGAAGCGCGGAAAGGTATGGCCTCCGCCCTCGAAGGCCTCGACCAGCATGCGCCATCCCTGCATGTCGACAGCGTCGACCAAGAACTCGCCCCGCAACAACGGCAGCCATGCGGTCGAGATGACGATCCGGTCGCCATGGAAGAACGGTCGATCGTTGGGCGACAGTCCTTCGATGACGAGGTCCTCGATCACGAAGCGGCCCGGCAACAGATGCATGCCGAACCGGCCGATATGCACCGGGCGATCGACATAGTTAGCGAACGCGCGCTCCGCGTCGGCGCGCACGGTGGGCCCCAGGTCGATCGTCACCATCGACACGACGCCGGCCGCCGCGAGGGCGACGAGCACGATCACGGTCCAGCGGCTGTAGCGACCCAACCGTACCCACGGTCGGCGCCACCACGGCGGCCAGCCAGACCCGTGGTTTGCGGCCACCTCCGGCTCCGGCGCCACGACCCCGTGGGCCTCGGGCGTCGCCGATTCGCGCGCTTCCTCCTCTGCCATGGCGCTACTCGACGATGGCCAGCAGCCGACCGGCCTCGACGGAGGCCCCTTCAGCCACGGCCAACTCCTTTACGGTCCCCGCGCGCGTGGCGCCCAGCTCGTTCTCCATCTTCATCGCCTCGACGACAACCAGCGGCTGGCGGGCCACGACCTTCGCCCCGGGTTCGACGAGCACGCGGACCACCTTGCCCGGCATCGGCGCCACGACACGCTCCTCGCCGTCACCCGTGCTCGTGTCACCCCGCTCGAACCTGGTGGGTCCTCCGTTGACGACGGTGCGCCAGTCGGAGCCGGCTACGTGTACGAACAGCAGGCCGCCGGTACGAGTCGTCACGCATCGTGCCTGATGACTGGCGGCCCGATCGTCGAGTCGCACCAGCGAGAGCGTCACACTCTCCGCCTGCCGCTCGACGACGCGCGCGTCGACCAAGCGCGTCGTCCCGTCCCAAGAGACACGAAAACGCCCGGGCGACGACGGGACCCGCTCGACCGTCACGTCGCGCATCCGTCCGTCCACCTCGATCTCGACGCGCATACGGCCTAGTGGACTGTAACAGCCATTTGTAGAGCGACTTCCGACCGGGACGCACCGCCTGCCAGCAGTGTTCCTCGGTCACATATGCGGAATATGTTCCCTCGTCACGCCTGGCCTGCCGGGCGTCGCGGCTCGGACCTCACTCCACAAGTGGCTGTTACAGTTCACTAGCGCAACCCCTCGAGCCGCGCCGCACGTCGCCAGGCCCGCGGCTCAGCCTCGGTCTCGGGAGACGCGCCAGCACCAAGCAGAGCGTGTATGGCCGCCGCCACAACCGCCGTCTCCTCGCCGTCGGCCGGCGCGTCGCCGAACAACGCGCCGCTGCGGTCGGCGAGCACCCGATCCAGAAACGTCGTGTCGAAGCCGCCGCCGATGAAATCGGCGTGAGCAAGGAGCCAGCGAAACATCGGCACGGTCGTCCGCACACCACCGATCTCATATTCGGACAACGCGCGTTGCATCCGCTCGATCGCGCGGCTGCGGTCGGTGCCCCACGCAATGACCTTCGCCACCATCGCATCGTAGTGCACCGGCACCTCGAAACCGGCGTCCACGCCGGCGTCTACGCGGATACCTGGACCCGCCGGCGGCCGATGGATGGAGATCAGACCTGGGCACGGCATGAACCCGGCCTCCGGATCTTCGGCATAGACGCGGCACTCGATGGCATGCCCGTCCGGTGTCAGCGCGCGCTCTGGGTCGAGTGTGAGGCGTTCCCCGCAGGCGATGCGTAGTTGCCAGCGAACCAGATCGACTCCGGTGACCATCTCCGTTACTGGGTGCTCGACCTGCAGGCGGGTATTCATCTCGAGAAAATAGAAGCGCCCCCCCGGGTCGAGCAGGAACTCGATCGTCCCGGCGTTCGTGTAGCCCACCGCCCGGGCGAGCGCCGCCGCGGCATCGGCCAGGGCACGCCGGGTCGACGCGTCGACGGCCACCGAGGGCGTCTCCTCGATCACCTTCTGATGCCGACGCTGGATGGAGCACTCGCGCTCGACGAAGGGTATGACCGTGCCATGCTCGTCGGCCAGCAACTGGACCTCAATGTGCCGGCCGCGCTCGATACAGCGCTCCAAGTAAACGTCGCCGTTGCCAAAGGCGGTCGTCGCCTCGGACCGCGCCCCCTGGACCGCATGTGAAAGGTCCTCCGCAGCGCGCACGAGCCGCATCCCCTTGCCGCCACCGCCCGCGACCGCCTTCACAAAGAGGGGGTATCCGATCGCATGCCCGGCAGCGCTCAATGCCTCATCTGTGGTCTGCACCGACAGCGCCGCATCGCTGCCGGGCACGATCGGCACCCCGGCGGCGGCGGCGGCGGCTCGCGCGGCAGTCTTGCCCCCCATGAGCGCAATAACATCCGCCGTCGGACCGATGAAGCACAAGCCAGCATCAACCGCGGCCCGGGCAAAGTCCGCGTTTTCCGCGAGGAACCCGTACCCGGGATGGACGGCGGTTGCCCCGGTGTGCCCGGCGGCGCTAATCAGCTTGTCGACCCGAAGGTAGCTCGCCGCCGATTCATCTGCCTCGAGCGGGACCGCCTCATCCGCGTAGCGCACATGGGGCGCCAGCCGATCACAGTCCGAATAGACCGCGACCGTTGCGAGTCCCATCTCGCGGCACGCTCGCATGATCCGAACCGCGATTTCGCCTCGGTTGGCGACGAGAACTTTCACAGGAAGGCCGGGTCCCCTAGGCGCAGGCTGCTCGCTATCAGTCTAGCAGCCCAGTGCTCGTCGGTTCGGGGGTGAGGCGCTCGGCGCGCACATCCCGGACGAAACCGTCTGCCCTGTGGTCCCGTTCACCCCTGCGGTGAAGCACCGAGGGTGCCGAAGCGCCAGGTCCGCAAGGCGCGACGAGGGAGCAAACCGGGTGTCCGTGACCGAGGAACAACACCTCGGACCGGGGTGTATCGGTGACCGAATGCCACCGCAAGGGTGAGCGGGACCGCTCAGGTGAAACGAATCATGGCGCCGCGGAACGCGGCACGATACTGCCCGAGACGAGCCGGTTTCTAAGGGGATATGCGTGCCGGGCACCTTCGACCAAGCCGGCGCAGACCTCTGACGCTACAAAGGGATATTCCCGTGCTTCTTCGCGGGATTCCGGTCGCGCTTGCCCTCCAGGCTGCGCAACGCGGCAATGAGCCTGGGCCTGGTCGTGCGTGGTTCGATGACCTCGTCAAGGAAACCGCGGGCCGCGGCGACGAACGGATTCGCCAGCTTGTCCCGAAATTCCTGCACCCGCTGCTGACGGAGCGCGTCCGGATCGTCAGCCGTCTCCAGTTCTCGTTTGTAGAGGATGTTGACCGCGCCCTCCGGCCCCATGACGGCGATCTCGGCAGTCGGCCAGGCGAAATTGATGTCGGTGCGAATGTGCTTGCTCGCCATCACGCAGTAGGCTCCGCCGTAGGCCTTCCGGGTCACCACCGTCACCTTGGGCACGGTGGCCTCGGCGAACGCGAAGAGCAGCTTGGCGCCATGGCGAATGATGCCGCCAAACTCCTGTTGGGTCCCCGGCAGGAATCCTGGCACATCCTCGAAGGTCACGAGCGGGATGTTGAACGCGTCGCAGAAACGGACGAAGCGTGCACCCTTGACGGAGGCGTCGATATCGAGCGTGCCCGCGAGGTGGGCTGGCTGATTCGCAACGACGCCAACCGATTGCCCCCCGAACCGGGCGAACCCGACGACGAGATTCCGCGCATAGTGCCGATGGACTTCGAGAAACGCGCCGTCGTCCACGACGGCACGAATGAGCTCAAGGATGTCGTATGGCTGATTCGGCTGTGCCGGCACCAGGTCGTCGAGCCGAGCGTCCTCTCGGTCGATCGGATCGGTGATCTCGGCGCGAGGCGGATCGTCGACGTTGTTGCTCGGTAAATACCCGAGCAGCGCACGCGCCAGCGCGAGGCAGTCGCGGTCAGTCGCGACCGAGAAGTGCGCGACGCCGCTCTTGGCATTGTGGGTCATGGCCCCACCGAGGTCCTCTTTCGACACCTCCTCGTGCGTGACCGTTCTAATGACGTCCGGCCCGGTCACGAACATGTAGCTCGTGTGCTCGACCATGATCGTGAAGTCGGTGATAGCCGGCGAGTAGACTGCACCGCCGGCGCACGGCCCCATGATGGCCGAGATCTGCGGGATGACACCCGACGCGAGCGTGTTGCGAAGAAAAATGTCGGCGTATCCGGCAAGCGACGCCACGCCTTCCTGAATACGTGCGCCACCAGAATCATTGAGACCAACGACCGGCGCGCCGTTCCGCACCGCGAGATCCATGATCTTGACGATCTTCGCGGCGTTGGTCTCCGAGAGCGAGCCGCCGAAGACGGTAAAGTCCTGTGCAAAGGCGTAGACGAGACGGCCGTCGACCAGGCCATGACCGGCGACAACGCCGTCACCCGGGATCTGTTGGGTCTCCATCCCAAAATCGCGACAGCGGTGGGTGACGAGCTTGTCGATCTCGCGGAACGACCCCGGGTCGAAGAACCGATCGACCCGCTCTCGCGCCGTCATCTTGCCGGCGTCATGCTGGCGCTTTCGCCGCGCCGCGCCGCCGCCTTGCTCAGCTTGCCGCTCGTAGTCGGAGAGAATCGCCCGTTTGTCCATGCGTGTTTCAGTGAGTCAAGCGGCGGACCAGCCGATCAGCCCGTGGCTGTTAGGCCCTGACGGCCTGCGCCTTCTCCCAGTCGGCGAGAAACTTCGCGAGCCCGATGTCGGTGAGCGGGTGGTCAAACAACATCTCGATCACCTTGGGCGGGCAGGTGCAGATGTCGGCGCCCATGCGCGCCGCCTCGACGACGTGGATTGGTCCACGCACGCTGGCCACCAGCACCTCGGTCGGGAACTCGTAGTTCTCGTAGATCTCGACGATCTGGCTAATCAGTCCCATGCCGCTGGTGCCTACATCGTCGAGACGTCCGACGAAGGGACTCACGAACGTGGCGCCTACCTTGGCCGCCAGCAGTGCCTGCGTCGGCGAGAACACCAGGGTCACGTTCACCCGAATTCCTTTGGCAGCGAGCGCGGCGCACGCCTGGATGCCCGCCTTGCCAAAGGGCACCTTCACGACGATGCGCTCGTCGAGGGCAGCCAGTTGGCGACCCTCGCCAATCATGCCATCGGCGTCAGTGGCCACGACCTCCGCGCTGACCGGCCCGCCGACCACTAGGCAGAGACGCGTGAGCGTGTCGTGGGGGCCATCGGTTTCCTTGGCGAGCAGCGACGGGTTCGTCGTGATCCCGTCGATGATGCGCAGCGGCATAAGCGCTTCGACTGCCGAGACGCTCGCGGTATCGACGAACAGCTTCATGGTCGTCCTCGCATTCAATCAGCCACGACCTCATTGACAAGCTCGCCGATCCCCGCCACACGGACCGCCACCCGGTCGCCCGGGACGATCGGTCCGACGCCCGACGGCGTACCGGTCGCGATGACATCGCCTGGGAGCAGGGTCATGACCGCCGAAATGAACTCGATCAGGCGATCGATCGGAAAGATCAACTCGCGGGTGTTGGACGCCTGCCGGCGCTGTCCGTTCACCGACGCCTCGATGTCGAGCCCGCTGGCGTCGAGCCCGGTGACGATGGCCGGCCCGATCGGCGCGAACGTATCGAATCCCTTCGCGCGGGTGAACTGGACGTCGCGGCTTTGCAACTCGCGCGCTGTGACGTCGTTCACACACGTCAACCCGAGCACATGGTCCAGGGCGCGGGCGGCTGGCACGTTGCGGGCCGTGCGTCCGATGACGATGCCGAGTTCGGCCTCGTGATCGACGCGCCCTGCACCAGGCGGCACCACGATCGGGTCGCCCGGACCGATCACGGCGGTCGAGGGCTTCAGGAAGATGAGCGGCTCGGACGGAAGCGGCTTCCCCATCTCCTGCGCGTGGTCACGGTAGTTCAGACCAACCGCGACGATCTTCGACGGGCTGACCGGTGCCAACACGCGGACCAGGTCGCCTGCCTCGCCGAGCGTCGCCCCGGCGCGGTATGTCCCGAACAGATCGCCGTCGAGCTCATGCCACTGCCCGTCGCGCTCAAGTGCGTGACGTTGTCGCCCGTCGAGGTCGACACGCTGGATCCGAGCCACAATTAGATGGGGCTTCGCCCCAGGTCCCCGCAACCGCTGCGGGGGGATCCCGAGTGCCCCGCTCCGCGGTCACGAGACGCGCCGCGCGCGGCGGCTGTCTTCAGCAAGACTCGACTCATGTGCACATGTTCCGAGTGTCGGAAAAGCTAGCGGGCTGTTTCGATGATACGCCCCGACGCCAGGCTCACATTCGCCGGCACGGCCGTGTCGAAGGCACGCACCTGATACGCGTATCGCTCGCCCGGCAGGACGTCGACGTCGCGGAACGTCGTCTGCGCGATCGGGTCGGACGTGAGCGGTTGGAGTGTCGCATCTGACGCCGCTCCGCGCAAGACCACATAGCCGACGACGTCGGGCTCCGTGTTTTCGTTCCAGGCCAAGTTGATCGCGCCGTCTTCGACGACCGCGAGCAGACCGGCCGGCGCCGCCGGGGCAAACGTGTCGGTCAGTACCACACAGGTGGCCGGGGATTCGACCCCCTGGAGCTCGAGATCGCCCTCCTTGGCCTGCACGCGAACCGCATAGCAGCGTGTTTCGCCGAACGCGACCAGCGGGTCGCTGTAATTCGTCGCCGCCTGGGCCATGGCCAGCGACTGCGGCTTCTCACCGTTCCGTCTCGGCGCGGCAATCTCATAGATCACGTAAGTCTCCGGCTCCGGTCCCGGAACCGTCGGTTCCGACGCCAGCACATCAGCTGTGTCCACCTCCTGGACGGGGTGCCTGACCGAGGGCGATGCGTCCCACGTGATTGTGATCGCGCCGACCGTATAGGTCACGAGCGGCGGTGGAGGTGGAACCGGCAATTCGGCGAGGGGAATTGCCGTCATCGCCGAGCTCGGTCCGTCCCGGCCGCGCATCGTGACCCCGAACGCGACATACGTCCTGCGCGGGGCGAGCGGCGTCGGCGGGGACACGAGCGGCGCAACGTGCGGGCGCGGTTCCTCCTCAGAATCGTCGTCCCCGTCGTCCTCGTCTTCCGGATCACCGATCGCGACCGGCACAAACAGCTCTGGCGTCAACTGGTCGACGATAGTGAGCGCCTCGCCCTGGTCGGCATAGCCGGGGTCGGACAGGGTGTCGTCGACGGCGACCACTTCACCGGCGCCGTCGGGCGGCAGCGGCGCGCGGACGGGGATCGTGGCAACGAGTGTTGCGGCGTCGAGCCAATCGTCGTCGAACGGTTCGGATGGCCGGTCCGGCGTCGGCTGCGTTGTGACCGCGTAGAGCTCGACCCGGTCGATGTCGGCTGGCTGGTCACCGTTCGAGTTCGCGCTCGGGATGGTGAACTCGATGTACACGCGGCTGCCGAGTCGCGTCACCGCCATCGGCTCGATCCGGGCCGGCACGATGAGCAGCGGGGCCTGCGGGGGGCCCTTCTTCCCGCACCCGATGAGCGCGGCCACGAGCACGCAGAGGGCGACAGGCAGCGTCCGGCGCGGGCGGGTCACAGGATGTAGCGCGACAGGTCTTCGTCCTTGACGATGTCCGCGAGCATCCGATCGACGTAGGCGCTGTCAATCACGACGCGCTGCTCTGACATGTCCGGCGCCTCGAACGAGATCTCGTCCAGCAGCTTCTCCATCACGGTGTGGAGACGCCGCGCACCGATGTTCTCACTACGATCGTTGACGAGCGACGCGAACTCCGCGATCCGCGCAATCGCGTCGGTCGTGAATTCGAGGTCGAGTCCGTCGGTCGCGAGGAGCGCCGTGTATTGCGTCACCAGCGCACTTCTCGGCTCCGTGAGAATCCGCACGAAGTCCTCGGTGCCCAGCGCCTCGAGCTCCACGCGAATGGGAAAGCGTCCCTGGAGCTCGGGAATGAGATCCGACGGCTTTGCCAGATGGAACGCCCCCGCCGCGATGAACAGGATGTGATCGGTCTTGACCATGCCGTGTTTCGTATTGACCGTCGTCCCCTCCACGATCGGGAGGATGTCACGCTGGACGCCCTCGCGACTCACATCCGGACCCTGTGCTCCTTCACGCCCGGCGACCTTGTCGATCTCGTCGATGAAGATAATGCCCGCCTGCTCGACCCGCTCGACGGCTGCGTGACCGACGCTCTCCATGTCGACCAGTTTCTGCTCCTCTGCCTGGGCGAGATGCTCGGCCGCATCCGGCACCTTCATCCGACGCTTGCGGCTTCGGCCCTGAAAGAGGCTTGGCAGCATGTCCTTCATGTTGACGTCGATCTCGTCGACGGACGACCCGGTGACGATCTCGAAGCTGGGGAACGACTTCTCCCGGACATCCACGTCGACCGCGCGGGCATCCAGTTGACCGGCGCGTAGCTGGTCGCGGAACTTCTCCCGCGTCCGACCGGCGGCTTCCCGGGCAGCGTGCGGGTCGGGCACAGCGTCGCCGGGGGCCGGCACCGGTTGCAGTGGCGGCAGGAGGAGATCCAGCAGCCGCTCCTCGGCGTTGACGCGGGCCTTCTCGCGCACCTCAACGATCCGCTCTTCGCGGACCATATCAACCGCTAGCTGGACCAGATCGCGCACCATCGACTCGACGTCGCGACCCACGTAGCCAACCTCTGTGAACTTCGACGCCTCGACTTTGAGGAACGGAGACTGAGCCAACCGGGCGAGCCGCCGCGCGATCTCGGTCTTGCCGACACCGGTGGGCCCGATCATCAAGATGTTCT
>CAZYFH010000044.1:0-30527 GCA_964646815.1 uncultured Vicinamibacteraceae bacterium | reverse complement strand
GTGTCGCCGGCGACCGTGCAGGATGCCGACACGAGCGCGATCAGAAACGGGGGCACGACTCGACGCGTCAATCGATTTGACATGATGGCATCTCCTCGGGTTGTGTTCCGCCCGATGCGTGACGTCCAGCTCCGTTCACGCGATCCGGATCAGCGGCGAAGGCATCCGGGAGGATCTTCAGGCCGACGTCACGGCTCAGATCGGTGTCGGTTGCACGATAGACCTGGCCCATGGCGCCCTCGCCGATGAGGGCGCTAACATCGTAGTGGTCGAGGCGGTCGTCGATGTTGAGGGGCATGAAGTGTCACAGGACGGCTCACGGCCGCCATGCCGGAGAGGGCAGCAGCCCCACCTTACGTCACGGAGGTTATCGACCGCAGCACACGCCGATTATAGTTACGGACGTCCATTTCGGCTGCCTTGTCCATCCGTGTGGGCAAGCGGACGCATGACTGCCGCACACACGCCAGTCGCTCGATCTGAGCGAAACGGTTTGCCGCGGCCTCACAACCTTCACCGATTCAGCAGGTTCGCCACACCTAATGGGACGAATGCACGATGTCACCGAGTCGTCTCCGCTATGTCTCCACGACGGAGGTCGACTCGAGGGGACTGGAGGGAACGGGAGAGGTGTCAGACGCGGAAGAAAACGGCAGGCAATCCGGGTCGAATCGTCGAAAGTCGTGCGCCGTCAACGCGTTAGCGTGATTGACGTGTCAGGGTTCGAATCCCTGCCTCGCCGCCAATTGTCTCGTTGATGGAGGTCCTTATGACGACGCGCACTTGTTGGGAAACGGTAGAGGCTCAGGGTGGTGCCCTCCTGGACCAGCTCAAGAAATTACTGGCCGAGGGGAACATCCGGCGCGTGCGGGTCCGACAGCGGGGACACCTTATCGTCGAGTTTCCGTTGGCCGTCGGCGTCGTCGGGGCGGTATTCGCGCCCGTGCTCGCGGCCGTCGGTGTCCTGATCGTGCTGCTCACCGAGTGCACCCTCGAAGTCGAACGTATGGACCCCGTCGAGCCGGACGACTAGGCGGACGCGGCACCTGACGCAACACGGCCCGAGGCCCCGCCCGCGTTGGAGGTCCCGCCACCCCCGACCTGGGTCGCCTCTCTCAGTGCGCCAGATCAAATATTGCTCGTAGTGCTGGTGCGCATCCCAGTGCTCGACAAACACCATGTTGTGAGCGTCATCCTGGTTCCGGTGAATCGTGTTGGAGTTGCACCCGTCAAACGGCCGGGAGGAAGGGAGTTCGTTTCTGAGGAAGGTCGAACCGTTCTTGGACTTGCCGCTCACGGCCTCCGCTCGTCGTTCTTGGTGTCCTCGTTCTGGTCCCCACCCTCGATCGCAAATGGTACCGCCGCCATCACGGCGTCCCACATGAGGGCCATCCGGCCGCCTGCAGCGGACATGTCCAAGAACATCCAGGTCAACTGGTCGACCGAAAAGGGCAGCACCGACAGGGTCATCGGAGCGCGCACGATGTCCTTGTCCGGCGTATAGCCGTAAGAGCCCCACAACTGCTCTCGGTTGTTCGGGTCGTATTGGCGTTGTGGCTGCCATTCGGACACGATGAGAGTCCAATTGTCAGGCTCAAGTTCGATGAACAGGCTGTATCCTCCAGGCTCGACTCGCCGGTCGTTGATGACCAGTGGCGCTTGCGTCATCAGGTACGTCGAGATGTTGGCGCCGGCGCGCCAGACCAGGGCTCCCCGGTTCAACCACCAGCCGTACGTCTCGCGCGAGCCCCAGAGATCGCGCTCGCGTTTGATGGGGCGACCGTAGCTGATCTCGATCCACTTGCCGCCGACGTAGGACGGCGTCCGCGCGCCCTCGTAGCGCCCCCCGATCTCCGTCGCAGCGTGACCGTCCGGGCTCGCGAGCCGGAACTGCGCCGACACCAGCGAGCCCGCTAGGACTATCACCAGCCCTCCGCTTAGCACCACGATCCGTCTCATCGTTAGTCCCCAGTGTTGCGCGTCCGTGTCGCTTCGACCCATGCGGTTCTCACGCTTGCTGTGGTTACGCATGTCCACGGCGCCGCTCGATATCCTGCGTCGACCAACTTCTTCGTGATGCCAACCAATTGCGATCTCGGAGCCTCGTGTCAGGACCGCCGCGGAACCTCAATCGATGTGTCCTCGCCGCTGAGCCGCGGTCGCCTCTTACTATGCGCGCAGGCTAGGCCGCCAACGTGCCGTCGGCATCACCCGCGACGTGATCACTCTGACTAGTGCTCGACCGCAAACGCCAGCAGGGCGTTGCCAGGAATCCCCTGCCCAATGGTGTAGCCCGAACCCATAAACACCATGCCGTCTACGACCGTGGGGCCTGGTCCGTTCAGCGTGCCACCCTTGGCCGGTACTCGATTGACCGTCTCGAACTCCTGGACCGTGTCGTACTCCCACAAGATGTGGCCGTCAGTTGCCGAGTACGCTCGGAGCATGCCGTCGAGCGAGCCAGCAAAGACAACACCAGGGATCGCCGTTGCCGCCCCGTTGATTCCGTTGCTACACCCGGGTGGGACGGGGTCGGGGCAATGCGGAGGTGGCGTCTGGGTGTACCACGAGAGCTCGCCCGTGCCGACCCGGATCGCCACCATCGCGCTCCCGGCCGGAGACGGTGGTGCCGCGGAGTTGCTCGGCCCGCCCCGGGGGCCCTGGAAATGAATGGGGAAGAAGGCTAGCCGCCCGTCTGTGGCGCCGCCAAAGGTGACGCCGGCGGTGACATTGCCACGATCCTCCGGCCCCGGTGTTAGCTCCCACAATGTGGCGCCCTCCCGGTCCGGATCGAGGGCGAAGACCCGACCGGTTTGTTGACCTGCCACGATCACAGTGCGTCCGTCTGGCAAGCCGTGAAGCATGACCGCCTGGACGTCGACGTCGATCGCCGCGCCGAGTTGCTCGGGCTTGGCGCAGTTGTCACTATATTGGGCGTCCTCCCGCTCCCATCGCCACCCCTGCCCTGCCGGGAGAGGATCGGGAAAGGTGAAACGCTCGTCGCTGTCACGCAAGGAATAGCAGTTGATGAGAAAGGTATCGTTCGCCGTGACCTGGTGCCACCATCGCCGACGCCCGGTCTCGAGGTCGAAGGCGATCACGGCATCGGTGTCGTTGGCCGCCGGCGCGGTGTACGCATTACCACTGCCGATATACAGTGCCCCCCGGGTGGCATCAATAACCGGCGAGTTCCAGACCGCGCCGCCCGCGGGGCCCCATTGCTGGACGCCTTCCGCATTCCGTGTTGTTGGGCTCGGGGGCTCCGCAATCGAATAGCTCTTCCACAGTTCCTCACCCGTGTTCGCGTCATACGCGACCACGCTGCCCCGAAACGTGCAGCACTCGTACCACGGGTATGCTCCCGCTGCTTCCTCCAGTGAGGAGACCGGGACGTAGAGCCGGCGGCCGTGGAGTCTGGGGGCGCCGGTAATACGCGCGATCGGATGACTGTCCGCCTGGCGCGTCCACATCCGCTCACCAGTCTCGGCGTCGAGTGCATACACGTTCGCCTTGACGTCGCCGAAGTATGCGGCGAAACGTGCTGGCGAAGAGCCGGCGATCGGACCGATGCTCACCGAGGCGCGCACGCCGGCCATCGCCTCGAACGACCAGTAGACACACCCGCTCGCCGCGTCCAACGAGTACACGAAGCCGGTATCCGAGCCTACGAACACCCGGCCTCCCACGACTGTGGGCGCCCCTGAGGCGGCCGAGGTTCCACCCGGGTATCCGAACGCCCACTTCAACATCAATCGCGGCACCTGATCCGGGGTCAGCCCTGCCGCATCGGCCGGCTGGAACCGCGAGTTGCCGACATCAGGGCTCCAGCCGTTCCATGATGGACCGGTGAAGGGATCGATGAACGGCTGCGACGGACATGGATTAGGCATCGCCGACGTATGCCCGGCGCCGGTCCCGAGTGTCCGGGCCGTGGCCCACTCAGCCACATCTCGCTTATCTTGATTGGTCAAGCCCTGTACCGTGGCCGCCATCGCACCACTGGTCAATGCCTCCAGCACGCGCTCGGGGGTGAACTGGCGAAGCGTTTCCCGATCTGGCGCACGCGAGTCGGGACCCGGGCTACCATGGCAGGAAGCACAGTGCTGCTCGAACAGGATGGCGCCGCCTATCGGTTGCGCTTGTCCCGCACACGGCACGAGGACCGCAACTACCACCAACGAAACACTAAGGACCCTAAACAGTTTAGGCATCGTGGTGTTCCCCGCCAGATCCGAGGCGTTATCGGTCCGCCCGGCTGAGAACCGACGGCGGGTCTTGCGCCGATGTCTTGAACGACCTTCTCTCCTGACTTCGCCTTGCTCCTGGGGACCTCCATCTGACCCATGCCCCCTTTCGCCGATGAGGGCGGTGACACCGTAAGGGCCGAGGCTGGAGCCGACACTCAGAGCCATGGGTTGTGAGAGGAGAACAGGAGCATTCTACCGATTCGTAGGGCCATGGCTCCACCGGTCGCTCAGACGAGCGCCAGGCAGCACCGAGGGCCAATCGACAGACGGCCGCTCCACGACGACGCATTTCGCCGACGAGCAATTTACCACCCAGAAGTGAACCAAACCCGGTTTCAGCTCAAGGATCTGTTCCGGCCATGAGCAGAGCTGGTTCGAGTCAGCCAGCCGGAGCCCGTCGAGTAGCCCCCTCACGTCTCCGGGAACACGGGGCTCCGCCACGTTCCCCGTAGCCAGTTGTAGACACACAGCCCGACATCGCGGTCACTCGGGCGGCCGAAGGGCTGCACCTTGAGGAGTGCGGCATAGGCCTGCTCCGGTGTCCACGTAGCCAGCCGGGAATGCCAGACCTCCATCACCGGGCCGACCTTCGCGGCAGATGGAGCACCGGCGAGGTCGTAGCGTCGCCACCCATGCTTGTGCGCGGGGTTGAGCAGGTAAGCCAGTAGCAGGACCTGCCATAGGGCCGGCAACCGTGTTTGGCCAGCCACGTCGTCGATGTAGCGCCACGCAACACGCAGCCCCGCGACGCGGCTCACCTCGTAGGCCGCCTCAGCACTGGATCCGTCCCGCTCCAGGGTTTCGGCGATAAAGGCATTGATCGTGCGGAGGGTGGGCTTCACGAGCATCATGAACAAGGGAGAATAAAAAGCGAATATTATACTGAGTTATGGCTGGGATGGAACCCTGAAATGGGGTCCGGAGAGTCTGACGGTTCCGTTGGGTTGCAGGAGCAAGCCGCTCGGCAGATCGACGTTGCGCTGCGGGCCGCACCCAAGGGTTGAGACTGACGTGCGTTTTGAAGGCGGCGCCTACGTTCATTCACTCCTGGGGTCGGTCTCAAGCGCGGGGTCGCCATCGAAGCTCGATGCGTCGCCGCTCAGGACGACGCGGGGTGTACCGCCCCCCCACCAGTTGTTCTTCGCTACGGGATTGGCGTTGATTGCGTGGAGTTCGCCCAACGCGCTGTTCACGATCCGGTTGTGTCCAGCGCTGCATAGCCGCCACCCAAGTCGACGGAGGAGCGCCGGTTCCTGGGCCGGCTGGCCCGAGAACTCCAGTTCGCGCTGCCACGCCGTTAGTCCCGTCTGGGATGTGAACACTTGGACGGGAGACGTGAGGCCCTCGAGCGCGGGCCTTCGTTTCAGCACCAGGCCCGGCCAGCACGATTTCTTCTCAACAAGCGTGACGGCACCACCCGTCGTCTGGCACTATAAGGAGTCGTGCCTCGTACTTCAGGGAGAACGTGGATGATCAAGAATAGCTTGGCGGCGGTGTGTGCCTTGACCCTCGTCCTGACGCTCGTCCCGCAGGCGGCGGTGGCACAGGCTGGCGATGGCGGGATGCCGATGCGGACGCCGGACGGCCAGCCGGATGTCTCCGGCATTTTCACCTTCCGGACAATCACACCGTTCCAGCGTCCCGAGCAGTTCGCCGGGCTCGAGACGCTCGGCGCCGAGGAAGCTGCGGCGTTCGAGGCGTCAGAGCGTACCCGCCAGAACCGTGACCTCTTTGACCCCGAGAAGGGCTCAGGCGGATACCGTCCGCGCGCCGAGGGCGGGGTGCTGTCATACAACGAGTTCTGGTATGAGCGCGGTGTCGAGCTGACGAAGGACAAGCGGACCGCCCTCATCGTCGACCCGCCGGACGGCCGGTTACCCCCACGCACCGACGCGGCCATCAAGGCTGCCGCGGTCCGGCGGGCCTACGTTGAGGAGCACCGCTACGATTCGTATGAGAACCGGAGCTCGGGCGACCGCTGCCTCATGGGCTTCAATGCGGGCCCTCCGATGCGGTCGAGCGCCTACAACAACAACGTGATGATTTTTCAGACGCCAGGGTATGTGACGATTCTCAACGAGATGGTGCACAACGCCCGGATCATCCCGATCGGCGACAGCCCGGATCTTCCATTTGATCAGTACAGCGGCGTCTCCCAGGCCCATTGGGTGGGTGAGACGTTGGTCATCGAATCCGACCAGTTCGGCGGCGGGAGTAGCGGTCTTACCTCGACGAGCATGCATCTGGTCGAGCGCCTCACTCGCCTCGACCCCGATACCGTCGCCTACGAGTACACCGTCACCGACCCGACGGTTTACACAGCACCGTATACCGTGATGATGCCGTTCCGGCGAACCGATGGACCGCTCTTCGAGTACGCCTGCCACGAAGGCAACATTGGCCTGCATGGCATCCTCGCCGGCGCACGCCGGCTGGAGACTCAGGGACGGAAGCTCCGTCCCTGAGGCTCGTCACTGTCAAGGACCCGGTGCACATCCACGACCTGCACGCGACCATGTTGCACTCGCTCGGCATCGACCACACGAAGTTGACGTTCCCCTACCAAGGCCGAAACTTCCGTCTGACCGACGTCCACGGGGAGATCGTGCAGGGTGTGTTGGCGTGAGCCCTGTGTTGCGCGACGGCCGCTGTGAAGTTCCCGACGTCTCGGTGTGTCTCAGCAAAGGCGAATCATTGCGCGACACCGAGGGATCGGTTGTGAGGAGGTCGTATCCAAATGGGTAATTTGCATAGGGTCAGAGGCTGGATGGTTGCCATGGCGATTGTGACGGCCGCCGTGGTCGTAGGTCTGTCTCTGTCGGTGGAAACGACCATTGGACAGGCCGAGGCCTATCGCGCACCACGTTTGCCTGGGACGTCAAACCCAGACCTCACCGGCATTTGGCAGGCCTTCGTCACGGCCAACTGGGACGTTCAGGACCATGGTGTGCAATCGGGACCGTTGATCCAGCGCCTCGGGGTGTGGGGCGCACAGCCCGCGGGGCAAGGCGTGGTAGAGGGTAATGAGATCCCGTATCGGCCGGAGGCATTGGCGAAAAAGCGTGAGAACTTCACGAATCGATTAACCGTCGACCACGACAACGTGAACACCGTAGGTGACCCGGAAGCCAAGTGTTATCTGCCGGGTGTGCCACGCGCCACGTATCTCCCCTTTCCGTTTCAGATCATCCAGAGCACCGAGAAAGTCATCATCGCCTATCAGTTTGCGAGTGCGAATCGCACCATTCCCTTGGGCCAGCCCACGACGGCCCCCGTCGATAGTTGGATGGGATGGTCGAACGGTCACTGGGATGGGGATACGCTGGTCGTCGACGTGAGCGGCTTCAACGGCTTGGCGTGGTTCGACCGCGCCGGCAATTACCATAGCGACGCGCTTCATGTCGTCGAACGTTACACGCCCATCAGTCCTTATCACCTCATGTACGAGGCCACCATCGAAGACCCGAACGTCTTTACGAAGCCATGGAGAATGCGTATGCCCCTCTATCGTCGCATCGAGGAAGACGTGCGATTGCTGGAGTTCAAGTGCGTGGACCTCGCCGAGGAATATGTCTATGGGGGCCTCGTCGAAGGGTCGGGCAGTGGGGGAGGTTCACGGTGAGGTATCGATTATTAGCGACGGTAGGCCTGCTAGTTGTCGTGATCGCGATGATCGGTCTGGCGACGATACCGAGCGCGGGTCAAGCTCCTGGCCAGGCGCAGGCCGACTACACGTCACCGCGCACCCCATGGGGCGATCCTGATCTACAGGGCATGTGGGACACCCGGACCTACACACCGTTCGAGCGCCCGGCTGAGTTCGGGATGCGGGAGTTCATGACGCCGGAGGAAGTCGCCGAACGGGAGCGGCTCGGGCTACGCCGCGTCGTGAGTGATGACGACGATGACGCCGTCGCAGCAGAGCTCGTGGAACAGGACGTGAGACGCTACGCGCGGTCTGACTCCGCGGACGATGGCCGGCCGGGATTCCGTATTGCCGGCGCCGAGTACAACGCCTTCTGGAGCGCCGACCCCACGTCGCCCAAGCTGTCCCTGCGCACGTCACAGATCGTGGATCCGCCGGATGGGCGAATGCCGCCCTTGACCCGCGAAGCGCTGATGATCTGGGATGCGAGAGAGCAGGCGCGCAGCGTGCGCAGCCAGGCAGACGACTGGGAGGACCGTGGCCTGTCGGAGCGTTGCATCACCCGTAACGGTCTACCGGGCGAAATGATGGGGAGTGGTCAGCAGCCGCTCAAGGAGATCGTGC
Organism: uncultured Vicinamibacteraceae bacterium; assembly: GCA_964646815.1. Lineage (GTDB taxonomy): Bacteria > Acidobacteriota > Vicinamibacteria > Vicinamibacterales > UBA8438 > CAZYFH01. The sequence continues at coordinate 22,010 of CAZYFH010000044.1, read as the reverse complement.
AGACGCCGGGGCACGTGAGCATCGTGATGCCGTACGGGTATGTGCGGATTATCCCGGTGAGCGAGGACCCGCAGGCCCCTCTGGGATCAGCCATCCGCCAATGGAACGGAGATTCACGTGGCCGGTGGGAAGGCGACACCTTGGTGGTCGAGACGGCGAACTTCAAGAACACCGTGAAGAATGTGGTTCCGGCTCACGGCGGACCGTTTGGCGGGTCGGCTCACGTCCACTATTACCCGGGAACCGGAGAGACATTCCAGCTGACCGAACGCTTCACACGGATCGACGCGGAGACGCTCGAGTACCGTTACACGGTCCAAGATCCCAGCGTGTTCGTGAGACCGTGGAGCACCGTCAACTACTTCACGCTTGACCCGTGGGCCGCCGCAGGTAATCAAGATCGGCTCTTTGAGTATGCGTGTCACGAACACAACTACGGCATGGTGAACGCCATCCGGGGCGCGCGCGTTGATCGGCAGTGGGCGTTGGACGAAGCCGCTCGCGAAGCGGCGATACGTGAGAAAGAGCTGCAGGAAAAACGGGAACTGCTGAAGACCTGGGAAGAGTCGCACACGAGCGGCCGCTGAACCCCTCGACATGAGAGCCATGTGGATTCGAACTCGGGAGGCAAGTCTAATGCGAACAACGCCACTGTTCTTGGGTGTCGGCGTCGGTTTACTCGTGGTTGTTGCCGGCGCCCCGGTGTGGGCGCATCATGCATTCGCGGCGGAATTCGACGCGGCCAGCCCGATCGAGCTGAGCGGCACGGTCGTCAGGATGGAATGGGTGAATCCGCATACGTGGATCCACATCGACGTGGCACAACCGAATGGGTCCCAGGAACGGTGGATGATTGAAGGGGGTCCGCCGACCAGTCTATTGAGGAGAGGCTTCACGAAACAGTCTTTGCTGGCTGGCACTGAAGTCTTTGTCGAGGGGTTCCGGGCGAAGGACGGATCGCAAAAGGCAAACGGCAGGGACGTCACGTTCGCTGATGGGAGCAAGCTGTTTCTCGGTTCGTCTGGCACCGGCGCTCCGAGGGACGGCAGGGATTCCACGGAGCAGCGGTAGAGCGCGAACCGAGGCGCGGAGGGCTACGTGACCGCACCTGCTGGCACGTTGCGTGGAAATCCAGATGGAGAATCGCGCATCCGCCGGTCGAAGGTCCCAGAAGCGGCGTCGCGCAGTCGGTGTGTCGTTATCCAAGCGCGCGAGTCAGATACTGCCTGAATGCGTCTGGTTCATAGATCAGATATTCCAGTTCCATTGACGGCAGTCTGAAGAGCGGTGTCTGTCGAGTGATATAGCGGGCAGCGTGGGGGGGACCACCGTCCGCTTCGTCTGGGCCAGTCGCACCGACAAAATCGGCATAGCGTTCAACCTTCCCGTCAATCTCACATTTGTCGCCGATGATCCACAGGCGGCCAAGCTTGTAGCGCTTCTTCGCCTCCATATCAGCGACGGTTGACCATGTGGAGCCAGTACTAGTGCCGGTGAATGCAAAATACTGAGGTCTCAGACCAAGGTGTTCTTCCAGCAGCGCGTCGTTTGTGTCCATCTCTGCCAGAATTGCCTGCCCGCCCGGGTCAGTGAGCGCCAGCGAAGACAAGTTCGGGTGGGTGTGCGTGTGGGCGCCGATGGTCCATCCAGACGTCATTAATTGGTGGATCTGGTCCCATGTGGCACACCTGGACTGTCCGGGATCAACCGACTGTCCGTAGCGGTTCTCGAAGTACCCCGTGTTGACGAACAGGTTTCCGGTGAAGCCGTACTCTTGCATCAGGGGAAACATCTCTGCGGAGACACTGCGCACGGGGTGATCCACATCAATGAGCAGTGGGTGGGCGGGCAGGGTGTCTACGCCGGTGAGCCAAGCGTAAAGCTGATCATAGTTGATGGTGGAAAAGCCGAGCTCGCTGGCGATTCGTAAGTATTGCTCGAACCTCTCCAACGTGAGGCGATCGGTCACTCCGTGGCACATGGTGATTGGGATGTTCACGTCCTCCGGTGCGGACTCCTGGGTAACACTGGCACCCGCAAGAACAGACGGTATGCTGACGGTCAGACCGACCCCCGCCAATCCGGATGTGACGAATTGGCGCCGACTCCACAGCGTCTTCTTTTGCACGAGGGTCTCCTCGACCTGGCTCATTCTACGTCCACGTTACCGCCTGCATTTGACTTTCCCTCGGCCATGCGTCGTCCTGATTGCGGGGGGGGGGACCATACCCGATGCCGTCGAGAACTGGTCCGTCTCGGCCCACAGGTCTAACAGCTCTACGTAGCCTCGCCACCACGGAAAAAGCGACTCAGGACACACGGTGCCATCATCGAGATTTTGGGTACGCCGCGTCTGAGGCGGGCATCTGAGACGACGTCTCCGTTGCCCGCATCCCCGAGAGCCGCCCGTCGATGAGCGCCGTCGCTTGGGTCATGATGCGGTTCACAAGCTCCTGGCAGGTCGGGATGTCGTGGATCAACCCGGCCACCATTCCGGCCGACCAGACCCCGGCGTTGCCGTCGCCCTCGAGCAATGCCCGCCGGCCGCGTTCGCCGGCCACGAGGTGCTTGATGCTGTCAATGGTGGCGTTGCCTCGCGCTTCGACCGCGCGCACCTCGTTCGCCACCTCGTTCTTGAAGACACGCGCCGTGTTCCGCATCGTACGGAAGATCAGCGCGGTGTCCAGCTCGGTCGCCTCGACGAGCTGCTGCTTGATGTTGTCGTGGATTGGCGCCTCGCTCGTCGCCATGAACCGGGTCCCCATGTTCATTCCGTCTGCGCCGAGCGCGAGCGCCGCCACCAGGCCTCGCGCGTCGCCGAACCCGCCCGACGCAATTACCGGCAGATTGACTCGATCGGCAGCGCAGGGGATGAGGATGAGCCCGGGGATGTCGTCCTCGCCGGGATGGCCGGCGCACTCGAAGCCGTCGATGCTGATCGCATCGCACCCGATCGTTTCGGCCTTGATGGCGTGTCGCACCGACGTGCACTTGTGCACGATCTTGATTCCGGCGGCCTTGAACCCGGCGATGAAGCGCTGTGGGTTGTTGCCGGCGGTCTCGACGATCTTCACGTCCGACTCGACGATGGCCTGCGCGTACTCCTCGTAGGGAATCGGTTTCAGCGTCGGCAGGATCGTCAGGTTGACGCCGAACGGCTTGTCGGTCATCGCACGGGTGCGGGCGATCTCGGTCGTCAACGCCTCTGGCGTCGGCTGTGTCAGCGCTGTCAGAAAGCCGAGCGCGCCCGCATTCGCGACTGCCGAGACCAGCTCGGCAACGCCAACGTTTTGCATCCCGCCCTGCACGATCGGATGCGTGATGCCGAAGGTCTCGGTGAGTCGTGTGGCAATCATCGCAGTGGACATGCCGTCAGACTTGAGCATCATCTCTTTCGTCAACTGCGGAGCGATACTTCTGATGTCGTAGACGAAGGTGAGCGACTGGTGAGGGGTGTAGGCGCCAGCGTGCCGAGGTCACACCCGCTCACGCAGCGTCTCGACGTGCGCTGTTGCCGCACGCGCGGTGCCATCGACGTTGTACCCGCCCTCGAGCAACGACACGAGTCGTCCACCGCAGTACTGATCGGCGACCTGCATCGCCGTGCGAGTCATGCGCCGGAAAACGTCGTCGGTGAGGTCGAAGCACCCGAGCAGGTCGTCCATGCGGCTGTCGAACCCCGCAGAAACAATCACCAGGTCAGGCGCGAAGCTGCCGACCGCCGGCAGGAGGGCGGCATCCCAGTGGCGGAGCATGTCCGCGTCCCTCGATCCGCAGTCGAGGTGCACGTTGATGTTGAGTTCGGCGCCGTCGCCCTCGCCACGCAGCGACGGGTCGCCGGTGCCGGGGTACGCTTGCCAGTCGTGCGCCGAGAAGAAGAGCACGCTCGGATCACCGTAGAACGCGTTCTGGGTCGCGTTTCCGTGGTGGTAATCCCAGTCGATAATCATGACCTTGTCGAGTCCGTGCTCCCGCTGGGCGTACCTGGCCGCGATCGCCGCGTTGCTGTAGAAGCAGAAGCCCTCCTCGCGGCCGGTGTTGTTGGCGTGGTGCCCCGGGGGGCGGATGGCACAGAAGGCGTTGCGGACCTGGCCACGGACGACGGCGTCGACGGCGCCGAGGGCACCCGCGACCGCGAGCTCCGAGACGGTACCGGTCACCTCGATTCGGCGGACCGACTCGACGTGGTCGCGCGCATGATGCGCGCGAATGAACGGCAGGGGGTCAGCGAGCAATGGCAGCGGCGTGAGCTCGCGGTCGACGCCGCTCGCCCGGAACGCCTCGGCGATCCGGACGAGCCTGAGCGGCCGCTCCGGATGTGGCGCGCCACCCTGGTCGGGTAGCCGATGGTCCAGGTAGCGGGCGTCGCTCACGAGTCCAGTGCCCGCCTGGGTTGCGGCGAGGACGTCGCCGAGCCCGAGTGCCGGCGCGACGCTTGCGGCCAACACGCCCTTCGCGGCGTCACGAACGAAATCACGTCTCGTCGTCATCGTGGTCATCGCTCCGCTTTAGGTAAAGCGGTCGTGTCGCTGCTGGTCTCGCTGCCAGAATAGCCCGCCGCGGCGCCTTCTTTCAATCAGCCCGTCCCTTCCGTCGGGCACCAGCGAGACCGTTGGTCCTGTTCTCGTAGTTTGCGACACTGTCTTGCCTCCGTCCTGGAGTCACGCTCTACCGCACCCCGCTCGCAGCTTCCTTGGCGGGCGATTCCAGGACACGCTCACCGGCAAGCACGTTGGCGATCGAGTGATTGCCCTCGTGACACGCGTACTCGTAGATGACGTAGCCAGGAGGGCTAGTCAGCGGCAGCTCGACCGTGAAGGGTCGCACGTAGGTCGCGTCGTCGCGGATCGTGTAACGGTAATCGATGGTGTCGGCGTCGATGCGCGTGAACCGCTCGACCGCCCGCAGTGCCCGGGTCCCTGGAAACCCCCGCCACGTGGTGGCGTCGCGGTAGTTCTTGGTCTCGATGACGAGCGTGTCGCCTTCCCACCGCCCGCGCGAGTCGCCGTTCCACTGGCGGATGCGTTCGTCGATCGGCGCGCGCCCGTCCAGCGGGACGAAGCGTACGTCGTGGATCATCTCGTTTAAAATCGCCACGTGTCCGGGTGTCTGAAGGATGTGGTAGGTATTGTTGTAACCGGACGGCACCGGCGGCACGCGTTGGTACGTCATGCAGCGCTCCTGCAGCGGCCGGTCCTCCCAGGAGTCGTACGGGTGCGCGCGGCGGTACTCCCGTTGCGCCGCCTGCCGCCGCTCGGCCTCCGGAGTGAGGGGTGGCAGCCTGCCGTTCGGGGGATCCACGATCAACGACGTACGTCCGGTCGACGTGCCCCGGTCCCACCAGAACTGGTTGTAGGCGAGCGCGAGGTCGCGATCGGGTGTGAGCTCCGCGCGGCGTTCGGACGATGCCCGGATGGATTCGCGCTGGTTCTGCTCCGACACCTCTTCCGCGGTCAGAAACTCTCGCTCGGCCAGTCCCTCTGGTCGCTGCAACGGCGTGATCGTCGCATACGACCAGATGCCTTGCAGATCCGGATCGCCCCACGCGGTCTGGAACACCGTCGCGCTCGACGTCGGTTCGGAGGCCTGACCGGCAGGAAGGGCCGGCGCCAGGAAAAGAAACGCCGATGCTACCGCCACCGACCGCACCAAACTTCGTCCGCTCATGTCGCACCTCCTCGGCGTGTCGGTCAGATGCAGATGGTCCGATCCGGCGCGCGCGAAGTCAACCATCTCGCCGACAGATAGGCGGTTGTTGACACGCCGGCCTGAGAGCGTCCACGATTCGTTCCAACGCCGTGGGGGGACCGAGATGATGATGAACCGCCGCCAATTCGTCTACCTATCGGGCGCAGTAGCCGCCATGTTCACCCGCGCGCCCAGGGCGCTGGCGGCAACCTACGACCTGATCGTGAAAGGCGGGCGCGTCGTCGATCCGTCACTGCGGATCAATGCGATCCGTGACGTGGCAATTACCGGCGGCCGCATCGTGGCGGTCGAGGCCAACATCGCGGACGACGCTGCGGAGACGATCGATGCGCGCGGCAGGCTCGTTGTTCCAGGATTGCTCGACATCCACACGCACTACGCTCGGGACCGCGAAGGATCAACGGTCGGCTTGGAGGGCGGCGTGACCGGGTGGATCGATTCCGGCTCGGAGGGAGCGGATGGCATCGACGACCTCGTAACCATTGCGAGATCGGCACCGCAACCGGGACGCCTGCTTATCAACATTGGGCGCGCGGGTATCTTGCCGGACGGCGACACAATGGACCTCGATCTCGCCGATGTCGAGGCTGCGAAACGCGCGATTGCACGTCACCGTGACTTGGTCATCGGCGTCAAGGCGCGGCTGTCGAGAAACGTCGCTGCCGACGATGTCGAGGTGCTGGGTCGCGCACAGGAGGTGGCCTCGTCCTTCGACCTGCCGGTGATGATCCACATGGGCCAAACGGTCTCCCCGCTGCCCCGGCTGCTCGATTTACTCAAGCGCGGAGACATCGTCACCCACATGTTCGCGCCGCCGCCTAACAGCATCATCGACGACGACGGCCACATCCTCCCGGAGGTGCTTGCCGCCCGGCGCCGCGGCATCTGGTTCGACGTCGCGAACGGACGGACCGGCCACCTACGGTGGGACACCTTCGACGGCATTATGCAGGCGGGGTTTTGGCCCGATACGATCTCCACCGACGGGAGCACGACGAGCCGGAGCGCCGAGAGTGTCATCGATTTTCCGAACGTGATGTCCAAGTTCCTGAACTTCGGGATGACGCTCGATCAGGTAGTGGCGCGCGCGACCGTCAATGCTTCGCGTGTGTTCCCGCTTTTTCACGATCGAGGCACCCTCAACGTGGGGGCGCCGGCCGACGTTGCGCTGCTCGATCTTCGGGACGGTATGTTCGACTTCGTGGACAACTACGGGAACACGCGAACGGGCCGCCAACGGCTCTTCCCGAGCGGGACCATCCTTGGAGGCAAGCTGGTTACGCCGGCGTAGCAGTCGCTGTCTGTGAGGGCAACGCGTCCGCATCGGAGCGCCGCTATTCGGTCCGTCAGTGGTATAAATTACTGCTGGTCGGCACGCCAAGAACGGCGGCCGCGGTCGGGCTGTTCGACTTTCTGGAGACAAGACCATGACCCGCTGGACGTTGTTGACGACTCTCGCATTGACGCTACTAGGGACGGCTGCCGTCCGGGGACAGGTTCCCGACTCGGTCCGCCCCGCACACGAGAGCCTCGAGGCGGACGCTCAGACCGACGACCTCGGGATCACGATCCCGATGCCGGCGAGTCATCCGGGACGCCGCTACCCGGCGTCGCACGAGTTTCCGACCGGGCCGGCGATCGGCGAGCGGCTGCCAGAGTTCTCGCTACCCAATCAGGAGGGTCGAATCGTCGACTTTCATGCGGACCGGGGTGACTCGAAGTCGGTCGTTGTTTTCTATCGCTCCGCGGTGTGGTGACCGTATTGCCGAACGCAGCTGGTCGAGCTGCAAAACAACCTGGGGCTCTTCGAGGACGAAGACATCCGCGTGTACGGCGTGAGCTATGACAGCCAGGAACAACTCCGGACGTTCGCCGACGAATACGCCGTGAGCTACGACCTGCTGTCCGACGTCGACTCCGCGGTGATCCGCGAGTTTGGCATTCTCAATACCCTGATCTCATCGGACGATACCGAACAAGCGGCCGGGCGCAGTTTCTTCGGGGTGCCGTTCCCGGGCGTCTACGTGACGGACGAGCGCGGCGTGGTCACCGACAAGTTCTTCCACCGCCACTACGGTACCCGCGAGTCGGCCGGCGCAATCCGCGACTCGGCGCTTGGAGAGATCCTCGCGCGTCATGAGGCTCCGGCGGTCGAGCTCGGTACGGATCAGGTGCAGATCTCGGCCTTTCTGTCGGATCCGTCGATGAAGTTCGAGACGCAATCGAAGATCTACGTGCGCTTCGAGCTAAAGGATGGTTTGCATATGTACGGTCGTCCCCTCCCCGAGGGCTTCATCGCCTCCGAGGTGACGATTCCCGAGACGCCCGGGCTGCGCGTGGGTGCTGCGCAGTACCCGCCGACCCACTCCCGGGAGTTCCCCGAGCTGGGCGTGACGCTGAGCGTCTACGAGGGCGTCGTCGACGTCGCGATTCCGGTCACGCCGAACGCCGAGCTGCTCAACTGGACGAAGACGGACAAGCCGGAGCTGATCGAAGTGCCTGTGTCGGTGCTGTTCCAGGCCTGCAGTGAGACGATCTGCTACGTCCCGCGCACCGAGCGGTTATCGCTGACGGTGCCAATCGCGCCGCTGCTCGCTCCAGGCGCGCCGCGAGCGAGGTAGCAACGCAAGGGTCACGGACCGGGATCGGGATGCTCCGGTCGGTCGGTTAGGCAGCGTCGCGCCGGAGGAGGGTGTCGGCGATACCGCGGGCCTTGATGTCGGCGAGCTCGTCCACGGTGAGGTCATCGTCGCCTGGTCAACGGGGTGCGTACGAAGGTGGCCGTAATCCGGTGGACGTGCAACGTGATCACCTTATACGCACTCAGCGCGTCCATCCTCGTACGCCATTCACACTATGTCCTGCCGTCAGAAGCTCTTTTCTTTGACGAGCGCTAGAAGATCATCCCCGTCCCGGCATGCAGGCGGACACCGTCCTGAAGGTCGCGCGTAGCGTCGAGCTGCAGGGTGAGGACGCCACATTCGAGAAGACGCCGGCGTCCGTGTCGAAGAACAGCTTGAGTCTATTTTTACGAAGCTGCCCGGCGAGACCGAAGCAGCACCTTTGGACAGCCGTTCGCCCGGCGCTACGCTCGGATCGGCGTAAGATCTCAACGGGGCTCGAGGAATCACGGTATGGCCAATCGACGCACGGTCGTTGCAGCAACGCTCGTCACGGCGGGCGTCGTGATCGCTGTTGCCGGCGGAGCGCAGAACCGGGGCGATCCGTTCGCGGGCGTCGAGCTGACCACGGTACTGGTGGCGGGCCGTGTCCACATGGTGCAGCGGCCGGGCGGAGGCGGCAACGTCGGTGTTTTCGCCGGTCCTGACGGTGTGCTGCTCGTCGACTCCCTGTTTGCACCGCTGGCCGACCGGTTGGTCGCCGCGGTCGAGCGCGTGGCGGCCGGGGAGATACGCTTCCTGATCAATACCCACGTGCACCCGGATCACATCGGTGGAAACGAGCACCTTGCCGGACGGGGTGTCGTGATCTTTGCGCACGACAACGTCAGGGTGCGCGCCCTCGAGCGGCTCCGCTTCCCGCGCGGCGGAGGCCGCTTCGCTCCACGGCCCACCACAGGCGCGCGGCCGGTCGTGACGTACAGCGATGCCGTCAGCTTTCACTTCAATGGCGAGGAGGTGCGAGCATTTCTCGCGCCACCCGCGCACACCGATGGTGACACCTTCATCTACTTCCCGGATTCCGATGTGCTGCATCTGGGTGACGTCTTCCGCACTACGAGCTATCCGATCATCGACGTCTACAACGGCGGCACGCTGGCGGGCACCATCAAGGCGCTGGAGATGGCGATCGACTTGGCTGGGCCGGACACGCGAGTGATTCCGGGCCATGGCCTGCGCGTCGTGGGGCGCCGCGCCATGCGAGAGTTTCTCGACATGATCATCGACGTGCGCGACCAGGTGCGGACCCTGATATCCGAGGGCCACACCCTCGCACAGGTGATGGCCGCAGAGCCAACCGCCGCCTACGACGCCCGGTGGGGACGGGAGGCGTCATGGACGGCGAACGATTTCGTGCCGATCGTGTACCACGAGCTTGGCGGCGGGGCGCTCTTCGTTCGTTGATTGAGGAACCCGACGTCCGAGATCGTTCGCTTCAACGCGCGACGAGAGGAGGCCTATGACGGGTCGCTACGCACGCTTGACGGCCATCGTCGCACTCGTTGCGTCGTACGCATGCGGCGCCTCCGCGCCTCCTCCCCGGGACTCAGTTGCGTCATCAGCGGTAGCCGCAGCGCTCCAGTCGAGCACGTCGGACCGCTTCGCGGGTGCCTGGTCGTTGGTCCGCATCGAGCGCCGCGATGCCGACGGCGAGCTCGTGTCGCCACCAATCGAGGACCGTCTCGGATATCTCATCTATGACGCCACCGGGTATATGAGCGTGACCCTCATGCGTCCCGATCGGACGCCCTATTCGGAGGATGGACCGACGGCCGATGCGGCGCTCGCGCAGCTGGGCAGCTATACGTCGTACTTCGGGCGGTTCACGGTGAACGAGGCCGAGGGTTTCGTTACCCATCATCTCGAGGGCAGCCTCAACCCGAGCGGTGCCGGTTCGGACTACCAGCGCTTCTACACGTTCGCCGACAACAGTTTGACCCTGCAGCCGCCCCCCGGTGCGGACGGGTCGAAAGCGTTCCTCACCTGGCAACGTCTGCCGGACCTGGCTGCGTCGGAGGTGGCAGATACGCACCGGCAGCTCGTCGGCGCCTACCGCATCGAGTCGGTGTCACGTCACACCACCGATGGCTATGAAGTGCCTGTCGACCAGTACGAGACCGCCTACATTTTCTACGCGCCGTCGGGACATATGTCGGTGCACCTGATGCGACCGGGCCGCGTCCCATACGCTGGTGATCGGCCGACGGCCAACGAGGCGTTGATGGCGACCGAGAGTTACGGAAGCTACTTCGGGCAGTTCTCGGTGAACGAGATGGCCGGGTGCATCACCTGTCCGGGACCACGCGATCAGGGGTATCTCGTACATCACCGAGTCGGAAGCGAGAACCCTGGGGACAGCGGGACCGACGCCAGGCGCTACTACGAGTTGACCGACACGCACCTGACGCTCCGACCGCCGGTGCGTACCGATGACGAGGGACGGGAGGTCGTCTCCGCGCTCCGCTGGGTCCGGCTGATAGCGAGGAACGAGGACTAGCGATCATGAGCCGTACGAACAGCAGCCATTTCCCTATCTTTCGCTGTGTACCCCTTGTCGCCATGGCGCTCACGACGCTCGTATCGGGCGCGGCGCCGGTTCACGCGCAGCCTACCGACGACTTCACACCGGTCACTGACACCATGCTTCAACAACCGTCTCCGGACGACTGGTTGATGTGGCGCCGCACGCTGGACAGCTGGGGATACAGCCCGCTCGACGAGATCAACAGGGACAACGTGAGTGCGTTGCGCATGGTCTGGTCGCGCGCGCTCACGGACGGATTCCAGTCGGGCACGCCGCTGGCCTACGACGGCGTGATGTACATGCCGAACCCGAACGACGTCATTCAGGCGCTCGATGCGGCGACCGGCGACCTCATCTGGGAGCATCGTCGCGACGTGCCTGATGACGTCACCGAGTACGTCTTTGGCGCGCTCTCCACCAACAACCGGAACATCGCGATCTATAGCGACCTCATTCTCGATACGAGTGTCGACGACCACGTCTTTGCGCTATCCGCGACGACCGGCCGGTTGGTGTGGGAGACACAGGTCCTCGACTACACGGTCAACCCCGCAACGCAGGGCTCGGGCCCGATCATCGCCAACGGGAAGCTGATCACCGGGCGAAGCTGCTCGCCCAGGGGCGGGCCGGATGCGTGTGTTGTCACTGCCCACGACGCGACGACCGGGGCCGAGGTCTGGCGGCGGCGCCTGATACCCGGGCCCGGCGAGCCGGGTGATGAAACCTGGGGCAACGTGCCGTTCGAGGAGCGGTTCCACGTCGGCGCGTGGATGGTGCCGAGTTATGACCCGGCGTTGAATCTCGTTTACGTCGGGACGTCCGTGACCGCGCCTGCTCCGAAGTTCATGCTCGGGGGGACCGATAACGCGCACCTTTATCACAATTCCACGCTCGCGCTCGACGCGGACACTGGAGCGATCGTCTGGTACTACCAACATCTCAACGACCATTGGGATCTCGATCACCCGTTCGAGCGATTGCTGGTCGACACGGCGGTGGCGCCAGACCCGTCAGCGGTGAGCTGGATCAACCCTCGGTTGCAGACAGGAGAGATGCGGCAGGTCGTCACTGGCATTCCGGGAAAAACCGGAGTGGTCTACACTCTGGACCGTGCCACAGGGGAGTTCCTGTGGGCGACGCCAACCGTCACTCAGAACGTCATCAGCAGTATTGACGGCTCGACCGGGGAGGTGGCGGAGAACTCGGAAGTCGTCTTCACCGCGTTGGGGCAGGAAGTGTTCGCCTGCCCCACCTGGAACGGGGGGAAGGACTGGGAGGCGGGCGCGTATAGCCCGCTGACGAACACGATGTATATGCCTCTGCGGAACACGTGCGCGCGCATGATGGCAACAACCACGTTTCCGGAGAACGCCGAAGTCGCACGAAACGAGAGTCGTTCTGAGAACTACGCGATCGTCTACCGCCATCAGTTGGCGCCGGGCACCGAATACGCCGGCACCGTGCGAGCGATTTCGGCCGAGACCGGCGAAACAGCGTGGCTCTTCGAACAGCGCGCGGCGACGATGTCCCTCGTGGCGACCGGGGGTGGGCTCGTCTTTGGTGGCGACGTCAACGGGAGGTTTCGGGCGCTCGATCACGAGACGGGCGAGATACTCTGGGAGATCAACCTCGGGTCGTCGGTCACCGGATTCCCGATCAGCTACGCCGTCGATGGTCGGCAGTATGTGGCAGTTAGCACTGGCTCAGGGGGCACATCAGCCCACTTCACTGGCTTGACTCCAGAGCTCCGGCCGAGTTCGGGCAACAACCTCTTCGTGTTCGCGTTGCCCGACTAGGTCGGGCAACGCGCGCCGCTCGCACGAAAAGCGCACACCGCGCACCTCGCGACCGCTGAGTGGGGCTGGTGGGGTCTCAACACAGAGTGGTTTCGCGGGCGCTTGGGGCGAAAGCCGGTCTGACTCTAGTGGGGTGACTGGCTGGTCAGCGGGATGTCGAAGGCGCCTTGGGCCGTCTTGATGGAGATCGTGAACTGGTTGCCGCTGCGGCTGTAGCCGAGCTGCTGCAGGCCAACCTCTCCGGTGTTCTTGAAGACGACCTTGTGGTCGCCGATCTCAATCAACTCCATCACTTGGAAGCCGTCCGCGCGCGGCTTCATCCCGGGGTCCCACTGCTTGAGGCGCAGCATCAGGGAACCACCCTCTTCCTCGATGGAGATGAGCTCGATCATATTTGTTGCGCCGTCGGCGGTCGATCGTACGAGCGCAGCGATGGAGCCTGCCTCTGGTATTGCCCAGCGCTCCTCGAGGGTCCCGTTGCCGGTGTTGCCCTTGTAGTGCCCGGTCATCCAGGCGAGGTCGGAGACCTTGGCGGCGGGTCCCGCGGCCAGCGCTGGCGCGCAAATCAAGAGAACGAGAACGGATCCAGTCAATAGACGCCGCATGGCACTCTCCCTTCGAAGTAGTGAGTGGACGGTCGCGCCGCCCGCTCGAACGGCCCCATTATAGTCGTGATTCCCTACGCCGCCGTTCGTTGTTACCATGAGCTAATGGCCCTTGACGAGCACGCCCTCTTTACCAAGAAACCGGAAACTCGACCCGCCCGGTACCAGTGTCCCCGCTGCCGGCGGAGCGGCGATTACCAGATCCGGTGGGTCCGACACACGAAGAAGGACCGGTTGCCGGCCGGGGCCAACAGAGAAGACCGGGCCAAGTTCGACAAGCTGCGCGACTATCTACTGCGCCTCGACGACGACGTTACGTGCAAGACTTGTGGCAAGCGATTCGAGATCCCGTCGCAGCACTCGCTGCTCTTCGTGGACCAGCTCTCGGGTCTGCCCAACGAAGACGACCTCGAACGCGAGATCATCGACGCGGCGGGGGAGGAGGAGCCGGAACCGGAACCCGAGCGTGCACCGGCCTTGCCAGCCCGGTTCACTCGCAAGTCAAGTGGTTGGAAGTAGCCGCAGCCAAAAGGTCGGGGCTGCGCCGCCGGTCAAGAAAGCCATGCCGACCACGACATCACCTCTTCGGTTGGAGAACCCTTCCAAAGGACGAATCATGAAACGCATGTGCACACTCATCGCTGCAGTCCTCGCTGGTCCAGTCCTCGTGACGACTGTGTGGGCGCAGGGGTTGCCCACGGCCGCGGCCTCGGAGGTTGGGCTGTCCGACGCGCGTCTGGGGCGAGTCGCGGAGGTCGTGCAGAGTTATGTCGACGACGAGGCAATCGCCGGCGCGGTCACCCTGATCGCGCGCAAAGGTCGGCAAGCGCACGTACGCGCCTACGGGATGGCCGACCGGGAAGAGGGCACGCCGATGACGCCGGAGGCGATCTTCCGAATTGCGTCGATGACGAAACCGGTGACCAGCGTCGCCGTCATGATGCTGTACGAGGAAGGACGCTTCAAGCTCAACGATCCGGTCGGCCTCTACCTGCCCGCGCTAGCGTCGCTGGAGGTCCTCACCCTGGGCGACAACGGCGACGACGCCGTCAGCCGCGTTCCGGCGCGCCAACCGGTGACGATTCGCCATCTGCTCACCCACACGTCCGGTATCGGATATCGCTTCCTCGGCGATCTCGATGCCAGTGCCAAGCAACGGGTCCTGTCGGAGCTGTATCGCGAGGCGGGAATCGCCAGTGGGCTTGCCGAGCACAACGGAACAATCGAGGAACTGGTGACGGCGCTCGGCCAGTTACCCCTCATGCACGAACCGGGGGCGGCGTTCACCTACGGGCTGTCGGATGACGTGTTGGGACGGTTGATCGAGGTTCTCTCGGGCACCACGTTCGACGAGTTCCTGCGGACGCGGCTGTTCGAGCCGCTCGGAATGGCCGACACCTTCTTCTACATTCCGGACGCCAAGGCGCACCGGCTCGCATCGCTCTACACGCCCACCGCGACTGGCGGGCTGAACGAAGTGGAAGGGACTGTCGAAGGAGATCATCTGATCTACTCCGCGACGTATTCGACCGGCGAGCATCGCAGCTACTTTGCGGGCGGGGCGGGTTTGTCGTCCACCGTGCAGGACTACGCGCGATTCCTGCAGATGCTCTTGAACGGCGGCGAGCTAGACGGCGTGCGGATCCTCAGCCCGATCACCGTGGACCTCATGACGCGGGACCATATCGGTGATGTACCGGCGGGTTCGGTCGTGCAACCAGGCAGCGCGGGGTTCGGGCTCGGCTTCGCGATTCGTGGCAACCCCGGCGCAGACGGCGAGATCGGATCAGAGGGGGCCTACTACTGGAGTGGCTTCTTCAACACCACGTTCTGGGTAGATCCCAAAGAGCAGCTGCTTGGGATTTTGATGACCCAGATTTTCCCATCGGCGTCGGATATCCAGGAGCGGTTTCGGATCATGGCGTACCAATCGATCGTGGAAAGCGAGTGAGAGCATGACTGGACCGTTGCCAGGGATCGCCATAACCGTCGCCTTCGTCGCGCACGCGTCAATCGGAGGGGCGCAGGTGCGTGGAGATGTCGAGGCTCGAGACGAGACTGCCGAGCGTGCGGCACGGGAGGCGCTTCACGCGTTCATGACGGAGTGGAACAGTGCAGATGACGCCAGGCTGCGCGGGGTGCTGCATTTTCCGTTCGTGTCGGTGGCCGGCGGCGGGGCGCTAACCATTGACAGTCGTCCGGAGGACTTCTCGCAGGGATTCGACCAGCTGCGCGCCCGCGAAGGGTGGACCCGAAGCTCCTTCGATGGCGGCTCGTACACCGTCGTCGCGTCCTCGCCGAACAAGGTGCACGCCGAGATCGATTTCAGCCGGTACGGGGCTGGCGGCACGCCGTACATGAGCTCGCGGGTGTTCTACATCCTGACCAGGCAGGACGACCACTGGGGTGTCCAGCTCCGCACCCGTGCAGCCTCCCCTGCCGACCTCGGCGTCGACGAGCGCGCGGAGATCGTGAGCGGGGCCCGTCAGGCTGTGCTGAATTTTTTTACCGCCTTCAATCGCGGCGACGCGGAGGGTTCGATCAGGACGCTTAATCACCCGCATCTCTTCATGACGGCGGATGGCGGGTTCTCGGTGGCTGAGGATGCCGACGATGGGCCGCGTCCGAATTTCGACCGGATGCGGCGGCGCGAGAACTGGCATATGAGCACCATCGATGCGCTGGAGGCGAGCGTTGTCACGCGGGACAAGGTGCACTTCCAGCTGACGTTCACGCGCTGGCATCCCGACGGCACGCGCTATTGGACGGTCCCGGCCCTTTGGATTGTGACCCGCGCGGGGGAACACTGGGGCATCCAAGTGCGCTCGCTCATGTCGGCGACGCTGGATGCGAGAGGCAACTAACCTCGCGCGTCGTGAATCGTCTCCGACCCCAGATGCCACCCGCACGGATCCGGTTGGAGGTACGCTACGCGCGTGTCTGGTCGGCGACGGGACGGCGCAGTCGCCGACTCACTCCGCCGGTTCGATGCGCAGGAGCGCAGCCGCTCCACGCTCGGGGTCGCTGCCGAGGAATTCCCCACCGGTCAGCACATAGAGCAATCCATCGGGGCCTTGCTCGACGTCTCGGATACGTCGTCTGAGGTCCACCAGCAACGACTCTCGTCGCTGTTCCAGCCCACGCGCGTTGAACTTGATCCGTTCCAGATGACCCGTTCGTTCAACGCGGCCCGTCATGAGCGAGCCGACGAAGAGATCGCCACGCCAGGCGGGAAACCGATCGCCGTTGTAGAAGACCAGCCCCGACGGCGCGATCGACGGGATCCATACGATCTCGGGCGGTTCCAGATCTTCGCGCCACGGCCGGCCCGACACCCGCTGCCCGGAATATTCACGGGAGTAAGAGACGACCGGCCAGCCGTAGTTGCGTCCGGGCAAGATGACATTGACCTCGTCACCGCCCATCGGTGCATGTTCGCTGGCCCAGACCGCGCCCGTTTCCGGGTGAACGGCCAGACCCATCGGGTTGCGATGTCCCAGCGAGTACACCTCCGGCTTATGACCAGCCCGCCCGACGAACGGGTTGTCGTCGGGTGCGGTCCCGTCGTCACGCAAACGCAACACCTTTCCCACGTGGTTGGAGGGATCCTGAGCGCTTGGCCGCCGTCCACCGAACGCGCCACCAAGCGTCATGAACAGCGTGCCGTCTGGCGCGAACCGCAAGCGAGACGCACCTGCTGCGCCCCCGTTCGCATCGGCCACGAAGATGTCACGCACTTCGGACAACGCGTGTCCCTCGAAGCGCCCTCTGGCCAGCGCCACAGTCGAACCCGTCTCTGTCGGCTTGGAATACGTGAGGTACACCCACCGGTTTTGCGAAAACTCAGGATGCACTTCGACGTCCATCAATCCCGCGAGTACCGCTTCGGTAAACACCGCAGGTACACCTGACACCGGTGTCGGATCGAGCACTCCGTCCTGAATCAACCTGAGGGTCCCCAACCGCTCGGTGACGAGCACGTTGCCGTTGGGCAGAAACGCGAGGCCCCACGGGTAGGTGAGGCCACTGGTTACCACGCCTACGCGGACCGCCTGTTCCTCGGCGGTGTGGTAGACAACCGGCGGGTCCGGGAGTGCGACAAGGGGAATGCCGCCGGCCGCAAAGGGCTCCGGCTGAGGTTCCTGGGCGACAAGCACCGGTGGCAGCAACGCCACGAGGGCTGTCACGGTAAGGATGGGAGCGATGGCTCGAAGCATGTTTGCCTCCAGGGAAGGATACGTCGCGACCCTATTGTGGACACCATATCAAATCGTCCAACGCGAGCTTCCTAACCGTCGAGTCGTGTCAACCAGTCACGCATCGCCGCGGCGGCCGCTTCGAGTTCGATCGGTCCGCCGCAGTCATGCACGACGAGGACGGCGTTACTGACATCGAGACGTTATGCGAAGCGGGCGACTGCACTTGCATGCTCGGCGGGCGTGAAGCCGTGCCCGTGCCCCGCCTTCGAGAGTTCGAAGCCCGGCAGGTCGATGGCTAAACAGCGGTACTTGGCTCGAAGCGCCCGGATCTGCTGGCGAAAGAGGAAGGAATGATAGGGGTTGCCGTGAGCGAACAATAAGGGCCGTCAGACACCTTCGTCGACGTAGTCCGCGAGCCGTCGACCTCGACGTGACGAGTCGTGAACGGATAGAGGTGTTCCGGGGGCGAGTCTGGCCGCGTCGTGCTCACAGTATCGACCTCGACCGTGCGCCGCGCACCGCATCGATCCAAGAGGGGCCGCGTCGCCCGACCGTCAGAGGGCAGGTTTCGGTTCCCGACCCTCGGGCATATCGCGACCCCACGCCTCGTGGTACAGTCGTGCTGACAAATATAGTGAGGATCAGAACATGACCATCCGACCACTCGCGTGTCTCGCCACCAGTGTCGCGCTTGTCGTGCTCATCGCGTCGGCGGCCATCGCCCAATCTGGTCGCAGCTCGGCCTCCCTCAGGACCGCGGACGGGCACCCCGATCTGAGCGGAGTGTGGGATTTCCGGACCGTCACGCCGCTGGAGCGCCCAGAAGAGTTCGCCGACAAGGAGTTCCTCACCGAGGAAGAGGTCGCCGAGTATGCTGCCGAGCGCGTGCAAGCTAACAATGCGGACCTGGATCGGGAGCAGAAGAAACAGGTAACCACGACCCGCGGCCAGGTGAACGGCACCACGGAGACCCGGGATCTCGCGCTCGCCTACAACGACTTCTGGTGGGATCGCGGGACGGCCGTGGTCGAGACTCGTCGCACCTCGCTGGTGATCGATCCACCGAATGGCCGGATCCCGGCGCTGACCAATGCGGGCGAAGATCGGGCCGCCGAGCGCGTCCGGGTCAATCAACGGCCGACCGAAGGGCCGGAAGATCGGCCTCTTGGCGAGCGGTGCATTACCGGCTTCAATTCTGGACCACCGATGATCCCGGCCGCCTATAACATGAACGTGCAGATCTTTCAGACGACCGACCATGTCGTCCTGCTAAACGAGATGGTGCACAACGCACGCATCATCCCACTTGACGGCAGCACCCACGGTGCGATTCCGCAGTGGACCGGCGTGTCACGTGGACATTGGGAGGGAGACACGCTCGTCGTCGAGACCAAGAACTTCCTGCGGGAGACAAGCTTCCGGAACTCGACCAAGAACCTCTACCTGATAGAACGGATACAGCGCACGAGCGCAGACTCGCTGCTCTACAGCTTCACCGTCACCGACCCGACGACCTGGACTCAGCCGTGGACGGTGGAGCTCCCGATGCGTCTGAGCGACCTGCCGATCTACGAATATGCTTGCCATGAGGGGAACTACGGCATGGAAGGCACATTGAGCGGCGCCCGCGTCATCGAGCGGAGGTCTGGCGAATAGTTGACCACGATCGGACTGGCCAGAGGTGCCCGGTCGCGCCGGCCGGGTTCGAGCGCGTGCAACGAGATCTGGTGACCGCCTACGACGTCTCGAAAATACTCGCGAAGGCCAGTTCGACCAGGAGATTGAGAGGGCGACGCGTGCGCTGTACGCCCGAGGCGCGTTGTGCCCCCCCTGGCAGTCGCCCGGCCTCGCGTGACGGGCCCACTACCGTGACGCAGCGCGTGCTGCTGCGCGCTCCGGCATGGCGAAAACCCACACGGCGGTCCCGCGATCTGGCGGACTCTGAATCTCCGGTGCCAGCACCGAGTAGGCGCGGGTGAGATACCCCCCGCTACCGGTGATGACCGCGACGTATTGTCGTCCGTCGACGGCGTAGCTGATCGGTGGGGCGTTCGGTACGTCGCTCAGCCGGGTATGCCAGAGTCGATCGCCGGTGGCCGCGTCATACGCGCTGATCCTCCGGTCTAGCGATCCCGCGAAAACCAGACCGCCGGCCGTCACGAGGGTCCCGGTGGTCTGCGGAGCCCGCTGCCGCGCGATCCAGACGGTCTCCTTTGTCTCGAGGTTGATGGCCTCCAGCCGCCCGTAGCTTCCATCGCTCTCCGGGCGGGGGCGCACGGTCCATCTCACACCAGTGGTCAAGCTGCCACGCTCGCCATCGGCCACCGGTACGAGATCCATGCACGCCTCCACGATTGGTACGTAGACGATGTGCGTGCTTGGGTCGTACGCCGTCGGTGACCAACTGCGGCCGCCTCCCACGTGGGGACAGAGCGACTTCGTCTCCCCATCGCCGGGAATGAGGCTCGGGTCCTGCGTCTTCCGACCGGTCACTGGGTCGATGGACGTGATCCCCGTCTGCAACCCAAGATCCAGCGACGAGACATACTTACCAGTCCTCGCCTCGACGATGTCGAAGATGGCTTGCTTGCCGGCGGTCACGACCACGCGCGTCGGGACACCGTTCACGGGAAGCTCGATGACCTGCCGCTCGAACGCCCAGTCGAGATCCCATTGTCCGTTCGCCTGGTGCTGAAAATGCCAGGCGAGCCGACCGGTGTCTGGATTCAACGCCAGCGTGGTGTCCAGATACAGCGCATCGTTCGTGACGCCGTCCTGGGCAACCAGATCGCGCAACGGGCCCGTGTCGTAGGTGTTGCCGGTGCCGAAGAAGGCGAGGTTCGTCGCCGGGTCATAGCTCCCGGGGATCCAGACCGACGCACCGCTCCGGTGCTTGAGCGGCAAGCCGTTCCAGCTGTCGCCGCCCGGCTCACCTGGTCGCGCAATGGTGGCGAAGCGCCAGGCTTCCATCCCGGTTTCGGAGTCGAGGGCCACGATGTCGTTTCCCCCGCCACCCTGGCCTTGCGTGCCCATCAGCACCTTGCCGTTGGCCACGAGGGTGCCGCCGGTGAGACGCATGCGGGACTCCGGATCACCAACCTGCTGGTCCCAGACGACGTCCCCGGTCGTGACATCGAGCGCCACGACGTGCAGGTCCGAAGTGGGCACGTACAGTCGCTCCCCGTAAATCGACATGCCGCGCTTGAGGCTCGGTGACACGGTGCTTGGCAGTCGCCGGGCGTACTCCCACAGCAAGTCCCCGCTGGCCGCATCGAGTGCTTGCACCTTGTCGCCATAGCCGTGTACGAACAGCACGCCATCGTGCACGATCGGCGTCGACTCGTTGGGGCCCAGTGGCAGCGCCCACGACCATGCCAGGCGCAGATCGGCGACGGTGTCCGTGGTGATCTCCGTGAGTGGACTGAAGCCGGACGCGTCGTAGCTCCGCCGCCACAGCAGCCAGTCGTCGGCGGGCGCGCTCTCCAGCATGGCGTCGGTCACCGGTCGGATGTGGTCGAGCGGGTTTCGGCGGGTGGGCCATGGCGGGAGCACGACGCCCGGCGCGATCACGCCCTGCGCCTGCCAGCCGGGCGCCATCGCTTCGAGCAGGGCGACGTCGGTCGTCAAAGCCACCGCGCTCGGGTCCACGCCGTTTTCTTGGAGCATGAGCGCGAGGAGTTCTGTATACGTCTCGTCGCCGAGCGCGCCCGGCCGGTCCTCCGGCATCGTCGTGCTGGTGACGGTGAACAGCGCCTCGAGCGACCGCGGGCTCCACTTTACACGGAAGGTGTTGCCCTTGAGCGGCGGCGCAAAGGGTCCGTCGTCCAGGTTCTCGCCGTGGCACGACGCACAGTGCTGCGTGTAGGCCGCGAACCCCGCGTCCGCCTGCTCGGCAGTATAGGTGGCGGGTTCCCTCTGAATCCGCCCCTGGGCCCCGAAGGCGACCGAGCCGTGGCTTATCACCGCGGCCGAAGCGAGCCAGATTCCGGAGACTCGGAGGCCGCCGCGCGCCGCGCGCCACGTGAGGGTCAGCGAAAAACCAGTGGTCATAATCGCCTCTTTTCAGGAACGCCTAACCCGCGCATTATGTCGCGAATCACCGCCCCCCGCGAAGGAGATGTCGCGCGACCTTGACTTTGGCCAGACCGAGGTGTAGCAAGGTCATGCGAATGCGGTTTCCTGTGCCCCGGTCGTTGCGGCCGTGAGGCATGGTGACTCCGAATGGTCCAGAAAGTAGGGTCTTGAGATGAGCCGACGATTACTTGAGCTGGTCGGTGTTGTGGTGGCGATCTTGGCCGTGACCGCTCTCCTGAAGCTGGCGCCGGTCCCGGTCGCGGGCCAGGCCCAGACGGCTCCGGGCCAGGTGGAGGTGGACCCGGCGACCCCGACTGCGTGGGGCGAGCCTGATCTGCAGGGCATCTGGACCACCGACTACGAGATCCCGCTCCAGCGCCCCGCTCGGTTCGCCGGCCAGGAGTTCTTCACGGACGAGGAAC
>CAZYFH010000043.1:2883-31407 GCA_964646815.1 uncultured Vicinamibacteraceae bacterium | reverse complement strand
CGACTGGCCGACGACGCAGGCGACGTCGGGTATCCTTCCCGGCGTGGCTCGCATCACGATCGTCACCTCGCATCCGCCCTTCGCCTCAGGCGGACACCTCGTCATCGCCAATGCGCTGCAGACGGTCCTTGAGCGGGCGGGACACCAGGCTGCGGTTACCCTGACGCCGCAGAACCGGTTTGGGCGTCAGGCGGCGGCGTATCTCTCCACGTGGCTAACCGACCTCGGTGAGGCGCACGACGGCCGGCCAGTTGATCAGGTGATCAGCCTTCGGTTTCCCAGCTACGCGGTGCGGCATCCAGCGCATGTTTGCTGGCTCAACCACCGCATGCGCGAGTACTACGACCAGTGGCCGCGCTTTAGCGCCCGGTTGTCGCGTCGAGCGCGGTTCAAGGAGCGTGTGCGCCGCCGACTGATCCATACGGCCGACCGCTACTGTCTGACGCACAACGTCACGCGGCTCTACGCGCAGTCACGGACGATCCAAGCGCGCTTGACGAGGTGGGGCGGGATCCCCTCCGAGGTCCTCTACCCACCGCCGCCGCCCCGCGCCTATCGCTGCGAGGGCTACGGCGACTACCTCCTCGTGCCATCGCGTCTCACGGCGCTCAAGCGACTCGACCTCGTGGTCGATGCGCTCGCGGAACCGGCGGCGTCCGGCGTGCGCTGCGTCATCGTCGGCGACGGCGACGCGCGCGCGTCGCTCGCCGCGCAGATCGCGGACCGTGGCCTGACCGATCGTGTGACGCTTGCGGGCCAGGTGAGCGAGGCCGGGCTGCTCGATCATCTGGCGCGCTGTCGAGGCGTGTGCGTCCCGGCAGCCCACGAGGACTACGGCCTGGTCACTGTCGAGGCGTTTGCGTCCGACAAGGCGGTGGTCACCTGCTCGGACAGCGGAGGGCCCGCGGAGCTGGTGATGCACGAGGTCAACGGGCTGGTGGCTGCGCCGACCGCGCGGTCGCTGGCGGCCGCGTGTGGCCGCCTCATGGGCGACCGGGCAGCGGCCGAGCGGTGGGGCGGCGCCGCGCGCCGACGGGTGGACGCGATGACCTGGGACCACGCGCTTGGGCAGTTGCTCCTCGTGTAGACTCGCTGCGCGTCTGCCGCGGCATGCCGCATCCCAGTAAGTTGGAAGCGCGCCTGGCCCGGAAGGCCACACGCGCGATCAAGGCGTTCGATCTCGTCGAAGACGGAGATCGCCTCATGGTCGGACTGTCCGGCGGGAAGGACAGTTGGGCGCTCATGCATCTCCTCGACGTGATGCGGCGCCGCGCGCCGGTGCGATTCTCGCTCGTGGCAGTCAACGTCGACTCGGGGTGCGGCGGCTATCGGCACGAGGTAATCTTGCGTACCTGTGAGGCGCGAGGGTGGGAGTATCGGATCGAGCACACGTCGATTGGCGACATCATGGAGGATGTGCTCGACGCCGACGCGACGCCATGCTCCTTGTGCGCCAGGTTGCGCCGAGGTGTGCTGTATCGGAATGCCGCCGGGGTCGGCGCCACCAAGATTGCACTCGGACGCCACGCGGATGACTTCGTCGAGACGCTCCTGCTCAATTTGTTGTTTGCCGGGTCGCTCAAGGCGATGCCGGCGCGATTGGTGTCGGACGACGGCCGGCACGTCGTCATTCGGCCGCTGGTGTATGTCACCGAGGACGAGGCGCGCGCCTATACCCGAGAGTGCGATCTCGAGGTCATCGGGTGCTGCTGTCCGGTGTGCGGTGACCTGAGCCTGAAACGCCAGCGCATCAAGCGGTGGCTGATCGAACTCGAACGCGAGCACGCCGGCGTGAAGCGCTCGACGCTCAAGGCGTTCGGCAACGTCGCGCCGCGCCATTTGCTCGACACGCGGCTGAATCCTATCGGCGAGCTCCGCGCCGCGGCGTACGTCGAGGTGTGAGCCCCGGACCGCGCATCCGGCAACCAGCCACACCCCGACCACCATGCGAGCTGTGGTCCAGCGCGTGTCTTCTGCAGCGGTCACTGTCGATGGCCAGGTGACCGGTCGAATTGCTCGTGGCCTCCTGGTCCTCGTTGGTGTCGGCCGCGAGGATGGTCCGCGCGACGTCGAGTACGTGGCCAGGAAGGTCCGCGATCTGCGCCTTTTCGAGGACGACGTGGGCAAGATGAACCGATCGCTGACGGACATCCACGGCGCCGCGCTTGTGGTGTCGCAGTTCACACTCTGCGGCGACTGTCGGCACGGTCGCCGACCGTCGTTCGATGCGGCGGCGCCGCCGGACGAGGCACGGGCACTCTACGATGCGGTCGTTCGCACGCTGCGCGAGGGTGGCACCCCGGTGGAGACAGGCGTCTTCCAGGCAATGATGGACGTCGAGCTCGTGAACGACGGACCAGTGACGGTCTTGCTCGACAGCGCGCGAGTCTTCTAGCGGTGTCCCCGCGCCAGCTGGTCGCGTTGGCCATCGGCGGAGAGTCGCTCCTCGTCGTCGTGGCGCTCGCGTGGATCTGGCTCCGCGCCATTTCGGTGCAGGTGACGGGCGGACCGTGGCCTCGCGACGTCGCGCTCGGCGTGGCGGCGGCCGCGGCACTGGCAGCCGTTAATTGGGCGCTCCTCTGTCGCGCGCCCGCCGTGTCGGGCGTTCGTGCGATTCGCCGCCTGTGTTGGGGCACATTGCGACCCCTCTTTGCCGGCGTCGCGCCACGCGACGTGATCATCATCAGCGCAGCCGCCGGCGTGGGCGAAGAGTTGCTGTTTCGCGGCGCGCTCCAGCCGGAGGTCGGCCTCGTGGCGGCAAGTGTGGTCTTCGGTCTCCTCCACATGGGTGGGCGCGGCACATTCGTGTTCGGCTGCTGGGCCATGGCGATGGGCGCCGTGCTCGGCTGGCTCGCCGTCTGGTCGGGCGGCCTGCTCGCCTCCGTCGTCGCGCATGCCGTGTACGACGCCGCGGCGATCGCCTATCTTCGGTGGGGATCGGTCTGCGATCCGTTGCAACGCGCCGACGCGGTCTCGTAGTCAGGAAGATATCGGGGTCCAACCGGAACCCGTGGCGGGTAGAATCGACGGATGCGACTTCGACTGTTCGCGGTGGCGTACGTGGTCGGCCTTGTGTTGGCGGTGGCATCGCCGCTTCGAGCCCAGCAGCGCCCGCTCGTAACCGAGGACCCCGAGACGGTCGGCGGCGGGGTCGTCCTCGTCGAGGCCGGTATCGATTACCTCCGCGAGCAGAACTACCCGGTGTCCGGGTTGACCGGCCACCTCACCAGTCTCCCGAAGGTTGGCGTCAGCGTTGGTCTGAGCTCGATCGCCGAGCTGCAGTTCGACGGCATCTCCTACAACCGCCTCCGAGTGATCGGGGCCGACGCCGCGCCGCTGTCGGAGGCGATCACGTTCGGCGGCGACAGTACGTCGAGCGTGGACGACGCCGTCATAGGGATGAAGGTGCGGATGCTGGGCGAAGGCGGCCGCCGACCGGCGATCGGGCTCCGGTTTGCCACGAAATTGCCGAACGCGAGCAACGAAAGCGGCCTCGGTCTCGACACGATGGATTTCTTCGCGTCGCTGCTCGTGGGGAAGACGATTCAGTCCGTCCGCATCGTGACCAACCTCGGGCTCGGTATTCTGAGTGACCCCACCCGGGGAGACCGGCAGAACGACGTGCTGACATACGGGTTGTCGATCGCCCGCGCGGTGGCGACCGATGTCGAGATCGTCGGTGAGGTCGCCGGCCGCGCGAACACGCGGACGGGAAGAGCACCACCCGGGACAGAAAGCTCAGGGTTCATCCGCGTGGGCGCCCGCGCGACGCGTGGCACTGTACGGTTCGACGGTGGGTTGATCACCGGACTGACGTCACGCGATGCGAATATTGGCGTCATGGCCGGTGTGACGTGGGTGTTCCGCGCCTTCGAGGTTCCGTGAGCGGACCCGATGGCGTCGGCTTGGGTTTCGTGAAGGCACACGCGTACGGCAACGATTTCCTGCTCGTTGACGAGCGTGACTTGGCGCGCGCGGCCACGGGGGCGGTTGCCGTGGCGCGCGCTGCGTGTCACCGCACGCACGGTATCGGTGCGGACGGTCTCATCATCTTCCGACGCACCGCGGACGGCGCGGTGATGACCCTGTTCAACGCCGACGGGAGTCACGCCGAGCTCTCGGGCAACGGGCTGCGGTGCCTCGCGGCCCTCATCGCCGAGACGCGACGCGACGAGCAACCCGCTGTCTCTGGTGATGACATTGCGATCGAAACAGACGCCGGTCCGCGAACGCTGGCGCTTCTCGAGGCCGCGCCTGCGCGGTTTACGTTCCGGGCGTTCATGGGTGAGCCGTCAGATCTCGGACAACGGGAGATCGATGTGGGGAGCGAGTCGGTCGCTGCGGTTGTCCTGTCGGTCGGCAATCCGCAGTGCATCGTGCTGACGCCTTCCCTCGACGACGCGCGTTTCCGACGATTGGGTCCAGCGCTGGCGACCCATCACGCGTTTCCGGCCGGGACGAACGTGGCCTTCGTTGAGGTCGAGCGGCCTGACCGCGCGCGCATCCTCGTCTGGGAACGTGGTGTCGGTGCGACGGCGGCATCCGGGACCGGCGCCTGCGCGTCGGGGGTCGCTGCGGCCGCCTATGGCGGGGCGGATCGCCAGCTGGACGTAGTGTCGCCTGGGGGGGCGCAGCGCGTGGAGTGGCGCGAAGACGGGATCTATCTGACCGGTTGGGCCGAGCTCACCGCGCGCGGCCACTGGTTTGGCGGTCACCCCGACGCATCGCGGTCCGACTGAAGCTACCGCGTACCGTCTGTGCGGTGCGGGTGCAGGATTCACGGTAGGCCCCCCCCCGGCCACCGTCCGAGCCGCGTGCTATTAACCCGTGGTGAAGTCCGGTTGCATTCGACGGTCGCTGCGCCCCGTGATGGCCAGCGCTGGACCACTACTCAATGGGGTCAAATACTGGGAGTACTCTCCCTGCTTACGCTGGCCATGGACGGACGCGCTTCGGATCCAGCGGGGTCTCGGTGGGACGCGGAACTTTCACCACGGGCTACTAGACGGCTGACCGCCCAGCACGAGGCGTGAAACGACGACCGAGCATGAAGCGGCTTGCGCCGCACGACCGTCCCGGGGGAAAGCTCGGACGGCTCGGTGCCACGGCACGCGGCGACAACGAGCTGCTCGCCGCGAGCCTCGTGCATTCGCGAGAGGTGTTTCAGGCGGCGAGCGGCGCGGCGGCCGTCTTCGTGTTTCACAACCACCCGTCAGGCGACCCGGCGCCCGGTCGAAACGACATCAAGCTAATGACCCGCCTAGTGAAGGTGGGAGGCATCATGGGGATCGACGTGCTGGATCACCTTGTCCTTGCCGACGCTGCGTAATACAGCTTCAAGGAGGCCGGGCGTATGCAGGGCGCCTCGACAGGGCGAATCGCGAGATAATCAGGCTCAAGGTAAGCGAGAGCCCTAAGGTCTACGCCAAACTAGTGGACTGTAACAGCCAGTTGTGGAGTGCGTGCCGGCCGGAACTCGCTCTACAACTGGCTGTTACAGTCCACTAGGATCAGGACTGTACCCGAGACGTGGCACGCACGCTATATCTAGACTGCTTTTCCGGCGCCTCAGGCGATATGGTGCTCGGTGCGCTCCTCGATGCCGGCCTCCCGTTCGACCGGTTGCGCGACATCGTCTCTACGCTTCGGCTCGACGGCGTCACGATCGTGGCCGATCGGGTCGACCGTAGCGGCATCGCCGCCACCAAGTTCCGCGTCGTGGAGGGGGCCGATGGACCTCCGCGCGACCATGTCCCGCGTCGGGGCCACCAACACGGTCACGAGCACGATCCTCAGTACGATGACGGCGAGCACCGACTCGACCAGGATCACGATCACGCGCACGAGCATGCCAGTCACGGACATCATCCTCATCGGGGACTGTCCGACATTGCGGCCCTCGTCGAGCGCTCGGGTCTGTCGGCGGCTTCCAAGGCTCGCGCCATCGGTCTGTTCACCCGGCTTGCGGAGGTCGAGGCCGGCATCCACCAGATGCCGATCGAGCAGGTGCACCTGCACGAGGTGGGTGCGGTCGATTCGATTGTCGACGTCGTCGGCGCCGTTTTTGCCTTCGAGTGGTTCGCCCCTGATCGCATCGTCGCTTCACCGCTCAATGTCGGCTCTGGGACCGTCCACTGTGCGCATGGGGAGCTCCCGGTCCCGGCGCCGGCCACGACGCGTCTCGTCGAGGGCGCGCCTATCTACGCTCACGGGCCGCGCGCAGAGCTCCTCACGCCAACGGGGGCGCTGCTCGTGACCGACTACGCCTCGGAGTACGGCCCGGTTCCATCGATGACGCTGGGGCCGGTCGGGTACGGGGCCGGCGACCGTAATCCCGAGGGGATGCCCAACGTGCTGCGCGTGCTGGTCGGGGAGACCGGCGACCCCGCGTCGCTCGAACGGGTCGTCGTGATCGAGTGCCAGATCGATGATATGAACCCGCAGATCTACGGCGTGCTGATGGATCGGCTCCACGCGGCCGGTGCGCTCGACGTCTTCTACGCGCCGATCCAGATGAAGAAGAACCGCCCCGGGACGCTCGTGACGGTCGTCGCTCCACCCCATCGGCGGCGGGCGGTCTGCGATCTACTCTTCACCGAAACGACGACGATCGGCCTGCGGGTGTCGGAGACGAGTCGCGAGCGGCTCGAGCGCGAGCTCGTGCCGGTCGATACGCTGTTGGGCGCGATTCGCATGAAGGTCGCGCGGCGGGAGGGAACGGTGCTGAACGCCGCTCCGGAGTTCGACGACTGCGTGCGCGTGGCCGAGGCGAGCGGCGTGTCGGTGAAACACGTTCAGGCGATGGCCGCGAAGGCATGGCTGGATCGACAGTAAACACCATGAACCCCTTCATGGCCGGAGGCTGGTTACTGGAGGCTCTTGACGCGGTGCCCCGGCCCCGCGCCCTGCGCCTCACGCCTTGCCCGTAGCGCTCATGTCCCGTTTCTATCTCACCACCGCGATCGACTTCGTCAACAGCCGGCCACATCTTGGGACTGCGTACGAGAAGATCGCGGCAGACGTCATCGCGCGCTACAAGCGCCTCTGCGGTTTCGAGACACGCTTTCTCATAGGCAATGACGAGCACTCCCAGAATGTCTATCAGCGTGCCCGGGAGCTCGATCTCGACCCGCTGGCCTTCTGCGACCAGATGGAAACGGCGTTCCGCGAGGTGTGGCAGCGGCTCGATATCTCGTTCGACGACTTCATTCGCACCACCGAAGACCGGCACCGGGCGGGGGTCACGGCGCTGATTTCCCGGATCGCCGAGGCGGGCGACCTCTACGAGGGGTTCTACGAAGGATGGTATTGCGTCTCCTGCGAGGCGTTTAAGCAAGAGAAGGACCTCGTCGATGGCAAGTGCCCGATTCACCAGCGGGCACCGCAGTGGATCAAGGAAAAGAACCACTTCTTCCGCTTGTCGAAATATCGGCAGCCGTTGCTCGACCACTTTGCAGCGTGTCCCGAGTTCCTCGAGCCTGACATGAGACGGAACGAGATCCTCCGTCTGCTGGAAGCCGGGATCGACGACATCTCGATAAGCCGCACCGGTCAATCCTGGGGGATCCCGTTGTCAGACGATCCGTCCAGCGTCGTCTATGTCTGGGTCGACGCGTTGATCAACTACGCTTCCGGCGTCGGCTATGGGACCGATGACCGGCTGTTCGCTGCCTGGTGGCCCGCCGACCTCCACGTGATCGGAAAGGACATCACCCGCTTCCACTGCGTCGTATGGCCCGCGATGCTTCTGAGTGCTGGCCTGCCGCTGCCACGACGGGTCTTTGGTCACGGCTGGGTACACTGGCAAGGGCAGAAGATGAGCAAGACGTCGGGCACCGTCGTCGATCCGCTGCAGGCCGCGGGCCGACTCGGTCCTGATCCCCTGCGTCTGTATCTGACCAAGGAGATTGCTTTCGGGCAGGACGGCGACTTCACGTGGGATCGCTTCGAGGAGCGATACAACGTCGACCTGGCGAACAACCTCGGCAACCTGGTGAGCCGCCTCGCGTCGATGGCCCACCGATACCGACAGGGCCGGCTGGAGTCACCCGCGCGGGAGCCGGGGCCGCTTGCGGATACAGCGGCGGCGGCGGTCGCGAGCTACCAGCGCGCCATGGACGCGTGTGCGCCGCATCGTGGCATCGCGGCCGCATTTGACGTCATCGATCGCGCCAACGAATTCATCGCGGCCGTCCAACCGTGGACGCTCGCCAAGGACCCCGCGCGGGCAGCAGAGCTCGATCGCTGCCTCTACGATGTGAGCGAGGCGTTGCGCATCGCCGCCGTGCTCCTGCTGCCAGTGATGCCCACGTCCGCCTCCGAGATCATGCGTCGCATCGGCGAGACGCGTGACGCGACCACGCTGCGCCTAGATCGTGACACGACGTGGGCAGCCGCGCCGGGAGCGACGCGGACCATCGTTAAGGGCGAAGCGCTATGGCCGCGGATCGACGCGGGGACGGCGCGGGAGTCGGCGGCAATCGGGCGGTCCGGTGGCCGGCAGCCAGCGAAGGGAGAGAGTACGACGATGGAAGAGCGAGAGCAGACACTGGTCACCGATGCGGCCGCGGCCGCAGCATCGCAAGCCGACGAGTCGCGGATCGCGTTCGACGAGTTCGCGAAGGTCGAGCTGCGTGTTGGTCGGGTCGTGACGGCCGAAGCCGTCCCGAAGTCGAGAAAGCTCGTGCGTCTCGAGATCGAGACTGGTGCCGGTGTGCGCCAGGTTGTCGCGGGTATCGCGAGAGCGTATGCGCCCGACACGCTGATTGGACGGCACGTGGTGTTCGTCGCCAATATGCAACCGGCGACTCTCATGGGGATCGAGTCGAACGGGATGGTACTGGCCGCCACCGACGCGGATGGTGAGCCGGTGCTGTTGACGCCGGACGATCCTGATCGGGCTCCCGCCGGATCAAAGGTTCGCTAGCGGATTTGACTGCGCGGACCTTGTGCAAATAGGCCAAGTGTCGTCGAAGACAGCAGGCGCGCACGGCGAGCCTCGCGGGCGCAGGGTGAGGTTCTCGGGGTGCCCGCGCAGCGGTTTGCAGGGTTTGGGGCGAAGCCCCATCTAGATGATGCCCCGATGATCGACTCGCATTGTCACCTCGCGGACGAGGCGTTTGCCTCCGACCTCGAACAGGTCGTCGATCGGGCCAGGACGGCAGGGCTCGACGCGGCGCTGTGCATCCTGGACCTAACCAACGAGGCAGAGGGGCCACGCGCCGAGGCGGCGGTTGCGCTTTGGCCACAGTTGCGGTTCGCGCTCGGAATCCACCCGCATCAGGCGGCGCGGTTCGCGGAGACGCCGGCGGTTGTTGACGAAGTTGTGCGCGCGGCACTCGGCAAGCGCGGCGGGGCGCGGGCCATCGGGGAGATCGGCCTCGACTACCACTACGAGTTTGCGCCGCGCACTGTCCAGCAGGAGGTGTTCCGTCGTCAGGTGTGTCTGGCGCGCGAGCTGCGCCGACCCGTGGTCATCCATACGCGGGAGGCGGACGACGACACCATGGCCATTCTCGAGTCGGAGGGCGCCGGCGAGGTGGTTGGTGTGTTTCACTGCTTCACCGGCGACGCCGCGTTCGCCCGCCGGGCGTTGGACCTAGGCTTCCACGTCTCATTCTCCGGCATCCTGACGTTCCGCCGCGCCGAGTCGATCCGTGGGGCGGCGGCGATGGTGCCAGCCGATCGGCTGCTCGTGGAGACAGACGCCCCCTATCTCGCCCCAGTGCCGTTCCGCGGCCGGCGAAACGAGCCCGCGTGGGTCGCCCGCGTCGTCGAGACGCTCGCCGAGGTCCGCGGCCAGTCGCGCGCGCAGACGGTCGACGAGACGACGGCCGCGTTCAGGACGCTGTTCGGCGAGGAAGACTGAAAGCCGCTAAAGGCTTGCCACATTGACGTTTGCAGCGCAAGTGTGGTCTGATCCAGTCGCGTGAATCCAGTGCTTAAATCCTCGGCTCCTGCCGACCTGACGCAAATCTTCGAGCCGATCCGGGCCGATCTCGACGCGGTCGAAGAGGCCTATGCAACCCACATCCAGTCCCAGGTTGAGCTCATTCCGCAGATTGCTCGCTATATCCAGACCAGCGGCGGCAAGCGCGTCCGGCCTGCGCTGCTGCTGATGGCGTCTCGTCTCGGGGGCTACGGTGGTGATCGGGCCGTGCTCTACGCATCGGTCGTGGAGTTCATCCACACCGCCACGCTGGTGCACGACGACATCATCGACGAATCGGAGCTGCGGCGTGGGCGCCAGGCGGTGCACTCGCGGTGGGGCAACGACATCACGGTGCTCCTCGGTGACTACCTCTACATCAAATCGATGGGGATGGCGCTGACACACGATTCGATCGACCTCGTCCGGCTGCTGTGCGACGTGACGCTGCGCATGATTGAGGGCGAGCTGTATCAGCTCACCAAGACCGGGGACGTCGATATCTCCGAGGACGACCATTTCGAGATCATCAGACGAAAAACAGCGTATCTGTTCGGGGGCGCGGCCGAGATTGGGTGTCGCCTCGGCACCAGCGATCGCGATCGACAGCTGGCGCTGCGGGAATACGGCTTCAACCTCGGGATTGCGTTCCAGCTGGTGGACGACCTGCTCGACTTCACAGCCGATCAGACGGCGCTTGGCAAGCCAGTCGGCGGCGATCTACGTGAGGGCAAGGTGACGCTGGCTGCCATCCACCTCCTGCAACATGCGGGAACCCACGGACGGGCGAGCGAGCTGATCCGATCGGTCGTCGACAAACGCACGGTCTCGATGGAGTCGTGGCGCGAGCTGTCGGCCTTGCTTCGGGAGCACCGCGCCATCGACTACGCCTACGGAAAGGCGGTCGAGTATGCTACGGCCGCCAAAGCCTATCTGGACGTCTTTCCTCCGTCGGCCGAGCGCGACGCGCTGTTGTCCCTGCCCGACTACGTGCTCGCCCGCGATCGCTAGTGTCGCCACGCACGCCTCCAGCGCGACACATCGAAGATCTGCGCGCGCGGATTCGGCATCACGAAGAGCGGTACTACGCCTTGGACGATCCGGAGATCTCGGATGCCGAGTTCGATGCGTTGATGCGCGAGCTCGCGGCGCTCGAGGCGGCGCATCCCCAACTCGTGTCCGCGGACTCGCCGACACAGCGGGTCGCCGGACATCCCGTTGACGGGTTTGACGCCGTCGTCCACGCCGAGCCGATGCTGAGCCTGGACAACGCGTACGACGAGGGGGCGATGCGGGCGTGGGACGAGCGGGTCAAGAAGGGATTGAATACGACTGACGCGGTCGCCTACCTGTGCGAGCTCAAGATCGACGGGCTGAGTATTGCCCTCACGTATGAGGAAGGGAGTCTCGCGCGCGGTGTGACGCGCGGTGATGGTGTGAGGGGGGAGGACGTGACGTCCAACGTGCGCGCAATCCGCGCCATCCCGCTGCAGCTGACGGGCGCGTCACCCGAACGCATAGACATTCGAGGGGAGATCTACCTGCCGCGGGAGGCGTTCGAGCGGGTCAATCGCGAGCGGGCGGACGCCGGCGAGCCGGCGTTCGCGAACCGTCGAAACGCGGCCGCCGGCACAATGCGCACCCTTGATCCGGCGCTGGTGGCGCGGCGCGGCCTCCGGGCGTGGATGTATCACATCGTGAGCGAGCGTCCGGCAGTCCGGGAGACTGGCGCCCCGCTGGATCGGCTGCGCGCGTGGTCGCTTCTGGTCGAGCCGCACTGGCGCGCGTGTTGCGATATCGAGGAGGTGTTGGCATTTTGTCGCGAGTGGGACGACCGTCGATCGTCACTCGGCTTCGATACGGACGGGGTGGTGGTCAAGGTTGCGAACGTCGCCGACCGAGAGACCCTCGGGGCGACCGCCAAATTTCCGCGCTGGGCCATCGCCTTCAAGTTTCCAGCGGAGCAGGCGACAACCCGCCTACTGCGCATCGAGGTCAACGTCGGGCGAACCGGCGCCGTCACCCCGTTCGCCGTGCTGGAGCCCGTCCGTCTTGCAGGCTCGACGATTCGGATGGCGACGCTGCACAATGCGGATGAAGTCGCCCGGAAGGACATCCGTGCCGGCGACATCGTGCTGGTGGAGAAAGGCGGAGACGTTATTCCGAAGGTCGTCAAGCCGATCGCCGGCGCGCGCGACGACCGAGCCAGGGGGCCGACGCCGTTCGTCATGCCGACGAGTTGTCCGGAGTGCGATACGCGGCTCGCGCGGGCCGGGGACGAGGTCGTGTGGCGGTGTCCCAACCAGCGCTGCCCGGCGAAGTTCCGGCGCGCGCTCGAGCACTTCGCAAGTCGCGGCGCGATGGGAATCGAGGGCGTGGGTGAGGCGCTCGTTGACCAGCTCGTGAGCAGCGGGCTCGTCGAGGATGTTGCCGATCTCTATCGCCTCGATGCCCCGAGACTCGAGGCGATCGACCGGATGGGGAAGAAGTCGGCGGCGAACGTGCTCACGCAAATTGAGCGAAGCAAGACGAACGAGCTGTGGCGCCTGCTGTTCGGGTTGGGCATTCGCCATGTCGGCGCGGGGGTGGCACAGGTGCTCGCCCGGACCTTCGACAGCCTCGACGCGCTGGCGGCCGCAACGGTCGAACAGCTTGAGGCGGTGCCGGACGTCGGACCGGTGGTCGCGGCGTCGGTGCGGGCGTTCTTCGACGAGGAGCGCACCCAGGCGTTGTTGGGCGCGTTATGGGAGACGGGCGTAAGACCCATGGCTCCGGTTGCTCCTGGCGTGCAGTCTCAGACGTTGGTCGGACAGACGTTCGTGCTGACGGGCGCGCTCGCGTTGCGGTCGCGCGACGAGGCTCGACGCGCGATCGAGATGCGCGGCGGGAGGGTATCCTCCGCGGTGAGCAAGAAGACGACGTGGGTACTGGCAGGCGCGGACTCGGGGCGCAAGCTGAAGAGGGCGCGCGCGCTCGGCGTGCCGGTCATCGATGAGGCGGCGTTTCTGGAACTACTACACTAGGACGAGGGCTCAGTTCCCAGCCTCTCCCGATGCCATGAAAAGCCGCATCCTGGTCATTGACGACGAGATCGCGATCCGCGATTCGCTCAAGATGATCCTCGAGTACGACGGCTACGACACCATTCTCGCCGCGAGCGGGCAGGAAGGCCTGCTGCGGGTCGAGCGGGACAGCCCCGATCTGGTGTTTCTCGACGTAAAGATGCCCAGGATGGACGGGTTGGAGGTCTTGCGCAAGCTCAGGGAACTGGATGAGTTGCTCCCTGTCGTGATCATCTCTGGCCACGGCACAGTGACCACTGCAGTCGAGGCGACGAAGCTCGGCGCCTTCGACTTCCTCGAGAAGCCGCTGTCGACGGAGCGGGTCACGGTGACAATTCGCAACGCCCTACGCCAGCGGAAACTCCGAACCGAGAATCGTGGCTGGCGCCGTGCCGCCGAGGTCCGCCACGCGATGGTGGGTGAGAGCGCTGCGCTAGCGACCATCACCGACGAGATCCGACGCGCGGCGCCGGTACGCAGCACCGTCCTCATTCAGGGGGAAAGCGGCGTCGGCAAGGAACTCGTTGCGCGCGCCGTGCACCGTAACAGTTCCCGGGCGCGCGAGAGCTTCGTTCAGGTGAACTGCGCCGCGATTCCAGACGACCTCATCGAGTCGGAGCTGTTCGGGCACGAGAAAGGGTCGTTCACGGGCGCCACCGAAAAGCAGATCGGCAAGTTCGAGCAGGCAGACCGTGGGACGATCTTCCTCGACGAAGTCGGGGACATGACCCTGAAGACGCAAGCCAAGGTTCTGCGCGTACTCCAGGAAGGTGAGGTCGAGCGGCTGGGGTCGGCGCGCACCATGAAAGTCGATGTGCGGGTGTTGGCCGCCACCAACAAGCGTCTTGAGGACGCGATCGAACAGGGTGCGTTCCGTGAAGACCTGTACTTTCGCCTGAGCGTCATTCCCATCCACGTGCCACCGCTGCGCGAACGCGCGGAGGACATTCCCGCACTGGTGCGGCACTTTGCATCGCTCTTCGCCCGCGAGAACAACTTTAGGGCGAAGCAGTTCAGCGAGGGGGCGATGGAGGCGATGCGGCGTCAGCGGTGGCGGGGCAACGTGCGTGAGCTGCGCAACTCGGTCGAGCGGCTCATGGTGATGGCGTCCGGGTTCTCCATCGGCGCGGACGACGTGCAGGCGGTCCTCAGGGTCGACGAGCGCCAGGCAGCCGGCGGCGCGGCGCCGGCTGCCGCTCGGACGCTCCGCGAGTTCAAGGAAGTCAGCGAGCGGGCGTTCCTCGTCGGCAAGCTCCGCGCTCTCGGCTGGAACATCTCAAAGACCGCGGAGGAGATCGATACGCCGCGTAGTAATCTCTACAAGAAGCTCGAGCAATACCGCATCAGTCAGGACACCGACGGATGAGGTCGCGGGTTCTTTGACATTCCGTCGCAGTCGGCCGGACGACCGCTGCGCGCTGGCCAGTAATGGTCTCGCGGAGAGGAAAGTCCGAACTCCAGAGGGTAGTGCGCCGGGTAACGCCCGGTCAGGGTGACCTGAAGGAAAGTGGCACAGAAAATATACCGCCCGCCGAAGCCCGCAAGGGCGAACGTGGGTAAGGGTGAAAAGGTGCGGTAAGAGCGCACCGCGTTCGCTGCAAGGCGAATGGCAGGCTAAACCCCGCACGGAGCAAGACCAAATAGGGAGGCGCGATCAGGGCGGCCCGTCCGATGCCTCCGGGTAGGTCGCTTGACCCGGCCAGCGATGGCCGGGCTAGAGGAATGGTCGTCACCCGGCGGTGAACGCGCTCGCGCGATCGCGCCAGGTACAGAATTCGGCTTACGGCCCGGCTGCGGCGGAATCCATTCGGGAGGGGCGGATACATGAGGCGACCAGTGGGGATCGTTGCGGGCGGGCTGGTGGCCATCGGGGTCGCTGTGTCAGTCGTCGTCCAGGCGCAGCGCGGCGCCCGGCGCGCAGACGAGCCGGCACTCACCGTCGAGGAGTACTCACCGCACTCCACGCTGGTCGTCGATGCCCACCCGGTGGCGCGCGCGCGCTTTCCCGTGGTCGATGTGCACAGCCATCATCGGCCCGGGTTCTCCACGTCCCGCTGGCAGGGGATCGTGTCCGAGATGGACGCGCTGAACCTGCAAGTACTCGTTAATCTCAGCGGCGGATCGGGCCGAACCCTGGAGCGCGGGATCGAGACCATCGAGAGCAGCGCGCATCCCGATCGGATGGTGTTCTTTGCAAACCTCGCCTTCGGCCGAGGCGTCACCTCCGGCTTCGGCGAACGCGCGGCTGCGCAGCTGGAGCGCGATGTCGCCTCGGGTGCCGTCGGGTTGAAGTTCTTCAAAAACTTCGGCATTGACGTGCGTGACGCGGAGGGCCGGCGCGTGCCGGTGGACGACCCCGAGCTCGACCCGGTGTTCGAGGCCGCCGGGCGCTTGAACATCCCGGTGCTGATGCACGTCGGCGAGCCCCAGTCGTTCTACGACCCGGTCGATCGGTTCAACGAGCGGTGGCTCGAGCTCACCCTGCTGCCGAATCGACGGTTGCCCGCTAACCGCTATCCCGGGTTCGAGACGATGATGGCGGAGCGCGACCGCCGATTCGCCCGACATCCGAACACCCGCTTCATTGCGGCACACATGGGTTGGCATGCGAACGACCTCGGGCGGCTTGGCAACCTGCTCGACCGCCTGCCAAACGTGTATGTCGAAACTGGTGCGATTCTCTACGAGCTGGGCCGCCAGCCCCGGGCCGCCCGGGAATTCTTTACGGCGTATCAGGACCGCGTGCTGTTCGGCAAGGATCGATACGCGCCAGACGAGTTTCCGTACTACTGGCGCACGTTCGAGACGCGCGACGAGTACTTTGATTATTACCGGCGCTATCACGCGTTCTGGCAGATGTACGGCATGGACCTGCCGGACGACGTCCTGCGCAATCTCTATCATCAGAACGCGCTCCGGGTCATTCCGGGTATCCCGCGCGAGCAGTTCCCATCTGTCTAGGCCGCCCGCGTATGAGTCGGTACCTCGTCACGGGCGGCGCGGGATTCATCGGGTCGCATGTTGTCGAGCAGTTGACTGCGCGCGGTAACGTCGTTCGTGTCGTCGACGATCTGTCGACTGGCCGACGCGCCAACATCGAGCGGTGCGCGGGCGTGGAGCTCATCGAGGCCGATCTCGCGGATCCCCGCGTCGCCCCGCGTGCCGTGGCGGGTATGGACGTCATCATCCACCTGGCGGCCATACCGTCGGTGTCCCGCTCGGTGCGCGAGCCCCAGCGGACGCATCGGGCCAACGTCGACGCGACCCACATGCTGCTGGTCGCCGCGGGCGAAGCCGCGGTCACGCGAGTGGTGGTGGCGAGCTCCTCCGCCGTCTACGGCGAGTCGCCGACACTCCCGAAACACGAGGAGATGCCGGCGGTGCCGAAGTCGCCATACGGGCTGCACAAGCTCATCTGCGAACGCTATGCGTCTCTGTACTGGGAGCTCTACGGCCTTGAGACGGTGTCACTCCGGTTCTTCAACGTCTTTGGGCCGCGTCAAGCGCCGGACTCCCAGTATTCCGGTGTCGTCTCCCTGTTCATCGCGGCGTTGCTCGACGGCCGTCCACCCACGATCTACGGTGACGGCGCGCAAACGCGAGACTTCACCTTCGTGTCCGATGTGGTGGACGGGGTGCTCAGCGCGTGCGTGGCGCCCGGGGTAGCCGGCCGCGTGCTCAATCTCGCGCGTGGGGGACGCGTGTCCGTCAACGACCTGCTGGCCTCGGTGAGCCGTGTGACGGCTAACACCGTTGAGGCGATCTATGGGGACGCGCGAGCCGGCGACGTGCGTGATTCCCAGGCCGACATCTCTCGCGCACGCGCCCTGCTCGGGTTTGAGCCGCGCGTATCGATCGAGGATGGGCTTGCGCAGACGGTCGCCTGGTATCGGGGTGCGCCGGCCGGCCGGTGAGGGGTGCTCCTACGCGAGGATGCCGTGGATCGGGTGCCCATCGACATCGGCGAGACGAAAGTCGCGTCCACCGAACCGATAGGTGAGGTTCTGGTAGTCGAGTCCGAGGAGCGTGAGCACCGTGGCGTGCAGATCGCGAACGGTGTGGGCATGCTCGACGACCCGGTACCCGTACTCATCGGTCTGACCGTAGACGAACCCCTTCTTTAGCCCACCGCCGGCGAGCCATAGACTGAACCCGTAGGGGTTGTGATCGCGGCCGTTCGTCCCCTGAACGAACGGGGTGCGCCCGAACTCACCAGAGAAGATCACCAGCGTCTCGTCGAGCAGTCCGCGCGCCTTGAGGTCCGTAATGAGCGCGGCCACCGGCTGGTCGACGGTCATCGCGTTGGCCGTGTGGCCCTCTTCGAGCTTGGTGTGCTGGTCCCACGGATTGGCGGCCTGGCCCATTCCCTGTGTGCCGACCATCGTCAACTCGACAAACCGCACCCCACGCTCGATGAGCCGTCGGGCGACCAGGCACTGCCGCCCATACGCCGCGGTGGACGCGTTCGGCGAATTTAGACCGTAAAGCTTCGCGGTTGCCTCGGTTTCGCCCGCCAGGTCAACGAGCTCCGGTACGGCCGTCTGCATCCGGTACGCGATCTCGTAGTTGTCGATTGCCGCCTCGACCTGCGCATCGCCCGTGCGGTCGAGAAAACTGCGGTCCAGGTCACCGATGAGCGCGAGGCGCTCCCGCTGCGGACGGTCGGTCTCGCTCGGTGTGACGTTGTTGAGCGGTTCCGCGTTTTCGGGGTAAATCATCGAGCCCTGGTGAATCGCGGGCAGGAAGCCATTCCCGAAGACGTTGACGCCGCCGAGCGGAATTCCACCG
The DNA here is from genome assembly GCA_964646815.1 of uncultured Vicinamibacteraceae bacterium. Taxonomy (GTDB): domain Bacteria; phylum Acidobacteriota; class Vicinamibacteria; order Vicinamibacterales; family UBA8438; genus CAZYFH01. The sequence continues at coordinate 13,629 of CAZYFH010000043.1, read as the reverse complement.
CTCCCCAGCACCACGAACCCCGGGAGGTCCTGGTTTTCGGTGCCAAGGCCGTAGGTGATCCAGGCGCCCATGCTCGGAAACCCAGTGAACGGCATGCCAGAGTGGAAGTAGAAGTTGGCTTGGGCATGCTCCATGAACGGTGCCGTCATCGATCGAATGACCGTCAGCTCGTCTGCCACGCTGCCGATGTGCGGAAACAGCGCACTGACCGGGATCCCGCTCACGCCGTAGCGCGTGAATTCCCAGGGACTCGGCAGGATGTTGCCGTCCTGGTTGAACATCGTCCGCTCGGTCTGGAAGGGCATCGGCTGGCCGGCTTCGGCCGCGAGACGTGGTTTCGGATCGAACGAGTCGATGTGGGACAAGCCGCCCGACATATAACAGAAGACGACGTTCTTTACCCTCGGGGCGAAGTGCGGAGGCTTGGCGGCCAACGGGCCTGCCGCGCTCGACTGGGCTACGCCTGCGTACGCCGTGTCGGCCATCAGCGCCGATAGCGCGAGGAGCCCGAACCCCGTCGAGGTCTGGCGCAGCATCTCGCGGCGAGCGATGAACGGTCGCGGTCTGGGATGATAGCTCGGCTCGTAGCACATCGTCGCCTCACCTGTTACTGAACGAAGATGAACTCCTTGAGGTTGAACAGGCTATGCGCGACGTCCCGCCACACGGTGGCGGCGTAGAGGAGGAGCGGCTGGGCCACGCCGCGCTCCCCGGCGACGGTCCCGAGATAGGCCGCGACACGCGTGTGCTCCGCCTCGGTCGGTCGTCGGCCGAGCGCGCGGAGGAACATATGCTCGATGCGCCCGTCGACCGACGTGGCCTCTCCCGCCGCGAGCCGGCGACCCCACTCGGCAGCCTGGCCGGTGACGAACGGGCTGTTGAGGAGTGCGAGGGACTGCGCCGGGACGTTGGTCGCGTCTCGCTGACCGCGCGTGGTTGCCGGTTTTGGCAGGTCGAAGACCTCCAGGAACGGGTTGTGCGCGTTGCGCCGGATCTCCTGGTAGATGCTGCGGCGGCCATCGCCGTCGACCGGACCGTTGTCGGGATCGCCCTCGGTCAGGCCGTGCCGTGCGGCGTAGTGCACCGGTACGCTCGGACCATACATTGTCGGATCGAGTCGGCCTGAAATCGCCAGGATCGAGTCGCGGATTGCCTCGGCGTCCAGTCGGCGCAGGTTCGCGTGCTGCAGCAACCGATTGGACGGGTCGGTCTCGGCTGCGTCGGCGGACGCGTTGCTACCCATCCGATAGGTCCGGCTGAGCACGAGTCGGCGGATCAAGCGCTTCGCCGAGTAGCCGTCGTCGCGAAATGCCAAGGCGAGCGTGTCCAGCAAGGCCGCGTGCGACGGCGTGTCGCCGAGGCGGCCAAAGTTGTCGACGGTGCGCACGAGCCCGTAGCCGAACAGGTGCCGCCAGATCCGATTGACGGCAACGCGCGCGGTCAGCGGGTTGTCATTCGCGGTGATTGCGTTCGCCAACTGAAGCCGCACGAGCCCAGGGTCGGGATACGGCGTATTGTCGATGGCGGTCAGGAAACCGCGTGGCACCGTCTCCCCCAGGTTCTTGGGATTGCCACGCACCAGCAGCGGGTGGTCGGGTCCCCCTTCCTCGACCACGCCGGGCGCCCGGCGTGCCACCGGCACCTCCCGCTCGAGCGCGCGGTACTCGGCGACCGGTGCGCGCAGGTCGACGAGCGTTTCGAGCGAACGTGAGAGCAGGTCGGCCCGTACGAGCTCATCGAGCAACGCCGCGCCTCGATCGGTCAGTCGACCGTCGCGCCAAGCTGTTACCGCGTCGCGGGCGCGCCGACCGATCAGCGAGGCGAGGTCCTGACGCGACACCGGGGCTCTGTCCCCCTCGTCCTCCAGTAGATATCGCATCGGCACGACGGTGTCCCGAGGCGTATCACGCGTGTTATGAAACAGGACGCGACTCACCCCGATGGAGGACCTCCCGTCGAGGCGCCGCGTGGGGCGGTTGCGCAGGCGGCCATCTTCAGGGTCGAAGCTGAACTGCGTCACGTCGTCCTGCGTGGCGAACTCGATGTAGGCCGTGAACCCTTTCCAGAATGACGTGTCCCACCGCGCCCAGACCATCTCGTCCTGTTTTGGGCTGTAGCGCAGGTGGTAGATGCCTCCGCGCGGCACGGCGTAGTTCTCGATGATGAGCTGGGCGAAGCTCAGATCGCCGCCTAACAGACGAAGGCTGATGTAGTCGTGCTCGATCCGGAAGCGTGGCGTCTGGATGATGCCGGGATGCTTCGTGGACAGCAGGTGCGTATAGGCGCCGGCCGGGTAGATGCCGCTGAGCAGGCGGTCGCCGCGCGGCAGAATCGAGAACTCGCCCGGCGCCGACGGCGTGTCGGTCCGTCCCGTGCCATGGCCGATCGTCGACGTGTAGTCCGGGCCGCTGAGATCCCATGCGATCTCGAAGTGCTCTCGGTTGAAGTGCTCGCGATCGGCGATCTCGTCTGTCCACCGTTGATGGAGCTGGCGCCAACGCTTCCCGAAGTCGCCAGCCCCGGCGTCAGCGAGTGCGTTCCACGTCGCGAGCACGCTACCGTCACGCGCGGGTGTCGCGGCCACGGTCCGCTCGGGAGCCTCCGCTTCAGTACCGTCGACGGGCGCGTCGAGGAGCGTGGCCGCAACGCCGTCAGCCTCGTCGAGCCACGCGTTGGCCAATTTCTCGCGAACCTCGCGCTTGAGTGTTGCAAGGCGGTCCTTGTTCGTCGCCAGAAACCGCGGGTCGTCGATCGACCGCTGGGTAGGGCGCGCCCCGTACAGCGTACCGAACAGTGAGTAGTAGTCCCGCTGGCTGATCGCGTCGAACTTGTGATCATGGCAGCGTGCGCACGAGACGGTGAGCCCCAGAAACGCCTTCGAGAGGACGTCGACCTGGTTGTCGGCCCACTTGACCCGGTCCTCCCACGGGTCGACGGGCTGATAGCCGTGCTCCACCATCCGGTAGTGGGCCGTGCCGATGATCGACTCGTTAAGCTGTTCGGTATGGTTGAGCCGGGGCGACGGCAGTTGGTCGCCCGCGACATGTTCGCGAATCAGCTGGTCGTACGGGACATCGTCGTTAAACGCGCGGATCAGGTAGTCGCGATACCGCCAGGCGAGCCGAGTATCGGGGTCGCCCTCGCTACCGTGCGATTCGCTGTACCGGACGAGATCCATCCAGTGTCGTGCCCAGCGCTCGCCGAAGTGTGGGGACGTGAGATACCGGTCAACGAGATCGGCATAGGCGGTTGGGGCGCCATCGCCAGTGAATCGCGCGATCTCCGCCGGAGTCGGGGGGAGTCCGCGCAGGTCGAATGACAGGCGCCGGATGAGCGTCAGCCGGTCGGCGGGGGCAGCCGGCTCAAGACCGTTCGCCTCGAGTCTGGCCAGGACGAACGCGTCGACTGGTCCCCGTGGCCACGCGCCGTCGCGCACCGCGGGCGGATCTCCGGGACGGACTGGCTGCCACGCCCAGTGGTCGCGTTGGCGCGCGGCGAAATCGAACGGTGCCGACGGGTCCAGTGCGTCGGTCGCTGCGGCGTGCTCTGGCCAGGGCGCACCCATCTCCACCCATTCGACCAGCGCCGCGATGTCGGCGGATGCGAGAGCACCGGTCGGAGGCATCAGCGCCGGCCGTCCCTGTACCCGTTGCACGAGCCGGCTGACCTCCGGGTCTCCCGGTACGACGGCCGCCCCGGAGTCGCCGCCCGCGAGCAGCGCGTTGCGGCTGTCGAGGCGCAGCCCCCCGTGCGGCGTCTCCACCTGGGCGCTATGGCAGTGGAAGCAGTTATCGGCGAGGAGCGGGCGGATCCGGTTCTCGAAGAACGCCGTCTGATCGGCGTTTGGGGAGGCAGGCGGCTGAGGTGCGGCCCGTGGACCGTCGGCCGCGCCGGCCGTCAGCGCGATCAGCACGAGTGCCGGACCGAATCTAGAGCACATCAGCGAGTCGACATGAAAACAGGGGGACCGCACGGCCCCCCTGTCGGTGCTCCTCTCGTCTCACACGCGTTGACGTCATTTCGACGCGGCCGCGGTAGCCCGCTCGTCGTCGCGCGCGCCCCGCAGGATGTTCAGCATGCCGTAGTTGCCCTCGTGGCAGGCGTACTCGAAGAGCGGCGCGGCTCCGCGCTTCATCGGGATCTGCGCGCTGATGGTCGACGTGAACGTCTTCGGATCGTGGACCGAGTACTCGTAGTTCAGGGTGTCGGCATTGACACGCGTGAATCGCTCGATGAGACGCAGGTTCGTGCCGGTGCCCATCGCCACCATGACGCTGGGGTTGAAGCTCGCCGTCTTGTCGGTGAAGTTCGTCGTCTCGACCACGAGCGTGTCACCATCCCAATAGCCCCGCGAATCACCCATCCACTGGCGCACATCTCCAGGCAGATGCGGCCGGTCATCCATCGGAATGATGCGTGAGTCGTGCACCATCTCGTTGAGGATGGCGACGTGGCTCGGCGTCTGGAACAACTGCATGTTCTGGTTGTAGCCGCCCGGTAGCATCGGTGGGCCGGAGTTAAACCCAAGGAGGCACCGCTCTGCGAGGCCGCGATCTTCAGGGCCGTCGACACCCGCCCCGCCGGCCCGGTAGCGGATCGGACGATTGCTCGGCAAGTCCTCGCCGAGTGAGCCAATTTGATGCCGCGCGTCCTGCCTGAGGGGCGGCACTTGCCCGCTTGGTGGGTCGAAAATCAGCGAGGTGCGCCGGTCGTCCACCACGTCCGCTCCCCGGTCGAACCAGAAGTTGTTGTAGCCCCCGACGTTCTGCCCGGCGGGCAACGGCTCGGTTCGCACTTCGCTCGGGAGATCCGCCTCGGCCGCATTGGCGACCGACTGCGCCTCGATCTCCGCCACTTCTTCCTCGGTCAAGAGCGCCTGTTCGGCGCGATCGTCGGGTCTCTGTAGCGGCGTCAACGTGCGAAAGTCCCACACGCCTGTCAGGTCTGGCGTGCCGTCCGCCAGGCGTGGCGTGGAGTCCGACTGAGCGGTGACGGAGATCGGCGCCAGCGCGACGACCGCCGCTATGGTGAGAGCAAGTGTGAAATACCGATGGCTCATCGAAACCTCCTAGATACGAGTCTAACGACCGGGCCGCGACGCCAGATCGTGTCAGTCATCACGGCTGATGGCGTCTGGCGCCCGCCAGTCACATGTCCAAATACCATAGACGCGGCATCCGTCCACGGGCAAGGGATTTTGCGTCTCGGGGTAACCGTGACGGGCGGAGGTGGCGGCCGGGGTCTACTGCCGGGTTCGTACAATGGGGCGCACGTGACGCTGGCGGCTTGCAACCCGCGGGGCTCGGCGGGCGCCACATCAACCATGCGTAGCTGCCGAATGATCGCCCTTGCCGGCGTCGTCGTCCTCTCGGTCGGGCCGGCCGCGTTGACCCGTGCGCAGCCTGGGCGACCGGACCCCACGCATCCGGACATCTTCCTGTTGCGTGCGGCGTTGGACGACGACGCAGCCACGGCGGCCGTCGCGCTTGACGAGATCGCGGCGCGCTGGGGAGACGGCTATACGGGCATCGTGCTCGACATCGTACGGTTTCTCGTCCCGCCTGCGCCCGACCAGACGCCGGCCGAGCGCACGTCCGCGCACGTCTGGCAACGACTGATGGACTTCCTCGAGGAGAGCACCGGGCAGCGGTTCGGCGGATCGACCGGTCGGGTGCAGCAGTGGATGTGGGATCAGCCATACGACCCGCATCCCGCCTACCAATTCTTCAAGGGGGCCTGGTACGCGCAAATCGACCCGGAGTTCGAGCGTTTCTTCCCCGCGGACACGCGAGCGACGATTCGGTTCGATGAAATCGACTGGGGTGGCGTGGGCGTCAACGGCATCCCGCGTGTCGTGTATCCGGCCCATCTCGGGGCGGACGCGGCGAGCTATCTCGATGACGACGACGTCGTGTTCGGCATTGCGGTTGGCGAAGAGACCCGTGCCTATCCGAAGCGGATCCTCCTCTATCAAGGTGGCGCTGGACCGGCTTGGTGACACCGAGTTGACCGTCGTGCACTGCACGCTGTGTGGGACCGTCATTCCATACGACAGCGTCGTTGACGGACGGCACCTCGTGTTCGGCACAAGCGGCTTGCTCTACCGGTCGAACAAGCTGATGTTCGACGAGGACACGCGTAGTCTCTGGAACACGTTCGAAGGTGTGCCAGTCGTCGGGTCCCTCGTCGGGAGCGGGTTTTAGCTGACCCACCGCTCGGTCGTGACGACGACCTGGGGCGAGTGGCACCGCACCCACCCACGACCGTCCTCTCCCTCGACACCGGGTTTGAGCGCGATTACAGCGAGGGTGCCGGCTACAGCGACTACTTCTCCCACGACGACCTATGGTTCGCCGTCCCGGCGAGCGACGACCGCCTAAAGAACAAGGATGAGGTGCTCGTCATGCTCCTGGAAGATGCCGGCGGCACGCGTCATCGGCTGGCGGTGGCCGTCGAGTTTCTGGAGACCCGCGCGGTCCATATCGAGCGGCACGCGGGCCGCGATCTCACGATCGTCACGAGCGGCGACGGCGCCAACCGCGTCTACGACGCCGGGTCGGCGACCTTTGTCCGTGTCGTGGATGACGATGCCTTGATGGTCATCGATGAGACGGGGGAGCGCTGGCGAGTGACCGAGGATGCCCTCGTGCACACGACCGATGCGACCCACCCGGTGTCGCGCGTGGCCGCGCAGCAGGGGTTCTGGTTCGGCTGGTACGCGCAGTTCCCCGACACGCGGTTGGTCAGGTGACGCCGCCGGTTCCTGGTCCGCCTGGCGCCGGCGCAACCCGCGGTCGCACCTTCAGCATCATCCCATCGGTGTCGACGACCTCGACCGCCGCGTCGAGGTCGACGGCAGACACGCCCTCCGCTTCGGCGCGCCATAACTCGCCCCGTACCCGCACGTAGCCGCGCGGCGCGAGGCGCTCGGCCGCGGTGCCTGGTCGTCCAACGAGCCGCTCAATCGGCCGCCTGTCGTCAACCTCGTACGCGGAGCGCAGCAGCGGGTAGAGCACCATGTCCTTGATGACCCAGGCGACGAGCACGCCGCTTGCCACCCACGTCGGAACACGCAGTGACGTGTACAGCCACCACCCGCCGGCCGCTGCCAGGATCCACCCGGGAATCTGAAACGCGGTGTATCGCCAGAACGGCGAACGGCGCGGCCTCACGCACACCATCTAATCAATTGGGGTCGCGGCCTGCAAGCTCCTGCTCTCGGCCTCCTGACTGCTGATGAAGATCGCCTTCAATGGCTTGCCCAACCCGACGCTCGGAGTGGAGCTGGAGCTTTAGATTCTCGACCCTGAGACCATGAACCTCGTCGGTGGCGCGCTGCGAATCCCTGCGGCTTCGAACGACGAGCACGTCAAGCAGGAGCTGCTCGAATCGACGATCGAGCTCAACACCAACATCTGCCCCATGTTGGCTGCGGTTCGCCTTGAGTTGGGGGAGCGGATTCGCGCCCTGCTCGTGGTGTTCGACGAGCTGGGCCACTTGGTGGCCTGTACGGGTACGCACCCGTGTTCGAAGTGGGCCGAGCAGCGGATTACACCCAAGGATCGGTACCACAGGCTGGTCGACCGGTGTCAGTGGCAGGCCCGCGGCCTGATGATCTTCGGGTTACATGTCGGGGCGCAGAGCAGCGAAAAGGCGAGCGCGCTGTTCAACTCCATGACGACCTTCCTGCCGCATCTGCTCGCGTTCGTCGAGACGTTGGCACGGTCGCGAGCCGGCTCGGCAGCCATGACGAGCTGATGCGGGTTCCCGACATACTCCGGGTCGCACCAAGCTATCAGCGGCAGCGGCGCATCTGCGAGGAGACCGGCCAGTATCTGGACGTCATGACGTCGCTGGCCCGTGAGTTCCGGGAGAACATCCCGGTCGCGGTATGAGCCGTCGCGCTACGCGCGTCGAGTGCTCCAGGCGGTCCAGCGTCCGTCGCGCCGGTCGATCTTCAGCGCCAGTCCGAAGCATGCAGACAACCGAGCAGCGGTCAGCGTCTGGTCGAGCGGACCGCGAGCGACGATGCGCCCCGCCGATAGCATCAGGATGTGCGTGAACCCGGGTGGGATCTCGTCGATGTGATGGGTGACCAGTACCACCGTCGCCGTATCATCGTCAGCAGCAACCCGGGCGAGCATGTGCACCAACTGCTCGCGACCGGTCAGATCGAGCCCCGCCGTCGGCTCGTCGAGGATGAGCAGCGCGGGGTCGTTGACGAGCGCACGGGCGAGTAGCACGCGCTGGCGCTCGCCGGCCGACAACGTTGCAAACCGGGCGTCGGCGAGCTTCGCGAGGCCGAATCGCTCCAGCAGCGCCTTCGCGCGGGCGCGATCCGCGGTGTCGTAGTCATGCCACCATGGCGCCAACGCGGCATGCCTGCCGGTCACGACGACATCCGCCGCGCGCAGACCCGGTCGTATCATGTCCGCCAGCGCGTGGCTGGTGACACCGATCCGTGTGCGGAGGGCGCGGACATCAGTCCGGCCGAGTCGCTCGCCGAGCACATCGAGGCGTCCGCGAGTCGGATGCACATACAGGCTGGCTATCCGACACAGCGAGGTCTTACCGGAGCCGTTCGGGCCAACGACGACCCAGCGCTCCCCGCGGGCGACCCGCCAGTCGATGTCGGCCAGAATGGTCAGGCCGTCCCTGACGAACCCCACGGCGGCGAACTCGAGCACCGGTTCAAACGTCATGCGCGACAACGCTAACGTGCGCGGTCGCGCGACAGCAAGATCGGCGAGATGAGCCCCCACCATCGTCGACGGCCCGCTGCTCGAAGTGGAAGACCTGCGTGTGCCGTTTCCGGCGCCGACCGGCGTGCGTCACGTGGAGGCGGGCGCCAGCGTGTCGGGATCGCCCGTGCGATTGACACCCGGCCACGGCTGCTCGTCGGTCGCCGACGAGCCGGTGGCCGTGCTCGATGTTTCGGTGCAGAGGCACGTGCGCAACCGTCTGAGGGACCTCCAGCGTGAGCTCTCGCTGACCCATGCTGTTCATCTCCCACGACCTGGCGGTCATTTCGCCAGATGGCCGACCACGTGGCGGTCATGCATCGGGGGCCTATCGTCGAGACGGGTCCCACGCTTGCCGTCTTCGAGCGCCCGGCTCACCCGCAGACGGAACGGCTCATCGCCCACAGCCGGGGACCCCTCTATAATCAGGACGCCGGTTCGTGACCTCAGCCAGAGAGTCGCGCGTGACCCGGTCGTCTGTCGCCGGCCGCCGCCGGCGCGGCGTTCGTCTAAGGCTACAGTCCACTTAGGATGCAGTGCGCGCGTATCCCCCGTTCAGCGCGGTTCTCGCGTGCCGTGCCGGGTCGCTACCGTCTGCCCCGCGGGTCGCAGTGGCGCGACGTTCTGGGCGTGAACCTCAGCGACTCGGGCAGCCTGTTCCGGACGCCGGAACCACTCACACGTATCACCCTCTTCGAGATGATCGTCAACACGCCGATGCAGCTCGGCAACCTGGCGCCGGACCGCTTTCGCTGTATCGCGCGTATCACGCGTATCACGCGCACGGAGCCGCGCCTCACGTCGGACGATGGCGATGGGGTCGCCGACGAGTTCGTCGAGTTCCGCGTGGACGACTCGGCGGACGCCTGAGTTGAGCGGTGCCGCAGACCACTCCCGTCGACCGGTCGCGGCCGCCTCGCATCCTGATCCGCCTCCCGAATTGGATCGGCGACATCGCGATGGCGTCGCTCGCGGTCGATGCTGTTCGCGCGACGATGCCGACGGCCCATCTCGTCGGGATGGCGCGTCTTGCCCACTGCGAATTGGTCACGCGGATCGCCGCGCTCGATGAGGTGATCGCCGCGCCCTCACGACACGGCCTTGCGCGCGTCGCGACCCTGTTGCGTGCGTCACGCCGTCTCCGGTCCGGGCGGTTCGATGCTGTCGTGCTGATGGCCCCGTCCTTCGAGGCGGCGTTCACCGCCTGGCTCGCGGGGATCCCCAGGCGTATCGGGTGCGCGACGGACCGGCGGGGCGCGCTGCTGACCGAGGCGGTTGCGGTGTCTGCGGATCTCCACCGATCGGACGAGTTCGCGGCGCTGGTCGGCGCGCTCGGGCGTTCCGTCGCGGTCGACGATCGGGCCATGCCGCTGGTTCTGCGTAGCGATGACCGCGCGTATGCCCGTCATCTGTTTCGCGACGCCGGCTGGCCGGATGACGTCCGCCCGGTTTTTCTCAACCCGGCTGCCGCCAAGACCCCACGTGCGTGGTCCACCGCGCGTTTTCGGGAACTGGCCGAGGTCTTGGGACGCACCGCCGGGCGGCGGCTCATCGTGCACGACCGCCCGCCGTTCAGCGCGCCACCCGGTTGGGCGGCCAGCCACGGGATCGCGCTAGTGAGCGACGCGACGCTGCTGCAGATGTGCGTCCTGCTCGAGCGGTGCGCGCTCTACGTCGGCAACGACAGTGGACCGGCGCATCTCGCGTCGGTCCTGGGGGTGGCGACCGTCACGATCTTCGGGCCGTCAACCGCGAGCCGTACGGGCCCACGCGAGCGTCGCGGCGTGTCGGCCGTGGCAGTCTCTGCCGACTTCGAGTGCTCTCCGTGCCGTGAGCGGTTCTTTGCCGAGTGCCCATCACCGCCGTCACCTGAGGGGCGACCGCCGTGCCTCGAGGCGATCTCTGTCGAGCGGGTGGTCGACGCGGTCGAACGGGCGCTCGCCCGTCCGAGCTAACTGAGTTTCGCTTTCAGCGCGTTCAGCTCCACCCGAAGGCGCTTCACCTC
>CAZYFH010000043.1:0-2873 GCA_964646815.1 uncultured Vicinamibacteraceae bacterium | reverse complement strand
TGATGTTTCGGAGCGGCCGGGCCGGCGTGCCCCAGTACACCTCGCCTGCGGGAACGCGTTTCCGGCTCGGCACACCGCATTGCGCCCCGACCTGACCGTGGTTGTCGATCCGGCAGTAGTCCGCGATGCCGACCTGGCCGCCGATGAACGCATAGTCTCCGACGGTCGAGCTACCTGCGATGCCGGTCTGCGAGGAAATCGCCGCATGCGCCCCGACGCGGCCGTTGTGGGCGATCTGACAAAGGTTGTCGATCTTGGTTCCGTTGCCGACGATGGTCTCATCCAGCTTGCCTCGATCCACGCAGCTATTGGCGCCGATCTCTACGTCCGATCCGATGGTCGCGTGGCCCACCTGCGGGACCTTGACGTGCTGCGTGCCGTCGAATTCGTATCCGAAGCCGTCCGATCCGAGGACGACGCCCGCGTGAACGATGACCCGGTCACCGAGCTCCGTGGCCGGATAGAGCACTACCTGCGGGAAGAGTAGGCACGCGTCACCGACACGACACTCCTGGCCGATGTAGCACCCCGGGTAGATGACTGTGCCGCGGCCCAGCCGCGCGCCGGCCTCGATGAGCGTCCAGGCCCCGATCGATACGTCGGCTCCGAGCTCGGCGCCGGGCTCAATGATGGCGGTCGGGTGAATCCCCGCCGACGGGAGCTCGCGTGGCGCGAGCCACTGCGCGGCATGGGCGAAGGCCACCCGCGGGTTGTCGGTCACGATCACCGTACGGTCCGGGAACGCACCGCCGCTCACTAGGACGCACGAGGCACGCGTGGTCGCTACCTGGCCGAGGTACTTGTCCTCAGCGTATGCGAGCGCGCCCTCCTCGGCGCGGTTGAGGCTGCTGACCGATCGAATCGCGACGGCGCCGTTCCCGTGTAGCGTCCCGCCGAGGAAATCTGCGATCTCCTGCGCTGTTTTCATAGAGGTCTCCATACGTCGCGTGTGCGCGGATCCTCATACCGTTCGGCCTGAAACTGCTAAGTGATTAGTTGACAGGCGCCACCCCAGTACCTACAGTGGACTCTTAAGGAATTAGTTGACGAAAAGGTGTGCGCATGTCGCGTAAACGATCGGCTACGCTGACGGATGGGGAGCTTCGGTTGATGCGGGTCCTCTGGGACGCTGGATGGGCGAGCGTGGGTGAGATCCGTTCGGCGCTTCCCAGGCTCGGTCGGCCCGCCTATAACACGGTGCTCACGGTGCTCCGTATCCTCGAGGAGAAAGAGTACGTCCGACACGAAAAGAACGGTCGAGCGTTCGTGTATCACCCCGTCGTTGGGCGCCAGCGGGCGCAGCGGCGTGCCGTGCGCCGTCTGGCGGGTCAGTGGTTCGACGGGTCACCCGGGTCGTTGGCGTTGAACATTCTCGAGCACGAGCGGGTTGGCGCAGCCGAGCTGGCCCATATCAAGAAAGTGCTCGACGAGGGCGCGTAGACTTGGGGTATGGCTCACGGGAGCCGTCCAGAAGACGGCCAGCGCGTTCACTGGTGTCGGCTCGTCGTTCAAACGCGTGTTCACTGGCGGAAACTAACAGCGACTATCTAATCGGACGCCCCGGAGCGTAAGGAGAGAACTTGTAGTGCGCGTCCATATCGTCAACCCCAGTCATTTTTCCTTCGGGACAGGTTTCATTACCCCGCGCTGGATGTATGTGCTTGCCGCGGCCACACCCGCCAAGTGGGGTGATCCCATCTTGAGCGACGAGTCACTTGAGCCGTTCGATACAGACCAGCTCGAGAAGGGGGACGTCATTGGTATCGGGCTCCACACGGGTAATGCTCTGGTCGGTTATGAGCTAGGGCGGCGTGCCCGGGCGCGCGGTGCATCGGTGGTTTACGGTGGCAGCCACCCTACCTTATTTCCAGAAGAAGCGTTTGAGTGGGGTGGTGCGCATGCCGTGGTGAAGGGCGACGGCGATGTCGCTTGGGGCGAAGCGATCGAAGACTGCGTCAACGGAGTGCCTGAACGGATCTACAACGGTGGGCGAGTTGACGCCGGGACATTCCGAAAAGCGCGTTGGGATCTGATTGACCGCAAGAAATATGCTTGGGCGTCGGTACAGACTGTGCGTGGGTGTCCCAAACATTGCTCGTTTTGCTCGGTGTGGCGTACCGATGGCCAAGAGCCTCGGCAGCGCGGAGTCGACGTGGTGCTCGAAGAGATCGTCGAACTACGGCGAATGGGCTTCCGGTGGATCGCCTTGGCTGACGATAATTTCTATCCGGTCACGCTTGACGACCTCAAGATGGCCAGTCGTCGTAAGGACAAGACCAAGTACAACGAACTCAAGGCGCTTCGCGACGAACGGTTTGAGCTAATGGCTCTAATGGCGCAGTTGCCGAACGATTTAAATTTCTTCACGCAGATCACTATGGAGTCCGCCGAGGATCCGGAATTTCTGGATGCGATGAGAGCAGCTCGTATCAGAGGTGCTCTCGTCGGTATTGAGGCGGTCACGCCGGAAGGGTTAAAGGACGTTTACAAGGACTTCAACCTTGCGGGTGAGGAGCTCGTTGAGCGTCTTCAGACGTTCCGGAAACACGGTGTCTACATTCTCGGCTCGTTCATCTTCGGTCTTCCAAGCGATCGTCCCGGCACCTTCTACGCGACAGCTGAGTTGGCCAAGCGGGCCGACATCGCCTTCGCGCAATTCATAACACTTACGCCGTTCCCGGGAACACTGGACTTCGAAAAATGGGAGCGCGAGCAGGGTGACGATATATCGACGGTTGACGGTATCCCGGTGTCGCGTCACTGGCTGATTCCTCAGGCGAAGCGGCCCAAATTGCTGACCCCGCACCCGGTGATGTCGGGTGAGGAGATCCGACAGGGAACCCAGAATGTCTGGAACAACTTCTATAGCTTTG
>CAZYFH010000042.1:0-33725 GCA_964646815.1 uncultured Vicinamibacteraceae bacterium | reverse complement strand
GATTCCGACAACCGAACCAGGAGATCGGTAACGCATGACAGGCTCCTCCAGACGAGGTTAGTACGTCTCCAGCAGGTAGATCGCGAGCGCCCGGCGCTGCGCTGGATCCGCGTCGTAGGGCGGCATCGGCGTCCGCGGCATCAACAGATATTCGGCCAACTCCTCGATCGTATAGCGAGTCCCGAGATCGGAGAGCGCGAACGCTGGCGGATCTCCCGCCGGCGATACGGCGTGACAGGCCAGACACCCCTCGTTCGTGAGCACACCCGCTCCGGCAGCCAGTGCCGCGTCGCGCTCCGCCGCGCCGACCGCGGCGGGGGCGTAGCCCGCACTGCCACCCACCGCGGGCGCGGCGATCACGGCGCCCGTCCCCTCCCCATACCTGACGCGATACACCGCGCTGCCGTAGTCATCCGACACGTAGATGCTGCCGTCGGGACCTTCCGCCACCTCGGTGGGACGGCCGATCGCGGCATCGTCGGCCAGGAACCCGGTGAGAAAATCTCGCTCATCGACCGTGCCGTCGGCGCGAAAATGCAGCGAGACGACCTTGTAGCCGTCCTTCGTCGTGCGGTTCCACGACCCGTGGAGCGCCACGAGCGCGGCTTTCCGATACGCTGGCGGGTGATTGTAGTGGCGCAGGAAGACGATGCCGAGCGGCGCGTTGTGGGCACGGAATCCGTGCACGGGGGCTATGGGAGTTGAGCGTGTCGGCAGGTCCATCCCCAAATCGGGATCGGGCACGTTGGCGCCGTTAGCGAACGGCCAGCCGTAGAATCCTCCCGCGACGACCTCATTGAGCTCGCACGGCGGAAAATCGTCCCCCAGCAGATCGCGGCCGTTGTCCGTCGCATACAACGCCCCAGTGGTTGGCGACCAGTCGAACCCACCGCTGTTGCGCAGACCGGTAGCGTAGACGTCCCGCCGCTCGCCCTCTGGCGTATAGCGAAGGATCGCCGCTCGACGCGGATCCTCCTCGACACAGACGTTGCAGCTGGATCCAACCGCGACGTACAGCAGGCCGTCCGGACCGACACGGATCGTCTTCTTCCAGTGGTTACCGCCACCGGGCAACCCATCGATGATGCGCTGGTACGTGCCGTCGGTGTTCCCCGTCCACGGGTCGAACCTGATTCGGCCGATGCCGTCTTCCTCGCCCACGTAAAGGTACCCGCCCGCGAGGTCGAGTCCATTGGGCCGAGTCAGGCCATCGACCAACACGCGCCGTCCATCCGCTGCTCCGTCGCCGTCACGGTCGCCCTCGAGGAGGAGGACCCGTCCGTCCCGTGGCGTCGACACGAGAACGTCACCCGCCGCCGTGACGCGAATCGCACGCGCGTCAGCGACGCCGGTTGCGAACAGCGACACCCCGTAGCCTTCCGGAGCGACGATCTGCGTCTGCACCTGGTCAGCCGAGATAGGCGTCGGGTCCAGCCACGCCGGCAACACGCTCGCCTGCTGCAGCATGCTCTTCCAAGGTACGTTCAACGGCACCGTCAGCCAGACGAACCCCACAAGAAGCACCGGCAGCGCCAACACCAGCACGACCAGCGCCAGGACGATTCTCTTGACCAGCTTCATCGGAACCTTCCCGGGACGGACCACCTGCGCTCTAGAACACAGGCCGGCCCTCACCCCATCTGCGCAGCCGCCATCTCCTTTTGTTCGCCACGGCGATCTCGATCTGCGTCGCGATCGACTAGGTGCGGCCGAAACTGTCCTTGAGCTTACCCATGCGGTCGCGCCGGAACATGCTTCTCGGGACGCCGCAACCGCTCGCGGCGACACAGACACGCGATAGTCTGTCTCGCGCGATCGCGACGAAGTCCGCTCACCCGTCGCCGATGGCAACTGCGCGCTCGCCACCGAAGGCCTGCTCCATCAGGCGACGGAGGCGCACGATCTCGGCCGACTCGTCGAGCTCGACGTCGTCAGTTCGCACGACGCACCCCGACGTCACCGAGTGACGCACGCGAGCACCGTGGGCCAAGCCGAGCGGGAGCGCACCGCCGCGCACCGACTCATCGGCGGGCATCAGTCGACCCCACACCGTGTAACCTCCCTCCCCGTCCAGAACGTCCCCGACGGCAAGGTCACACTTCGCCACCGCGGCGACATCGGCCCGCCACTCACGCGGCCGCCCCGTTGGCTCCCGGCGCAGAGCCACACTCGCGACCGAGATACCGAGCTCGAGCCCAATCAAGTGATAGGGCTTGTACATCGCCGCGTACCAGCCGCTGTCGTCGGTCTTCAGACCATACTCGCCGAAACACCGGCGCACGTACTCGTCGGGTGCCGCAAACACCGTATAGACCCCCCAGCGGAGGTTACGCGGGAGCTCCGCACCGTCGCGCGACAGGCTGGACACCACTTCCACCTGGCCGCGCAACGCGAGCACCCCGCCGTCGCTACGGGGCCGCAGCGTCTGGGGCAACTGATCCACGTTGCACGGGGGAAAGTGCAAGCCATCGGGCGCAGCCGCCAAGCCGGTCGCGTTGGCGACCGCCGCCATCTCGATGGCGGACTTTGTGCCGTCGAGAAACGAATTGAACATCCGCGCGTTCATGCCGCCTTGGGCCGCCTGCGCCGGCGTGAGGCCGTAGTGATGCCAGACGGTGTCCGGCGTCGAGGCGTGGTAGGTGGGGAGATGCTTCGTGCCCTTTCCAGCGGCCGTCACTTCGAACCCGGCCGCGCGCGCCCAGTCCACCATCTCGCAGATGAGTGCCGGCTGGTCGCCGTACGCCAGTGAATAGACAACGTCAGCGGCCGCCGCCTCGCGCGCCAGCCACGGACCCACCAACGCGTCGGCCTCGACGTTCACCATCACGACGTGGCACCCGTGTGCGAATGCCTGCGTGGCATGCCGGACGCCCGCCGCCGGATCGCCCGTCGCCTCGACAATCACCTGGAGACCATCGAGCGCGATCAGCGCCGCGGCGTCGTCGGTGACGTAGGTCGTGCGCTGATCGCGCGCACTCGTCAGATCTGGCGCGTCGAATCGATCGGCGTGCCAGCCCACCTTGAGCAGGGCGTCACGCGCGCGCTGCGGATCCAGATCCGAGACGCCGACGAGGTGAAGACCGGGTGTGCGGCGGGCCTGCGCGAGAAACATCGACCCGAACTTACCCGCCCCAATGAGACCTACCCGCACCGGCTCGGCACGCGACTCGACCTCCTGGAGCATCTGGTGCAGGTTCATCCGACGCGGCTAGGCGCTCTCCGTGGCGAGCGTCTGCAAGCAATCGTCCGACAGGGGCTCAATCGGCGCGAAATCGCGATGCG
This sequence comes from uncultured Vicinamibacteraceae bacterium, assembly GCA_964646815.1. GTDB lineage: Bacteria > Acidobacteriota > Vicinamibacteria > Vicinamibacterales > UBA8438 > CAZYFH01. The sequence goes on along the minus strand of CAZYFH010000042.1, from coordinate 30,443 downwards.
CAATCCACTCCGGGCGCTTGAACCGGCGGATGTGGTTGTCCACGTGGCAGAGGCTCAAGTACACGATCGTGCGGTCGAACGGCGACATGTTCGATGGACTGCCATGGACGAGATTGCAGTGAAACATCACGACGGAGCCGGCGGGCCCCTTTGGTGACACCAAACCGCCCTCCTCGACGAGACCCGCGATGGTGTCGTTGTCGATCGTCCAGAGCGGATAGCTGGTCGTCTGCACGTCGTGGCCGGCTTCGATCACGCCGGCCTTGTGGCTGCACGGAATGAACATCAGCGCGCCGTTGAACTCCGTCACGTCCTCGACGAACAGCGCGATGTTCATGGCGCGCGCCTCGGGCATCAGATCATCGCGCGACCACGTGCCGTAGTCCTGATGCCACTGCCAGACGTCGCCATTGAACGCCGCCTTGGCGTTGACCTTGTACTGGTGCACGTAGACAGATCCGCCCAGAATCTGCATCACCGGGTTGATCAGCCGAGGATGCCGTCCGAGGCGGCGAAACCCTTCGTCGTAGGTATGGGCGGCAAACGCGGTTCGTGCGGTTTTCTGGTCCCTTTCGCGGACCACTTCTTCACGGTCCAGCGCGAACACTCGACGCGCCGCGGCCGCAAGGAGATCCGTTTCCGCCCGACCGAACACCTCGGGGAGGTACAGCCAGCCTTTCCGATCGAAGTGCGTGAGCTGTTCATCTGTCAGCTGCATCCGTCTCCTCGCCTGAGCCGCCACCTGTGGCTGAGTCGTCGCCAATGCGCGCCGCCAAGACTGGGCGCTCGTCGCTGCCGCCACGCCGAGAGTTCGCTCCAGGACAGCCGTGCTGCACGGGCGGGCGAGTTCCGGTCCACTGCGCCGGTCAGCGCCGGCCAGTCTGCTGTTCCCTCAGCATCTCCTGGAACCGCTGCTCCTGCATGTCGATGTGCGCAAGATACCCATCGCGGTCGATAAACGGGTTGGCTTCGCCCTCCGCCCGGCTCATCGCCTGCTCAAGCTTCCGCTCCATGTCGTACCAGAAGCCATGGGAACCGAGGAAGACGTCCACGGGCAACGCCCGCGCCTTCGCGAACGTCGCGCGGTAATCATTGGCGATCTCCGGGTAGTCCGGGTTGTCCACGAGCACATAGCCGGGGTTCACGCCGAAGCTGCCGACAATCAGCGCAAGGAAGCGCTGACCGTCTTCCTCGACCGCCAGCGCCCAACTCGTGCACCCTTCGGTGTGGCCCGCCGTGCGGTGCGCCGTCAGTGTGGTGCCACCGATCGTCACCTCATCGCCATCGTCGAGCAGGCGGTCGATCGGATGCGCCTTACCCCTCGGACGCATGGCACGGAGCCGCTCGACGTCCTGGCGCATGACCATGACCTCGGCCCCAGTCAGCTCCTTCACGAGCGCATCGGCCTCCATGTGGTCACCGTGCGCGTGGCTCCCGAGGATGATGGCGATGTCCGCGAACACGAAGCCGAGCGATTCGACGCTACGTCGAATCGATGGCACGGTCGACTCGAAGTCGCTGTTGATCAGCACGTGCCCCTCGGGCGTCGTGATAAGGAAAGTGCCGAGCTGCTGCGTCCCGACAAAATAGACGTTACCGATGACGTGATGCGCCGGAAAGGGGGCGTTCCAGTCGCGTTGGGCGAGCGGCGCTGCGGCACCGCAGGCGGTTAGGACGACAAGCGAAAGCAGGCGTCGCGTCATGCCAGATCCCCCTGGGGCCTCACTCGCGCTGATTATGCCACCGGGGGGCCGCCACGCGACCAAGCCACGGCTTCTGACGACGACGATAACGATCGGCGCCCGGCTACCTGGTATCCGCTGCGACCGCGTCCTCACCGCGAGCGATCTCGAGGATGCCGGTCATACCGTAGTTCCCCTCATGACAGGCGAACTCGAACATCTGGCCGTCGGTCTCCGGCATCGTGATCGTCGCCGTCCACGGCCGCGAAAAGCTGTCCGGGTCCTCGAAGGTCACTGCATACCGCAGCGTGTCGGCGTGGAGCCGCGTGAAGCGCTCGACGAGCCGCGTCGTTCCCATCGACCTGCGGCGGAACAACTGCTGGTCGCTGAAGTTCGTCGTGTCGACCACCAGCGTGTCACCTTCCCATACGGCACGCGAGTCACCCATCCATTGGCGCAGGCCCGCCGTCAGGTGCGGCCGATCATCGAGCGGAATCACGCGAAACTCATGGATCATCTCGTGCAGCAGTACGACGTGGTCGGGCGTCTGAAACAGGTGGATGTTCTGGCTATAGGGCCCCCCGAGCCGAGGCACACCATACGTCAAACAACGGGCCTGCAAGGGAAGGTCGTCCGGTCCGTCGGCGCTGGACGGACGCAGCGACCGAAGCCATGCGGCGGCTTCCGGAGTGTACGGAACGCGGCCGTTCGAAGGCTCGACGATCATCGACGTCCGGCCGTCCGACAAACCGCGTTCCCACCAGACCGCGCGGCGTGCGCCGACGCCCTCCGCCGACCGCGCCTCGGCGTTCACTTCGGCCACCTCCGCGGCGGTCAGGCGCTGGCGCCCCACATGCTGCTCCGGTCGCTCGAGCGGAGTCGCTGTTCCATGATTCCAGACGCCCTGGAGGTCGGGTACGCCCCACGCGGTCCTCGGTGGCGCCGGCTGAGCGACGGTGGGAGTGGCGACGAGCGCGAGTACACCGGCCGCGAGAACGACGGTGAGACGCTGGGCGCCGATGAGCGCAGCCATGCACACCACGCACGACATTGTAGACCTGCCGCGCCGGCGTGTCTCGCGACGGTCGAGCTGCCCCCCCCCCGCAAACGCTACTTCCATAGCCACCACGGCAACGGCCGCGTTCCCAGGCGGACCTTTGTCGCCCCCGTTGACCAGAGCGCCGGCGCCGATGGTCGTCATGTTGTTATAGACGCAGTGGTGTTGTCGAAGAGGGCTAGCTCCGTTGGCGGTGTTGTGGGAACCTGGCGGTGATGCCAGGCGTGCCCCGCTTCCCCTTCGCGCTACGTGCCTCGGCAATCCCTCGCTGGTCGCACCGCGATCCCGTCGAGGGCGGAAACCCTTTCACGAGCGACGACGCGCGCTATCGGCCCTGGGAAGCAGCCACCCGCGCTGCGAGGAAGGCGCTGCTGGCCTTCGACGCCGCCGTGGAACGCGAAGAGCGGACGACGACCGACCCTTCGGCCTATCGGAACTGGGTCATCGATCTGGCCGAGGCACGGTTCGCCGTCTGGGCTCGCAGAGGGCTTTGTGTCGTCCGCGATGAGGACGCACGCTCGGACTACGCGTCCTGGCTCGCGACCTACGTCGACAACTGGCTCCTCTATGTCCGCGAGACGTGCCCGCATGTTGAGGCGGATCGCGAACTCCGAACTCGGCTGACGGGACGCGCTCGACGCTGGGATGCAGAAGCACATAGGCTCGTCCGATGATCAACACACATCGCTCGCTGCGCTCTATCGCGGAAGGCCCGATCGGCGGCCGAGGCCAGCGGCGCGGGCGTCGTCGAGGACGGCGCCTCGGGAGCTTTTGCGTTCCAGCGACGGGCGCCGTTGGTATGGGGGCGTTCGGTGTGGCCATCGCGGAAATCGAGGCGCTCCTCGAATCCGACGAAGCATCACCGCCCAGAGGCTAGCGGGCTAGCAGCCCCGATTGGGCGGCGTCCCCTCGAATCGTTCGGTCGTCGATGAGAGCTGCACAGTCACGCCGTCGGGATCGGGAACGAGCACGCTTGTGGATCCTGCCTGCCGCACTCCTTCGAACCCCGCCGCATCTAGCTCGGACGCGACCCGCGCGGCATCGAAGTTCTCGATGCCGATCCCGAAGTGGTCAATCTCCCCCGCCGTCGCGTCGCTGGCGATGAGGCTGCAGTTTCCACCGGAGACCGGACACAGACTGATCAAGCCACCGTCCGGGAAGTCGAGAGCATACGCATCGCCGACAATGTAGCGCCGGGCGGGCAATCCGAGCAGGTCGCGGTAGAAGGTCTCCGAGCGGGAGACATCAGCGACACCGATATTGACGTGGCTCAGCGCGCGCGCTCTGACCGCACCGGGCTGGGCACGTGCGGTCACCGGCGCAGCCAGGACGGCCAGCGCTGTCAGGAGGTCGCGACGTGTCAGCCCGCCGCGTTCGTACTGCGTCAAGAGGCTCTCAAAGCACTCTGCCATCGGCTCCTCCTCAGGCATGTTACCGCCGCCTGAACTTCTTCGCGCTGCTCGCCTTCGGCGTCATCGCCGTTCGCGTTCGTGTCGCGGGTCGTGTCCTTGTCATGCGCGTCCTGGCGGTCTTCGCGGCACGCGCGCGCCCGACAGGGCGTACGCCTCCTCGCGGCCCCGCGCGCATGAGGCAATTGTAGAAGGGGCTTTGCCCCAAGCGCCCGCGACCGCTCCGCGGCGATCCCGCGTGCCCCACTCCGCGGCCGCGAGGCGCGCTGTGGGCGCCTCGCCGTCGGCGGAAACCTCGATTCACTTGCCACGATCCGGGCCGGCCCGACAGCTAGAGAGAGGTTCCCAGACGGTGGCGGGAGGCATCAGGCGAGACGGAACGCGCGATTCTGGCACGGACCGACTATAGTTGGCCGCGCGGAGGCCCGACATGAGACATTTGATGGTTTCGGCCGTCTGTACGGCATTGCTCCTCGCGTTTCAGCAACCGGAGATGGAAGTTGCCGCAGCGCCGGCGAACGCTTGCGCCGATATCGCCGCGCTCTCCTTACCACACACCACTATTACCGGCGCGTCGACCGTGGCGCCCGGAGCATTTCGCCCGCCGTCGGGTCGACGACCGCTGAGCGCCGCGGCAGAGCGGAGCTACAGCGCGCTGCCGGAATTCTGCCGCGTCACGTCCACCCTGCGACCGTCGGCCGACTCCGATATCAAGGTGGAGCTGTGGATGCCAACGGACGACTGGAACGGCAAGTACCAGGCTGTCGGGAACGGGGCATTCACCGGATCGATTCGGCATGCCTCGCTGGCCGCGGCGCTCGCGCATGGCTACGCCGCGAGCTCGACCGACACAGGCCACGAGGGCAACACCGCCAGCTTCGGGCTGGGACACCCGGAAAAGATCATCGACTTCGGCTGGCGGTCGGTGCACGAGATGACAGTCGTGTCGAAGCAGATGATCGCGGCGTACTACGACGACGACCTCCGGTACTCGTACTGGGTCGGCTGTTCGGCGGGCGGCCGACAGGCGATGAAAGAAGCGCAGCGTTTTCCGGAGGATTTCGATGGCATCGTCGCCGGGGCCCCCGGGAACGACTGGATCGGCCGCGCAGCCGGCTCGCTGCGTGTGGCAAAGCCGCTCGAAGCGAACGAGGCCGCGCGGCTATCCGAGGACGAACGGCGGCTCATCCATGACGCCGTGCTGGACGCGTGCGACGCGGCGGACGGCGTGACCGACGGCGTCGTCGGCGACCCCGAGCGGTGCGACTTCGATCCCGCCGTGCTCCAGTGCTCCGAATCGGATGGCGCGGCGTGCCTCACGTCGGCGCAGGTCAACACCGTGCGCATGCTCTACGCGTCGCCGGAAAATCCGAAGACCCGGCGCCCGATCACAGGACTCTTGCCGGGCAGCGAGCTCGGGTGGACGGACCTCGGCTGGACACGGTCGGCCCGTGCGACCGGTCTTGAGCAGTTTCGGTATCTCACGTTCGCCGACCCGGAGTGGACAATCGACCGCTTCAACTTCGAGACCGACATCGTGCGCGCGGAAGAGGTCGACGACGACACGCTCAACGCACTCGATCCCAACCTCCAGCCGTTCTTCGACCGCGGCGGCAAGCTGATTCAGTACCACGGCTGGAGCGACCCGCAGATCTCGCCGGCCAACGCCACGCAGTATTACCGCCGGGTCGTCGACACTCTCGGCGGGCGGGACGCTGTCCACGATAGCTACCGTTTGTTCATGGCACCCGGCATGGGGCACTGCGGAGGCGGCGCCGGCCCCAACTCCTTCGACGCGCTTACCGCGCTCGAACGATGGGTCGAGGACGATCAAGCGCCCGAGTCCATAGAGGCGGCGCTACAGCGCGGTGGCGAGGTCGTGCGCACGCGCCCGCTCTGTCCCTACCCGCAGCAGGCGACGTACAACGGGAGCGGGAGCACCGACGAGGCGGCGAGCTTCACTTGCCGGATGCCGTAGACGGGATCCGCCCCAGGCGTCGCGTGGCACGCTCTGCCCGTTCCGGCAAACTGACCAACTCGGCGGGTGCATGCGTGTGCTGACGCGCAGGGTCGGGTGTGGCCCGCTCCTCGCCGGAGCGGCTGCGGCGGCTGTCTTCGTCCAGCCGCTCGGCATCCACGCCCGCCAATCGAACCGGGCCTCGGATGTACATCACTGGACCGTATATAACCGGCGCCGGAGCGATGGCGCAGATGAAGGCGGTCTCCTCGCCCGAGGACGCCCGGCAGGTGGTGCCCTGCTGGTCCGACGAAGGGGTTGACTGGTTCAAGCAAGGCGTACACGCGCATTGGACAGGACGAGCTCGCAGCTGCCATCGACGAGGCCCACCGGCGCGGGATCAAAGTGACCGGCCCTCTCTGCTCCGTATCCTTCACGGAAGCGGTGGGACTGGGCATCGACAACATCGAGCACGGCTTCTTTACCAACAGCGACTACGTCGAGGACAAGGAGCCCGGGGTCTGCCCACCCGCGGTCCGCCAGAGCCTGCTCGACGTCAATCTCGAGGGCGCGGAGGTCCGGACGACAATTCGCAAGATGGTCGACGCCAACGTCGCGATGACGTCGACCCTGGCGGTCTACGAACTGAGCCTGCCAAATCGGCCGCCGCTCGAGGATCGCGTGTTGGACATGATGGCGCCGGCGGCGCGCGAAGAATACCTGGAAACCCGCCGCGACATCGCCAGCCTCGACGAGGCGCCGATGTCGATCCTTTTCCCGAAAGCCCAGGCCTTCGAAAAGGCGTTCTTCGACGCCGGGGGTCTGTTGGCCGCGGGTGTCGACCCCGCCGGCATCGGCGGCGCGTTGCCGGGCTTTGGCGATCAGCGGAACTACGAGCTCTTGCTCGAGGCGGGTTTCACACCGGAGCAGGTGGTTCAGATCATGACGCTCAACGGTGCGCGCGTGCTCGGCGAAGCGGACCGGTTCGGGTCGATCGAGGAGAGCAAGCTCGCCAACCTCGTTGTCATCAACGGCGACCCGGTCGACGCACACACGAGATACGCAACGTCACGCTCGTGTTCAAGGAAGGGGTCGGATACGACTCGCCAAAACTGATCGACTCGGTCAAGGAACTCGTCGGCCTGCGGTAACAGGCGTGATGACCTTCCGTCGCCATTTCGCCGACCTTGCGCACTTCCCTCTCCTGCAACACGCGCAGCAGCCTGGGCTCGGGCGAACAGCTCGCTCTCCTCGTCGAGAAGCACAGTGCCACCCACCGCCACTTCGAGCACCCTTTCCCGCCGCGCGACAACACCGGTGAATGCGCCCCGCGCGTGGTCGAAAAGCTCCGACTCCAACAGATCGTCGATGAGCGCCGCGCAGTTAGTAATGGTAAACGCGAGCTCGAGCCGCGGCCCCGACTCGTGCACGCTGCGCGCGACCAGTTCCTTCCCCAACCGGGTCGACACGTGAGCGCGGCTCCGACCGTCTCCCCACATGACCCTCATCGTCCTAGCGTCGGGTGCAAGAATATCGCCGCAGGAGCGGCCTTCCAGACCGAACGCCTTGTCGGACTCGTCGCCTGGGGCCCGAGATTTACGCACTACAATGCCCCGGATGATCAGGCCAATCCTGCGCTATGGCGAGGAGGTGCTGGCGCGCCGGGCCGAGACGGTCTTGGAGGTAACGTCCGACGTCCAGACCCTCATCGACGACATGATCCAGACGATGTACGCCGCGCCAGGCGTCGGACTGGCGGCGCCGCAGATAGGGATTCCTCTGCGTCTCTTCGTCGCGGATCCGTCGGTGGGGCGCGATGCCGCCGATCTGGTCGTCATGATCAACCCGACCGTCGTCGAGCGCGAGGGCGTCCAGAACGAGGACGAGGGTTGTCTAAGCGTCCCGGGGTTCACCGCGACGGTGAGCCGCGCAGCTCGGGTGATCGTGCGCGGCCTGGACCGGGACGGTGAGTCACGGGAGATCGAGTGCACCGGTCTCCTCGCGCGCGCGTTTCAGCACGAACTAGACCATCTCGACGGCTCGGTCTTCCTCGATCGCCTGCGCGGACTCAAACGCCAGATTATCGTGCGGAAAATCAACAAGCTCAAGCGCACCGGAAAATGGTAAAGACCCTGTTCTACGGAACACCCGCCTTCGCGCTCCCGACGCTTCAACGTCTGCTCGACTCCCCGCACCCCATCGTCGCCGTCGTCACCCAGCCCGATCGGCCCAGGGGCCGCGGCCGCCGGGTCAGCGCCTCACCGGTCAAGCAGTTGGCCGCCGCGTACGATATCCCGGTGCTCGAGCCGACGCGAGCGCGATCGGACGCACTGCTGCACGCGGTCGCTGCGTTCGGTCCGGATCTAGCAGTTGTCGCCGCCTACGGCAAGATCCTACCAGACGCCCTCCTCGACACGCCGCGGCTCGGCACGATCAACGTCCATGCCTCCCTACTGCCAAAATACCGTGGTGCCGCACCGATCCAGCGCGCGATCATCGCCGGCGAAACGACAACCGGCGTGACGATCATTCGCCTCGTGGCCGAAATGGACGCGGGTCCGATGCTGGCGCGAGGAGCCGTAACGATCGGCCCAGAGGAGAGCAGTATCGTCGTCGAGCAGGGGCTCGCGCACCTGGGTGCCGATCTCCTCCTCAAGACAGTGAAAGCCCTCGAGACCGGCCATGCTACCGAAACCGAACAGGATCACGCCGCGGCTACGTATGCGCCGCGCCTCACCAGGGATGATGGTGTGATCGACTGGTCCAGGCCGGCGCGCGCCATCCATGATCAAATCCGCGGTCTCCATCCGTGGCCACGCGCGTGTGGCGTGCTCGACGGAACGCGCTACCTCATCCACCGGAGCCAACCGCTCGACCGGGCGGCCAGTTACGGAGCCGGGAGCATCCTTCCCGGGGAGCTCCTTGAAGCAACCGGCGACCGGCTCGTCGTCTCGACCGGCGAGGACTCCTCACTCGCGATCCTCGACATCCAACCGGAGGGACGCCGAACCGCCCCAGTCCGCGCGTTCCTGGCCGGGCATCGATGGACCGCCGGCCAACGCTTCGACGCCACGCACCCATGATCGCGCCGGCCCGTCGCGCCGCGCATCGCGTCCTGCGGTCGGTGCATACCGGGCGTAGCGATCTCTCCACTGCGCTCGCGCGGGCACGCCGCCCGCTGGAAGACACCCGCGACCGCGCGCTAGCCGGCGAGATCGCCGTCGGCACGCTCCGATGGCGCGCCGCGGTCGACCACCTGCTCGCACAGGTGTCGTCCCGTCCCATAGAAGACCTCGACCCCGAAGTGCGCGACCTCCTGCGAGCCGCCTCCTATCAGCTCCGCTGGCTCGAGCGGGTGCCCGCACGCGCCGTGGTCTACGACGCGGTGGAGCTGGCCCGAGAGTTCGCTCCACCCGGAACCGACCGGTTCGTGAACGGCGTGCTCCGCACGCTCGCGGACGCGCGGCGCCCAACGTCGCTTCCCCCTCGTCCAGACACGTCGGCGGGGACCAAGGACCGTCGGGCGGTGCTCGACTACCTGAGCGTGACCGAATCGCACCCGCGGTGGCTCGTCGAGCGCTGGCTCGACCGGCACGGACTGGCGGCTGCGTCTGCATGGGTGCGGTTTAACAACAAGCCGGCCCCAGTCACCTTGCAGGCCAACCAGTTGAAGGGCTCCACTCGCGACCTCGCCGACCGTCTCGCCGCGTACGGTGTGCAGACAGCGCCCGCGCGGTGGGCCCCTGACGCGCTGCGTGTGACCGCCGGACTGCCGCTTGCGACCCCGTTGACCGCCGAAGGGCGACTCCTCGTGCAGGACGAGGCCGCCCAACTGGTGATGGCGCTCGTCGACGCCGGCCGCGATACACGTGTGCTCGATGTCTGTGCTGCGCCCGGAGGCAAAACCGTAGGACTGGCGGGTGCGATGGCCAACCATGGTCTGCTGGTCGCCGCGGACCTCCGTCCGCGGCGGTTGGCGCTGCTGGCAGCGACGCTGGCCCGCTGCGGCGTTCGGTGCGGTCACGTCGTTCGCCTCGATGGCACAGCCTCATTGCCGTTTGACGCCGTCTTCGATCGTGTGCTCGTCGATGCTCCCTGCTCGGGGCTCGGCACCCTCAGGAGCGACCCGGATATTCGGTGGAGGCACGAACCAAAGAGCCTCGTCGCGCTCGCGGCCCAGCAACTGACGCTCCTCTCCCAGGCAGCGGCGATCGTGCGACCGGGAGGGATACTCGTCTACGCCACCTGTTCCAGCGAGCCGGAAGAGAACGAGGAGACCGTCGGTCGCTTCGAGGCGATGCGTCCCGATTTCACCGCGGTTGCGCCTGCAGAGTCACGATTCGGCCGCTTCATCGATCCGGCCGGGCACTTCCGCACGCTTCCGTTTCGCGATGGGCTTCAGGCCTTCTACGCAGCGGTGCTGCGCCGCCACACACTCTGAAACCGGGGGGGCCGGGCGGGAGTGTTTTGTGCAGTCAAAGCCCTTCCGCTACACTGGTTTGCTAGTGTCCCGGTTCACCCGCACGTTCACATGAAGGTCCACAAACGGCTCGTCGTGTCGGGGAAACTCGCCCTGCTCGCAGGAGCCCTGATCAGTACGTTCGGGTTGTTCGCCCTCGCGGGGCTCCAGATCGGCCTCAGAACGCGCCAGGTCGAGACGCCCGACCTAACCGGACGGACGCTCGAGGATGTGTCGTCTACCCTGGCGGGCGACGGGCTGTCAGCCCGGGTCGAGTCGATGCGCCGCATCCACCCGTCCATCGAGGCCGGTCGCGTGGCCGAGCAAGATCCGAGACCGGGCGTGCCGACGCGCCGGAACCGTCGCGTGAAGGTTTGGCTCAGCTCAGGTCCGACCGCCGGCCAGGTGCCGACCCTCATCGGCGAATCCGAAGGCGGCGCGCGGCATCACCTGAGCGACAACGCCTTCGCCCTCGACGGGGTCTCGGAGATTCGATCGAGCCGGTATCCGACCGACGCGGTCGTCGCCCAGGACCCGCCGCCCACCGGGAGCGGGCACATGGTGTCGCTCCTCGTGAACCGGGGCGAGCGCGGTCGTACCTACGTCATGCCAGACTTGATCGGGATCAACGGCACGACGGTGGCGGAAGTTCTGCGGACCCAAGGATTTCGTGTCACCGTCGTCGGCGACCATCCGTATCCCGGCGTCCCCTCGGGTGTCATCCTGCGCCAGGCGCCGCAGGCCGGCTTCCAGATCGCGCCGGGTGAGCCGATCTCACTCGAGGTCAGCCGGTGAGCGTGTCGTCCAGGTCTCTGCGAATCGCACCATCCATTCTGGCAGCCGATTTCACCGCGCTCGGTGCCGCCGTGACAGCGGTCGAGCGCGGCGGCGCGGACCTCATCCACGTCGACGTGATGGACGGCCGGTTCGTCCCGAACGTCACGATCGGCGTGCCGATCGTGGCCGCCCTCAAGCGTGTGGCGACAGTCCCGCTCGATGTGCACTTGATGGTGGTCGAGCCCGAGCGCCACATCGACGCCTTCGTCGAGGCTGGTGCGGCGATGGTTTCCGTCCACGCCGAAGTGTCGCCGCACCTGCACCGGACCCTTGCAGCCATTCGCGCACTCGGGGCCCGAGCCGGCGTCGCGCTGAATCCTTCGACGCCGGCCAGCGCGCTGGAGGATGTCGCCGACCAGCTCGACTTTGCCGTTGTCATGTCCGTCAATCCGGGTTTTTCCGGCCAGACCTTCATCCCACGGAGCACGTCGAAGGTACGGGACGTTCGCCGGTTGCTCGACGACGCCGGAAGTCAGGCGCCAGTGGAAATCGACGGAGGAGTCCAAGCGCACAACGTCGCGCAGGTCGTTGACGCCGGTGCTCAGATCGTCGTGGCCGCGACGGCCATCTTCGGGACCGATGACGCGACTGCTGCGACACGCAATCTGCGCTTGGCCGCACGCGCCGGTACCGCCGCGGCTGTTCCCGGGCAAGGGTAACGGTGCCGACGAGCTCATGCCAGGTTCGGGTCCGCTACGCCGAAACCGACAAGATGGGCGTGGCCTACTACGCGAATTACTTCGTCTGGTTCGAGGTCGGCCGGTGTGAGTTATTGCGTGCCCTCGGGGGTACGTACCGAGATCTGGAGAACGAGGGCATCATGCTACCGGTCGTCGAAGCGCACTGCGAGTTTCGCGCGCCGGCACGTTACGACGACGACCTTGAGGTGTCGACGCGCGGGCTGCTCCGGTCGCGCGCCCGCGTCGAGTTCCAATACGAAGTGCGACGGCGTGGTGACGACGCGCTGCTCGCCATCGGACACACGCAGCATGCGGCGACCGACCCGTCGGGTCGACCGACCCGTTTGCCGACCGAGATTCGGACGATGCTCGCATGAAAGCGCTGATCACCGGAGTGGCCGGATTCATCGGATCACATCTCGCAGAGAGTCTGCTCGAGCGCGGTCATGCCGTGGTCGGCCTTGACGGCTTCACCGACTACTACGCCCGGGAGATCAAGGCCGGCAACATCGCGTCGCTCCGGACGAGACCGGACTTTCGGTTCGTCGAGTCGTCGATTCAGAAGGCGCCCTGGCCTGCGCTGCTCGACGGGGTGACGCATGTCTTTCACCTGGCAGCTCAGCCCGGCGTCCGACGCAGCTGGGGGCGCGAGTTCTCGGTCTACACTCGCGCCAACGTCGAGGCGACGCAGCTACTGCTCGAGGCCTGCACCACCGTCAAGCTCGAGCGCATCGTGTACGCGTCGAGCTCGTCCGTCTACGGAGACGGAGTCGACATACCGATGCGCGAAAGTGCCCGTCCGCAGCCCGTCTCGCCGTATGGCGTAACGAAGCTGGCAGCCGAACACCTCTGCGGGCTCTATCACCGTAATTACGCACTGCCCACTGTGTCGCTGCGCTACTTCACGGTCTACGGTCCCCGCCAGCGCCCCGACATGGCGTTTCACAGGTTTCTTCGAGCGTTGTTGAACGACGCGCCGATCGAGATTTACGGTGACGGCGAACAGACTCGCGACTTCACATTCATCGAGGACGCGGTCAGGGCGACCGTGGCGGCCGGCCGCGCAGGCGTCCCCGGCCGCGTGTACAACATCGGCGGCGGATCGCGAGTGTCCATCAATCACGTTCTCGACGTCATGGCGAACATCGGCGCGCACCGGCCGACATTACACCGGCAGAATGCGCAGCGCGGCGACATGCGCGACACGCTAGCCGACACGACCCGAGCTCAAACCGATCTGGGGTTCGTGCCGTCCGTGACACTCGAGAAGGGCATCCTGGCGGAGTATCAATGGCTGGCCAACTCGCTCGTACCCGTTTCGGAAACGGTTTAACCCGCGCGTCCCGCGCCATCGGCAACCCGCTGATGACCCTCGGCGTGTGCAGCGCCCTGCTCATCGCTGCTGCTGGCTGTGGCCCGCGTGAGGTAGAAATTCCGCCAACCGCCGCCGACGCCGATCGGCTGCTCTTCGAACGAGGGCAAGCGGCGATGGCCGAGGAGGATTGGGTACGGGCACGCCAGTACTTCGTACAGATCCGCGACACATTTCCTCAGAGCCAGCTGCGGGCCGCGGCGCGGCTCGGCGTGTCTGATTCCTACGAGGGCGAAGGGACGACCGTGAGCTATATCTCGGCGTTGACCGAGCTCGGTGAATTCCTGCGCCTCTATCCGACGCATGTGCTCACCGCCTATGCCCAATACAAAGTGGGCATGGTCTATTACCACCAGATGCGCGAGGCGCGGCGCGATCAGACGGAGACCCGAGAGGCGGTGCGGGAGTTCGAGCTGTTCATCGAGCGCGCCGTGAACGACCAGACGTTCGCTCTGGGTGTCGATGACGAGTTGATGGGCGAAGTTCGGACGAGACTAAGAGACGCCCGAGACCGGCTGAGCGATGCAAGCTTTGTAGTCGGGCGCTATTACTACCGAGCCAAGTATTACCCGGGCGCCATCCACCGATTCCGAGCAATCCTGGACGAAGATCCGGGCTACACGCGTCGCGACCAAGTCTATTTCCACCTCGCCGCGTCGCTGGAGGCGACGGACATGGATGTTGAGGCGTTGCCGATGTTCGAGCGCCTGGTGGCCGAGTACCCGGAGACCGACTATCTCGACGAAGCGTCCGCTCAGATTACAGAGCTGAAGGAGACGCTCGAGCTACAAGATAGATGACCATGTCCCAGATGCAGAGGATTTCTGGGGCTGATCTCGGTCTCCTGTGCGTTCCGCCCGGCGACGGCCAATCAATCTCGTTACGACGCTCACGCTCCTCGGCTTGCGGGAGGGCACCTCGCGGCACTACTACGGGCCGCGCAACACGCTGGTGATGAGCGCCGGGAGTGAGCACGGCGTGCAGATCGGACAGGAGTTCTTCGTCCTCTGGTTGTCGAGCGGACCATTAGTCCGCCGATAGCCAAGACCGGCGAAACGGACTACGCCCGGCCGGCACGAGCCTGTAAACGCCCGACACGCGTGCCGCCATCGCGACTCGCGAGTACGCCGTCGTCGACCTCGGCGCGACGAACGGGTTCTCCGCGGCGCAACGACTGACCGTGTTCCGCCAGGCCCCGCGCGAGCTTGGGCCCGGCACCGAGATCGCGCTGGCGCTCGCCGTGCTGGTCGAAGACGACCACGCCGCCGTGCGCGTCACCTCCGCACGCGACGCCTTCTAACTCGGGAACGGCATCGCCCCTCACCGGCAGGCACCCACGCACCCCTCGACTAGCCGACGCTGGCGCGTTTTTCTTCGTGACGGCTCGTGCGGTCGTCGCGCGAGAGGCGCTGCCGAGCCGCCTCGAAGTCGGCGACTTTCGGGCTGGTGAGCACCCGACTGAAGCGGCGGTAGTAGTCAACGGCCGAGGCCAACGCCGTGGCCAGCACGAGCCACAGTGCCACCTGACCGAGTACCCAGAAGAGCCAGCCCTGGTTGCCCAGAATAAGCAGCAGGATGGCGACGACCTGCGTCACCATCTTGACCTTGCCGAGTCTCGACGCCGGAATCGTGACGCCCCGGCCATAGGCGAGACTGCGGAGCACGGTGATGGCAAGCTCGCGACCGAGAATGATCGCGACCATCCATGTCTCGGCGAGCCCCATCTGCACGAGCGAAACCAGGGCTGCTGTGATCAAGAGCTTGTCAGCCAACGGGTCCATCATCTGACCAAGCTGCGTAATCTCGTTGCGACGGCGCGCGAGATATCCGTCCAGCCAGTCGGTAAACGCCGCGAGTCCGAAGATGACGGCGCCGAGGACCTCTTTGGGAACACCGAACACCAACTCGGCCTCGAACTTCGTCAGCAGGACCACGACGAGGAGCGGCACCAGAAAGATGCGTGCGAGTGTCAGAGCGTTGGGCAGGTTCATGGCAGGTTCCGAGCGCGTGCCCCCTGTTGATCATTGTATCCCGCAGTACGCACGCCCCCAAATCGCCGCAAGGTATGATCCCCAGGTCATGAAGGCGTTGATCCTCGCTGGTGGGTTTGGCACCCGCTTGCGTCCCCTGACCCTGAACACGCCGAAGCCGATCGTCCCCATCTTCGATCGCCCCTTTCTCTTCCACCAGATTGACGTGTTGAGGCGCCTCCCCGAAATCGACGAGGTGATTCTGAGCCTCAACTACCAACCCGAACGCATTCGTGCGCTCGTCGGAGCTGGCACCGACCTCGGCCTGCCGCTCCGATACCTGGTTGAACCTAGCCCGCGCGGCACCGGCGGCGCCGTCAAGTACGCCGAGCCGCACCTCGACGGCACGACCATCGTCTTCAACGGCGATGTGCTGACCGGCATCGACCTAACCGCGCTCGTCCGGCTCCACCGCGAGCGACAGGCCGTCGCCACCATCGTGCTCACACCGGTCGATAACCCGGCCGCCTACGGGCTCGTCGAGACTGATGCCAACTGCAACGTCACACGATTTCTCGAGAAGCCTGCGCCGGACGCAATCACCTGCAACACTATCAACGCTGGAATCTACGTGCTCGAGCCCGACACGTTCGATCGGATCCCGTCAGACACGAACTATTCGATCGAGCGTGCCTACTTCCCCTCGCTCGTCGAGCGCGGCGAGCGGTTCGTCGCCTACGTCGATCGGGACTATTGGCTCGACATCGGCACGCCCGCCGCCTACCTCCGGGCGCACCGTGACATCATGGGTGGCCGGTGCGCCGCCGTACCGTTCGCGGACAACCCCAACGGTGAGCCGGTCGTTGCCACGGACGCCGACGTCGACCCGATGGCCGTCATAGACGGCCCCTGCTTCATCGGCAGCCGCGCAAGGATCGAGCGCGGCGCGCGGCTCGCGCCGCACAGCGTCGTGGGCCGATCGAGCGTTGTCGGCAGCGACGCCTTGATCGATGGGGCCATCCTCTGGCCGAAGACGACCATTGGCGACGGTGCCGTCGTGCGGGACGCGATCATAGGACACCGGGGCCAGATCGGACCGCACGCCAGGCTGGGTGCGGGGGTCGTCCTCGGTGATGACTCGAGTATCTCCGCCTACTCCAAGGTCAACGAGTCATGACTCCGTCCAGTCCTGACCCGCGCATCTTCAAGGCATACGACATCCGGGGAATCTACCCCGATCAACTCACGGCCGACGTCGCCGAGCGAGTGGGCCGCGCGTTCGTCGCCTACCTCGGTGCGATGGAGATCGCGGTCGGGCATGATATGCGCATCTCATCGCCAGAGCTGGCGGCCGCCTTCATCGACGGAGCCCGGCGCCAGGGAGCCAATGTGGTGGATTACGGCCTTGTGGGCACCGACATGCTCTACTACGGGGTCGCCCGGGACGGGCTTGATGGCGGTGCCGAGATCACAGCGTCGCACAACCCGAAGCAATACAACGGGATGAAGCTCGTCAGTCGGCAGGCGCTGCCCTTGAGCGGCGATGCCGGGATCTCTGATATTCGGGACATGATCATCCGCGACAGCATCCCCGCACCTGCGGCGACGCCCGGACGGTTGCGAAAGACCGCGCTCCTCGATGCCTACATCGAGCATGTTCTGTCGTTCATCGACACCTCCGCCGTCAGCGCCTATTCCCTCGTGCTCGACGCCGGCAGCGGGATGGGCGGCCTCGTGGCGCCGCGGCTCTTCGACCGGCTGCCCTGCCGGACAACGCGCCTCTGCTTCGAGGTCGACGGCACCTTCCCCAACCATGAGGCCAACCCGCTCCTCGAGGCCAATCGGCGCGACGTCGTCGCACGCGTCATCGCGGATCGGGCAGATGCCGGCATCGCGTGGGACGGCGATGCGGATCGCTGTTTCTTCATCGATGGGGATGGCAGGTTTGTGCCCGGCGACTTCGTGACAGCACTGCTCGCCGAGGCGTTTCTCCGGAAGCAGCCAGGCGCCACCGTGCTCTACGACGTGCGGGCCAGTCACGCGGTCAAGGACGTCGTCGCCGCCCACGGCGGGACGGCGCTGATGAACCGCGTCGGGCATGCGTTCTTCAAGACCCGCATGCGAGCGGAGAACGCACTGTTCGGCGGCGAGGTCACCGGTCACTACTACTTCCGCGACAACTTTTACGCCGACAACGGGTTCATACCGGCGCTGCTGCTGCTTGAGCTCATGTCCGAACGCCGGCAGACGCTGGGCGAGCTCCTCGCACCGCTGCGACGCACGTATTTCATCTCCGGCGAGCTCAATACGGAGATGGCTGACATGGGCACTGTCGCCGATACCATCAATCGGCTAGCGGCGCGGTACGGCGACGGTGCCCAGCATCGGATGGACGGGGTGTCGGTCAACTACGACGACTGGCACTTCAACGTGCGGCCGTCGAACACCGAACCACTGATTCGGCTCAACCTCGAGGCGACAAACCAGTCGCTCATGGAAGAAAAGCGGGACGAGATACTTGCCTTCATTCGGGCACGCTGAAGGATGCTAGAATCCCTGTGCGCGCGGCCCGTGGGCGGGAGTAACTCAGTGGTAGAGTGTCAGCTTCCCAAGCTGAAGGTCGCGGGTTCGACCCCCGTCTCCCGCTCCACTCTTTTACATCGCCCGTTTTAGGCGATCTCACCTCCCAGCCGCCGGATGACGTCCATCGATCCTTCTTTTGCTTTGTCGTGCAAGGTCTCGGGTCAAAAAGAGGGCGCCGCGCTGGACCGCGACCCAACCTGCGGCGTGCTAGTCCCCTCTCGTGCTCCGAGCCTTCACGCGCTCGTGAACTGCGTCCCGGATGACCCGCTCCGGCTCCGACAGATAGTCGAGGAACCATTCGCGGCCGGAATCGGTCAGCCGGCACAGTGTATGGGGACGCCCCCGTCCCTGGCCCTTCCAAAGCTCGACCAATCCAGCGTCGGAGAGGATCGCAAAGTGCCGACTCAGGTCGCCGTCGGTCAACACGCACAGCGTCTTGAGCTCGTTAAACACCAGCCCCTCCGACCTCTTCATGAGGCAGATGAGGATCCCGAGTCGGGCCTTCTCGTGCAGCACCCGGTCCAGACCCTCGTAGGAGTATTGCCCAGGCCGCTCAGACGAGCGCTTCTTCGTCATAGTCCTCCCGCTCGATACTCGAGGACAGGGTCAGGCCGTCGCGATCTGTGCAATCCCGAACGTGACCGCCATGACAGACGGAGACGGGGCACCGCCGGCGCAGCTGATCTGGTGCAGAACTAATTCGGCTCCCAGGTAATCGAGGGTCACCCACCCGATGGCTCAAGGCAGATACGGTCGGGACGCGAACACTCCCAGTCCGAACAACATCGCCCACAGGCCGGGGAGACGGGAGATGTGTTCGCCGGTGCCCCAGACGAGGCTCAACGTCACCGCGAACCCGGCTGCGAGACACGGCAGAAAATGTCCCACCACCCGAATCGTGCGGCGCGGCGCGACGGCATCCCCCCGGTAGAGCACGTGATGGCTCGCCTCCGGCCCCGGCCCCGCCACACACGACAGCCACGCCGACCCAGAACCACACGAAATCGAGCGGAGTGGCAGGCGGGAAGAGCCGAAGCCGCAGCGCCGGGGCAACTAGGGCGCAGACGCCGGTCAACCGGACTGGCAGAGAGCGGCACCCTCGATACACCTGGCCGCGTTCGAGATGAACGTAAATTCCAGAGATCTACCTCAAGCCTAGCTCAAGTTTCATTACTGCCCAACTCGCGCCTCGACCAAAACACTTTCTATCGAAAAGTTGAGGAGACCGTCAACACGGTGCTCCATGGTCTGTTCCGATCAGTCTTGAGTTTCACGAACCCCCAGGTTTTCCATATACTCCCAACGGTGCGGCGTTCGGGTCTATGGCGTCCCAAGCTAAAGGTCGCGGGTTCGATCCCGTTTCCCGCTCCTCTGCCCGTTCGCAGCAACCGACAGGCATGTGGAAGAACGACCCGGCCCACGCACATCCCGTCTCGCCCAACGATGACGACTTCCTTCCGGTCCCGGACTTCGACGTGCCAGACGGCGTGACATCGCTCGGCCGGACGATCTCGATCAAGGGTGACCTGACCGCCGGCGAGCATCTGATCATCGAAGGCCGCTTCGAAGGTCAGTTGGCGGTGCCGGAGCACGGCCTCGCTGTTGGGCAGCACGCGGAGGTCACCGCCGAGATCCTCGCGCGAACTATCACCATCCTGGGCCACGCGAACGGTTCCTTGACCGCCGCGGAGAAAGTGGAGATCCGGCAGAGCGGGTCGGTCGAGGGTCGGATTGTCGCGCAGACCGTTGCCATCGAAGAGGGCGCACATTTCAAGGGGTCGATCGACCCGACCCGCACCGACGCCGCGCTCGCCGTTGGCCGCCACCGCCTCAAGCAGCGGGTGCATGTCGAGCGCCCCCATTCAGCGGATCGCTAATCGCCTCGATCTGGACGAACGGATCGCGCCGTTTGCCGACCGGGTCTGGCGCCCCGGATCGGCTAACGCTGCGGTTCTCAACCTCGAAGTCGTCTCGGCGATCCCATTCCTCGTCGACATCGACGGCGTCGAGGAGTACCAGCATCGCGCCAGGATACGCGCGGCCGACGACGACATGTACGCCACGGTCACGGCCGCCGCCCCGCGGTGCGAGGCGTATAGCCGAAACCGCCTTGACTCGGTGTCCCGGTCTATCTTGCCGTTGAGCCGCGCGTCAATGCTAGCCCGCTGGGGTTGACGCGAGTCCGCATGGCTGGTGCCCGCCCATTGCAGCTGATCGACCACTCCCATCGCCGCACCCTCGTCGGACATCCCTACGTGCTACATGTCGATCGGTGACGTCCGGGATCTCGTCGCCGCCGTTGCGTCGGATGCACACCGCGCGACGACCGTCATCGACTCCCCGCCACTCGTCACCTAGATCGCCAACGACAAGGCGCTCTTCGACAAGTTGGTCGCCGCGGTGCTCGGACCGGGTTGGTCACCGGATACCCACGTCGAGACCAAACCGGCAAACATGGCGGTGCGCCTCCGAGATTTCGCCGGCCGCTATCGCGCGGTGGGGCTGGAGCGGAGACGCTGCGCGTCCGCCATGGCCAACCAGATCTTTGACGCGGAACGCTCGTGTCCAACCCGCAGTCCTTCGAGCAGAACACGCGCACGTTCCTGATCCGCACCGAGTGGCCCGGCACCGAACCTGTGCTCGTCGTAGCGTAGGAGAA
Organism: uncultured Vicinamibacteraceae bacterium; assembly: GCA_964646815.1. Taxonomy (GTDB): domain Bacteria; phylum Acidobacteriota; class Vicinamibacteria; order Vicinamibacterales; family UBA8438; genus CAZYFH01. The sequence goes on along the minus strand of CAZYFH010000042.1, from coordinate 9,778 downwards.
GGTCGCCGTCGACGCAGTGGTGACTGCCTCGATCGGTTGAGGCGCGGCGGGACTGACCGACGGCGGGGCACGTGTGGCCGGCGCAAGACAGTGGATCGGTTACGTCGGTCCCTGTTCGTTCGACCACCTCTTCGGGACACGGAACGAAGTTCGTCGGCGATCGTGGCATCGTCGAACAGGAGGACCTAAACGTGAGGGCGGAGGACTGAGAGATGTCTTCTGGCCGACACCTCCGGCCGCGCCGCTCGCCATACCTGAATCAAGCGATCCCGGCTCGCCTCACCTGGAGAATCCGCTCGACTCGCGGACGGTCGCCTGGCCCGCTGCCGACGTGCAGGAACCGGATCGTCCCCAGCGGATCGATCAGCACGTCACCTCCTTGCTGGAAGGTGTCCGCGACGGGCCTCAGCGGCAAGAGGCCGTGGCCGAACTCCCGCAGATACGCCACCCACGTCCCGGCGCCCCAGAGATGCCGTCGCCGGGCCCGCCCCATCGCATAGGCTTGATAGAGTGCGCGCCCTTCATCCGAGGCCACCGGCCACGCCGGGGCGGTCTCCGCCACGTACGCCCGCGCCGCGTCGTCCGCCTCGAAGGTGATTACCAGCACGCGGATCCGCAGCGCGGTGAACGACGGCTGCGCCTGCTGCAACTGCAGCAGGTGTCGTCGACAGGGGAGTCAGCGCAGGTGGCGGTGGAACACCAGCAGCAGCCAGGCGCCGCTGTACTTCTCCAGCGTGTGGGTGCGCCCCTCCGTGTCCCGCAGCCGGAAGGCAACGGCTCGCTGGCCGACGATGGACACAGCCGTCAATCGGCGATCGCCTGGTAGGTCATCGTCACGAGATCCTGACGGATGTTCAGATGCGTATAGGGTCTCATTTGGGTCATCAGGATGCCGATCAGATCTTCCTCCGGATCCACCCAGAAGACGGTGCAGAACGCGCCGCCCCAGTAGTAAGAGCCTTCGGACCGAGGCGTCGCCGACGGACCGAGATCAGTGACGACGGCGTAGCCGAGGCCAAAACCATACCCTGGACCCGCTAGCCAGATCCCGTTGTCGCCTGTGTGATTGGCGGTCATCAACTCGACGGTCTTGCGGCTAAGGATCCGCGCTCCGTCCAGTTCGCCGCCGTTCAGCATCATCTGATGGAAGCGGAAGTAGTCGCGCGCGGTCGAGAGGAGTCCGCCGGCGCCACTGAAGTAGACGTGCGGCTCGCGCACATAGCGGCTCTCGGCCGTGGGAGCTTCGGCCAACACTATCGTGCCATCGTCATCGGGTCGATAGAGCGCCGCCAACCGACCGAGCTTGGAAAGCGGAAGATAGAAGTGCGTGTCGGTCATGTCGAGCGGATCGAAGATGCGCGCGCGCAGAAACGCGTCCAGGGTCTGGCCCGACATCACCTCGACCAGGCGGCCCACCACGTCGGTCGCGCGCCCGTACTCCCACCGCTCACCCGGATGAAAGTTCAATGGGAGCGTGGCGAGCCCCTCCAGCATGTCGCCGACTGTATCGCCCGGCTTCGTCTGCGCGGACATCGCCTGGAAGTCGGTCTGCGTCAGCCCGCGGTAAGTGTTGGCGAGTCCGGCGGTGTGCGTGAGCAGATGCTGGACGGTAATCGGACGCGCCGCGGGAATCGTCTTGTATCGTGACGCGATACGCTCGTCGGCCGGCGCCGGAATAGCCACCCGCATGTCGCCGAACTCCGGCAGCCACTTCGTGATGGGGTCGCGGAGCTGGAAGTGACCCTCCTCGTAGAGCATCATCAGGGCCACGGAGGCGATCGGTTTCGTCATCGAGGCGATGCGGAAGATCGCGTCGTGTCGCATCGGCGTGCCGCGTTCGGCGTCGCGCTCGCCGAGCGACGAGAAGTGCACGACCTTGCCGCGACGCGCCACCAGGGAAACAACGCCGGCCACCTCCTCGCGGTCGATGTAGCCCTGCATCACACGGTCGAGACGCTCGAGCCGCGTCGACGACATCCCGACGTCCTCAGCCGCAGCTGTCGGCACACCGTCCATGTCCGGCATGTCGGCTGGCGCGCGACTCGCGCCAACAGTCACCGCCAAACCCGAGACCGCGACAGCCGTCCACCGACATACAGATGACTTCATCGAAATCTCCCCGCCAGCCCGAATAATTCTCCGGCGGTTACTTCACCACGTATTTCGTGATTCCGCCCATGGCCGTCGCACGCGACCCGGGACCTTCGGCGGCAAAGACATTGCCGTCCGCGTCGACCGCGACGCCCTCGCCGGCGACCAACTGGATCCGCGTGTCGTGCACGTGGCCCGGGATGAAGCCCGTCAACCGATCTTCGCCAGCCGGGCCGATGCGCACGCCGTTCATCCAGCCGGGATGATTGCCCCCCTGGGACTCTGAGTCGATCGCATACAACGTGTCGTCAGGGGTGATATATAAGCCGCTGATCCGACTGTAGCTCATGTAGATCACCGGGTTTCCATTGTCGTTAAGGATGGGATTTCCCTCCTGGTCGAAGACCTGGATGCGGTGGTTGCCCCTGTCAGCAACGTATAAACGTCCTTGCGAATCAAACTCCATCGCGTGCGGCGTCCGGAACTGTCCCGGCCGGAACCCGATCTCGCCCCACTCCGTGATGAAGTTGCCCTCGCGATCGAATTTGAGGATACGTCCCGTTGATCCTTCCGGCGGATCAGGGTTCTGGCCACTGTGCCCGTCCGAGACGAAGATGTCTCCGTTAGGTGCGGTGATCACATCGCATGGCTGGTTGAGCTGGCCGGGGCCGCTCCCCGGCTGACCGGCGGTGCCAAGGCGCATCAGTTCCTCACCCTCCGCGCTGAACTTGATCACCTGATGCCCCTTGGTGCCGGCCTCGTTCCCGGCGAAGTCGGTCACCCAGACATTGCCGTCGTCGTCAACGTGGAACCCGTGCGGGGTCACGAAAAGTCCCGCGCCAAAGCTGGTTAGAATTTCCCCGGTGTGGCGATCGAACTTGACGATCGGATCGAGTTCGGGGTTTTCCTCGCACCCAGCACCCAGACCGCCGCCGCAGCGGTCATAGGCCCAAACCTGTCCGTCAGGCCCGATGTCGATGCCGGCGGTTGATCCCCATTCGCGTCCGCCCGGGAATGGCGCGAAGTTCAGCATCACCTCTCCTGTCGGATTCGGCAGAGGGCGGTCCAAAAGGTCACTCGTGAGCTCAGTGTCTGCCATCGCCATCTCGGCGTCGGGAGCCGGCGCGGTCCCTCCTCCACACGCGACGAGGGCGACAAGCGACAACGATGCGAGCACCAGCCAGAGGCGACACGCGACGAATCTTCGGTAATCAGTCATGCTTCCCTTCTCCCTTGCCCGTGCCGCCGATCCTACCGGATCGGACCCAGCAGTTGAACCCGGCCTATTATCCATCCAAGCGGCGCCGGCGGTCGTCGGGCGAGGGGGGGGCGGGGAGCGCCTTCCTCCGGCGCCTCGCCTCCGTCCTCGATCATGAACCAATACCGAGCGTCGGCGATGCCCGCCCGTGCAAGATGCGACACGACCGAGTGGTGGGGTGGTCTGGGCCTCCTCGCCGTCCTCCTGGTGATCTATCTCCCCGCCCTCGGTCACGGCTTCATCAAGGATGATTTCGCGTGGATCGCGTCGAGCCAAGTAACTAGCGTGAGCGCGCTATTCGCCCCGTTCGCCAAGGCGGCCGATTTCTATCGGCCCCTCGTTGGGCTGAGCTTCGCTGTCGACTGGTGGCTGTTCGGGCTCTCGCCGCTCGCATTCGGCCTGACGAACCTGGCGTTCCTACTCGGGGCCGCCCTAGCCGTTAGAAACCTGGGACGCGCACTCGGCATGCGGCGAGAAACAGCGGTGGTGGCCGCGGCGCTCTGGTGCCTCAACTACCATGGAATCAACACGTCGCTGCTCTGGATCAGCGGCCGCACGTCGCTGCTCGTAACGTTGTTCGCGCTTCTGGCGGCAAGCGCCTCCGTCGGTGGGCACCGGCGACGCGCCGCCGTCTGGGCCCTGCTCGCGATGCTATCGAAAGAGGATGCGGTCCTGATGCCGTTCGTGCTGCTGCTTTGGAGTGCCCTGGACGCGTCCACCGGCCCAAGCATCACTGTTGGCGGCAGACTGCGGTCTGCCGTCCGTCAGAGCTGGCTTCTCTTTGCAGTGCTTGCACTCTATTTGGCGGTGCGAACGGCCGCTAGCGGGATGACGCCGATGTCGGCCACCTCGGCGTACCAGTTCGTGCTGGCCCCGTCGTCGGTCGTGCTGAACCTGCTCGCCTACCTCGACCGCAGTGGCACGCTGTCGGCAGGCGTCGTCGTCCTACTCGCTTTGGCGGCCGCGGCGATGCCGCGCCCACACGCCGACCAGCGACGATGGGTGGTTCTAGGAAGCTTGTGGATGGTCGTCGGGCTCTCACTCGCTATCTTGCTCCCCGCGCGCTCGAGCCTACTTTCGATCGGTCCGTCGGTCGGCGCGGCCCTGGCGGGTGCGGCGCTGATCACCGCGCTCTGGGATCGTGGCTCCGCCCGCGCGCGGAGCCGCATGGGAGCCGTTGGTGCATTGATCGTGGCGTTGATTCTCGTCCCGATTCACTGGGCGAGAAATGACAAGTGGGTCGAGTGGGCACAGCTCTCCACGCACGTGTTGAACGAGGTCGCTCCGGTGGCCAGTGCGCTTCCACCGGGCAAAGTGGTTCAGATCGACGACGAACGGGAGGCACGGATGAATCTGGACAGCTCGTTCGGCACGCTGATCGAGCCCGCGTTGCTCGTCCGCACCGGGAGAGCGCGAGGCGTCTGGATCGAGCCACCTCCCGTGAACTGGCAGGAGGCTGGCCTCGTTCGGCCGCAAGCGACCGACATTGCCGTGCACTTCGCGCTGCGGGGTAAACAACTCGTGCGGCTCGCCGACGTCCCCAAGTGATCGCGTCCGACAAGGCGACCAAGCGCGTGCCGCCACCCTGTGGACGGCATCGCGACGACGCGGAGACCAACGACGCAATAGCCCCCGCCGGCGTTCTCCGATGTACGCCTGCGTAAACAACCTCGGTGGGGCCAGCGTATCCACCTATGTCGAGGGGCATTAGCTCGTCTCCACTCACATGGCGACACCATGCCCCGCGGTGCCCTGTCCCTCCGTCGACCATTGAGGCAGCAACTGGCCAAACATCAGGTGTGGGCGAATCGGTCCGGGGCGGCGCTGACTAGTGCTACCGGGCGATTGCTCGCGGTCACCCTTGTACTGAGTAGCATCCAGGGTGGTCTTCGCGCGCAGACCGACCGCGCGACATCGGGCGAGCTCGCCGCGCTCGACCCACGGGCGGTGACCGTCGTTCCGTTTTCGAACATCTCCGGGGATCCGGCGGACGGGTGGATCGGTGTGGGCATCGCCGAGACGGTGTTCGCCGATCTCGATCGACTCGAGGCGTTATCCGTGGTGGGTAGCGCATCCGTCCTTGATCCGAGCCGCCGACAGGACCTGGATTCCGGCGATCAAACAGCGGTGCGCCAGCTCGGTCGCAGCCTCGGCGCGTCGTGGGTCGTCGCCGGTGGTTTTCAACGAGTCGGCGAACAACTGCGCATCACGGCGCGGGTCGTGGCGGTCGAAACCGGCACGGTCGTGCACAACGTGAAAGTCGACGGTGCGTTGGGCGAGCTCTTCGCGCTCCAGGATCGCCTCGTCGAGGAGCTCGGAAACGGCCTGGCCGGTGTGGAGCCCGAGGGGCCGCGGATGGCGACCCGGGTCCAAGCCGGCCCGATCGGACGACCGGCGCTGGGTTCAGCCGGATCGTCAGCGGGTCGCCGCGAGCCGGCCACCCACGTCGTACGGGGAAAAGTGCCCCCAGCAGCGCCGCCGACCCGCGACCTGGTTCCGACCGGGGTGACGGGCCGCATCGCCGTCGAGCGCGTGGGGGCGCTTCCCGCGGCGGCGAGCGGCGTCGGCATCCTGACCGGCCGTCCTACCGTGCGACCCACCCGCACCTCGGATCGCCCGAACATCGACGGCCGCCTCGACGACGTTGTCTGGCGCTCCGCGACCACGATCACCGAGTTCGTGCAGTCCCGGCCCCTCGACGGCGTGCCCGCGACAGAGGACACCGACGTCTGGATCGCATACGACAACGCCAATCTCTACCTCGCCTTTCATCTCCACTACTCGGATCCGACAATCATGCGCGCCAACCGAGTAGACCGTGACCGCGCCTTCCAGGACGACCGGATCTCTGTTTACTTCGATACGTTCCTCGATCAGCAGCGTGCGTACTCTTTTAATCTGAACGGCTACGGTGTCCAGGGCGACCAAATCATCAACGCGCGGTCCGGCGGTGGGTTTAGCGGACGTAGCGGGCGTCGCGGCGGCGGCGGATTCTTCCCGGGCAGTGGCGGCGGCGCGCCGTTCGGCGACCGGTCGTGGGACGCCCTGTTCGAGTCCGGCGCGCAAATCGTCGACGACGGCTACACGGCCGAGATGGCGATCCCGTTCAAGAGCCTCCGCTACCCGCAGCGGGAGGGCAACACCTCACATCGCTGGGGCTTTCAGATCGTCCGGGAGATCCAGGACAAGGACAACGAGACCAACGTCTGGGCGCCGATCTCACGCGACGTCGCCGGTTTCCTTCCTCAGATGGGCGTACTGGACGGTATGACCGACCTGTCCACGAGCCGAAACCTCGAGATCCTACCGACGATGACGGCGATCAACTTTGGATCATTGGACACCGCCACCGGCGATTTCAACGTCCTCGACACCTCGCCTGAAGGTGGGATCAACTTCAAATACGGGGTCACGTCCAACCTGACGGCCGACTTCACGGTCAACCCGGACTTCTCACAGATCGAGTCGGACCGGCCGCAAATCGAAGTCAACCAGCGATTCCCCCTGTTCTTCTCCGAACTCCGCCCGTTCTTTCTGGAAGGGGCGGAGATCTTCTCGGTCCAGGCGCCGGTGAACTTTGTGCACACGCGGACCATCGTCGACCCGGCGTATGGCGCCAAGCTAACCGGAAAGGTCGGCAAGACGACCGTCGGGGTGCTCTACGCCAACGACATGGCACCGGGCAAAGCTGATGACGCCGCAGACCCGGCATTCGAGCAAACTGCGCAGACCTTCATCGGTCGCGTGCGGTACGACCTCTATTCCGAGTCGCACGTCGGCCTCATCGCCACGCACCGGGATTTTCTCGACGGTCACAGCCGACTGGTGGGTCTCGACTCCAACTTCCGGCTCGGGAACACCCATGCGATTGGGCTCAGCGCCATCGGGACCCGCCACCGAGACCTCGATGGCGCGGACACCAACGGGCACCTGCTCGATATGAACTTCCGCAAGACCGGCCGCAACGTGAGCTACTTCGCGTCTGCCTACGACCTGTCACCCGGCTTCCAGACCGACGTCGGCTTCGTACGACGCGTCGACCAGCGCCGCGTCGATGGCGGCGGCTCCTACACCTTCTGGCCGGAGCATTGGCTGATCAGCTGGGGTCCAGTGGTCAACTACGGGCGCAATTGGAACTTCGACGGCATGCTCGAGGACGAGAATCGGTCGGCCGGTGTGAACTTCAGCTTCGCCCGGAACATCGGTTTCAGCGTGGGCTACAACCGCGACATGGAACGCTTCGGCGGGATCGACTTCGACAAGAACTCCTACCGAGCGTTCGCGCGGGTCAGCACGAGCCGCGTCGTCTCGGTCGGCGCCGGCTTCAACTGGGGTGATCAGATTTTCTTCGATCCCGTGAGCCCGTTCCTCGGGCGCGATCGCGGGGTGTTCTCGTTCATCAACATCCGGCCCATCGCCCAGTTCAACTCCCAGATCAACGTCAACACCAACCGGCTCGCCACCATCAACGGCACGGAAGTCTTCGACGTCAAGATCTTCCGGGCGCTCAGCACGTATCAGTTCACCGATCGCCTCCTGTTCCGCAACATCACGGAATACAACACCTTCGACAAGGCGATCGGCCTAAACTTCCTCGTCACATATCGCGTGAACGCCGGCACAGTGTTCTACGTTGGCTACGACGATCACTACCAGCAGGCCGACCGCCTCTTCGGTCCGGACGGCGACGTCGACGGTGACGGCATCCGGGATCCGTTCTATGATCCGCAGCAGTACGAACAGACGCACCGCGCGTTCTTCATGAAATTTCAGTACCTCTTCCGATACTAGCGGACTCTCAGGACGCCGAGGGAGGTGCCGGGACGCGCCGCCGTCACCGGCAGACGTCCAGGCGCCGGCGAATACTTGAGCGCCCGCTTGACCATCTCGACGAGCCCGTCCTGCGTGAAGGGCTTCCTAACGCGGCGAACTCGAAGCTGCCCAGACTCAGCATCACCACGTCTTTCACCAGCAGGTCGATCTCGTCGCACAGTTGCTCCTGGATCTGCAGCGCCTCGGCACCGTCCCGCGCGAGCAGCGTCGTGACCCTGGAACGCGTCTCGAGAACCCTCCCGATCAGACGCCTGCGGATCTCTTCGTCCTCCGCCACGAAAACCGTCTGGGGGCAAGCTGACTCGGCCGTGTCTGCCACCGCGGGCAGGCTCGCAGGCTCAGTCTCGAATGCGCGAGTCCACCGCAAGTTGCTGGACGATGTCCAACATCATGGTGACGCCGCGCCGGACATTCTCAGCCGATACCCGCTCGTTGTTGCCGTGAACGCCCCCTCGATCTTCTACAGGGATCGCGAACGGCGCGAAGCCGTACGCCGTCATGCCGAGGTCGCGCAGGAAGTGACTGTCGGTGAAGGCGGACAACACCGCCGGCACGACGACCGCATTGGGAAAGTGCGTCCGGGTGACATCAAGGATCGCGCCGTACAGAACGGTCTCCGCCGAGGAGACCGCAGGCGTGAAACCCATGAGGGTTTCGATCGCGACCTGATCACCGAGGATTGCGCGCATCTCGTCGAGGAATGCTTCCGGGTCTTGATCCGGGAGTAGGCGGCAATCAAGCTCTGCCCAGGCTTCATTCGGGACCACGTTGATCTTGTTACTCCCGCTGAGCCTGGTCATCGAGCAAGTGTTGCGGATCAGTCCGTGAAGGCCGGGGTTGTCTTGCTGAAGTTCAGCCGCCACACCCGGCTCACGAATCGCCGCCGCCATGTCCCCATAGCGGTCGCGCCATTTCGCTGGCGCCGCAGCGGCAATCCCCTTGAAGTACGCATCGACGGCGGGAATGACGCGAGCCTCGAATTCGTGTTCGCGCAGCCGGTCCAGCGCCGCCACGAGGTGTGTGACCGACGACACGGCTCGCGGGCGCGAACCGTGACCGGACTCACCCCGTGTCGTGAGTCGGAGCCAATACGGCACCTTCTGGGTAACCTCGACTGCGAACTGCACGCGCCCATCGACTACCGAGCCGGATCCGCCCTCGTTGATCACGTAGTCAATACCGTCGAAGACGTCGGGATGCTGATCGACCAGCCAGCCGACGCCGAAGAAGCCGCCAGCCTCTTCGTCCGCCGTCGCCATAAAGACCACGTCACGGTTCAGAACGGCTCCCGCCCGGCGGAGGGCGATGAATGCCGCTAGGCGGACGATGCCGCCACCCTTCGTGCCGAGCGCCCCCCTCCCGTACACCGACACGGACACCGACACGGACACGGATGTGGACGATGCCGGCACCCTTCGTGTCGAGCGCACCCCTCCCGTACACCATTCCGTCACGGATCTCGCCCGACAATGGGTCAGTGACCCACGCGTTCGAATCGGCCGGCACGACGTCGATGTGATGAAGCAGGAGCAGCCCCGACTCCTCGCCCCCCTCGAGCCGGGCCCAGATATTGCCTCGGCCCGGGGCCGATTCAGC
>CAZYFH010000041.1:0-33813 GCA_964646815.1 uncultured Vicinamibacteraceae bacterium | reverse complement strand
ATCCAGTACTGTCTGAATCCGCGCACCTTTGACGGTCTGCCCGCCGACCTGCGCGTCCCGCTCTACAACCTCTTTCGCCTGCGTGGACAGGTGGCCCACGCCAACTACTACGGTGGGGCGTCGGTGGTGAGCGCCATCGAAACGATGACCGCGGGGGGCGTCGAGACGGTGGAACCGACACTGGCAGAACGCCAGGCGTGGGTGGACGCGGTCGAGCCGCTGGAAGGGCGTTTCATCGAAAAGAACGAGCGGCTCGGTCTCCCCGCTGCCGCCTTCGTGCGCGAGGCGAAGGAGCGCGCGGCGGCGTACGCCGCGTGGACGGACCAGGAGCTCTGGGACCACATATCCGCGTATCCCGTCCAGGGCATCATCGATCTGTAGCCTGCCGGGAGGATGGCAACGGAGAGCATGACTGGACCGGTGGCCTGGCTCGACCTGGCGGCCGAGCACGTCGATCGCTGGTCCGAGAAGACGGCCGTCCGGCTCTTCAAGCTCGGCATCTACGTCACGATGCCGGCGCTGGTCGCGCTGGTCACGCTGGACGTGGTCCTGCGCTACGTATTCAACGCGCCGCTGCAGTGGGGACGCGACGCCAACGGGCTCCTCCTACTGATGACGACCTTCTGCGCGCTCCCACACGCGTGGGACCGCGCGTACCACATTCGTATGGAGGTCTTCTATCTACGGCTGTCCGGCGCGCGGCGACGGGGAGTGGACGTGCTGACGTCGGTGGCGGGGATCATTGTCTTCGGGTTGATGGCCGTGCAGGGGACGCGCTTCGTGCCCTTCATGATCCAGGCGCGTGAGACAGGTGAGGATCTCGACGTGCCGCTATGGCCGTTCATGGGCTTCCTGTCGGCCTGCGCGCTGGTGATGGTCGCCCGGGTGTTCGCGAACCCCGCGGGCGTGGAGCCCGACCGTCCAACGGCGTCCGGAGCGTTGGACGGCGAAAATGTCACGGGTGCCGTGGCGTCCGCGAGTGACCGGGCAGCCGGGGACGACGCGGCGTCGTGAGCCTCACTCTCGCCGGTCTCATCGGCGTCATCGCGATGCTCGTGCTCCTGATCCTCGGAGTGCCCATCGCGCTCGCGATGGCGGTGACCGGTGCCGTCGGTCTCTGGATCCTCGAAGGACCGGGTCCGGCGCTTGCCCACACGCTGCTCATCCCATGGGACGAGGGTCGCAGCTTCGTCCTCGTCACCATTCCGCTCTTCGTCTTGATGGGACAGCTCGTCTTCCACACGGGCCTCGCGTCGGATCTCTATGACGGCGTCCGCACGTGGATCAGCAAGGTGCCGGGCGGCATGGCGATCACGTCGGTGGTGGCCTGCGGCGCGTTTGGCGCGGTGACCGGCTCGAGCATCGCGACCGTGGCCACGATGGGCGCGATCGTGATGCCCGAGATGCGACGCTACAAGTATCATCCGCGGCTGGCGACGGGCGCGCTCGCCGCCTCGGGCACGCTCGGAATTCTCATCCCGCCCAGCCTAATCTTTATCTTTTACGGGGTGATGACCGAAACGTCGATCGGCGCGCTCTTCATCGCGGGCATCGTTCCGGGCATTCTGACCGGCGCGATGTTCTCGGCGATCATCCTGATCCGGTGCGTCGTGACTCCCTCGCTGGGGCCGCCCGGGCCCGGAGCCACCTGGGGCGAGCGATGGGCGTCGACGATGGGCCTCCTACCGATCCTGGCATTGTTCTTCCTGGTAATCGGGGGCATCTACGGGGGCATCTTCACCCCCACCGAAGCGGCGGGGGTGGGGTGCACGGGCGTGCTGTTGACGGCCGCAACCCGGCGCCGCGTAACAAAGCGGGCTATGGCCAAGGCGCTTGAGGAGACGGCGCTGGTCAGCGCCATGATCTTCGCGATCATCATCGGCGGCTATCTCGTGGCGCGCTTCCTGGCGATCACGGGGATCACGGAAAACCTGGTGGCGATGCTGGTCGGGCTGGAGCTGGGACGCGTGTCCTTCCTCTTGCTCCTCGTGCTGCTCTACCTGGTACTGGGTGCGATGGTCGACGTCTTTGGCATGTTGGTGCTGACAATCCCGTTCGTGATGCCCGTGGTGGGTGAGCTCGGGATCAACCCGGTTTGGTTCGGGGTCTTCGCGGTGATGATGGCCGAGGTCGCGCTCGTGACGCCGCCCATCGGCGCTAACGTCTTCGTGATGCGGCGGACGGCGCCTGAGGTCCCGATGGGCGACATCTTCATGGGCGTGCTCCCGTTCGTGATTGGTCAGCTCATCGTGATCGCGCTCGTGATCGCGTTCCCGGCAATCGCGCTGTGGTTGCCCGATAGGATGGGGTAGGGCTCGATCGAGACGCTTACGACGGAGATGATAGAACGCACGCCCGTGCTGGTCGGCATCGGCCAGCGTCTGCAACGCGTCGACGACCCCGCCGAGGCACAGGCGCCGCTCGGGCTCATGATCGCGGCCGTCCGCGACGCCGCGGCCGACGCCGGGGCGCCGTCACTCCTGGCCAAGACGAGTTCCATTCGCGTCATCAAGGGCATCTGGGCGTATCGGAATCCAGGCCTCGCCATCGCCGAGACCCTTGCCTGTGGCGCAATCGAGACAGGCGTGTCCGTGCTGGGCGGCAATCACGTGCAGATGGTGCTCAACCGAAGCGCCGTCGACATACGTGAGGGTGTGCGCGACGTCGTCATCCTCACGGGAGCCGAATGCGGCCGGACCATGGCACGGGCGCAACGCGCAGGGATCGAGCTCGACTGGTTGGCGGACCAGCAACCCGATTCGATCCCGGCACCCGACGTCGAGTACGGGACCTCGAAGTGGACGCGCCACGAGGCCGAAATGGCGCGTGGACTTCAGCGACCGGCGCCGTATTACGCGATGTTCGAGAACGCGCTCCGCTACCATGCGGGCGAGTCAGTCGACGAGCACCAGGACCGGATCGCGCGGCTCTGGGCACGCTTCAGCACGGCGGCCCAGGGGAACCCGAGTGCCTGGATCCGCCGCGAGGTGACGGCGGAAGAAATTCGCATCGCGTCAGTGGTGAACCGACCCATCTCATTCCCGTATCCGAAACTCATGACCGCGAACATGCGGGTCGACATGGGCGCGGCCCTCATCCTCTGTTCGCTCGAGACGGCCAGGTCGCTCGGGATCGCGCCGGGAAAGATGATCTTTCCCCTGAGTGGGACCGACGCCTACGACCACTACTTCGTGTCCGAGCGCGACACTCTCCACGCGTCGCCGGCCATCCGCATCGCGGGACGGCGGGCGCTCGAGTTGGCGGAGGTGGAGCTCGACGACCTCGACTTCGTCGACCTCTATAGCTGCTTCCCGAGCGCCGTCCAGATCGCGGCGAACGAGCTGGGCTTGTCGCAGGACCGACCCCTGTCGGTTACCGGCGGTCTGACGTTCGGTGGCGGTCCGCTCAACAACTACGTCATGCACGCCATCGCACGGACCGCGGAACTCCTGCGGGAGACACCGGGCGGGCGGGCGCTCGTTACCGCGAATGGCGGGATGCTTACGAAGCACTCGTTCGGTCTCTACGGCGCTGAGCCGTCCGCGCGGGGATACGCGTACCAGGACCTCCAGGCGCAGGTGGATCGCGAGCCGAGACGAGAGGTGACGGTCAACGTCGCCGGCGCCGCGGAGATCGAGTCCTATACCGTTACGTTCGGCGAGAAGGTGGCAACGCCGACGCGGTCGCACTCGGCGATCTACGCGAAGACCACCGACTCAGGGACCGACCCGTCAGTCGCGCATCTGGCGTGTCGCCTGCCCGACGGTCGGCGCACATGGGCCAACATCGAGACGCCGGAGGTCCTCGATGCGATGTGTCACGAGGAGTTCTGCGGTCGCACCGTCCGGATCGACGGCCAAGGGACGGCAGTGCTGACCTGATGATGAACGTCTAGACAGGAGCGACGCACACGTGGAGCTACTAGGGCACGGCTTTTACTATCAGGACTGGCACGAGGGCTATGCGTTTCAAACCCTCGGTCGCACGATCACCGAGACCGACATTTTGAACTTCGTGGGCGTCTCGGGCATGACCGAGGAGCTATTCACGTCTCGCGTATACCTAGAGGAACACACAAACTTCGCCGGTCGCCTCGTCCCGGGCGCGCTCGTGTTCTCCATGGCGGAGGGGTTGGTGATCCCCGCGACGATCTCGCGCACCGGCATTGCGTTCCTGAGCTGTGAAATTGACGTCAAAGCACCGACGTTTGCCGGGGACACGATTCATGTGGAAGGCACGGTCACCCAGATCAAGCCGGCATCGAAGGGCAATCGTGCGCTCGTGCGCACGGACAATCGCGTGGTCAATCAGAATGGCGAGGTGACGTTGACCTACAATCCGCTCCGCATGATGAAGGGCCGACCGGACTAAGGCCGATCCTGCTACTGCAGTTCCGTCAGATCTCGTGGCATCCGCTCCAGTCGGAGGTCGGGCGTCTTTCGCTCGCCCTCGTCGAGGTGGAACGAGGTGGCCCGAGACCACAGGCGCTTCAACACCTCGGCATCGTGCCACGCGTGCTGCAGGATCGACTCGACCGCGACGCGACGTAATCGCTGGGCGGCAGCCCTTCGACACGATACGTCCCGTCATGGCGCGGCTGGATGCCTCGAATGTACCGGTAGTAGGCCGTCCGACGCTCGGTGTCGGCGGGAAAGACGACAACCGTGTAATCGGTCACCGTCCCCGTGAGGTGCGTCCGTCGGTCGGTCACAACGATGTGCGCGGGCTGGCTGGCATCGTTGAAATCGATTGGCCGGTCAGTGATGTCCGAGTTGCCGAGCTCAATTGCCTTGACCGTCCAGCGTGATGGGAGGTCGCGCACATACAACGTCGCGGGGCCGATCACACCGTCCAGCGCAAACGCACCGTCGGGTCTCAGCGTCGCGGAGGTCGAGATAAACGATGTGCCGTCGCCTGCGCGAGGGGTCGCCCAGAGGAGGCGTCGAGCATGCGGCCACGCACGATCCCTTCGTCCTGCGGTACGGAATCCGTGAGCTGAATGGCGATGCCTGGACGGGGCGCGGTTTGCTGCGCTGTGCTCTGGCCGATGCCGGCGAGGCCCAAGCCGAGCGTGGCGGCCACGGCGCCCGCGCGACGCATGTTCATTGTCAATTGCGCTAAAACATCGCGATGGGGTTCGCCGGGCTGCCCGTGCCGCGCGCCACCTTGAGCGGCAGACCCATGAACATGAACTCGTAGCGCCCCTCTTCGGCGCAAGCGTTGGCCAGCGGTTCCAGCAGGGCGTTGTCGAGCAGAGCGACGCCGTAGTTGAAGAGAACCCCATGAACCGGGAACGCCATCCCGTAGGGATCCGGGCGCGCGTCCATCATGTCCCACCCGAGGAGCGACACGTCGTGATCGCGGATGAACTTGGCGCAGGTGACGCCGAGCCCCGGGCGGTCACCGCCCGCGTACTCGCCGCCGGACGCCATGAATCGCTCCCTGCCACTGTAGACGAGCAACGCGTCACCCGGTTCGACCGCGACCCCTTGCTCCTGCGCCGCTTCCTCGAGCTCCCAGCCCTGGACCGGGTTCCCTGGGGTGACGTGCGACGCGCTCCGATGCCGCGGCACGTCGATCAGGACGCCGCGCGTGATGATGCCGTCGCTCCAGGCGTCGATGGTGCCGAAGTGGGCACCCTGCGAGGTCACCTCGACGTCGGGGTCGCGCCCCTGCCACATCCCGTCTCGGTCCCACATATGACACAGACCGTCGATATGGGTGATGGTCTGGCCGTGGTAGATGAAGCCGTAGTAGTCGACCACGGCGCCGGCGCCGCCCGGTCGGGGGCTCTTGCGCATGAAATGCTGGGCCGGCTCGAAGACCCGGCTCATCGAGACCTTCCGGCCCTTCCGCGCCAGCGCCGCCGCGGCCGCGCTCTTCGCGGGTGTGATCAGGTTGACCGCGCCCATCTGGTCGTCGTCGCCCCATCGTCCCCAGTTGCGCCGGTCGGTGTACCAGGATTCCACCTCCGCCTGGGTGGGCATGCGCGGATCGGCTTGGACGGCAGCGGACCTGGTGGCGGCGGGGGCTGCCCGCTCCGCTTCATGCTCGGCGAGCAGTGCCGTTGGGGAAAAGCCTCCTGCCGGAGCTTCGCGCGCCACTGTGTTCGTGTTCCAGGCGCTCGCGCGTCCCCCGAGCGCCGCGCCCCCCATCGTCGCCGCGCTCTGCAGGAATCGCCGTCGTGAAGAGGCCATGACTGCCGTCCTTTCATGTTGATGGGCCGGCCGACGACACGTGACGCTGCGTTCGGTCGGAGGGAGCCACCATGTTCGCGCCACGGTCCCATCATAGCGCTCAGAACCGCGGATTCACATCATCCGAATCGGGGTGTGCGCGCGTGCCCACCTCGGCGCTCCTCGGCCATCTGGAGCGCGTTCATCGGGCGCGCGGTGCCGTCTGAAACCGTAGGCGCACTGAGTGATTGACACCCCCCGCGCGTTCGTACAAACTAGGCTGTTTCTTACGCTTAACGGTTTCTGAGCGTTCCATGAGGAAGGTCAGAGGGGTCCCCCGAACTCGATGTTGAGAGGTTTGTCTGTCGCCGGCGCAGTCGTGCTGACAGCGGTCTGCGCCGGGTCGATCGATCTGTCTGCCGCCGGCGCCGGTGCCGGCCAGGGCGTGGCAGGCGCCGTCTCCGCCGAGCGCGCGCTCGTCGACCGTTATTGCGTTACCTGTCACAACGACCGGCTACGAACCGGGGGATTCTCGTTCGACGCGATCGACATCGACGATGTGGCCGCACACTCCGAGGCGTTCGAGAAGGTCGTCCGGAAGCTGAGGGCCGGCGCGATGCCGCCGCGTCCCAGGCCGCGTCCGGACCAGGACATCTATGACGCGTTTCGCGCCCGGATCGAGCGTGAGCTCGATCGCGCCGCGGCCTCGAATCCCAATCCGGGTCGCACCGAGACGTTTCATCGCCTGAGCCGCACCGAGTACCGCAATGCCGTACGCGATCTGCTGGCGCTCGACGCGGACGTCGATCAGCTCTTGCCGGCCGATGATACGAGCTACGGGTTCGACAACATCGCCGGCGTGCTCGGCGTCTCGCCAACGCTGATGGAGCGCTATCTCTCAGCGGCGCGCAAGATTAGCCGTCTCGCGGTCGCGTCGCCGGTGCCGTCACCGACCGCAAACACGTTTCGCATCGCGTCGGATCTCGGACAAGACGAGCGTCTCGAAGGGCTGCCGTTCGGGACGCGCGGCGGGGTGCTCGTCGACTATAACTTCCCCGAGGACGCGGAATACGTCATCGAGGTCATGCCCGATGGCCCGCTGCGCATCGAGTCACACCAGCTCGAGGTGACCGTCGACGGCGATCGCGTCGACTTGCTGACTGTCGGCAAGACACCGGACCCCGACGATCCACGCGGGCTCTACGTTCCGACCATCGGCACGCTGAAGGTGCGCATTCCGATCAAGGCCGGGCCTCGACAGGTGGGTGTGGCGTTTCTGCGGAAGACGTCGGCCGAGCCAGAGGGCATTCGCAAGCTGTACCTGCGGCCGTTCACCGGCGAGGGCTCGGGCGGCGATTCGCGGTATCAGCCCTACGTTGAGAGCGTCACCATCGCCGGTCCGTACGAGGCGAGCGGCGCGCGTCCCATCGAGGAGACACCGAGCTACGCGCGCGTATTCAGTTGTCGCCCTGCCCGGGCAGAGCCCGCCGGCGAGGCCGCCTGTGCCCGGCAGATCCTCTCCAGGCTCGCGCGCCGAGCATATCGGCGGCCGGTGACCGACGACGACGTGGTGCGGCTGCTAACGTTCTACGAGCGGGGACGTACGCAGGGCAGCTTTGAAACCGGCATCGAGATGGCGCTCCGTAGGCTGCTCGTCAGCCCCGAGTTCCTGTTTCGGGTCGAGCGCGACCCGGACGGCGTCACGCCGGGGACAAACTATCGGCTCAGCGATCTGGAGCTCGCGTCGCGGCTGTCGTTCTTCCTCTGGAGCAGCATTCCGGACGACGAGCTGCTCGATGTGGCGACCAGCGGCGAGCTCTCCGACACCGACGAGTTCGATCGACAAGCGCGCCGGATGCTCGCCGATCCACGGTCTGACGCGCTCGTGACGAATTTCGCCGGCCAGTGGCTGACGTTGCGCAACGCGGCCGCCGTGCAGCCGGACGAAGACGCGTTCCCCGACTTCGGCGAGGGATTGCGGCAGGCGTTCCGGCGGGAGACCGAGCTACTGTTCACCAGCGTGCTCCGCGAAGACCGAAGCACGCTCGATCTGTTGGCTGCGGATTACACGTTCGTCAACGAGCGATTGGCCCAGCATTATGGGATCCCCAACGTCGGCGGCAGCCACTTCCGGCGGGTCGCGCTCGACGACGATGTCCGGGGTGGGTTGCTGGGTCACGGCAGTATTCTCACGGTGACGTCGTATGCCAACCGGACTTCGCCCGTGCTCCGTGGCAAGTGGATCCTTGAGAATATTCTCGGCACACCACCACCACCGCCGCCGCCCGATGTGCCCGACCTCGAGACCGCCGAGGGCGGGGCGCCGCTGTCGATGCGAGAGGCGATGGAGCAGCATCGCGCCAACCCCGTGTGCGCTAGCTGCCACCAGCTTATGGATCCGCCCGGCCTCTCGCTGGAGAACTTCGACGCGATCGGGCGCTGGCGCGATCGAAGTGAGACAAACGCCGCGATCGACGCCTCTGGCGCGCTGCCCGATGGCACCGAGTACGAAGGACCGGCGGGGTTGAAGGCCGCGCTGTTGCGGCACCCCGACCGCTTCGTGACCACCGTGACCGAGAAGCTCCTGATCTATGCGCTGGGTCGTGGGGTTGAGCATTACGATGCTGTCGCTATCCGGGCCATCGTCCGCAACGCGGCCAAGAACGACTACCGTCTGTCGTCGCTCATCCTGGGCGTCGTCGACAGCGTGCCGTTTCAGATGAGGAGATCGCCGTCATGATCATCACAAAGAGGTCGCTGCCGCGGCGCACCTTCCTGCGCGGAATCGGCGCGACACTGGCACTGCCACTGCTCGACGCGATGGTCCCCGCCGCGTCGGCCCTTGCCAAGACGGCGGCGAAGGCGGTGCCGCGGCTTGGCTTCATCTACATCCCGAACGGCGCGAACATGTCGCAGTGGACGCCGGAGGGCGAGAGCGGGGCTCTTGAACTCTCGCGCATCCTGCAGCCGCTGGCCAACGTCCGCGATCAGATCGTGATTCCGAGCGGCCTCGATCACCGGCAGGCCGAGGCGTGGGGCGACGGGAACGGAGAGCACTCGCGCGCGAGCACAGTGTGGCTGAACGGCGTCCATCCAAAGCGTACCGAGGGCGCGGACGTACGAGCAGGCACGACGGTCGATCAGCTCGCGGCCGCCAAGCTCGGTCAGGACACGCCGTTGCCGTCGCTAGAGCTCGCGCTGGAGAACAGCTTCGTCATCGGCAACTGCGACAACGGCTATAGCTGCGTGTACTCGAACACGTTCTCCTGGCGGTCGCCGACCACGCCGTTGCCGATGGAGCACAACCCGAGGGTCGTTTTCGAGCGGCTGTTCGGGGAAGGCGGCACCGAGGAGCAACGCGCCGCGCGGTTGCAAGATGACCGCAGCATCCTCGATGCGGTCCGCGAGGACATGGCGAGACTCGAGCGCACGCTCGGTGCTGGCGATCGCTCGCGCGTCACGCAGTATCTCGACGCCGTGCGGGAAATCGAGCGGCGGATCCAACGCTCCGAGGCGCAGACCGACGCGGCGCTGCCAGCGGTGCTCGAGCGGCCGGTCGGCGTCCCCGAGTCGTTCGACGAGCACGCGAAGCTGATGTTCGACCTCCAGGCGCTCGCGTTCCAGGCCGACATCACGCGGGTCTTCACGTTCCTGATCGGCCGCGAACAGACGTCGCAGAGCTTCCCCGAAATCGGCGTGCCCGACCCGCATCACGCGATGTCCCATCACCAGTTGGACGCCGAGCGGCTTGAGAAATACGCGTTGATCAATACGTACGAGGTCAGTCTCCTCGCGGGCTTCCTCGAGAAGCTCAAGGCGACGCCTGACGGCGATGGGACGCTCTTGGATCAGGCGATGATCCTCTACGGTGGCGGCATCAGCGATGGCGACCAGCATTCGCACATGGACCTTCCGCTCATCCTCGCGGGTGGCGGTGCCGGCACGCTCGTGGGGGGACGGCATCTCAAGTTCAATGGCGAAACCCCGATGACGAACTTACTCGTGAGCATGCTCGACAAGGCCGGTGTTCCGGCGGAGGGCTTGGGCGACAGCACGGGGCATCTGCCGCTTGAGCCGTTGAGTGGGGTGTGAGGGCGTGTTGCTCGAGTCTTAGGGCTGAGGTCTCAAGGCTTTGGGGCCCATAAGACGTAAGACATAACACAGAGCGCAAAGGCGACCAGGCAGAGCCGAAGTCCATGCGTGCACGCAGAGCAAGACTTGTCGTAGTGGGCGCGATGATGAAGAACGCACCGTTATGGGTGGTTCCGTTGCTTG
Organism: uncultured Vicinamibacteraceae bacterium; assembly: GCA_964646815.1. Lineage (GTDB taxonomy): Bacteria > Acidobacteriota > Vicinamibacteria > Vicinamibacterales > UBA8438 > CAZYFH01. The sequence continues at coordinate 23,362 of CAZYFH010000041.1, read as the reverse complement.
CAATTCTCAGTGTCGGAGTTGCAGGTGCCGAGGATTCCCTTATTGACGCGATCAAAGCCGGCGACGCCCCGCTGGTTGAGAGGCTAATCACCGACGCCATCAATATCAACGCGACCGAGACCGACGGCACGACCGCGCTCCACTGGGCAGCGCATCGCAACCATTTGAAGCTAGCCGAGTTGCTGCTCGCTGCCGGTGCGTCCGCTGACCCGACGAATCGTTACGGTGTAACACCGCTCGCGCTTGCCTCGATCAACGGAAGCGCGCCGATGATTGCCCGGCTGCTCGAGGCGGGTGCCGACGCCAATCGCTCCAACCCGGAAGGTGAGATGCCGCTTATGGTCGCGGCGCGAACCGGCAATGTCGACGCGGTGCGCGCGTTGCTCGCGCATGGCGCCGCGGTGGACGCCGCGGAGGGCTGGCGCGGCCAGACCGCGTTGATGTGGGCGGCGGCGCAGAACCAGATCGCCGCGGCTGAGGCATTGATCCGCGCGGGCGCCGATGTCAACGCGCGGTCAGAGGGGGGCTTCACACCACTACTGTTCGCCGCACGCGAGGGTCACGTCGAGGCGCTCGGTGTCCTTGTCGCCGCCGGGGCCAACGTCGACGACACGCTGCCAAAGACCGAGATGAGCGCTCTTGTCCTGGCGGTGTTCAACGCCGAGTACGACTTCGCCGACGCGCTCCTCAGCGCGGGGGCCGACGCGAACGCCGAGGCGCACGGCTGGACGGCGCTGCATCAGGTGGTCTGGACGCGCCGGCCCAACCTCGGCCGAAACCCCCCGTTCCCGGTCCCACTGGGTGAGCTCGACGGACTCGACATGGTGCGTGCGCTGGTGTCGGCCGGGGCCAACGTCGATGCACGGCAGACGACAGAGCCGAGGGACGGGAATCGCAACATGTTGAGGCGCCTCGGGTCGACGGCCTTTCTCCAGGCGGCCAAGGTGGCCGACGTCGAGATGATGAGGTTGCTTGTCGAGCTCGGGGCCGATCCTGCCGTGACGACCGAGGAAGGCGTGACGCCGCTAATGGCGGCCGCCGGCGTCGGGATCTGGAAGATCGGGGAAAACCCCGGGACTAACGAGGAGGCGCTCGAAGCGGTGACGCTGGCGTGGGAGCTCGGTAACGACGTGAACGCGGTTGACGCCAACGGTGACACCGCGCTGCACGGAGCCATCCATCGCGGCGCCGAGGACATCGTGCGGTTCCTCGTCGAGAACGGCGGCGACATCGACGCGGTGAACGCGAAGGGGTGGTCGGCCCTGTCGATTGCGCAGGGTGTGTTCTACCCGAACACCTTCAACCGTCATCCGCACCTGGTCACGCTGCTGACGGAGCTCGGTGCTGACCCCGATACAGGAACACGCCGGCCGGAGGACCTGTCGCCGGAAGAACGCTTGGCCGCCGCTGCGCAGCTCCAGCAGCCGTGACCGTGTGCACGAACGTAAACCGGTTTCCCAAACACCCGATTGAGATGCTGAACGAGGAGGAGTCGTTATGAGCGCCCGGACACAATCACCACGGCGCACGCGGGTGCGCCTGGCCGTTTGCACGCTCGCAGTCGGTGTCTTGATTGGTGCCATCGTGGCCCTGCCAAGCGCCGAGGAGGCCGCGGCGGCCGAAGGGTACATCAGTGGCGTCGTCGAGAGCAGCGCCGGTCGTGAGGCCGGTGTCTGGGTCATCGCCGAGACCGAGGAGCTCGAAACCAAGTTTGTCAAGATCGTCGTGACCGACGACAACGGACGGTTCCTGCTCCCCGAGCTTCCCGACGTGACCTATGACGTCTGGGTGCGTGGTTACGGCCTGGTCGACTCCGACAAGGTCAAGCTGTCGCCGACGACCGACGACGTGAGTCTCACGGGCGTCGTGGCGCCGAACGAGCGAGCCGCGGCGCAGTACTACCCCGGTAACTACTGGTACTCACTGATCGAGCCGCCAGCCGCGCATGAGTTCCCCGGCACCGGTCCCGACGGCAACGGAATCTCAGAGAACCTCAAGAGCCAAGGGGCGTGGGTCGACATCATGAAGCAGGGCTGCCAGCTCTGCCATCAGCTCGGCAATACGGCGACACGCGTCGTGCAGCGTCGCGACGACTTTGACTCGACGGTGGCGGCGTGGGATCACCGCATCCAGACCGGTCAGCGCGGCACCGGGATGAACGGCACGATGAACAGGTTCGGGCGGCAGCGCGCGCTCGAGATGTTCGCGGATTGGACAGACCGCATCGCGGCAGGTGAGACGCCGCCGAGACCACCCCGTCCGAAGGGCGTTGAGCGGAATCTCGTAGTGACCATGTGGGACTGGGGACAAGACACAGCCTTCATCCACGACGAGATCACCACCGACAAGCGGAACCCGACGGTCAACGGCGGCGGACCGGTCTACGGTGTCTCGGCGGGGCATGGCAGTTTGACCGTGGTCGACCCGATTGCGAACACGGCCGTCGAATTGCCGATTCCAGTTCGGCCAGAGGACCCCGACAGCGTCCCGTCACGCTTCCCGCAGACACAACTCCAGCCATCGTACTACTGGGGCGACCAGATCCTCTGGGGCCGGGGTGGACCGGATGGGCACGAGAACTCGGCCGATCCCCACAACCCGATGATGGACCAAAAGGGTCGCGTTTGGCTGACGTCGACAATCCGGGCCCGTCCGAACCCGGACTGGTGTAAGGAAGGGTCGGACAACGATTACGCGGAGTTCTTCCCACTGTCGATGAGCGGTCGGCAAGCGTCGTACTACGACCCGGAGACCGAACGGTTCGTGCTGATCGATACCTGCTTTGGGACGCATCACCTGCAGTTCGGCGAGGACGCGAACGACACGCTTTGGTTCAGCGGCGACGGCAACGTCATCGGTTGGATCGATACGAAGGTCTATGACGAGACCGGCGACGAGCGGTTCTCGCAGGGGTGGTGCCCCACCGTCATCGATACAAACGGGGACGGCAAGATCACCAAGCCGTGGAACGAGCCGAACCCACGTGGCGAGGGTGAAGTGGACTCGAGCCTGGACACGCGGATCGGTGGTTTTGGCTACGGCATCATCGCGAGCCCGACTGATGATTCAATCTGGATCAGCCGCACCGGGCCGTTCCCTGGCCGTCTGGTCCGTCTCGACCGCGGGGACAACCCGCCCGAGACCTGCGTTGCCGAGGTCTATGAACCGCCATCGATCGAGAATCCCGACATCGATTCGGTGAAGACGGGTAGCGCGCCGCGTGGCATCGACGTCGATCGCAACGGCGTCATCTGGACAGCGCTGTCGGGCAGCAGCCATATGGCGAGCTTCGACCGGACCAAGTGCTCGATCACCAACGGACCCGACGCGACCGGCCAGCACTGCCCCGAAGGCTGGACGCTCTATCAGGTGCCGGGCCCGCAGATGAAGGGTGTCGATACGCCGGGTAGCGCCGACTTCCACTACTACAGCTGGGTCGACCAGCACAACACGCTTGGCCTTGGCGAGAACATTCCGGTTGCCGACGGTTCGACGTCGGATTCGCTGCTGGCACTTGATCCGGAGACCGGCGAGTGGACCATCCTCCGGGTGCCGTATCCGATGGCCTTCTACTCGCGTGGGCTCGACGGGCGGATCGACGATCCGAATGCCGGGTGGAAGGGCCGCGGCCTCTGGGCCAATTACGGGACGAACTACGTCTGGCACACCGAAGGCGGCAAGGGCACCAAGAGCAAGATGGTGCACTTCCAAATTCGGCCGGATCCACTGGCGAAATAGGCAGGCACACGGGCTAGGAGCTCGGAGCCGTGAGCTAGGGCTGGAGAGGCCGGACATGGCCCAGACTTGGCTTATCGTTCGGAAGGGGACAGGCGCTGTGCCTGTCCCCTTCGTCAACAGCGGCGACATCTCGCACACCGTGTCGGCAATAGATGGAACCTGGAGCACCGGACCGCTCCGGCGAGCACAGTGGGGCTACGTGCGGATGGACCATGCCGGCACCCATACGTATCACTGCGAGGATCACCCCTGGGCGATGGGGCAGATCACGGTGGAGCCATGACCGCGATGCAGCCCGGAATGCCCGTTTTGTTGGCGCTCGCCGTGTTGGTCGGCTGCGGGGGCGGCGACGCACCTGGGCCGGAGTCGGCGCCCGCCGCCCCGGCGGTCCCTTCGGCTGAGGCGATTCCGTACCGCATCTACGTGACCAACGAGGGCTCCGGTGATCTGAGTGTTATTGCCGGTGGCTCGCACGACGTGCTCGCGACCGTGCCTCTCGGTAAGCGACCACGCGGCATCAAAGTTTCGCCCGACGGCACACGACTCTTTGTTGCGTTGAGCGGGTCTCCGCCAGCGCCGCCGGGCACCGACGAAAGCACGCTGCCGCCGCCCGACCGAGCCGCGGACGGCATCGGCATCGTCGACGTCGCCACGGAGCGCATCGTGACGATCGTGAAGGCGGGGACCGATCCCGAGCAGCTCGCGGTCAGTGCCGATGGTGCGCGCCTCTACGTCGCCAACGAGGACGGCGGTGTGACCAGCGTAGTCGAGATCGCGAGCGGCGAGATTGTTGCGAGCCTGCCCGTCGGAGACGAACCAGAAGGCGTGCGCATTAGCCCGGACGGCAGTGTCGTCTACGTCACCTCCGAGAACGACAGCCAGGTCTCCGTCATCGATACGGCGCGGCACGAGGTCATCGCGCAGTTCGCGGTAGGCGCCCGGCCTCGCGCGTCGGCGTTCTCGCCCGACGGCACGCGGGCCTACATCACCGCGGAGAACGGTGGCACCGTTTCGGTTGTCGACACCGCCACCCATACGGTGATTGACACCGTCGAGCTGACGGGCGAGATGGTGCGCCCGATGGGCGTGGTCGTGTCACCGGACGGATCGCGCGTGTATGTCACCAGCGGCCGCGGCGGCACGGTCATCGCGATTGACGCGACCACGCTCGAGCCTGTGGGTTCCGTTGAGGTCGGCACGCGACCATGGGGCATTGCCATCACCCTCGATGGCCGCTATCTCTACACCGCGAACGGCCCGTCGAACGACGTGACGGTCGTCGAGGTGGAGAGCCTGACCGTCGTCGAGACGATCGCGGTCGGCGAGCGCCCCTGGGGGGTTGCCATCGTCGATGCGCAGACGGACTGATCCTTGGACACGAGACGGCGGCGAGGCCAGCTCCGCCGGCCGATCGCCTGCGCGCGCTCGTCGAAGATGCCGACACGATCGTTCCTGTCGACGAACTGCGACGCCGCGCAGGGCGATTGCTCGCGGTGCATCCGCTCCGCGCCGCCGATACGCTCCAGCTGGCTGCCGCCCTCACGTGGCGAGGGGAGCGGCCAATTGGCAAAGGATTCGTCAGCCTCGATGAGCGGCTCCGCGGCGCCTCGCGCCGAGAGGGATTCGACCTCCTGTCATGACGCCGATCGCCTGCGACCACAGGTTTGCGCGAACCGAGGGCCCACGATACAGTCGAACCCTCTCACCGTTCAGACAAGGGTACAGGCAGATGCGTGAGCTGAGAATCATTGTCGGGCTTTCTCTTGTTGTAATCGCTGGCGCGGCGCTCACCGTCGCCGAACGGCCGGCCGGTCAGCCAGCGATCAGCCCGGAGCGGCTGGCCGAGCTGACGGCGATCAAGCCGGTCGAGGGGAAGCGCGGTCTGTACGTCATCCCCGGTTACGATGGGAGTACGACCGGCGGCAACGTCGCTGTTCGTGTGACCGATGACGGGGTCATCATCGTCGACAACAAGTTTTCGCACAGCTTTGAGATGATCACGGCCGAGGTCAGGAAAGTGACGGCGCAGCCGGTCAAGTTCGTGCTCGACACGCATCATCACTTCGACCACGCCGGGAGCAACGCCGACTTCATGGCGATCGGGGAAGTGATCGCGCACCGGAACGCACGCGTGAACATCATCCGCAGCGAGCAGACGGGGGCTCCGCGCATCGTGTTCACCGACCAGACCGCGGTGTTCCTCGGCGGCGTCGAGGCGCGCGCCCATCACTTCGGGCGGGGTCACACGAACGGTGATGCCGTCATCCACTTTCCCGATCTCCGCACCATTCACACCGGAGACTTGGTGGTCTGGGGTGAGCGGTCGGACGGTAGCACGCTCTCGCCGTTCATGGACTACGGCAACGGAGGCAGCGGGGTCGAATGGACGGCCACGCTCGACGGTGTGCTCGAGCTCGACTTCGATACGGTGATTCCCGGACACGGGCCGATCCTGACGAAAGACGACGTTCGCGCGTTCCGGGACCGGATGCAGACGCTGCGCGAGCGGATGACGGCCGCGATCGATGCAGGTGTGGCGCGGGGCGACGTCGCTGAGCGTGTCGACACAGCCGACCTCGAGTGGCCGTTGACCCCGGCCGCGCTCCAGGCGTTCTATGACGAGGTCGCCGCGAGTCAATAGGGAGCCCCTTCGAGGCAGGCACGGAGTTCATCTAGACCGGCGCGGGTCAAGGTGACCCGGGGATGTATACACTTCAGGGTGCGCTGACGAATAGTCATGGCGCGCCGATGGGGCGGATCACGTGCACGGCGCTTGCGCCGCGGCACCACGGAGGCCGTAAGATGATCGCCAGATATGGAGCTCTCGGTCGCAGTGTGTCGCTCGCGGGCTGTACTCTGCTCATCGCAGGCATCAGCCTACTCGCGGCGCCAACCGTGGCGGGTGCACAAGGGGACGTACCGGTCACGTTCACCAAGGACGTCCTCCCCATCCTGCAGCGCTCGTGCCAGCGGTGCCATCGGCCCGGGTCGGTCGCACCGATGTCACTGTTGACCTACGAGGAGGTACGGCCATGGGCGCGTGCGATCCGCGACCGCACCGCGCAGCGCGAGATGCCGCCGTGGTATGTCGAGTCAAATGTCGGCGTCCGTGCCTTCAAGGAAGACCCGTCGCTCTCCGACGAGGAGATCGCCACCGTCGGGTTATGGGTCGACGCGGGTGCCCCGCGCGGCAACCCGGCTGACGCGCCGCCGCCCATCGAGCTGGCGTCGCTCGACGAGTGGCGTATCGGCACACCGGAGTGGGTCGTCGAGCTCCCCGAGGAGCAGACGATCGGCGCAGTGGACGCCGACCGCTGGCTCGATATATGGGCGGATTCACGTCTCACGGAGGATCGCTACATCAAGGCGGTAGAGACCAAACCGTCGCCGGGTGCCTACCGGGTCGTCCATCACGTCGCGACGTCGATGCGCTGGGAAGAAGAGGATGGTGAGGAGGGCGGCGGCTTCCTCAACGAGTACGCGATGGGCAAGAACGGCGACATCTTCCCTGATGGGACGGGTCGCTTGATCAAGGCCGGCGCGCAGATCCGCTTCAACATGCACTACAGCTCGGTTGGCGAGGCAGTCACGGATCGGACGCGCGTCGGGTTCCAGCTGTATCCGAAGGGCTACGTGCCCGAGCGCGTCCTCATCTCACGCCATGTGGGAGACAGCTTCGATACGCTTGACATTCCACCTGGTGCGGAAAACGTGCGGAGCGACGGCTATTACGTGCTCCCTGAGCCGACACAGGTCACCGGGTTCCAGCCGCACATGCACATTCGGGGCAAGCGGATGTGCGTAGAGGCCATTCACCCCAACGGCCGGATCGAAACACTGAGTTGCACGGGGCACAACTTTGGCTGGCACATCGTCTACAACTACGCGGATGAGCAGGCACCCTTGCTCCCAGCCGGTACGATCCTCCACGTCATGGGGTGGCACGACAACACCGCGGCCAATCGCTACAATCCCGACCCGAAGAACTGGGTGGGCTTCGGCAACCGATCGATCGATGACATGAGCTTCGCTTGGATGAGCTTCTTCCACATGCCGGAGAAGGCATATCAGGAGACGCTCGAGGCGCGCGCGAAGCGGTCCAGCAACGACTAAGAACAAGGGGCGCCAGTGGTGAGAATCGGGAGGGTTCCTTCGGGACGTGCGCGAGCGGCGCGCCTCGGTCAGCTGGCCAAATCCCGGCGACTCATGCTGGGCCTCTGTGGCGCCCTTGTACTCGGCGGAAGCTCCGCCGCGACTGCACAGACCTATCACAGCGGGCAGAATCTGCAGCCGGTGTTCGAAGGGTGGGAGCAGAACGCGGATGGCAGCTTCACCATGGTGTTCGGCTATCTGAACCGGAACTACGAGGAATACCTCAACCTCTCGGTCGGCCCGGACAACTACTTCGAACCCGGCGACATCGATCGCGGACAGCCGACGTTTTTCTATCCACGACGCCACCGCTTCAGCTTCCGGGTGCGCGTGCCCGCCGACTGGGGCGACAAGGAGCTGGTCTGGACGGTCACCGCCCATGGACGCACCGACCGGGCGGTCGGGTGGCTCGTGCCGGAGCAGATCATCGACGAGCAGGTGATCGCGATGAACCGGAGCGGCGGGGGCGCGCCCGACATCGTCAATGCGGCGCCGTCGATCACGCTCATCGAAGAGGACCGCCGAACGGTGACCGCAGGAGCACCGCTGACCCTGACCGCCGTTATTGACGACGACGGGATCCCCGAGACGCGTCCCGCGCGTCAGAGCCGCCCGCCGGGTCGACGTAACGCGCTCGGTCTACGTCTCGCCTGGATTCAACACCGAGGGCCGGGCACCGTCACCTTCGACCCGTGGACACCGCCGATGGTCGACCACACGCCCGGGTGGACGCCGCCGCCGATCCCGGCCGGCGGAGCGATCGTGACGACGGCGCGTTTCAGTGAACTGGGAACCTACGTGATCCGCGGGATGGCCGACGACGGTTACCTCTACACGCCTGTCGACGTGACCGTCACTGTGACTCCCTAATCTGGCAGGGCTACACCTCGAGCCCCACGCGGCCGCTCCGCATCTTCGATGCAAATCAGGACGCTACGACCAGTGGTCGAGGGCAGGGATATCCCGAAAACCCTACTCCGCGGCCGTTGGGCGCGCATGTGCGCGCCCTGGCCCTAACAGCCGGCCCGATTGACGTCCAAGAATCCTCGTTACGGCCACGAGACGAGCGCTATTCGAACGCGACGCGCTCCACGCTCGGCGGATCCTCGTCGGCGAAGTGCGGGTGAACGACGTAGATGTCGTCGCCCGCGACCGCCGCCGTGGTGGCTTGGACCTCGTAGGGTGCGACGCCGGCGAGTTCCGCCGTCGCCCAGCCGTCCGAGCTTCGGAGTGCCACCACACGGTTGCCGGAGCTGCTGACGATCGCCAACCGGCCGTCGCTCGTCCACACCATGCCATCTTGCCCCGGCACCTCCTCCGGCAATGCGACCTCAGTTGCCCCAGTGGGGTCGTCAAGTGGGACCTTCCAAAGCGTTCCGCCGTGCGCGACCAGCAGCAGGCCGGACGGGTCGTACACGATCCCGTTGGGTCCGCCCTCGCCGTCGAATCGATGCAACACTGAGGCCTCGTACGCCGAGTCGACGCGGTAGATTGCGTTCGCCATCGTGTCGGTCACATACGCGGTGCCATCGTCGCCCACCGTGACATCATTGGCGAAGTAGGCGTCGGCACCGCTGTTCGCCGCGGCGAGATCGATCATGGCCATTCGGTCGCCGGTCGTCAGGTCGTAGACGCCCAGCTTGGCCTGACCGGTACCCCCTTGGAACGCCGCTCGGTCGGAGTTGGCCACCAGAAGGCGATTGCGCGGCTCGTCTGCCTCGATGCCGACCGACGAGACGAGGTCCGAATCGCTGACGGCGGCGGTCACCCGACCGTCGGAATGGATCTCAAAGATCGACCCCTCGGACAGCGACCCGGCGAGGAACCGGCCACCGGCGGTGTCGTACTCGATGCCTTCTGGAATGAAACCGCCGCGCTCGGCGACGATGATCGCCGGGAGCGGAACCGGCGCTGGCGCCGCCGCTTCCGGTTCGGGCGCGGGAGGTTCGGGTTCTGCCGCGCATCCGGCGGTCACACCGACGGCTGCAACAATCACGAGAAGCTGCGTACGCATAGCGCGGGCCTCCAGGAAGCCAATCACTGAGAACTTGCCATCCTACCATTCTCGTCGTCTGGTCGTGGGCACCGGCACCGCTAGGGTTTGAGCCAGCGTTGGACTATATTCCGGCTAGGAGGCTCCCATGCACCTAGCAGCCCATCGTGAAAGTCTCGCTGCATTCGGCCGGCGCTTCATCCCGCCTGACAGCGGCGCTCGTCGGTCAAGTACGGGGAGTACTCCCCCTCCTCGTGCCCTCTCAGCCGGGCGTATCGTCGGTCTCGGTGCAACGCGGGACTTTCACGACGGGCTGCTATGGCGTCGTACCGCATCCGCTGCTCTTGCTCTCTCGTTCGCGATCCTGTTTCTGGCGGCGGAACCGGCCACGACGTACGCACAGTCGTCGGCCGCGTTCGTTCCCGTGACTGACGCGATGCTCCGGGACCCTGCGCCGGGTGACTGGCTGATGTGGCGCCGCACCCTCAACGGCTGGGGCTACAGCCCACTCGACCAGATCGGCCGCGACAACGTGAGCCAGTTGCGCATGGTCTGGTCACGCGCGTTGCGAACGGGCAGTCAGCAGGGTACCCCGCTCGCCTATGGCGGTGTCCTGTACATGCCGAACCCCGCCGACATCATCCAGGCGATCGACGCCATCACCGGCGACCTGAAGTGGGAGTACCAACGTGAGCGCCCCGAGGACCTCGGTGATTACCTCCCGGCCGGGGGGTTGCTCGACAATAATCGAAACATCGCCATCTACGGCAATCTGATCATCGACACCAGCGCCGACATCAACGTGTTCGCCCTCGACGCGACGACCGGCCAGCTCGCCTGGGAGCACCCGATCCTCGATTACACGACGCACCCGGCCCATCAGACCTCGGGCCCCATCGTCGGCAACGGGAAGATCTACTCGGGTCGCGGCTGCTTACCGGACGGCGGTCCCGATGCGTGCGTCATCGTTGCGCACGATGCGACAACCGGCGAGGAAGTGTGGCGCCGCCGGACGATTCCCGCACCAGGCGAGCCGGGTGACGAGACGTGGGGTGAGATCCCGTTCGAAGAGCGGCTTCATGTCGGCTCCTGGATGGTCCCGAGTTACGATCCCGAGCTGAACCTCGTCTACGTCGGAACGTCGGTCACGTCGCCCGCACCGAAGTTTCTCCTTGGCGGCGTCGACAACCAGCACCTCTATCACAACTCGACCCTCGCGCTCGACGGCGACACGGGCGAGATCGTTTGGTACTACCAGCATCTGAACGACCACTGGGATCTCGATCACCCCTTCGAGCGCTTGCTCGTCGATACGGCAGTGGATCCGGATCCACGCGCCGTGAGCTGGATCAATCCCCGCCTGCAACGGGGCGAGGTGCGCAAGGTGATCACGGGCATACCGGGCAAGACCGGCGTGGTGTACACCCTGGACCGCGAGACTGGGGAATTCCTGTGGGCGACGCCTACCGTCACGCAGAACGTGATCAGCGACATCAACGGCGCCACCGGCGCGGTGACGGCGAACGCTGAGACGGTGTTCAGCGGGCTGGGGCAAGAGGTCTTGGCATGCCCGAGCTGGATTGGCGGTAAGGACTGGGAGGCGGGCGCCTACAGTCCGCTGACCAACATGATGTATTACCCGCTGCGCAACGTCTGCGCGCGCATGTTGGCCACGCGGGAAGGTGGGCTGGCGATCTACGCGTTGGCGGTGCGCAACCAGATCGCGCCGGGCACCGACCAGGTCGGTACCGTGCAGGCGATTTCCGCAGAGACCGGAGAGATCGCCTGGAAGTACGAGCAGCGGGCCGCCACGACGTCACTCGTTGCCACAGGGGGCGGCCTGGTGTTTGGCGGCGACGGAAACGGCCGTTTCCGGGCCTTGGACCAGGAAACGGGAGAGGTCCTGTGGGAGATTAACCTCGGCTCGTCGGTGACGGGGTTTCCGATCACCTATGCCGTTGACGGCACGCAATATGTCGCAGTGAGCACCGGCACGGCCAGTACGGTCATGGGGCACATGCAACTCACGCCAGAGCTCAAGCCGAGCACGGGCAACAACTTGTTCGTGTTTGCCTTGCCCGACTGAGACTCACACGCTCGGCGTCCGGCGTCGTATGAGAGCAACACCCGGACATGTGACGATTCCCGGGCCGCCGGCTGGGACTGGCTGGCGGATGCATGATGGAGGCCGGCACTATAATCGGCACGAGGCCCCGCAAGACCACTAGGACGATGCGCAAAAGTAGCTTCGCGAGCCGCCAATGGAGCACCTGGGTGGCGCTGTTTGCCGTAGTGGGAGTCGCCGTCCAGCCGCGGGTTGACGCGGCGCAGAATGCGGGCAGCGTCGACGACGTCGTCGCCCGAGCGGCGTCGTACGTTGAGAGTTTCGTCGAGGACCTGTCTAACGTCGTGATGGAGGAAGACTACCGGCAGACCTTCTTCGAGCTTGGTCGCCGAAGCCCCGCGCGTACGCGACTCGTGTCGGAATTCCTGATCGTGCGCATCCCGGGCACCAATCAGTGGGTCGGCTTCCGCGACGTGTTCCGGGTCAACGGCAGGCAGGTCCGAGACCGTGAAGACCGGCTGGCCTCACTCTTTCTCGCCGGGAGCGAAAGTGGCGTCCTCGCCCAGGCGCGGCGTATCTCGCAAGAGAGCTCTCGCTACAATCTGGGGTCCACCGAGCGCACCTTCAACCTCCCGACGTTCGCGTTGTTCTATCTGCACCCCGACAACCTCGGACGCTTTCGCTTCGAGAAACGGGGGGAGGGCTGTAGCGACGAGGACGTGGCCTGGGATGTCGGTTTCGAGGAAACCCAACGGCCGACGCTGACCCGTGGCTACCGGGGCATCGACCTCCCCTCCCGTGGCCGCTTCTGTCTCGACTCCGTGACGGGACGGGTGATCGAGACCGAACTCGAGCTGCGTCACCCGGCAGTCGGCAACGAACGGGCAGCCACCGACGCGAAAGCCACGGTCCGGTTCGCGCTCGAGTCGAGCTTGAACCTTTGGGTCCCGGTGGAGATGCGCGAGAGCTATCGGGAGCACGGAGGAGGCGGGAACGCTAACAGCACCGCGAGATACCGCAACTACCGCCAGTTCGGCGTAACGGTGAGCGAGGACTCTGACACCCCGTCTGACCCACCACGCTAGCAGATGAAGATTCCAACGAGCGTCTCACGTGTCAGCCGCGCAACCCTGGCATCGTGGATGGTGCTTGTGTGCGACGTCCGGACGGCGGAGCCTGATCTCCGGCTCATGACGGCGGCGAAATCGCAGGACCTGACGGCGGTGCGTGCGCTGCTCGACGAGGGCGTCGACGTGAACGCGGCACGTGCTGATGGCGCGACAGCCCTGCTATGGGCGGCACACTGGGACGACTTGGAAACAGCGCGACTCTTGCTGGGCGCTGGGGCCAATGTGGACGCCGCCGAGGACCAGGGTATGACGCCGCTCCTCCGGGCATGTGAGAATGGGAGCGCCGCGATGGTGTCGGCGCTCCTGGTCGCCGGTGCCAACGCCGCGACCCCGCAGGCGAACGGCGTGACGCCGCTGATGCGGGCGGCGCGGGCAGGCTCGGTCGAGATCGTGCAGGCCCTCGTCGCGCGCGGCGCCGACCCGATCGCGGTCATTCCACGCTCGGGTCAAACCGCGCTCATGTGGGCGACTGCGGAGGGCCATCTCGATGTGATGCGGGCGCTGATTGCGGCCGGCGCCGATGTTCATGCGCCCTCGACGATCGGGTTCACACCCCTGCTCTTCGCGGCGCGCAACGGGGACATCGAGTCTGCAACGGCGCTGATTGCGGCGGGCGCGGACGTGAACGGGTTGGGTTCGGATGGTACCCACGCGCTGGCGCTGGCGATCGTTGCCGGGCACGATGAGTTTGCGCGCTTCTTGCTCGCGCGAGACGCGGACCCTGGGGGCGCGATGGCCGGTGTTCCGGCATTGCATGCGGCGGTTGGAGACGTTGACATGTGGCTGAGCGATTGGCTCCGCGCCCGCCACGTCTCCGTGTTCGCGAGATCAACCGCCGGTCTTGGCCCGAGCCTTCGCCTGGCTCTTGTCCAGACGCTGATCGAGCGCGGGGCGGACCCGAACGCGCGCATCACGACCTCCACGACCGTGGCGCCCTACGTCTCTGGCAAGTACGGTGCGTTCGGAAGCCACACGGTGGGCACTGGCGATATGAGGGGCGCGACGCCGTTATGGGTCGCCGCCTACGCCGCCGGCGCATCGAGAGCGGGGGGCGACACCACCCTTGAGATCATGCGTCTGCTGCTGACTGCTGGCGCGAGCCTCCATTTGACAACCGACGACGGCACGACCCCGCTTATGGCAGCAGCCGGACTTGGCTCACAGATCGGTGCACGAGCCCCCTCGGCTATCGAGGCGGTGAAGATCCTGGTCGAGGCGGGTGCCGATGTCCGCGCAGTTAACGAGGCGGAGTTCACGGCGTTGCACGGCGCCGCCTTTCGCGGCTCGAACGAGATCATCGAGTACCTGCTCGCGCACGAAGCGGACATCGACGCCCAGGACTTCCGGGGGCGCACGCCCTATCGGATCGCGGAAGGTGCCCAGCGACCGCTCCAGTTCCACTCGTGGCCGGAAACGGCCGCGTTCCTCGCGGACCTCGGCGCCGACACTACGCTAGGGGCGCCGGAGAACATCGGCACTCAGCAACCGAATCGCGTGCAAGGACGGTAGGTTGAGCGTGCATCGAGATGGCAACAGGGTCAGCGGGACGCAGTCCTCGCGTCGAACCGACTGGCGACCGCTATCGCTCCCGGTGATCGTCATCGCGGTGGCCATCGGGGCAGTCGGCCCGACGCCGCTTCCGGTCACGGCGAGCGCAGAACAGCCGTCGCCGATCGACCGTGCGCTTCTCGATCGCTACTGCGTCAGTTGTCACAACGAGCGGCTGCAAACGGGCGGGCTTGCGCTCGACGCCGTCGACGTGACCGACGTGGCACTCAATGCCGACACGCTGGAAAAGGTGGCGCGCAAGTTGCGGGCGCGACAGATGCCCCCGGCCGGCCGGCCGCGACCGTCGGCGGCGACCACTGACGCATTCGCGACGGCGCTTGAGACGGCGCTCGACCAGGTGGCGTCCGCATCGCCGAATCCGGGCCGACTGCCAATCCACAGGTTGAATCGGATCGAATACCTCAACGCGGTCCGCGATCTCCTCGCCATCGAGGTTGATCCGGACTTGCTCCCTATCGACAACGCGGGCATCGGGTTCGACAACAACGCGGACGTGCTGTCGGTGACGCCGGCGCTGATGGCGCGCTTTTTGTCGGCCGCCACCAAGGTGAGTCGTCTTGCGGTCGGCGATCCGGCGCTCGGCCCAAGCGTTCAGGTGTACCGAGCCCCGGAGTTCGCAGATCAGACGGTGCGCCAGGGCGCGGACTTGCCGTTCGGCACACATGGCGGCCTGGCAGTTCGCCATGCGTTCCCGCTCGACGGCGAATACACGTTCACGCTCCGCTTGCAGCGCAACTCGATCGGCGACACGATCCGCGGCATCGATGACGAGCATGAAATCCAGGTGCGCGTCGACCACCGTCTCGTCGAGCGTTTCAGTGTGGGCGGCCAATACCCGGGACACGATATCGGGCTCGTCAACGGAATCCCGGACGACGACATCGAAGCCCAAGCGTTGCACACCTACCGACTCACGGCCGATGACCATCTTGAGTTTCGCATGCCGGTCCTCGCGGGCACACACCTCGTGAGCGCGGCCTTCACCGACCGTGCACCGACGGTATCCGAGCTTGTGCCGCTCGCGCCGTCGTCGCGTAAGCGGACCATCTTTACGGACGACGCGGGCGATCCCAGCATCGAGACACTGGCGATCGCAGGGCCCTATGATGGGCGCCGACCCGCTGACACGCCGAGCCGCCGGCGAATCTTCATCTGTCGACCGGAGACCGAGCGCGACGCCGCGCCGTGCGCCCGGACGATTCTCGGCACGCTCGCCGGTCGCGCCTATCGTCGGCCGGTGACCGACGCCGATCTCGACGATCTGATGCGTCTGTATTCGGCAGGCAGCCGGGACGGCGATTTCGACGCCGGGATCCAGTTCGCGCTTGAAGGGTTGCTGGCGTCGCCGTCGTTCGTGTTCAGCATCGAGCAGGATCCCGTTGACACGTATCCGGGCATGGTCTATTCACTGACCGACCTGGAGCTGGCCTCGCGATTGTCCGTGTTCCTATGGAAAAGCCTGCCCGACGCGGCGCTGCTCGCGGCGGTCGACGGCCCGCTGGTCGCCCCGGCGATGCTGGCTGACGAGACGCGGCGCATGCTCGCCGACCCGAAAGCGTCGCGGTGGATCAACGACTTCGCCGAGCAATGGCTGACCGTCCGAAACCTTCAAGCGCATGCGCCTGACCCCGATCGATTTCCAGACTTCGACGACAGCCTGCGCGATGCGATGGCGACGGAAACGCGGCTGTTCTTCGAGAGCCAGGTGCGCGAGGATCGCAGCGTCCTGGATCTCCTGCGCGCGGACTACACTTTTCTCAATGAGCGGTTGGCTCGGCACTATGGGATCCCGGCGGTCTACGGGAGCCACTTCCGAAGGGTGCCGGTGACGGATCCGGACCGGCGTGGCCTGCTCGGACACGGCAGCGTCCTGACGGTGACGTCGTACGCGAACCGGACCTCGGTCGTGTTGCGCGGCAAGTGGGTGCTCGAAACGCTGCTCGGCGCGCCGCCGCCGCCGCCGCCGCCGGATGTGCCGGACATCGAGGAGAACATGCCCGGAGAGGAGCCGGCGTCATTGCGTGAGCGGATGGAGCGGCATCGCGAGAGCCCCGTGTGTGCGAGCTGTCACGCGCCGATGGACCCGTTTGGCTTCGTGTTGGAGCAGTTCGACGCGACCGGGCGCTGGCGTGAGACGGATGCGGGCGCCACGATCGATACCAAGACGACGCTGCCTGACGGCGGCGTGATCCACGGGCCAGACGGATTGCGCGACTACCTGCTCGGTCGTCATGAGGAGTTTGTCCGAACCGTTGCAGAGCGGCTACTCGCTTACGCCCTCGGCCGTGGCCTCGAGTACTACGACGCGCCCGCCGTTCGGCAGATCGTGCGCGACGCGGCGCGGGAGGACTATCGCTGGTCGTCGCTCGTCCTTGGCGTCGTCCGGAGCGTGCCGTTCCAGATGCGTCGGGTGGGCGGCGCGGCGGAGTCGCCGGCGAGCGCGACGACCGTGGCCGCGCCACGCTGACTGGCGGTCGCCACGAGGAGAACCGTTATGTTCACGTTCAAGAAACATCTGCCCCGGCGAACCGTCCTGCGCGGTCTCGGCGCAGCGCTCGCGCTGCCGTGGCTCGATAGCATGGTGCCCGCGCTGACCGCGCTCGCGAAAACCGATGCCGCGCCGGCCCGCCGGTTCGGTGTCTTCTACGTGCCGAACGGCATGTCGATGGGATACTGGTCGCCGGAAACCGAAGGCGGGTTGGTCGAGTTGCCGCCGACGCTGCGCGCGCTGCAGCCGTACAAGGACCAGGTCCTGCTGCTCGGCGGGCTCGATCTCGAAGCGGCCGACAACGTGCGGCGCGCGGGAGCGCACGCGCCATCCTCCGGCACGTATTTGACCTGCGTGCCATTCAACGCGATCACCGATGCCAACGTCGTCGCGGCGACGACCGTCGACCAGCTCATCGCGAAGGAGTTCGCGCGCGAAACGCAGCTCGCCTCGCTCGAGCTCGGGTTGGAATCAGCCGGGATACTGGGCGCGTGCGACGGCGCAAGCTGTTCCTTGACGAACACCATCGCCTGGAGTTCGCCGACCACGCCGTTGCCGATCGACAATGATCCCCGGTCCGTCTTCGAGCGGCTGTTCGGCTTGAGCGGCAGCACGGATCCCGAGGCACGGCGCGCACGACTTGAGCGCGACCGAAGCATTCTGGACGTGCTGACCGACCAAGTTGCACGGCTCGCTATCCGGTTGGGTCCCGGCGACGGGGCGAAGCTCGATGAGTATCTGGAGTCGGTCCGCGATGTGGAGCGGCGCATCCAGAAGGCCGAGGAGCAGAGCGCGCGGGAGTTACCGGTCGTTGACCAGCCAGTTGGGATCCCGAGCGACTACGGCGAGCATGCCAGGCTGATGATGGATCTGCTCGCGTTGGCCTACCAGACGGACCTCACCCGGGTCAGCACGTTCATGCTGGCGCGCGAGGTGAGTAGCCGCGCGTACCCTGAGATCGGCGTCTCCGATTCCCACCACCCGCTGTCACATCACGCGAACGAACCGGCGAAGCTCGCGCGACTGCACAAGGTCAACGCGTACCACGTCGAGCAGTTCGCACACCTGGTGAACAAGCTTGCCACGACGCCGGAGGGTGACGGCATGATGCTCGACCACTCGGTGTTCCTGTATGGCACCGGCATCAGTGAAAGCAACTCGCATTCGTACGATGACCTGCCCATCGCAGTGGTCGGTGGGAAAGGGGCGGGGATCAACGGCGGGCGCTACGTCCGATATCCAATGGGAACGCCGCTCGCCAACCTGCACGTAACGCTGCTAGACAAGCTGGGAGTTCGCTTGGAGAGCTTCGCTGACAGCACGGGGATGCTCGACGCGCTTGGTGACCGCACGCTCTCGGGCGTCTAGTCGGCTCTGACGCACGTACTCCGTGCTCGGGAAGAGCAACCCGGTGGGGTGCGCCGCCGCCGTGTGACGGTCGACGCGAGAGCCGCGGCGGGGGAGCACTCCTAGCGCGCAGGCTCGGCCAAGTAGACGTCGTCGCCCACCGGGTCTCCCCATTCGGCGCCGCCACCCTGCACTGCGATCATGACCAGCGACTCGTCGGGCGCCGCTCCGTGCCAGTGCATGATGCCGCCGGCGGTGAACACCGGCTCACCAGGCCGCAATTCCTGGAGCGGTTCGCCCCGGACCTGAAACCGTCCGCGGCCCTCTTCGGGGAGCAGCAACTGGCCCCAGCCATGACTATGCCAGTGCGCACGGGCTCCCGCGGTCAGCCGGACCCGCGCTTTCCCAACCTCGTCACTGTTCACCACGGTTGGTGGGGGGCCCGTGAAAAAGTCCGCCAGGGTGCCTTGCTGGGCCGCGACCGTGTCCCACGGTTGGCCGCTGAGTATCAATCCGAGCACACCCACGGCGACGATCGACAGCGCGAGTTCGCGCATCTGCCAACTGTGACCTCGTCTCATCATTGCTATCCTTCCTTCCGACCGCTCGGCGATACGCCAGCCGGGTGAACCGCTGCATCAATCGGCGGATCAATGCAGCCTGGAACACCATACCAAGGACGAGTGCCAGTCGCCACAAGCCATCGCCGGCGAGCACCGTCCACTACGCCTTGGCGATGAGGAACGGCGGGAACAGCCCGATCGGCCACTGTCACGGATCCGCCACGAACCGGCCGAGCATGATCGTCCAGCCCGCGATGCCCGCGACCTTGGAACACGCGAACCCTACCACCTTGTTCGCGGCGTCGTTGGCCAAAGCGAAGGGCGACCGCGATATAGGCTACGAACATGAAGAGAAGAAAGCGGTTCCGCCCGATCAGCTTCATGTCGCTCGGTTCGCTGCCGGCCAGCTGCGGGCGGTTTCCCGGTGATCGTCGATGCTGCTACGATAGCTCCCATGACGATGGAGACCGGACACTCCAGACGCGCGTTCGTGAAGCGGATGGGCGCGGTTGCTGGCGCGGCAGCCCTTGCCCCTGGCACCATGGCGCGCGCGACGCAGCAGGTGCTACCGACCCTCGACGACACACCCCGGTCGGTGCATCCGACGCTGAGTCGGCGCACGCGCGGCTGGCTCCGCTTCCTTTGGGAGAAGGCGACGACGCCGGACGATTGGAGCGGCGACGGCGTGCCGCACCCGTGGTGGGATCGCTATACCAACCCGGTCGTCACCAGCTACGGACGCTTCGACCTCCACGATTCGTCATACGCGCTGTTGCTGATGGCGGACCAGACGCCAGCTTGGCGCGAGGCGTATACCCGTATCGCGGATGGGCTTGCGAGCCGCTATCCGACCTATTGGGGCGCGATCGATTGGCTGACCCAGATTGGTGATGACCCCAGACGCGCGAACTACCCCGAACGGGTGATGGCGGGTATCCCCGAACGGCTTCGAGGCAACTACAACCGGATCGGCTGGACGGCGAACGGCGTCGAGCCGTGGGGCTTGTCTCCCGACCCGATTGGCTCGGAGGGCAACCTCTTCTTCCGCGGCTGGTTCAACCTCGTCCTGTCCATCTACAAATACGTCTCCGGTGACGACAAGTACGAGCGACCGTTCTCGGTCACCGGTTACGGGGATGAGCAGTTCGAGTGGGATCATCATCGCATCGCTGCCCTCCTTGAGCGTCAGTATCGCGAGCGTCCGGAAGGCCCGCAGTGCGAGAACACGAAGATCTGGTTTCCCTGCAACAGCGCCGCCGGCCTCGGGCTCCATCTCTACGACAAGGTATTCGGCCGCGAGACCCATCGTCCCGTCGAGGGCTGGCTGGAATACGCCAAGGACAACTACATGGGCGTCTCGAGCGATGGCAAGCTCGAGTGGGTCACCGCGTACTACGATCCGATCGTCAACCACAAGTCGAACGGCGGTCCCGCGGCGGGCGTCTACGATGCCTTTCTCCTGCTGCCGCAGGACCGCGAGCTGGCGACGTTTCTCTACGAGTCGGCGGCAAACGCTCTCGGCTGGAACAATCCGCGTGTCGAGATCAGTGCCTCGGCCACGGGTCAGGTCATGGCGCGTGAGATGGGCGACGATATCGCGTTGGAGCGGCTGCGAGCGGCGGCCGAACGAGAGGCGGATCCGCGCTACTTCGGCGATCAGAACGAGATGTTCGGCTGGTGGTTCGGGCTGAACGAGGCCTACCCGCGGGGCCAACTCAGCGCCAACATGATGGTCGCGGAAGTCGGTACGGGCGACGCCTGGTATCGTGCCTTCGACGCGCCCCACATGGACAAGTTCGAGGCACCGACTGTCGAAGGGGTCGACTTTCCGTCGCTCGGCATCTACCAGGCGTGGAACGATACCGACAGCGGCACGCTTCACGTTGGCACATACCCGGCTGCACCCGACCGTCGGGGGCTTGAGACGGGGTGGCGTGTGACCAATCTGCCGAATACGGGTGAGGTGTTCATCCTGTGCGACGGCGAGCCGTTCACGCGGTTCGCGGTCGATGGACCGAACGCCATCCGCCTCGACGGTACGGTCGACCTCCGGCACTACCAGATCTTCACGGGGTATCGGGGGTCAGGGGCGCGTGCGGCAGAGGCTCGTCAGCAGGAAAAGAGTCGTGGGCGCGCTACGCCAGCGGCCGGTCTGGTCGCTGCGGTGCCGTCGGCGGCGCAGCGACCGCAGCCTGCGGGGGAGGCCAGCAGCAGCTTCTCGCCGGGCGTGGGGCCGACGTGCTCCTGCTGTCGGGCCTGATTAGGCGGGGCTTCGCCCCGAACCCACCGCGGGTGCTCTTTGAGCCAGCACCTCTCGAACCCGCAAGGGCCGGGCTCTGAAGGAAGCCCGCGGGAGGCGGGCCGGCGTTGGCCGCTCAGTTCGTCTCGCCGCGCTGCGCGCCGTAGTACTTCTCGAAGAAATCCAGTCGGTCCTTTCGGATGCCGCTCCGCACCTGAATGGTGTCGCCGATCTCGAGCGCCTCGTCGGCGTCCCGGTCGAAAGCCGGCCACTCGAGTAGGTCTTCGGCGTTCGGGTTGCCTGTCGAGGCGAGGTTGACCCAATAGGACGCCAGCGTATCCGACAGCTCCCGGTCAGTGTCATCCCAGTCGCGTTTGGCGTGGGGGGAGGTGCCAACCCCAAAGTTGTCGAACACGTAGGGAATCTCAGCGGTGTGATACGCGCCGTACCGATCGGCATCGGCGGCCGGCGGTACCCGACTGAAGAAGTAGAGGTAGGCAGGTGACGACCCAGTCTCCATCATCCGGGCCCAGGTCCGCATTTCCCAACCGAAGAATGCGTCGGCGAAGCTCGCCATGCGCGCCGAACGCGCCTGCTCGTCGTTGTCTGCCGGATACGTGGCTTGGAACGCTTCGGCGAACTCGCCGTATTGCTGTTGCACGGCCTCTCGATGGGCGGCAAGCGTGTCGACGCCTTGGGTGCCGAACATCGTGCCCTCGTCGGCGTTGGACCCAACGATAACCGGCACATCGTTGTGGGCGCCGGCGGCGAAGATGTTATACACCGTGTCCGGAAACACCCAGCCATCGACGTTGGCCGCCGCTCGCACCGGAGCCGGGGCGCCAAGGACCTCGTCCGCGCGCGCCGATCGCATTGCTTCGAGCGACGGTTCTACGTCCGCGCCGAGCAGCGCCTCGACGAAGCGCTCGCCGGCCGCCTCCATCTCGGCCTTGAGATGCGCCTTGCCGGCGGATCCGAATCCACCACCGCTCTCCCCAATCGCTCGGTGGAAGAGCCCACGCGCCAGCGGCGTCGCCATCAAGTGGTTGACGCTCTGCGATCCGGCTGACTCGCCGAAGATGGTGACGCGCTCTGGGTCACCGCCGAACGCGGCGATGTTCCGCTGGACCCAGCCGAGGGCGGCGATCTGGTCGAGGGCGGCGTAGTTGCCCGAGGCGTTGTGCTCTGATTCCGCGCTCAGCAGCGGATGAGCGAGAAACCCTAGGGCGCCGAGCCGATAGTTGATCGTCACTAGGACCACGCCGCGTCTCGCGAGTGCCGTGCCGTCGTAAGAGATGTCGGCGCCGTTGCCGACGACATGGGCGCCGCCGTGGATCCACACCATCACGGGCACCCGATCATCAGGTGCCGCGGCGCTCCAGACGTTGAGATACAGGCAGTCCTCAGACGTCTCATCGACGCCTGGGTCGTAGAATGCGTCGGTCCCGGCCGGTGTCACGGCCTGGATGCACGCCGGCGCTGCGACCGTGGCGTTGCGCACGCCGTCCCACGGTGCGATCGGCTGGGGCGGACGCCAGCGGACGTCGCCGACGGGGGGCGCCGCAAACGGGACACCCCGGTAGACGCGGACGTCCTCGCCGAGTGGGGAGGGCAGGCCGAAGATTTTCCCCGTGTCGAGGCTGACAATCCGGGAATTCGCCGCGTCGTCCGCGGTGTCGGTGACGTCTGGCGTGGAGCAGGCCGCCAGCCCGACGGCCGTGCCGAACACGAACAAGCGCACGAGGGCATTCCGCATCATCAGATCACCTCGTCGAACGATTCCCCTGTGGGGACGGTTGCAGGTTCGTAGCGGCCCAGCTGCTGGTCTCTCGGAGAACACCGTCAGAGGCACCGCACCCCTGCAGCTCTCAGCCGCATCCCTCTACCGTGCCGACGCGGTTGTCGAGAGAGACCCCCGCTGGGCCGCTTCCGTGAGCGGTGCGAACAACGAACCTGCCCGGGCCCGGACAGGTTGCAACGCACATTCCCACGTTCGCAGCCGCCTGGCCGCAGAGGTATTCCAGGTGCGACCGCGCTCCGGCTCAGTTTGTCTCCTCGCGCATTGCCGCGTAGTACTG
>CAZYFH010000040.1:0-34705 GCA_964646815.1 uncultured Vicinamibacteraceae bacterium | reverse complement strand
CCGGCGCATGCTGGAAGTACCAATGCACCCGTCCGGTGCTCGGGTTCAGCGCCAGTGTCGAGTTGGTGTAGAGCGCGTCCTGTCGCGTCGTCATGCCGCGGCTCGCCGCTACCCACGGCTTCGCCTGCGCCGTCCCGATGTAGAAGAGACCGAGATCCGGGTCGTAGCTGCCCGGGATCCAGGCGTCGCCGCCCGCGCGCAGATACGGTGGCGTATCACCCCATGACGCGTCGTTCGGATCGCCCGGCAGCGCGATCGTGGACGTCCGCCAGAGCTCCTTGCCGGTGTCCGGATCATGACCAGTGATGAAGCAGGTCTGCTCGGTGTATCGATCACAGCCGTTGGTGCCGGTGATGACAACCCCGTTGGCGATGACCGGGCCGGCGTTCTGCCGGAAGCCCTGCGTATAGTCGGTCTTGACCGTCCGCCACACTTCGGCGCCGGTGCGCGCGTCGAGGGCGACGACCGCGGCGTCGGCCGTGGCGAGGAACAGCTTGTCGCCGTAGAGCGCCAGCGTTCGGGTGGCGCCGGCCCTCGCGTCCTCAGGCAGCCGCGCGCGGTACACCCAGATCACGTCGCCGGTCGCCGCATCGATCGCCTGCACCACGTTCCCCGGATTGGCGAGAAACATCACGCCGTCATGCACCAGTGGCGTCGTCTGGTTGTTGCCCGGCCGGATCGAGATCGACCATGCGAGCTTCAGATCGGCGACGTTGTCGCGCGTCACCTGATCGAGCGGGCTGTAGCCGTGGCTGTTGCGCGTTCGCCGCCAGCTCAGCCAGTCCCCCGGCGGCGGGTCCGCGAGCATTGCGTCGGTCACCGGAGTCAGCTCGTGCGGCACCTCCTGGTTGACGAACCGCGACGACCGCCGCCGCAGCCGCTCGCCCGCTCGCGCCGCGCGGCGAGCCTCGGAGATGTCCGCCGCGTCGCCGATCATCACCGCCGCATCCGCGGCCAAGGTGCGCTCACCAGGTACGGCGCCGTTCGACTCCAGCAGGTAAGCCACCAGATCCACGTAGGACTGATCGCTGAGCGAGCCGGCCTGCCCTGGAGGCATCTCGTCGCGCAGGTAGGCCAACAGCTCATCGGTCGTCTGTCCCGCCCAGCTGTTCAGGAAATCCAAGCCCGAGAGGGGAGGCGCTTCCATCCCCTCCAGGGCCAGTCCGTGACACTCTGCGCACTGCACGCCGTAGACCGACCAGCCGCTGGCCGCCTGATCCGTGGTGAAGGCCCCGTCCGCCGACGGGGGCTGCGCCGCAGCGACGACGACACCCGGTACGCCGGTCGAGGCACCCATCACGATCGGTACGGCGACCGCTAGCCGGACTGCCGCCGCTACGAAATCAGCTCCCAGCCAACGCGATACGCCAACGCGAGTTCCCTTCGACATGATGCGCACTCCTCGGTGCCGTCAGACGGCGCCTCTATATGGCGCGTGGCCGTCCCTGCCGCCCTTATATCACCAACAGAGTAGCGGAACTGCCGGCTCAATTCAGCAGATCGAACAGGTGCGGGTCCGGGTGCCAACGTCGGAGCAAATGTAATTCTCTGAGCGATGGCTGTACTTCACCGTCACGCTGCGCCCGACGATTCCGCGTCGTTCGTGGCGGCTCCGGACCGGACCGCACGGCTGCACCATCGGCTCTTCGGGCGTAGAATTCGGTCCGATCGACCATGCCTCTCAAGGACGATAGGAAGAATTAGACGGGAGCCCTTCGGTTAACGCAAGGTGCGTTCTCCGACCGAGCGGCCTAGGACGCGGCGGCAGCTTGTTCTCTCCGGCGTGGCGCCGATGCGAACGCCGCCGGGGCTGGGTTCACCGCGCTGCACTGGGTGGCCGGGTCGTGGGAGACCGAGGTCACTGGGCCGCTCGGCTTCACGATCGAACGGCATGACGAATGGCGCGCCTTGCGCGGCGTGCCATCGGGGCGGCTCGAGCTGGCGACGGCGCTGCTCTCGCACGGCGCGGACCCGAACGCGCGACTCGTCACCGCGCCCCCGCGCGCAGGCTTCAGTGCGACGGATATGCGACGGCTGGAAGGTGTGACGCCCTTCTGGCTCGCTGCGATGGCTGCTGACGTGGACATGCTGCGGCGGCTCGCGGAGCACGGGGCCGATCCGACGCTGGCGACGACTCACGACTCGGCGCCGCCGAGCGCCGTGGCGCGGCCGCGCATCCACCGCGACACGACGCCGCTCATGGTGGCGGCTGGTGTGGCTCGGAACCTGGCGGAGAGCATGGTGACGAACGAGGAGGCGCTCGCAGCGGTGAAGCTCCTCGCGGAGTTGGGCGGCGACGCTAACGCAGCCAACACGGCTGGTGACACCGCTTTGCATGGCGCCGCGCACACCCGCTCGGACGCGCTGGTACAGTTCCTGGTGGATGAAGGCGCTGGGGTGAGCGCGGCAAACGCCCTCGGCGAGACACCACTGATCGTAGCCGAGCGTTACATCCACCCAGGTGGCGCCCCTGTCATCTCGCGCACGAGCACCGGTGATCTGCTACGCGCGCTCGGCGCGCGGTAGTCGCGCCGCGGTGTGGAGTCCGTTGGACGGGGTCGGGCGAGCGTATTGAGCGTCGGCGAACCATCTCTGTATTCCCTGGTCTTGGACGACCGGCGGCACCAGATCACAAGGCCGTCATGTCGCTACGATTCTTGCCGTTGACTCCGGTCATCGCAATGCGGAACCACGGAAAACGGTGCCCTACACATCTAATCCCTGCGCCTCTTCCGCGCGGTCCATGATGAAGCGGAACCGAGCGGACGCGTCCTTCCCCATCAGGTCGCTGATCACGCGGTCGGTCAGGATCTGGTCGCGAACCTCGACCCGCAGGAGCCGCCGGGTCTTCGGATTGAGCGTCGTCTCCCACAGCACCGCGGGCATCATCTCGCCGAGCCCTTTGAAGCGCGTGATCTCCGGTGCGCTACGTCCATTCGTCGTCTTGGCGTGCGCAACGAGCCGCTGCTTGTGGTCGTCGTCGAGTGCCCACATTGTCTCTTTCCCGATGTCAACGCGGTACAAGGGCGGCTGCGCGAGAAAGACATTGCCGTGCGCGATCAACTTCGGCAGGAAGCGGTAGAAAAAGGTCAGCAGCAGCGTCGCGATGTGGTTTCCGTCCGAATCCGCGTCGGCGAGGATGATGATGCGACCATAGCGGAGCCTCCGGATATCGAAACCCGTACCGAGCCCGCAGCCGAGCGCGGTCACGACGTCCGAGAGTTCCTTGTTGTCGAGCACCTTCGTGAGCGACGCGCTCTCGACGTTGAGCACCTTGCCGCGCAGCGGCAGAATCGCCTGACGGCGCCGATCGCGGCCTTGCTTGGCGGACCCGCCGGCTGAATCACCCTCGACGATGAATAGCTCGCTGTCGCCTGCGGCGGTGTTGGTGCAGTCACTCAGCTTTCCGGGGAGAGTGAGACGATTCGCAATCGCGCCCTTGCGCGACACCGACTGCTGTGCAGCGCGACTGGCTTCGCGCGCGCGGGCAGCCAGGATGATGCGCGCGACGATGGCCTCCGCGGCGCTGATGTTGTGGTTCAGCCAGTGCTCGAGCGCAGGCCGCACGGTCGAGTCGAGCACCGCGCTAACCTCCGGGTTGTTGAGCCGATCCTTGGTCTGGCCCTGGAACTGCGGATCACGAATGAAGACGCTCAGCACCCCAGTCAGGCCCTCGCGGATGTCCTCCGCCGTCAGCGTGACCCCCTTCGGTGTCAAGCCATGGGTCTCGATGAAGTTGCGGACCGCCTTGCCAAGGCCGGCACGCGCGCCGGCTTCGTGCGTGCCGCCGGAACTGGTGGGGATTCCGTTGACGTAGCTCCGCAGGTGCTCGTCGGTGGACTCTGTCCAGCGGAGCACCGCCTCGACCTTCGCTCTCGATTCGGTGTGATCCCTGGCGAGCACGAACGGCGCGTCGTGTACTGGTATATCGCTACGCTCTCGGATGATGTGCGCGAGGTAATCGACCAGCCCGTCGCCGTGCTCGAAGACCCGCCTCGTCTTCAGTGTCTCGTCCTTGAAGACGACACGCACGCCTTTGTGTAGGTAGCTGGCGATCTCGAGTCGATCGCGAATCAGCGCGCCGTCGAACTCCGTCTTCGGGAAGATTTTCGGATCGGGTCGGAAGAACACAGTGGTGCCAGATCCACGCGCGCGGCCAAGCTTGCGGAGCTTGCTCGTTGGCCTCCCTTGCGTGAAGGACTGCTGCCAGCGGTGGCCGTCGCGGGTCGACGTCGCCACGAGCTCTCTTGAGAGTGCATTGACCACGCTGGCCCCTACACCATGCAGCCCGCCGGCGGTCCGATAGGTGCGGTGCTCGAATTTTCCACCCGCATGAAGCGTCGTGTAGATGACCTCGAGGGCGCTCTTCCGGCTCTTTCCGTGTGTGTCGACGGGGACGCCCCGACCATCGTCCGTCACGGTGATGGAGGTGCCGTCGGCATGGAGCGTGAGGTGAATGTTCGCGGCGTGGCCGTTCATCGCCTCATCGACGGCGTTGTCGAGGATTTCCCATACGAGGTGGTGCAACCCCGGGGCGCCCACGCCGCCGATGTACATCCCCGGCCGTTTCCGAACCGGCTCGAGCCCTTCGAGGACAGTGATGTCTTTGGCCGTGTACGAGCGTGGCATCGTGTTCTATGACTCCTCGTCGAGCGCTGGCAGTGACACTGCCGAACGGACGATTCGCGTGAACTGACCGCGCTGGAGGAGCTCACGCCCCTTCCCGCCTCGGCCGACCACCTCGTATTTCGCGGTGCTGATGGTCTGCGTGGCTCCCCGACTCGTCTCCACGGTCAGCAGCTCGCGGTCGCCGCCCGAGGCGACGAAGCCGAGGACGTGGTCGTGTCCCTTCGCGAGCTTGATGAGCATCACGCCCTTGCCGGGACCGGACAGGTAGTTGATCTCGTCGGCGGCGCAGAGCATGGCTCGGGCCTCGCGTGTCGCCGCGATGATCGTCTCCGACCCGGTGATCGAGGCCACGCCGACGATCTCACTTCCCTTCGCCGGGCGCGCGAATCGACGGCCGGCGCGAGTGCTCGGCTCGACCAGCGCCTCGAGCCCAAAGCGCAGGGCATAGCCGTCGCGGCTGACCGCCACGGTGTGGCTCGGCGGCTCCGGGCGCCGCCGGGTAGGCCGGATGACGCCGCTTACCCGGGGATCGAGACTGAGCGCCGCCACGATGCGCTCGCCGTCCTTGAGCTTGAACAGCCGCTGGATGGGTTCACCGTAGCCGGTCGTGGCTGGCACGTCGATCAGACGGCAGCTATAGGCGACGCCGAAGTTGGAGAAGAAGACCGCCGTCGACCGCGTGCTGCCCGCGAGCGCAGCCAGCAGCACGTCGCCCTCGCGGAGCCGCGTGGTCGACAGGTCGCGGACCTCCTTCTGGCGCTTGACCCAGCCGTCCTGCGACACGAGCACGACCGCGTCTTCGTCGACTATGAAATCGTCGGCGCTGAACTGGACATCCTCGACCGCGCTGTCGATCACCGTCCGCCGCGGGTTGATCTTCGGGTCGGCGTATGTGCGCCGCATCTCGACGATCTCGTTACGCACGAGCGCCCACCGTCGACCCTCGTCGCGCAGCAGTCCGTCGATGCGTCGCGACCGCTTGCGCTTCGTCGCGAGCTCCTCGCGGATGATCAAGATCTCGAGTCGGGCCAGCCGGTAGATCTTCAACTCGAGGATCGCGTCGGTCTGATCGGCGTCGAGCGTGAAGCGCCGCATGATCTGCGTCGCCGCGTCGCCCTTGCCGTCGGAGCGTCTGATGAGCTTGATGATCGCGTCGAGCGCGTCGAACACCCGCTCGAATCCCTCTAGGATGTGGATCCGCTTCTTGAGCGCCGCGAGCTCGTGCTCTAGTCGGCGGGTGACCACCTCGAGTCGGAAGTGGAGGAAGTGCCAGAGCATTTGCCGAAGGTCGAGCCGTTCCGGGCGCCCGACGTCGTGTTGTTCCGTCGGCACGAGACAGGTCAGGTTCACCGGAAACGTCGCCTGGAGTGGTGTGTGCTTGAACAGATAGGCCATCACCATGCGCGCATCCACGTCGCTCTTCAGCTCGAGCGCGATACGGACGTCCTCGGTCGAGAGGTCCTTGACGTCGAGCAGCTGTGGCAGCTTGCGAGCCAGAACGATCTCGGCAATTCGCTCGACGAGCTGTGCCTTGTTGACGGTGTAGGGCACGCTCGTGACGTGTATGGTCTGCGTCGCACGGAACGACGGCCCCTTCTCCCATGTCGCGCGCATTCGAAGCGTGCCGCTTCCGGTGCGGTAGATCTGCTTGAGTTCGTCTGCGGTATTGGTGAGTTGCCCGCCGGTCGGAAAATCGGGACCCTTGATGTACCGGGCAAGCCGCGCACTGCTGAGGTCAGGGTTGTCGAGCAGCTTGAGGAGTGCGGTCGAAACCTCGCCGAGGTTGTGCGGCGGGATGTTGGTGGCCATCCCGACAGCAATGCCCATCGCACCGTTCATCAGCAGGTTGGGCAGCCGCGCGGGGAGGACGACCGGTTCGGTGCTTGACCCGTCATAGGTCGCGCGGAAATGGACGGTTTTATCCTCGATCTCTGTCAAGAGTTCCGTGCTGGCCGGCGCCAATCGGCACTCGGTGTAGCGCATGGCGGCCGCCCCGTCCCCATCGAGCGAGCCGAAGTTGCCTGAGCCTTCCACGAGCGGATATCGCAGGGAGAACGGCTGCGCCAGCCGCACGAGCGTGTCGTAGATCGCGGCGTCGCCGTGCGGATGGAAGCTGCCCATCACGTCGCCCACGACCTTGGCGCATTTCCGATGCTTTGTGCCGCTCGTCAGATGCTGCTGCCACATGGTGTAGAGGATACGGCGCTGCACCGGCTTCAGGCCGTCTCTCACGTCCGGCAGCGCGCGCGCCGTGATCACCGACAACGCGTAGTTGAGGTAGCGCGCCTGCGCCGCTTCGTGCAGCGTGACGATGGTGTCACCGGCGTCCGGTCGCGCGACGACGTCGATGCCGCCCTCCGCCGCATCGAGGAGGGGCGCGCTTCGGCGCTTGCGCGTTGCTCGTGTTGTCCGCTTGGCCATCGCGTGGCTGCCTCCGACGTGTGTCGTTCAAAGCGGCGTCTGGGATGGCGCCGCGCGGAGGGGGTGATCGCGCGGGGGCTGATGTAACCGAGGGTGCTGTCAGGCTACCACGGATCACGTGGCAGGTTTCCGAGGACGCCCAGCAACTCGGCTAGGACCATGGCGGTCGCGCCCCAGACACGCTCCTCTTGTATCGCGAAATACGGCACGTGGTAGTAGCGGTCGCGTCGCCACCGTGTGCCCAGCCGGAGGTTCCGCGGGTCGCCGATGTCCGCTAGCGGGACCTGCAACACCCGGCTCACCTCAGCGGCGGCGGGCCGTAGGCGCGGGGCCTTTTCGCTGAGGCCGAGCACGGGTTGCAGCGCGAAGTCGCTCACCGGGATGTAGAGCGTCGACAACGCGCCGAGTATCCGTACATCGGTCGTGTCGATACCGACTTCCTCGGCGGTCTCCCGCAGCGCCGCCTCCGGCACGGATTCGTTCCCTTCGACAACGCCACCGGGAAGCGACACTTGTCCGCCGTGCTGCGTTAGCCGACCGGCGCGCACGGTGAGCAGCACGTGCGGTGTGTCGTCAAGAGGGAAGAGAAGAAGGAGCGCGGCGGCGCGTGTCGCGGCGGACGGGACATGATCCGGTTTCCAGCCGCGTCTCGGGCGCGGCGCCAGCAAGAGGTGAGCATGCCGCCCCGGGAGCGGTGCCGTCAGCGCGGTCTGAATCGTCGCCTCGATCTGATAGAGTGACGAAGACTCTGACGCCACAGTGTAGTTTACTGTGGCCCGCATCGACTCCCCTCCGCGTCCACGCATGAGCAAGAGCGATCGGCTGGCCAAGACTTTCGACCGCGCTATCGTCGACGGGCCGCTCGGCCGGGCGGTGTGGAGGCTCGCGTGGCCGACGATGTTGCAGAACATCGTCGGTGGTCTCCAGGGCATCGTCGACCAGGCGATGGTCGGGAACTACGTCGGACACACGGGCAATGCCGCGATCGGCGTCAGCATGCAGATCTTCCTCCTTGTCATCGTGTTTGTTGCCTCCGTCTTCAGCGGGATGGGGGTGCTCGTCGCCCGCTTCGCCGGCGCAGGTGATCATGCCAAGGTCAACCGGACGGTCTACCAGGCGTTCCTGACGGCCCTCTTCATGGCGCTCGGCGTGCTCGCCCCGCTCGGTTATTTCGTGGCGCCGGCGATGCTCGACATGATCAACGCTGCGCCGGAGGTGCAGGTCGAGGCATTGCCGTATATCCGGGTCATGTTCGTCTTCAGCATCGGGATGCTCGTCTTCTTCATGATGAGCGGTGCGCTCCGCTCGGCGGGCGATGCGCGCACCCCGCTCCGCCTCGGCGTCGCGATGACCGTGCTGAACATTGTGCTGAACGTCGTTCTCATCCGCGGCCTCGGTCCCATCCCCGCGTTCGGCACCGTCGGCGCCGCGATGGGCACGGCAATCGCGAGCGGGCTCACCGGAGCCGCATTCCTCTGGCTGCTGTTTTCGGGACGGCTCGTGATCCACTTCACGTGGAACATGTCGTTTGCCCCCGACTGGCGCATCATCCGCGAGCTGTTTCGGTTCGGGCTTCCCACCGGTTTTCAGGGTATCGTGATGAACATTGGCGGCGTCCTGTTGCTGCGCTTCGTCGGCTCGCTTGATTACAGTGCCGAGGCGCAGGCAGCCTACACCGTGGGCTACACGGAGCTGTTCGCCCTTATCACTTTCACCTCGGTCGGGTTGATGGGGGCAACCGCGGCGGTTGCTGGTCAGAACCTCGGAGCCGGTTATCCGGAGCGCAGCCGGCGCGCAGCGATGGTCGCCGCGTCGATTGGCGTCGGCGTGGCTTCGGTGGTCGGACTGGTGTTTCTCGTCTTCCCGAGGGCGCTCTTCATGGTCTTTGGGATGGGCGACGGCGTCCAATTCGAGCTCGGCCAGCAGCTGCTGAGCTATCTCGCGGTGTCCGGGCTGTTCGTGACCGTCGCGCTGGCCTATACGGGCGGCCTCCAGGGCACCGGCGACACCCGCAGCCCGCTCTACATCTCGATCATCTCGCAGGTCGTCGTCCCGATTGGGTTCTGCACGTTCATCCAGGCTACGCGCGAGCTTGCTCCGGCCGACATCTGGTTGGCCATCGTCCTCGGTCACATGCTGCGCGCCACGTTGAGCGTTCTTCGATTCAGGCAGGGGAAGTGGAGACACATCACGGTCGATATCGGCGAGGCGCGTGCGTGAGGAGCGTGTGCCCGACCCGTTGAGCCCCGCCACACTCGCCGCGCAGGCGCTCGGGCGGGTCGAGCCGATCACCCGTTCGCTCGTGCCGCCGATCTATCCCTCTGCGCCATACGAACGGGCGCCGGACGGCAGCTATCCGGGCGGTCATACCTATACACGGGACCAGAACCCGACGTCCGAACCGGCAGAGACGCTGCTGGCGCGTCTCGAGGCCGGCCGCGCCGCCATGCTGTTCAGCTCGGGGATGGCCGCCGCCACCACCGTGTTTGAAACATTAGATGACGGGGATCACGTGGTGGCGCCGCAGCAGATGTACTGGACCATCCGTCGCTGGTTGGAGGACCGCGCGGCGCGTGGACGGATGGCGCTTGATTTCGTGCCAAACGGCGACCTTGACGCCCTCCGCGCGTCGGTTCGACCGGGGTTGACGAAATTGGTTTGGATCGAAACGCCGTCCAACCCGATGGGGGCGATCACCGATATCGCGGCCACGGCCGAGGTGGCACACGAGGCCGGCGCCCGTCTCGTGGCGGATGGCACCATCGCGACTCCGGTGCTGTGTCGCCCGCTCGAGCTCGGGGCCGACCTCGTCATGCACTCGGCGACCAAGCAGCTGAACGGGCACTCGGATGTGCTCGCCGGCGCGCTCGTGACGGCGCGGGAAGACGAGATGTGGGCGCGCTGCGCCCACGAACGCGCATACCGCGGCGCGGTGCTCGGGCCGTTCGAGAGCTGGTTGCTGCTGCGCGGGATGCGGACGCTGTTCCTACGCGTGCCCGTGTCCGCGCACAACGCACAGCAGGTGGCCGAGGCGCTTACGCGCCAGCCGTCGGTGACCGCGGTGCTGTATCCCGGGCTTCGCACGCACCCCGGTCACGTCGTGGCTACGCGCCAGATGAGCGGTGGCTTCGGGATGATGGTGTCGTTCAGGGTGGCGGGTGACGCCGACGCGGCCCGGCGACTCGCGGGCGCGCTCACGGTGTTTCGGAACGCCACGTCGCTCGGTGGGGTCGAGAGCCTGGCGGAGCACCGCGCCCCGGTGGAGGGCCATGGCACAGATGTGCCGGCCGACCTTATTCGCCTCTCGGTCGGCATCGAAGACGTGGCGGATCTCATCGCCGATCTCGAGCAGGCGCTGGCCACCGTCGCGCACTAGCAGTGCTATGAGCGTGAACGCAAAAGAACTCGTCATCGATCCGGCGACCGAGCACGATGTGCCGATCGTACTCACTTTGATCAAGGAGCTAGCCGAGTACGAGCGGATGGCCGACCAGGTGGTGGCGACGGAAGCCGACCTGCATCGCGCGTTGTGCTCAGAGCCGAGGGAAGCGGAGGCGATCATCGCGCGTGCGAACGGTGAACCTGTGGGGTTTGCTCTGTTCTTTCACAGCTTTTCGACGTTCATGGGACGCCGGGGTCTCTATCTCGAAGACTTGTACGTGCGGCCGCCGTACCGGGGCCGTGGTTACGGGCGTCGGCTGCTGGCGTATCTCGCCCGGCTGGCGGTCGCACGTGGCTGCGGGCGCTTTGAGTGGTCGGTGCTCGATTGGAATGAGCTGGCGATCACGTCGTATCGGCGCGCGGGGGCGGTCGCGATGGACGAATGGACGGTGTACCGTCTGACCGGCGATGCGCTCGAGCGGCTCGCGGCCGAAGCGGAGGGGTGAGTCGCAGGATGAGTTCTGACCTGCTGGCACCTGCGTGTACCGACGACGAGGCGGTTCGGGCGCAAGTGGCCTACTATCGGGCGCGCGCGCCCGAGTACGACGACTGGTTCTATCGTCGGGGCGAGTGCGATCGCGGCGACCGACACACCCGGCGCTGGCGCGCGGAGGTCGAGGAGGTGCACGCCGAGCTTGTTGCCGCGCGGCCGTCGGGTCACTTGCTCGAGCTGGCGTGCGACACCGGCCTATGGACGGAACGACTGGTTCCGTTTGCGACGTCAATGACGGCCGTGGATGCCTCGCCCGAGGTGATCGCCATCAACCGGCGCCGTGTGGCGCCCGCCGCGGTCGACTACCGGGTGGCGGATCTGTTTACCTGGCGGCCCGATCGCCGTTACGACTTCGTCCTCTTCGGTTTCTGGATCTCGCATGTGCCGCCGTCTCGATTTATCGCGTTCTGGAACATGGTTGCCCGCTGCCTGACGCCCGGCGGGCGGATCTTTTTCGCCGACAGTCGTCGTCACCCGGACTCGATGGCGGCAGACCCTGTCCTAGGCGAACCGCGATTGACCCGCAGCCGCCGGCGCCTTCGTGATGGCCGAAAGTTTGAGATCGTCAAGATCTTCTACAAGCCGGACGACCTAGTGAACCAACTCTACGCGTTGGGTTGGACCGCGACCGTCCATGGCACGAAGAACTTCTTCCTCTACGGCACGGCATTGACGGACAGCGCAAATGGCGAGAGGTTGGAGGACCGGACCCGGAAGGCGCGATGATCAGCTATCAGTTGTCCGGCTACGGCCAACCCCTGACGCGGATCGAGGCACGATCGCCGGAGCCGACGGGTGCCGAGATCCTGATGGCCGTCGAGGCGTGCGGTGTGTGCCACAGCGACCTGCATCTGTCGGACGGCTACTTCGATCTCGGCGACTCACGCCGGCTCGATCTGACCAAGGGCCGCGAGTTGCCGTTCACCCTCGGGCACGAAATCGCAGGGGTCGTGGTCGCATGCGGTCCGGCAGCCGACGGCGTGTCGGTCGGTGACCGGCGCGTCGTCTACCCGTGGATCGGGTGCGGCGCCTGCGACCGCTGCCAGACGGAGGCAGAGCACCTCTGCACCAAGGCGCGCTCGCTCGGCGTTGCGGTTGCCGGGGGGTTCGCCGATCACGTGCTCGTTCCACATGCTCGCTACTTGTTTGATGCCGGATCGGTCGCGGTCACGACCGCGGCCACCTACGCCTGCTCGGGGCTGACGGCGTATAGCGCCCTGGCCAAGGTGGCACACCGAGGAGGCGAGTCATCTGAGGTGCTGGTCGTCGGGCTCGGTGGGGTGGGCCTGGCCGCGCTCAGTCTGGCGCCGTCGCTCGGCCAGATGACCGTGATTGGGGCTGACATCGATGAGCGTCGACTCGAGGCCGCGCGAGCACGCGGCGCCGTCGAGGTGGTGAATACGACCGCGCCAGACGCCGCGAAGCGAATCAAACGCCGGACCGGCGGCGGGGTCCGGGCGGCCGTCGACTTCGTGGGGTCGGCGCAATCGGCGGCGTTCGGGTTGAGTGCGCTCGGCCCGGGCGGTATGCTCGTCGTCGTCGGTCTGTTCGGCGGTGCGTTGCCGCTCTCGCTCCCGCTGTTGCCCCTCAAGCAGCTCACCCTGTGTGGGTCGTATGTCGGGAGTCTCGCAGAGATGGCGGCGCTGATGACCGAGGTGCGGGCGGGAACGATTCCGCCGCTTCCGATCGAGGAGCGGCCGCTGGCCTCGGCGCAAGCTGCGCTCGATGATCTGCGCGCCGGGGCGGTTGTCGGACGGGTGGTGCTGTGCCCATGAGGGCGCCCCACGCCCGTGGTTCACCGTCCCATTGCTCCTGATTTGCCCTGAACCTGGAACCAGGAACCCCGATCATTCTTCCCCAACATGTTCCGCGATAAACGCCCTCGTCTCGTCACGAAGCCGTACAATCTCGGGCCAATCGCCCCTGGCGGGCCGGAGCGGTTCGCCGAAGGTCACGGTGATCGGGCCCGGGCGTAGGAGCCACGTCTCCGCTGGCCAGATGTGGCGCGTCCCGCGGATGCCCACCGGGACCACTGGGCACCCGCTGTCGACGGCGGCGCGGAACGCGCCTAGCCGAAATGGCAGGAGTCGCGGCGCCACGTCGAACGTCCCCTCGGGAAACACGAACAGCGATTCACCGGTGCGCAACGGGGCCAGAAAATCGCCGGCACCCTCGATCCGCTCCGAGAGGTCGCGCTTCTCGATCCGGATGTGTCCGCCCTTCCTGATGGCCATGCCGAGGATCGGATAGCGCGACAGCCGACCTTTGACGGCGAACCGGACACCGATGGGCAGCAGTCCCATCACCAGGGGAGCGTCAACGAAGCTGGCGTGATTCGCCACGAGCACGCACGGCTCGTCCGCCGGAACCCGGTCGCGGCCGGTGATATCGACGCGGCAGCCGGCGAGCGCGAGCACGAGGCGTGTCCAGCGGCCAACCAGACGATCGATCCAGCGGCCGCGGGGGCCGAGCGCCATCACGCCGAATGTGAGGAGTCCGGTAGTCATGATCACCGTGGCGACGTAGGCAGTGTAGAGGGCCTGCGCGAACCGCCGCGCGCCGCGGGACCCTGCGGCGACCGCAGCGATGCCGAACACGCGGAGCCATTGCCCAACGAGCGATGGCGGCCGTCGGTCGATCCGATTCGTGACGAAGGCATCACGTGTCGCGGCCCGACGGATCTTGCCGCTCGATGTCTTCGGCACAGACCCGGGCGGGCCGAGCACCACGCGATCGGGCGCGAGGCCGAGCGCATCGGTCACCCTCGCGATCACGGCCGACTGGATGGCGCGCCGCTCCTCGGCGTCGCTGGTTCTGGTTTCGGCCACGATCACGAAACGCTCGGTGCCGCGTGTCGGGTCGGCGACGCCGAATGCCGCGACGCATCCCGTGCGCACGCCGGAGACGTCACCGACGATCTCTTCGACTTCGTGCGGATGCACGTTCCGACCCCCCGTGATGATGAGGTCTTTCCGCCTTCCGGTCAGAAACAGCTCGCCATCGGCGACGTAGCCGAGGTCTCCGGTTTCCAGCCAGCCGTCGCGGCCGATGAGCTCGGCGGTGGCTGCCGGGTTCCGGTAATATCCGGCCGTCGCCGACGGTCCGCGAAATTGGACGCGTCCTTCTCGGCGCTCGGTCATACGTACACCGTTCGGGTCGACCACCTGTACCTCGTGATCCGGTAGCGCACGTCCACACGAGACGAAGCGGAGGGCCGTCGCGTCGTCGTTCGATATCGGCGCTGCGCGCCCCGTGCGTTCGAACTCCGTGCGCGCAATCCGATCCACGCGGGTCGTACGTCCGACGGGTGGCACCGCCAGTCCGACGGAACATTCGGCAAGACCGTAGACCGGCGTCACGGCTCCAGGATCGAGGCCGTAGGGTGCGAAACGCGACGTGAAGCGCGCCAGGGTGTCGGCCGACACGGCCTCTGCTCCGTTGAGCAGTACGCGCACCGCACTGAGGTCGAGGCCTTCGAGCTCCGCGTCGGAGATGCGATGCGCGCAGAGGTCGTAGGCAAAGTTGGGCGCCGGTGACAACGTGCCACGGTAGGCGTGGAGCGTGTGCAGCCACCGTGCCGGCCGCGAAAGAAACGCGAGCGGAGACATTAACGCGAGCGGCGTGCCGCAGTACATGGTGGCCAGCCAGGCTCCGATCAGCCCCATGTCGTGATACAGCGGGAGCCAGCTGACCCCGACATCGTGGGGTCCGATCGCAAGGCCCGCCTGGAGCGCGCGGATGTTCGCGAGAAGGTTGTCGTGTGACAGGAGGACGCCCTTCGGGTTCCCGGTGCTGCCCGACGTGTACTGGATGAGCGCCGGGTCATCGGTGGCCACGCGGCGTGGCGCTCCGCCGGTTTCGGCGGCGAGCTTGTCAACCGTCGCAACCGTGGTGATCTCGGTCGCCTGACCGACCAGCATGCCGGCCACACGTTCGACTTCGGCGAACGTGATCATCACGCGGGCACCGGCGTTCTGGAGGATGCCGACCTGACGACGCGCGTACTCTTCAATCCGATCGGCGCGAAACGGCGGATACAGCGGGACCGGGACGGCCCCTGCCATCAACGTGCCGAAGAAAGCGGAAAAAAACGCCGGCTCCGTGCGCAGCATGATCGCCACGGTGTCACGATGCCGGATGCCGTAGCCCACGAGGCCACGCGCCACCCGGCTCGCCTCATCCCACAACCATCGGTAGCTGAGCGGTGTTTCGTCCCCGTCGTCGGCACGCAGATGGATCTGGACGCGGTCGGGTGTGCGCTCGACGTGCCAGGCGAGGGCCTCGACGAGGGTCCTTGCCGCTTGCGGCGGGGCCGTTGCCGCTTCGGTCTCGGCGCGCGGGGCGGGGATGGCGTCGCCGGCGTCGGGGTCCGCGCACGTGATGGCGAGCGCGAGATCTCGTGACGTCTCTGCATCCGCCATGGCCGCGTCGCCAAGGCGGACGCCGAAGGCCTGCTCGAGGCGGACCAGGAGCTCCACCCGTTCGAGGCTGCTAATGCCGAGGTCACGCTCGAGGGTGTCGTCGAGATGGGCGTGTGTCGGTGGGCCCGCAACACGCAGCTCGCCGACTAGCTCGGTCACGACCTCGAGCACTCTGTCCTCGACAGCGCTCAACGCGGCCGCCGGCGGCGTGGTGCGCATGCGTACCAACTGTAGCGCAGGCCTTCGGGCCTGCGAGGCATGGCCAAAGCCAGACGCTCGAAGAGCGACGCACGCGAGCGCGGGACATGGCCGTTCTGCTGGAGCTCTCGGGGTCCCCGCGGCGCGCCCGCTCGGGCTCTGGGTGAAGCCCGGTCTAATCAGGACTCGAGGCGTCGGATCGTGGTAATGACCACTGTCTCACGGGGCACATCGTCCATGCCGTTGGCGCTGTGCGTGGCAACGCCACGGATGTTGTCGACGACGTCCATCCCCTCGGTGACGCGCCCGAACACGGCATAGCCGAACCCTCGCTGGGTCGTATTGCGGTGATCGAGCGAGCCGTTGTCCTCCACGTTGATGAAGAACTGCGAACTTGCGGAATTGGGTTCCGCCGTGCGCGCCATGGCGACTGTGCCACGTTGGTTCTCGAGGCCGTTCGTGGCCTCGTTGAGGATGCCGCCACGTAGCCCGTCCATCTTGCGCTCCAGGTCCTCGGTGAAGCCGCCCCCTTGGATCATGAAGCTGCGTATCACGCGATGGAAGACCGTGCCGTCATAATAGCCGGCCTGAACATAGGTGAGGAAGTTGGCCACCGAGACCGGCGCGTCGCTGCGCAGCAGTTCGAGCGTGATGTTGCCGATCGACGTCTCGATGACGACCCGCGGGTTCGGCGGGGGTTCCTGCGCAGCGGTCCCACCCGGCGCGCCAGCGAGCCACAGGGCGAGACACGCGGTGATCATCAATCGCAACGGTGTCCCGTCTCGTCGACGGCCCCAGCTATTGCACGGTCACCGAGTTGATGAGGACCGGGTCGACCGGTACGTTCTGATGCCCTCCCTGGTTCGTGGTCGAGACCGCCGCGATCGCGTCGAGCACTTCCAGGCCATCCGTCACCCGCCCGAACACGGCGTACCCGTAGCCCTGCGGGTCGGTGCTCCGGTGATTGAGGCTCCCGTTGTCGACGGTGTTGATGAAGAACTGCGCCGTTGCGCTGTCCACGACGGAGGTTCGGGCCATGGCGAGCGTGCCGCGCTCGTTCGCCAAGCCGTTGATCGCCTCGTTCTTGATCGAGTCTCGGGTTGCCTTTTCGCGCATGTCCGGCGTGAACCCGCCACCCTGGATCATGAAGTTCTGGATCACGCGGTGAAAAATCGTTCCTGCGAAAAACCCGTCGTCCGCGTAGGTCAGGAAGTTCTCGACTGTGATCGGGGCCTCCTCGTGAAACAGCTCGATCGTCATGCTCCCGAGACTCGTCTCCATTACGACGATCGGATTGTTCTGTGCGGTCGCGTCGGCCACGGCTCCAGCAGTCATCGTGACCACGACGCCGGCAAATAGCAGTGTGCGAGGCAACATGAAGGGTGCTCCCTGCGGCCAGTGACGGCCGCTACACTGAAGCTATCCAAAATCACGAATTCGAAATCCAACGTTTCGGGATTCCCGTTGGTCGAGTTAGACTGCGTTTCGCGATGAGGCACTGGTGGGCCTCGCACGGTTCCAACGGGGGCCCATCCCCAAAGTCGGTCCCGAGTATGCATAATCTTCCAGAGGGTGTCCAGCCACGCGCCCTACGCCCATGAAGCTCCTCGAACGGTTCCGCGCGCAGCCCGAATGGAAGAGTGACGACCCCGCAATGCGGGAGCGCGCCGTACGGGACCTCGCCGACGGAGAGCAGGGGGTGTTGGGCGAGATCGCGCGCCACGACGACGATCCTGGCGTGCGCCGTGCAGCGGTGGAACGTCTCACGGATGCCGACGCGCTCGCAGAGCTGCTCGCGCCAGGGGCCGAGCACGACCAGGATGTCATCGGCGCGGCGACGACCGTTGCGCGAAACCTGCTGATCGACGCGTCCGATACGACGAGTACCGATGCGGTCCTTGCCGTGTTGACCGACGACCGCGACGTGACCGCGGTGGCCAGGTCGGCGACGACTGAAGCGGTCAGCCGTGCGGCGGCCTCGCGGCTGACCGATGCCAAGTCGCTGGGGACGATCGCGCGGCGGGCGAGGCACGCGGTCGTCGCGCGAGAGGCGCTCGAGCGTCTCGTCGATCGCGACGAGCTGTTGGCGATTGCGTTGAAGGCCGACGAGAAGACGGTCGCGCTCGCAGCCTATGACCGCCTCGTGGCTGATGACGCCTCGCCCGTGCGTGGCACGCTAGAAGAGATCGCGCGCCGAGCTCGACATAAGGCGGTGTCGCGCCGCGCCCGCGCCACCCTGACGGCACAGACGGCTGCGGAGGATGCCCAGCTCCTGAGCGTGGTGGACGAGGGCTCCGCGTTGTGCGACGCCGTCGACGCGCTGCGTAGGACGAGTGATCTGGAGGCGGGCCGGCACGAGCTCGATCGGGTCGTTCAGTGCTGGGCCGCACTCGACGCGCCGGTTCCGCCGGCCGTCGCGTCACGGTTCGCCGAGGCGCGTCTGGCGATCGAGGACCGATTGCTCGGACTCGAGCGCGCCGCGACTCAGGCCCGGCAAGACGACGCCCGTCAAGTCGCTGCGGTCGCGCCCCTCGCGTCGTTGTGCGAGCACGTCGAACAGTTGCACGGTCCGCTCGCCCGGGATCACGTCGCGGAGGCGCGGGCGCGCTGGGACGAGCTAATGCTCGCCGACGAGATCCGGACGACGGTCGACGCGGCCGACCGCGAGGCGCTCGCCAGGCGGTTTGCTCAGGCGGGGGTCGCGTGCGAACGCCGGCACGATGTGTGGGTGGCACAGCACGAACGGGTGCGCCAGCTCGAATCGCTCGTCGACGACATCGAGACGTTGGTCCAGGCCGCAGATGTCTCCGCGATTAGGGCGCGGTGGCCCGGGTTGGACGAGGCGTGGACCACCCTGATGGCCGACGCTGCAGCAGAGACCCCGGCTGGCGATCCAGAGGCCACTCGAGTCGCGGCGCTCACACGACGAAAGGCCGCGGCTGACGAAGCCTGGCGGGCGCTATCGGCGAACGAGCGTGCCGACCGGCTGCGCCAGCAGCAGGACAACCTCGCAGCGCTCGACCAACTCGCGACCGCGGTTGATGCGGCGGTCGCGAACGAGACGCTTCGCCTCGGGGAGGCAGAGCGGCAGCTTCGGTCGGCACGCCGGGCGCTCGACAAGCTGCCGCCATTGCCGACGCGTCATGACCGTGATGCGATGACGCAGCGGCTCCGCGGCGGACACTCCGCGCTGCTTGGACGTGTGCGGGAACTCCGCGATTTCGCTGACTGGCAGCGCTGGGCCAATCTCGGTCTCCAGGAGGAGCTGTGCCGGGAAATGGAGGCGCTGTCCACCGTGCCGGATGGCAGCCCCGAGCCGAACGACGCCAAACTTGTGGCGCGGTTTCGCGACCTCATGGAGCGGTGGCGCAAGGTGGCCGATGTCCCCAGGGACAAAGGCGACGAGCTTTGGCGGCGATTCAAGAAGGCTCACGACGCGGTCTACCCGCGATGCCAGACCTATGTCGATGCACAGAGTGCCGCGCGGGCGGAGGGGCTCGCCCGGCGGCAGGCGATCGTCGCGAAGGCCGAAAGCCTCAGCGCGTCCACGGATTGGATGACAACCGCCCAGCTGCTCACGGCACTGCAGGCCGAGTGGAAGGCGCTCGGGCCGGCGTCGGGGAATGACCAGCGCGCGCTCTGGAACCGGTTCCGGACAGCCTGCAGCGGCTTCTTCACGCGTCGCAAAGCCGATCTTGCGGAGCGCAAGAAGCTCTGGGCGAAACATCTCGAGCAAAAGGAAGCCTTGTGCGCCCGCGTCGAGGCCCTTGGCTCGATGGATGACCTCGGGTTGGCCACCGAGGAGGTTAGACGCGCCCAGGGCGAATGGAAAACGATTGGCGCGGTGCGGCGCACACGGTCCGACGCCCTGTGGCAACGCTTTCGCGCCGCCAGCGACGCGGTGTTTGATCGGGTTCAGGACGGCACGCGCGCGGCGGCGGCCGAGCGGATCGCCACGCGCGAAGCGCTGTGCGCCGAGCTCGAATCGCTGGCAGCCACGGGCGAAGAGGCGCAGATGCCAGCGCCAGCGCCCGGTGTGCTGGTCGACGCCGTCCGCGACCTCCAGAACAAGTGGCGCCGGGCACCCGAAGTGCCGCCCGACGTTCGGAGCACGCTCGCGACCCGGTTCGGTCAGGCGGTGACCAAGGTGGTCGCGGCTCACCCCGAGGCCTTTCGAGGGACGGATCTCGATCCGGCGCGATCCCTCAAGCGGCTGGAGGCGCTCTGCACGCGTGCCGAGGCGCTCGCACCCAGCGCGGCGCTCGACGACACCGGCGCGTCGCCGTCCGAGATGCTCGCCAAGAAATGGCGCGCGCAGCTTGCTAGCAACACGATGGGTGGCCGTGCCGACGACAGCGCTCGACGACGTGCCGCGGTGGAGGAGGTCAAGCGGTTGGTCCTCGAGCGGCGAAAGCTCGGCAAGGTGTCGGGTCACGCGGCGCAGAAACTGAACGAGCGATTCCAACGGGCGTGCGACAACGTCATCCAGCAGAATCAGTCGAAACGGCCCGTGCGCTAAGCCTCAGTCTTGCAGTCGGCTCAGGGCCCATGGTCAAAGGCGACGCGGTCGCAGGGGTTCCGCCGCCGCGCGTTCATCTCGAGCGACGGGCTTGCGGAGGTGGTGCCTCCTGTCCCCAAGCCCCCGCCCCTGAGCTCACGTCGTAGCTCGCAGGCCTGACGTCCTGCGGTACGCTTGCGACACAGGCGAACTCCGGGATCAACACTGAGCCTCAACCGCAAGACCAAGTCCACGGCCGGCTCATCCGGACCCGCGAGATCATCCGTATCCACGGAGGTAGTAGTGCCAGGCCATCCGTGCGGCAACGGATCGCCAGGGGCGCCAGGCGCCCGCAATGCGCTGGAGGCGAGCCTCGTGCGGCACCCGCCGCAGACGTTTGAGATGCATCACCGATTTCGCGAGGGCCAGGTCACCCACCGGCCACACGTCCGGACGCCGCAACGCCATGATCAGGTAGATGTCGGCGGTCCACGGGCCGATGCCGACTATGGCGGTCAATGTCTTATGGGCGTCGGCGTCGCTGAGCCGGTGGAGCCGTTCTAGATCCACGCGACCGTTGACCACCCCATCGGCCAAATCGCGCACGTATCGTGCCTTTTGGCGGGTCAGGCCAACAGCTCTGAGCCCGCAAGCGCCGACCCCCAGCACGCGCTCTGGCGTGACCGCGCCGGTGTGTCGTTGGAGCGCCGCAAAGGCTGCACGCGCAGAGGCGAGTGAGACCTGCTGTTCCAGGATGATCCGCACGAGCGTCGTGAAGCCGGGGCGCCGCGCCCAGAGCGGGGGCGGACCGTGCAGCCGGTCGACGCGCGCCAGATCCGGGTCGGCCAGCGCGAGCCAGGCACTCGCTTCGAGCAGTGTCGCTTTCGTGATCCCACGTGTCATGGGTAAGGCGTAAACTAGTGGACTGTAGCAGTGTCCTCTTGATGTACGGCTTCCATCCGCTGACGACCGAATGGTTCGCTGGCCGGTTTGACGGCGCGACCGAACCGCAGACCGCGGCGTGGCCTCAGATCCAGGCCGGTCGGGACGTGCTGATCTCGGCGCCGACGGGGTCGGGGAAGACACTGGCGGCCTTCCTCATCTGCCTCGACCGTCTCGTCGTGACGGCAACGCAAGAGGGGCTCGCCGATCGCCTGAGCGTTGTCTACGTGTCGCCGCTCAAAGCGTTGAGCAACGACATTCACAGAAACCTCGAGGTGCCGCTTCAGGAAATCTCCGCGCTGGCCGCCGCGTGTCACAGCTCGTTCTCGCCGGTCCGCGCCGCGGTTCGCACGGGTGATACGCCGTCGTGGGATCGCGAGCAGATGGTGCGCACGCCGCCGCATATCCTCGTCACGACGCCGGAGTCGTTGTTCATCCTGCTCACCGCCGAGCGCGGCCGGCGAATGCTGGCCAC
This sequence comes from uncultured Vicinamibacteraceae bacterium, assembly GCA_964646815.1. Classification (GTDB taxonomy): domain Bacteria; phylum Acidobacteriota; class Vicinamibacteria; order Vicinamibacterales; family UBA8438; genus CAZYFH01. The sequence continues at coordinate 13,187 of CAZYFH010000040.1, read as the reverse complement.
GACCGAGACCCTCATCGTGGACGAGATCCACGCCATGGTCGACGACAAGCGAGGGTCGCATCTCGCGCTGAGCCTCGCACGACTCGATGATCTGGTCGACAAGGCGGGCGGACAGAGGCCCCAGCGTATCGGACTGTCGGCGACAGTCAAGCCCGTCGATGACGTCGCCCGCTTCCTGGTCGGTAGCCGCGCTGGGCCTGCGGTCCCGAGCGGCGAGCCGATGGCCACGATCATCAACGCGGGGCATCGCCGGGATCTCGATCTTGCGGTGGAGGTGCCACACGAAAACCTCGGCGTGGTCGCGACGAACGAGATGTGGGGGGAGATTTACGACCGCATTGCCGAGCTGGTGTGTGCCCATCGGACGACCCTCGTGTTCGTCAACACGCGCCGATTGTGTGAGCGGGTAGCCCATCATCTCGGCGAGCGTCTCGGCAACGAAGCCGTGCTCGCGCATCATGGCAGTCTGTCGCGGGCGCTGCGCCAGACAGCTGAGCGCGAACTCAAGGACGGGAGCTTGCGCGCGGTCGTGGCCACGGCGTCGCTGGAGCTGGGGATCGACATCGGATCGGTCGAGCTCGTGTGTCAGATCGGCACTCCGCGGTCGATCGCCGTTGCGTTGCAGCGCGTCGGCCGCTCGGGCCACAAGGTCGATCGCACCTGTCTGCCGAAGGGGCGCTTCTTCGCGACGACCCGGGATGAGCTCGTCGAATGCGCCGCGCTCGTCAGGGCGATGCGACGCGGAGCGCTCGACGCTCGTCAGATTCCGCCCTGGCCCCGCGACGTGCTCGCCCAGCACGTGGTCGCCGCCGCGGCCAACGAGTCCTGGACCGAGGACGATCTCTTCCGGCTGGTCCGCGGTGCGTTCCCGTATCGGGAGCTCCCCCGCGAGGAGTTCGATGCCGTGCTGGCGATGCTGTCCGACGGCATCACGACCCAGCGCGGACGTGCCGGCGCCTACCTGCATCGTGATCGTGTGAACGGCGTCGTGCGCGGGCGGCGCGGCGCTCGTCTGGCCGCCATCACGTCCGGCGGCGCCATTCCCGACAATGCTAACTACCTCGTCGTAGCGGAGCCCGATGGGACGATCGTTGGCACGGTCGACGAGGACTTCGCGGTCGAGAGCATGGCGGGTGACATTTTCCTGCTCGGCACGACGTCGTGGCGGATCAAGCGCGTCGAATCGGGCCGCTTGCGCGTCGAGGATGCGCACGGGGCGGCGCCGTCAATTCCGTTTTGGCGTGGTGAGGCGCCGGGCCGTACTCGCGAGCTATCGGCCGAAGTGTCCGAGGTCCGCGCGCGGATCGCGTCGACGACTGATGGGGCGGCCACGGCCGCCCTGCGTTTTCTCATCCAGGATTGCGGCCTCGATCGGTCTGGCGCGGAGCAGGTCGTCGCGTATCTGCGCGCGGGGGTCGCGGCGCTTGGCGCGCTGCCGACGACGGAGACCGTGGTGGCCGAGCGCTTCTTCGACGAGGGCGGCGGGATGCAGCTCGTCCTGCACGCGCCATTCGGCGCGCGGATCAACCGTGCGTGGGGACTTGCGCTGCGTAAGCGGTTTTGTCGAAGCTTCAATTTCGAGCTCCAGGCGGCGGCGACGGACAACGGCATCGTCATCTCGCTGGCCGAGCAACACAGCTTTCCGCTCGAGGTCGTCTTCCGCTTTCTGCATCCCGACACGGTCGAGGAGGTGCTGACCCAGGCGATGCTCCCTGCGCCGATGTTCGGGGCGCGCTGGCGGTGGAACGCCTCTCGCGCGCTGGCCATCCTGCGGTTTCTCGGTGGGCGCAAGGTGCCGCCGCCGATCGTGCGCATGCGCTCCGACGATCTGCTGGCGGCGGTGTTTCCGGACCAGGCAGCCTGTCAGGAGAATCTGGTCGGCGAGATCCGGATCCCTGACCACCCGCTGGTCAAGGAAACAACTCGTGACTGCCTGCACGAGGCGATGGACCTGGACGGGCTCCGGGAGCTGCTCGCCGGAATCGAGGGCGGGACGATCACGACCCGGTCCATCGATACCGCCGAGCCGTCGCCGCTTGGACACGAAATTCTCAACGCCAATCCCTATGCGTTTCTCGACGATGCTCCGCTTGAGGAACGTCGCGCACGCGCTGTCCAGCTACGGCGTACGCTGGGAGATGACGCGGGCGAGATGGGCGCGCTCGATGAGGTGGCCATCGCCGAGGTCGCGTCGGATGTGTGGCCGGTCGTCCGCGACGCGGATGAGCTGCACGACGCTCTGTTGACGTTGGCGGCCGTGCCGCCGCGTCAGGCGTGGCGCGAGTGGTTTGACGAGCTGGCCAGTGCGTGTCGCGCGACGAAGGTCACCGTGCACGGGACTCCGTTCTGGGTTGCTGCCGAGCGCGTGATGCTCACGGAGGCGGTCTACCCAGACGGCGAGGCCGATTGCCGGCTGCCGCACGTAGAGCAGCCGGCGCCGGAGGGCCGCGAAGCGGCAGTGGCGGAGCTGCTCCGCGGATGGCTGGAGTCGTCCGGCCCGACGACAGGTGCCGATCTGGCCGATCGTTTGGCGGTGTCCACGGACGACATCGCGGCGGGTCTCGCGAAGCTCGAGGGGGAGGGACAGGCGCTGCGCGGTCGCTTCTCGGCGGCGTCCCGCACGCAAGGCGCCGAGGTTGAATGGTGCAACCGTCGCGTGTTGGCTCGGATCCATCGACTGACGCTCGGCCGCTTACGCCGCGAAATCGAACCGGTCCCGACCTCTGTGCTCGTCCGGTTCCTCGCCCGCTGGCAGCACGTCGCGCCGGGCACGCAGATGCACGGCGCCGGTGGTCTCCTCCAGGTGCTGAGACAGTTGCAAGGCTACGAAGTGTCGACGGCTGCGTGGGAGCGCGACGTGCTCGCGCGGCGCATCGCCAACTACGACCCTGACGCCCTCGACCACTTGTGCCTGTCGGGTGAGGTGATGTGGGGCCGCTTGTCGCCACATCCGGCGTTCGAGCAGCCGTCGGACGCCGGCCTGGCCGCCGTGCCTGGCAAGAATGGCGTCGGCGCACGCATGCGGCGCGTGCGGCCGACCCGGGTCGCGCCGGTGGCGATCTTCCTCCGCGAAGACTGCCCGTGGCTGATGTCAGCTACCGCGCCGCCCGTTGGGCGTGACGCGGATTTGGCATGTGCGTTGTCGCATCCGGCGCGGGCGGTGCTCAAGGGGCTTCGCCGGCGCGGCGCGTCGTTCCTGCGAGAGCTCGTGCGCGAGACCGGCCGTCTCGCGAGCGAAGTGGAGGACGGGTTGTGGGAGCTCGTCGCGGCCGGCCTGGTGACCGCCGATGGCTTCGACAACCTCCGCGCGTTGGTCGACCCGAAACGACGGCGTGGCGAGGGCCGGCATCGTGCGGCGCGCCCGCGCCACGCGGCTGGGCGCTGGGCGCTGCTGCAGCCGCACCTTGAGGACGTTGTCGCAGACCACGACGATCTCGCGGCGACGGAACGGTTCGAGCACGAGCGCGCGGAAGCACATGCGCGGCAGCTGCTGGCGCGATGGGGCGTCGTCTTCCGGGATCTCGTGCGGCGCGAGACCACCGTGCCGCCGTGGCGCGCACTGCTAGCCGCGCTTCGACGTCTGGAAGCGCGCGGCGAGATTCGCGGGGGACGTTTCGTCGCGGGGTTCATCGGCGAGCAGTTCGCGCGTCCGGATGCGGTAGAACTGCTCCGCAACGTCCGTCGCGATGGCGACGCGCGGGACGCCGTTCTCGTCTCCGCCGCGGACCCGCTCAACCTAGTCGGTATCGTCACACCGGGCGCGCGGGTCAGTGCGTTGTCCGGCAGCATGGTCGACGTTCTCGACTCGGCGGGAGGCCAGCGCCCCGAGCCGCTGGAGGCTACGGCACCCTGACCTGCGAGCTGTTCGAAGGGTGCGGCGTTGGTCGAGCTTGCGCCGCTCGTGTCGAGTGGCTGGTCCCAGTTTCACCGTCCGAGTGTATCGGGTACAGTGATCGCGATGTTCGGGTTCCATTTACGCGCGCCGTGTCGCGATGTTCACTGGTCGCGCTTTGGCCGTCACGGCGTTTGGTTGTTGATGTGCGCGGTGCTCGCCTCGGCGGCCGCTGAGACGGCGGCGCAGCCACCGTCGCCGGACAAGTCGGCGTCAGTGGATGCACTGGGCCCGCCGCCCGTGCCACCGGGGGCGCTGCGGCTCGTCAATTTCACCTGGCATAAAGGCCGGGTCGCCATCTGCGCCGAGGAGCCGGGCCCGGCAATCGAGCGCGGCGCGCGGCTCGTTTCCCGAACCCGGGTCTGGGTTCGCGACGGCACGAAGACGCGCCAGGTGGCGACCGCATCGGGGACCTGCGACCCGTCGTGGTCGCCGGACGGTCAGCGCGTGGCGGTCGTGGCGCCCGACGGACTCTGGGTGCTGTCGTCGAATCTCCGCGCGACTACCCACCTGGTCGATATCCGCCATACCGAGAGGCCGGCCAAGGAGTTCGACCACCGCACGCTCGCCGGTCCACAGTGGGCGCCCGACGGGTCCGCCATCGCGTTCGTCGTCTTGAACGGCGGGACCGCGTGGATCGAAGTGGTTAAGGTGCGAACCGGCGAGCGATTCTTCACTTCCGACCCCGAAACCTATGAATTTGCTTGGGAGACGGACTCGCGCGCACTGCGGTTTGGCTCCCGGGTCGTGCGTCTGCCGTGACGGCTCTGCCGAAGACCGCCCAACGAGGGATTCGATGACTGGACGTGCGATCGCCGTTCTCCTGGTGGGTGCAACGGTCGCCTGTAGCGCACCGGCGCCCCGCGATATTGACACCCGCGCCGTCGTGGCGCGGCTTGCCGCCGATGAGCTCGAAGGTCGTCTCACCGGCTCCGCTGGCAGCCGCCTCGCAGCCGACTACCTGGTCCAGCAGCTCGACGCCATCGGCGCCGAGCCGCTGCTGGGACAGGCCGACTACCGGCAGTCGTTCAGCTTTACGTCCGGCGTGAGCGACGCGGGGACCCTGCTCGACGTCAGCGCGCCCGACGGCGACGTGACCACTTGGGGTGCAGAGGACGTAAGGGGGCTCGCGTTCTCGGACAACGGGTCGGTCTCCGGGCCGCTCGTCTTTGCCGGCTATGGGTTGTCCGTTCCCGAAACCGACGGTTTCAGCTATGACAGCTACGCCACGCTCGATGTGACGGACAAGATTGTCCTCGTGCTCAGGTATTTTCCGGAGGACACGGAAGGCGAGCTTCGGGCAATGCTTTCTCGGAGCTCGGGGCCGCGCTACAAGGCGTTCGCCGCGCGTGAGCGGGGCGCGAAGGGCCTGATCGTCGTCACCGGTCCGCGATCGCCAAACGCCGGCGAGCTGGCGCCGCTGACCTTCGACAGCGCGATGGGTGATGCCGGCATCGTCGCCGCCACGGTGACCGGGCCGCTCGGCGAAGCGTTCATGCAGGCAGCGGGCGAGGCACTCGAAGAGGTGCAGGCATCGCTCGATACTGCAAACCCGCACGTCACAGGGTTCGACCTCCCGCTGACGGTGTCGCTCGACGTGAAGCTCGAGCGGCAGGAAGGGACCGGCTACAACGTGATCGGCTACCTGCCACCCGCCGCGACCGCGGAGGTCGCGGAGCCCTATGTGATCCTCGGGGCCCACTACGACCATCTCGGGCATGGCCGCGGTGGCGACTCGCTGGCACGGGCTGAGGAGGCGGGCGAGATCCACAACGGCGCCGACGACAACGCCTCCGGTGTGGCCGCCGTGCTGTCGGCTGGTGCCCAGCTCGCCAACGTCGAGCGCCGTCGCGGGATCATCCTCGCCTTCTGGTCCGGCGAGGAGCTCGGCCTCCTCGGCTCAGCGGAATTCGTCAACCAGGCGCTGGTGCCGATGGACCAGATCGCGGCGTATCTCAACTTCGACATGGTCGGCCGTCTTCGTAACAACGCGCTCACGGTGCAGGCGGTCGGCTCCAGCCCCATCTGGACGGAGTTGGTGGAGGAGCTCAATGAGCCGATCGGGTTCGACCTGCAGTTCGTGGCCGATCCGTATCTCCCGACAGACGTCATGAGCCTCAATGCGGCCGAAGTGCCGAGCCTCGCATTTTTCACTGGAAGCCACGAGGACTACCACAGGCCGACCGATGACGCCGACACGGTCAACTACACGGATCTCGACCGGATCGCCGCGCTTGGGGCGAGTGTGGCCGTGCGGCTGGCGTCACGGACCGACCCGCCCGAGTTCGTCAGGGTCGAGCAGGACGTCCAGCGTGCGGGTCAGGCGACGATGCGCGTCTTCACCGGCACAATCCCCGACTACGCGCAGGAGGTGGACGGCTTGCTGTTATCGGGTGTCATCGCGGGTGGTCCGGCAGAAGGGGCGGGCCTGATGGGCGGCGACGTCGTCGTCGAGCTAGCCGGCCAAACGATCGGGGATATCTACGACTACACCTACGCGCTCGACCTGCTCAAGGTTGGCGAGCCAGCGACGGTGGTCGTCATGCGCGACGGCGAGCGGCTGGAGATGGAGCTGATTCCAGAAGCGAGAGAGTAGCAAGCCTGGAGCTACCGGGCGCGGCGAAGCTTGGGCTCCACCCGCACGACCTCGCACGCCGGGACCGTGCAGCGCCGTGGGTCGAGCCGAATCGTGGGATATCTCCAGACCGACCTCGCGAACCTGCAGGTCAGCCTCACCGATCAGTAATTGATTGGCTTGCGTTTCTTCCCAGCCCTTCCGGTCTTCTCAATCTTTTCGATGTACTCGGTCGCAAGCGGAACCTTGTATGAAGTCCCGTGCAGATCCACCTCGACTTTCCCCAGTTTCTTGACTGTAGCTTCGGCGTGTTTACCAAGCGGCAATACATACCCACCGTGCCCGCCAAATACATGGCATCGCCAGACCGGTGTTGTCGAGCGCGCACGCCAGTTCCTGCTCACCTTTGATCGTTTTGGCAATCATTTCCATGTCGGCTACGCTGACGCTAAACAAGTGCTCTGGCGCACCGTGTGGCGCAAACGCCTGTATCCGAAACGGGTTCCCTTTTTTTTCGTAGTTCGGGGATGACCTTGGCGACCGTGTGCATGGGTTGCGCCCCGAAGAACGACGCGTTGCAGTGACTGTGCCCAGTTAACGACAACGCATCAGGCGCGGCGCTGCTACAAGCGCTTGGTCGATCGGTGCCCATCTGGCGACCGCGCGCGTCAGGCTTGGACGGGGGCAAGCCGATGGCGGTGGCTGGCGAGTGTGGCGGGCGAGCCAGGCGCGGGACCGGTCTCGGTGCGACGCGTGACTTTCACTACGGGCTGCTAGAACGGGTCTGACTGTGCGCCCTCTTGGAGCGCCCACAGCCGGTTCCGCGTCAACACATACATCACGCCGTCGTGCACGATCGGCGTGCAGTAGACTGCGGCGCCCATGTTGTATTCGCCGAGCAACTCCATCTCCTTGCCGGCTCTGAGCACGGCGACGTCTCCGTCCTCGTCGCCGAGATAGACCTTGCCGTCGACGACAAACGGGGAACCCCACACTGCGGCGAACGTGTCGTAGGTCCAAAAGTGCTCGCCGGTGTCAGGGTCGAGCGCGTGCAGAAAACCTGACAGACTCGAGATGTAGAGCACACCGTTGGCGATCGCGGCCGTCGACATCGTGCGATAGAAGTCCTCACCGCCGCGGTGCCACACGGCGTGCGTGTCGGTCACATCACCTGAGCCGGTCGCGTCGATGGCGAAAAAGTGGCCCGGGGCTTCACCGTGCTCGGGATCCTGTCCGACGCCGATATACACCTTATTGTCGTAGATCACCGGCGTCGCCAAGACGTTGTTTCGCGTCCCACGGCCACCGAGGATCCACTCGGAATCCTTCGGGTTACAGTCGAATTCCCAGATGACATCCCCCGTCTCAGCGTCGAAGCTGTAGATAACCCCGTTTCCGCCAGCGAAAATCACCTGCGCGCGACCGTTAATCTCAGCATAGGCCGGGTTCGTCCAGGCGCCGTGCAGGATGTTCTCGCCGACGAGGATCTTTTCCCAGAGGAGTTCACCCGTGTTCTTGTCCAGCGCGATAAAGTCGGGGGAGAACGGCGACGGGACGTTGACGTGACCCTCGTCGACCCCGTTGCTCGTGGCGGTGTAAAGGATGTCGCCGACGATGAGCGGCGATCCGGTCGCGAGGTTGTGCGGGAAGACGTCGAGCTCGCCAATCATATCGTACGACCAGATGACGTCGCCCGACGTTGGCCCGGTCTCGATCTCCTCCATGAACGGCCCGTCGTTTTCACCGTCCGTGAATCCGTTGGCGTCGAGACAGACGACGTGCGCTTCGTTCGAGATGTAGTAGATCCGGTCGCCTTCCATAAAAGCCGTCGAGCAGACACCTTGTAGCGGCCAGTCATTGACCCGTCCTGCGGAGAGCTTCGGATGGACCATCTGCCAAATGAAATCGCCGGTGGCGGCCTCGAACGCCATCACGACGCCCTTGTCGCCCTCGATCGACGGGTTACGCCGTCCTTCGTTGTTCGTGCCCACGTAGATGCGGCCATTCGCCACGACCGGGCCGCCGTAGGCTTGTGACCCGACCGGCTGCGACCAGAGCACGTTGTTGCCGCTCGCGGCGTCCCATTCGGTGACGATACCAGTGGCGTCCGACACCATGTTGCGCGAAGGGGTATTGCCGAACATGGCGACCTCCTGCGCGGAGGCGGTGCCGGCCGATGCCAGGAGCAGTGCGACGATAATCGTGAGGGCCTGTCGAGTCATGGATTCTCCGTCACGCTGACGTTGTCGTAGTAGATGTCAATGGGCGAGTAGCCGATCAGGCCCGGGCTCCCTGCGCGGACCGGTTCCGGATCCTCGACGGTGACCGTCCAGTCGATTGGTTCGGCCTCGCCGCGCCTCCAAACCTTGCCGCGGATGAGCGCGCGTTCGTCGTCCGCATCGACCTGCAGCTTGAGGGTGTACCAGACGTCGGTTTCCCACTCGAACGGAAACCGTTCGGCCATCCGAAGCTCCGCCGCCCACGACCGCACCTCGATCCGCTGGTGGTTGCCCTGCAGATCCAGCGTGTACCCACTGTTAATCAGTCCGATGTCGGGACGACGGCGTCCTTTCGCTGTCGAGAGCACGTCGGCTTGGACCGTGTAGCCGGACATGAACGCGGGGCCAATATAGATCGCGTGTCGATGGATGCCGGTACGCGACGGCCCCTTGCGGAAGAGTTGCTCTCCGTCTTCGTCTACGGCCTGCAGGCTGCCGCCGCCGCCGATCCAGTACGGCGGACGGCCGGTCTCGAAGTTCTCGGCCCACGGGAGGGGAGCGAAGATGCGAACACGCGCAGCCGCGGAGAGATCGCCCACGGTCGCGATGACCCGACCGGCCTGGTTTGTCGAGTCTGGCGGTGACGCGAACTCGCCGTTCACACGTAGGCGCGAACCGGTCAGCCCTTCGAGCGTCCAGGTGGCATCACGAGCGCCCAGCGCCCGTCCGTTCTCGTCGAACGTACGCACGCGGAACGTGATGGTCTCGCCGGCAGCGGCGATAACCTCCGCCGGCACGACCTGAATGCTCGCCACGCTGAGGCCAGCGGGTGTTTCGGTGCCGAGCCGAGGCATTGGGCCGGGGGTGGCGGCGAACGGCGCGCTCGAGTCACCGATGGCGTAGATCCCCGACTCGGCCGTCACGTAGAGACGGCCGTACGCGGGGGCGAACGAGCCGTAGATCTCGGCGTGTCGCCCGCCGCCGGCGATCTCGATCACTTCGCTGTCGAGCACCGTCGCGCCGGCGGCGCCGGGTTCGAGAATGTGGACGTTGCCGTTCACCTCGGTCACGTAGATCTTGCCGTCGGCCCAGACCGGCGACGATTTGCCCACGGTGCCAATGCTGTGCTCCCAGGCGACCGTGCCGCTCGCTGCGTCGACGGAGAGGAGATTGGCCGAGTTGTCAATCAGATAGAGTCGGCCATCATTGATCATCGGCGACGAAAAGCCGACCGCGAGCTCGTTAATTCGCCAAAGTTCACCGGTCGTGGTGATATCTCCCTGGCCGGTGGCGTCGATCGCGACGACGCGACCCATCGTGCCCTGGTCGACGTTCTCTTCGCTGTGTGCGACGAAGACGGTCGTGCCATCGATGACGGGCGAGACGTTGATGCCGCGCTGGCTCAGGTGGAACTCCCAGACTTTTTCCCCGGTTCTGGCCTGCAGCGCATAGATGTGACCGTCGGCGTTGCCGTCGATGATGAGGCGCTGACCGCCGACGACGGCAATGATTGGGACCGACTGCGTGTTCATGTCCGCCGGCCGACCGCCCGGCGTCGAAATCCACAGCACGCGACCGCTCTGCTTGTCGAACGCCATATAGCGGTGTCGCGGTGGGCCGCCGAGGTCGCCCCAGAGGGAGCCGATCACGCCGAGGACGAGGCGATCCTCGTCGATAATCGGCGTCGACGTACGCCCGCCATACCCCGATGCGCGCCCGAGATCCTCGGCGAGCCGCCAACTCCACACGATCTCGCCGTTGCGGTCGAAGCAATGGAGGTGCCCGTCGATGTTCATCGCGTAGAGATAGCCGGTGTCGGGGTCGCCGGTCACGCTACCCCAGCCGACCCTGTTGAACGGCACCGTGGTGTTGACGACGCTGAAGCGGTGCTCCCAGCTTTTGGTGCCGTCTTGCGCGTTCCAGCAGGTGACGATCTCCTTCTTGGCGACGCCATCGCCGGTGCGCCCGTTCGCGCAGACCCGGCCGTCGAAGACGGCCGGCGTCGACCGTGCGACGTATTCCTGGAACCAGATCAGGTTCTCGCCGTTCGTCGACCAGCTTGAGACGAGCCCGGTCTCGTCCGAGACGCCGTTCTGCGACCGGCCGCGCCAACTCGGCCAGTCGTCGGCGGACGCGACGCCGGCGAGCAGCACCAGGCCGAGACACTGAACGGCCACGGACGCCGCAGAGCCGTGAGCAGCCTTCCTCATCCGGTCTTCCCTCGCTGAATGTAGAGCGTGCTTGCGCGCACGTCGACGCGCCGACCAAAAATCATAGCATGGGGTCTCGGAGGTCAGGAAGGACATCGTCGTGCATCACCCGTTCACTCAGCGAGACGCGCACGGGTCCCCGAGATTTCAGCCGGGAACCGAGCCCCATCGGGTGACGTTACTGATCGCCAGGGAGGGGCGCTCCTACACGGGAGGAATCGGCCTTTGCCAGCTGACCCTCAACTCTTGTCGATGGCTCACGGTGCCAGCGCGCGCTGTGCAGCCCACAGGAGGCCGATGCCAGCGATACCAGCCGATACGGGGATCACGACTCGCCGGCGATACCAGGAACAGGTTCTGAGCCATCCAACGGACACGAGTGCCCCGGCGATGACCAGGAGTTGCCCGAGTTCGATGCCCACGTTGAAGCTCATCAGCGCGAGGAGCCGTTCGTCATCGGGGAGCCCGAGCGTTCGCAACACGCCGGCGAAGCCGAGCCCGTGCAGCAGACCGAAAACGAAGACGAGGGCCGGGCGCCACCGATACAACCGGTCCGTCAGCATGTTCTCGATGGCCACATACGCGATCGACAGCGCGATGAGTGGCTCGACCACGCGCGGGGAGAGCTCAAAGGCGACCAACGTCGAGAGCGTCAGCGTGAGCGCGTGCGCCAGCGTGAAGGCGGTCACTTGCCAGATGAGCGGACGGAGCCTGGTGCTGAGCAAGTAGAGCCCGAGCACGAACAGCACGTGGTCGAGGCCGCTTGGGACGATATGGGTGAAGCCAAGCCCTAGATAGCGTCGCGCAACAGCCGACGCGCTCGAGGGGGGTATCGGTCCAGTTAGCTCGAACGGATCGCTTCGCGCACCACGCTCGAGCACGGAGCGGACCACCACATCGCGTGACTCATCGACGATGGTCAGGTGGACGACGGCGAACGACCGTGACGCAAAGAACTCCACCGACGTCGCCGCGGCGGGGATTGCACCGGTCAGGCGCGCGGTGAGCCCCAGCACGGTGGGGATCTCGGCATCCTCAGCTTTGGCCGTTCCGTAGTCTGGAAATCCAACCTCGAACGCCGCCGGCTCGCCGTCGAACCGCACACGAATGCGTCGTCTGAACATTTCGTGCAGCCGGTCGATGCGGCGCTGGAACTCCTCGGGTGGCAGCCCGTGGAGCATCGCGACGAGCTCGGCATCGTCCGCGGTCTGCGGGGCACCCAGCGCGAGCGCGTCTAGATCCGCGATCACCTCGACGGTGAAGGTCCGATCAGCGTTGAGCCGGATCGTCGTGTCGGTCACGCTGAGCGGGTGAGCGGATGCCACCAGCGGGGCGCCCAGCAGGACGCCGGTCAGCACCACGCATGGCAGGGTTCCCACGCCGGCGATTCTACCCGCCGCGCGCGAGGGCACTTCGCTACTGCCGGAGCGTCACGCGGTAGGGGCGCCCGTGCCGCAGGAAGTTGACGACGGTGTCCTGGGTCGTCTTCACGAGGGCTAACTGCTCGGTTGCCGCCGTCGCCGTGTCCACGTCGACGCCACCGACACGATAGATGACGTCGTCTTGCTCCAGCCCGGCGGTCCGCGAGATGCCCGATGTGTCGAGCGCGGTGACGAGCGCGCCTTCCCGCACCTGAAGGTTGTCCTTCTCGGCGCGACCGGTCAGTGTCGCGGTCGGCTCGGCGTCACAGAGTCGGGCGCCGACGAGGGCGGCCTCCGCGTCGGTACCCTCCACGCAGAGGTACAGCGGCGTCTCATCCAGCTGTACGACGGCGCGTGCTGAGACGGTCAAACCAGGGGCGAGACTCCACCTCACGATCGCAACGGCGAGTACGACAGCGGTCGAGAGCGCCCCGAGCGGCGTGCGCATGACCGTCACCTTATACGTCTCCGCCTTGAAACCAAATCCTTCCCCCACCATCGGGGGCTAGCCTTCCTTCTAATGCGCGCGCAGTTTGGCCATGAACGTGGGGTCGGCCAATGTCGTCGCATCGTGATTTGCGATGGCTCAGATGCATGAAAAGCGCGGGAAGTCACACACGCCCAACAACCAACGAGTCGACAACACTTGGGTCCGCGAGCGTCGAGGTGTCTCCCAGGTCGTTAACGTCGCCCTCGGCGATCTTGCGCAGGATGCGGCGCATAATTTTTCCGGAACGCGTTTTTGGCACACCCTCGGTGAACTGGATTTTTTCCGGCGTGGCATGCGGGCCGATGTCAGCGCGGACGGTTTTGACGATCTCACCCTTCATCTCGTCAGTCGGCGTTTGGCCGGTCTTGAGAGTGACGAAG
>CAZYFH010000039.1:1403-34996 GCA_964646815.1 uncultured Vicinamibacteraceae bacterium | reverse complement strand
GGGACCGAGGGGTCGGAGGTTCAAATCCTCTCGCCCCGACCACCCTCATCCCTCGAAGAGGCCCGTGGACGCGGGCCTCTTCGGTGTACGGCTCTGGTCGGCCCGACGACCGGGTCAAACAGGGGAAGGACGGTGCTCGAGCCATCATGACGACCGCAGGGGCGCCGATCGGCGGGGATTTGTCGCCGGACGAGCGGGAGCGGATTGAAGACCGCTGGAACGCACATCCAGCGACACGGTATCTGGGAGCCTGGGTCGACCTCTCGGACCCAGCGCTTGTCCGTCTAGTCGTCCACCCGGTGCAACCGCACCACCGGGGCGGACTTGGCACGGATGCCGTGAACGGCGTCGTGATGGCCGGTATGTTCGACCTCGCCATCGGCCTCGTCGCCCATTTCTCGGCGCTCCAGCGACGGGTCGGCACCGTACAGCTCTACGTCCAGTACATCCGGCCCGTCCACGGAAATCGGTTCGACGTTCGCGGACGGCTCGTGCGACGCAGCCGGACGCTGGTCTTTGCGACGGCTGACCTCGTAGATCAAGAGCGCACGGTCTGCGCGAAATGCGACGGGATGTCAGCGATCGTTGGCGATACGCGCGGCGATCCGATGGCGCTGTAACGACCGCCCTGACGGACTCAGGCGAAGCCTCGTCTCAGACAGGCGGTTGGGCGCGGTCTGTCACGGACGGACGAGGCGCGCACAGTGCGCCCCGCGGGAGCGGAGTGGGGCTCTCGGGGTCCCCGCAGAGCGCCCGCGGGAGTTCCGGGGCGAAGGCCCATCTTCGATTAGTTTGGGCTCTGCGCGACGAACCGGCGTGCCTCGCTGAATCCCGGGTGCTCGGTCGAACCGACCCAGGCGTCGACCAGGGTGGCGTAGCGCGCACGCGCCGTCGCTTCGTCACCGCTCGCCGCGGCGGCGCGCGCCGATCCGAGAAGCGAGAGGGCGCGGCCGGGCATCCGCTGGAGCGACGTCTCGAACATCTCGAGTGCGTCGGCCGGCCGGTCCAGGTCGAGGAGAATCTCTCCGTACAGCTCGTAGGGCGGCTTCACAGGGTTAGCCGCGCCGTTCGGCGGCCGCAGCCCGTTCACGACGTCGAGCGCCTCGTCCATCGCCGCGACCGCCGCCTCGGAGTCACCTCGAGCCGCGTGCACGAGCGCCGCAACCTCCTTGTGCATGATGCGGACCGCGGCGCTGCCATCCTCCGCGCGTCCAGCCAGGATTGCCTCCGCCTTCCGCGCGGCATCGATGTCGCCGATGCGCGCGGCGCCAAGCGCTGTCGCCAGCAGGCCGTGGTCCGATGCGGTGTCGGTGACTGGCGATTCCTGCCACTCTTCCGTCTCAACCACATAGCGCGCTCGCAGCAATGGCAGCGAATTGACCGCCCGTGCCGCACCGTCGCTCTCCGCGATCACCTGTTCTAGCCGTTCAATCCAGAGACGCGCCTTCTCATAGTCGCCGCGCTGGAGGTCGCCGTACTGTCCCCAGTCGAGCGAATGCACGGTGTCCCCAACACTGTCGTCCGGCTCCCAGAGGTCACGCGCGGCTTCGTACGCGGCCTGGTTGTGCGCGGACACCAAATCCCACATGCCGTGTTGAATGAAGATGTGCGTCGGCATGTGACGTGCGTGCGCCACTGCCGGGGCGATCTCCGCGTACCGCGTGGCGGCTGGCAGCGCGAGCGGCGCGTGCACCGGGTCATCGAAAGCGTGAATGGCGTAGTGTGGCGCACCAGGGTGGCTGGCGTTCTTCTTGAAGACCTTCAGGGCGGCAGCGCCGGCCCGTATCTCGAGCCGAAGCGTTTGATCGCGGAGAGCGCGTGAGCCGCTCAGCGTCGCGACCGCGTAAAACGTTGCGACCTCGTCATCATCGGGATAGCGCTCGTACAAACGCTGCATGGCGTTCATGTACGCAATGCGCCGGTCGTCGTACTCCCCCTCCCCCCAGAGCGTTTCCACGGCATCGAGAAACCCCTTCTCCCGATTGGTCGGAGCCTTGGCCAGACGGGCGGCCCGCGTCGGCCCAAGCCGCTGCAACA
This sequence comes from uncultured Vicinamibacteraceae bacterium, assembly GCA_964646815.1. Classification (GTDB taxonomy): domain Bacteria; phylum Acidobacteriota; class Vicinamibacteria; order Vicinamibacterales; family UBA8438; genus CAZYFH01. Next base: position 32,959 of record CAZYFH010000039.1, on the reverse strand, counting down.
CCGCGCGCGGGCTGTCATCGTCTGGCGGATTTCCGAACAGCGGGTGGTTGTAACAGAGCGTCTCGCCCCAATACGCCATCGCGAAGTCGGGTTCGAGCTGCTGGGCTGCTTGAAACTGTTCGATTGCCTGCTTCCAGCCGAAGCTGTGCAGGATGGCGACCCCACGTAGGAAATGACGTTGCGCCTCCGGTGACCGTGCAGACGTGGGGAAGTCGAGCGCCCCAACCTCGGCAAACTGAGCGCCCGAGGGTGCCGCCAACAGGAGCACCGTCAAGACACCGGCGACGATAGGTCCGAGGACTGTCCGCATGGTGGCCTCCTTGAACGAGACAACGATCCGGCATCGCTCGCGGCCGGACCACAGGTATTCAGACGGCGGAAGCCTCGTTACGCGCTTTAACGAGGCCCGATAGGATCGCAGGGACTTGAACGTCTGATGAGCCTCGCTGTACCAGAGGCCGACGCCTGCCTGCTTGACCATTGCCTCGGCTTGCCGAATGGCGCATCGTAGTCTGGGATAGAGGCCGTCGGCGTCGCCTGGAAAACGACTGACGGTGCAGGCACAAACAGCCCAGTGTTTCCCTATGCGATCCTACCATAGCGCCGATTGACGATTGTGTTTCGACGGTCCGCTATAATCACACCCGCGTTCATGGTGGTTGCGCGTCGGTATCTCGTCCGCGGACATGTGCACGGTGTCGGGTTTCGAGTCTTCACCGACGCTGCAGCGCGCCGCGAGGGGCTCACGGGTTTCGTCCGGAACCTCGCGGATGGCCGGGTCGAAGTCTTGGCCGAAGGCGAGCGAGCCGCGCTGGATCGCTTCGAACGAGCGTTGCACCGGGGACCGCCACTGGCACGTGTCGACGCGTTGAGAATTGACGACGTCTTGCCGGAGGGACGCGCTGCCGGCTTTCGGATTCTCGACGATGGCTAGGCCTTGCCGATGGCCAACCGTGAGGGGTGAGATGCATGGAGGACGTGGACCGACTCAAGGCGCTCATCCGTCACGTTCCTGAGTTCCCGAAGCCCGGAATTCTGTTCTACGACATCACGACGCTGCTGCGAGACCCGGTGGGGTTCCGTACCGCGGTCGAGTGTCTGGCCGCGCCGTACCGCGAGGCGGCAATCGAGTCTGTCGTCGGCATCGAGAGCCGCGGGTTCATCTTTGGCGCGGCGGTGGCCGACCGGCTGGGTGTCGGCTTCGTACCGGTGCGGAAGCCGGGCAAGCTCCCGTCACGGACGGTTCGCGCCGTATACGATCTGGAGTACGGTACCGACGCGCTCGAAATGCACGACGATGCGGTTGAGGCTGGCAGTGGCGTTCTGATCGTCGATGATCTGTTGGCCACCGGTGGAACGGCGAGTGCGACCGTGGAGTTGGTCCGCCGAGCCGGTGGGGTCGTGCGCGGGCTGGCGTTCCTGATCGAACTGACCGCTCTGGACGGACGCTCGCGCCTCAAGGGGCATGAGGTGTTCGCCGCGCTTCGCTACTCAGAATAGGAGTGGAGGGGCCGTGGTTGTCTTTCGCCTCCTGCGTGACGGTCGCGTGTTCGAGATCGTCGGTGTCGCCGGACGGGTCGCGGCGAATGACTGCGTGAGGGTGCGACCGAGCCAGGGTCGCTTCACTTGCACCGTCACTTCGATCTCTTCGGAGCCAGCGAGCCGCCAGTCAGCAGTGACGGTTCGATGGTAGGTGCGATCACTCTGTCCCATGACCGTCGTACTCACCAGAAACGTGATGATCTTCCGGACAAACGGACAGCGAGCCACAAACTCGACTATGGACGTCGTTCGAGGACGCTTAAGATGCACCTGATCGCATGGGTACTACCGCGCTCGCGCTGATCATCGGGGTCCTGGGCGCTGCCGTTTTGGCCGCGCAATATTTCATTCGGCGCGACCTAGAGCGCCAGCATCGGGAACGCCTCACGATGACCCTCTTGACCCGTATGGGGCCGGTGGTGGCCCGCGCGAAGCCTCGCGAGTTGCTCGCCTGGCGTGGGGCCGCTCAGACGATTCGCCGCGTGTATCCAGACATGGTCGCTCACCTCGAAGCGTTGAGCGGGGAGCGATTCCCGTTTGCGTCGCTATTGATCGAGGGCGCGCAGGCACGGTGGACCGCCGAATGGCTGGCGTGGGAACGACAGCACGACGCTGACTACAAGGTGCGGGCGAGCACCGCGGAAGCCGAGTTGCGCGCGGAGGGTCTGGACGTCACGCTCGAAGGGCGCGCACGGCTCGCGGCAATCGAGGACGAGAAGCTCCAGTCCTATCAACAGCGGTACGAAGAATATGTGCGCGTCGCCAGCGCTCTGAAGGCGCTCGGCACCGGTGACGCGGGGGACTGAGCCTCCTACCCCCGCCGACCACGCGGGCAGACTGCACTGAACCACCGCAGTCAGTGTGTACCCCAGCTGGATAGAGCGACGGTCTCCTAAGCAAGACTGGACCAAGACAGTTCACAGCCGAACTCGGTAAAAAGGGGCCGGCATTCTTTCTGTCTAGTCGATCATGGCTGCTTGTGGTGCGGACGATCCGGATCTTCTTGTCGGTCGAGCATTGCCAGTGGGTCTTCCGTCGAATGTCCTGAACGACATTCCCTGCTTACTTTGTCTTCCTCATTGCGACCGCCTCCTCTGGTAGCAAAGTCTCTCCTATCTCACGCGGTCCACACTTATCTAAACCCGCACAATATGCACGACTCGATGCATCTAGTGGAGGAGTGTGCTGACCGAAGGTACACAAGAGGGCGCAACAGAGCAGCGGCGTTTGAGTAACGACAGTCGAAACGCAGTCAGTAAGTCCTTGCTACACTACCCCCTATCCCGATATGCGCGTGTAGCTCAGCTGGATAGAGCGACCGCCTCCTAAGCGGTAGGCCCCCGGTTCGAATCCGGGCACGCGCGCCAACCTCGTCTGTTCCTCATTCCGCGAGCCAGTCGATCGGAGACGACCTGGCGCAGAGCGCCTTGGAGTCCCAGCGGCAGGAACGCGCGTGGGGATCTGAGAGAAACCGGGAATGGATCGACGGGTGACAGGAGTCGATCATAGTCCTGTGGGTCACTGGCATGTCGTCCTGCCGGGGTCGCAGCGGCGGCATTAGAGCGGCGGTGGGTCGAAATTGGTCGGCGTAGGAGGGGGCGGCCTGCCGGCAATGTCACTGGCCGCATACCGATTCCAGCCGAAGGCTTCCTTGATGGCCATCACGAGATCGAACCCATGCTGAATGTCGTCCGGCACCGAGAAATTGAAATCGTAGGGGAGAACGCAATGGCCTTCAAACTCCTCGTTCCATGAGCCGACGATGTAGATGGGGGCCGGCAGCAGCGTCGACTCAAGCAACTCACGCCAATTAGCACGGTTGACGAACTCCTTCACGTGGAACTGCTGCATCCGCTTCATGAAATCCGTGAATCCACCGCGGCCGATCTGAAGCGTCGGGTGGCCTGGCTTGGCAAAACCAGGGGCCAGATTCGGAATGACCAGCACGGGGCGGCGAGTGTACCGGTTCTGAAGATACGTCAACGCGGTGTAAGTCTTGCGCAGGATCGCGAGTTGGTGATCAACGTACGAGTCGTTCATGAACAGCGTTGCTTCGACCCCCTGCTTTAGGTTCGACGCATGATGGTAGACGTAGATCGCGTCGCATATAAGGCTGCGCTGGAGGCGGTCGTCGGCGATCCGCCCTTCGGTCGAGAGTACCATCTCCTCGCCGACAAGATACGGATATGCGCCGTAGATGTCGCGAAAGACCTCACGTGCCTCCCTGACGACCAACTCGACGGCTTGAAACGGCAGGCCCGCCACCGGGAACAGCCCCCAGGTGTGAGACCCGAAGATGAACATGACCGGACGATCGTCGAGCGTGAACACGCGTGCCGGCGAGTCCTCACGCACTTCGACGAAAAACCGCGCCATGTTGGCGAAGTCTTCCAGGAACAACGTCCGCACTGCCTCGGATTGGAAATCGATTCGGTCTCCGAGGCGCGGGAGCGCGATGATGCTCTCATAGAGCAGCGCCACGTATCGTGTGCCCGCATTCGGCGCGGCCAGGAACCCCCTACGATAATTGCGTTGGTTGTCCTTATTCTCGCGAACGGGGATCCAGCTCAACGCGTCGACGGTCACGCCGAACTCGTTCTTGAGGTCGTTAAACGTCGATTCCGTCATTGGATCGCGGGAGACGTAGTTTCCACCCTTGAGGCGAGCGGTCTGCCAGCCGGGCGGGCGATCGTAACGGTTGTACCACCCGTAGTGCCACGCCACGGTGATCGGGCGCGCCATTAGCGGCTGGTCGTTCTTTCGGTAATAGGCGATCGAGTGCCGCACGGAGTCGACGGCGAGCGGCCCGACAGCACCGCGACCGAAGACGTCGGTCCGGTGGTCGAAGCCCGGTCGTGCCTTAAGGTCGAACCCTCGTTGTGCGAAGAGGGCCGTTCGCGCGATCTCCTCGTCCAGCGAGCTCAGCTCACCGTCACCATCGATGTCGGCAATGTAGGGGGGCAGTAGAACCGGATCCGACTGCGCGTTGAGGCGCGGCGCAGCGCTCGCCGCGACCGCCGCTGACGCGGCGATGAGGAAACGGCGGCGTGGCGGACCCGTCAGGCCACGTGTCGACCTATGCACAAAGAGCGAACATCAGGATGCCGTAATGCCGTCAGTTTACGTTGGGAGCATAAGAACCGCGCTCGATGCTGAGTACCGAACATAGCATATTAGCACGCCGCCTCGCATCGCCGTCCGCTCGCATTTTGATACACTCGTCGTGGACGGTGGAGGGCGTGATCCGGTCGCGGGTCACCAGTGTGCAGTCGTGTGCAGCCCGCCACATGAGCGAATGCGCAGAACAGAACGACACCACCTCAAAGAGAACCCGCTCGCCGAGTGGCTTAGCGACGTGCAGACCGGCCTGCGACGTGGTGGTCGGACCGCATCCGTCGCCGTCGGTTTGGTCCTGGCCCTGCTCATCGCGACAGCGGCGGCGTATGGCTGGCAGCAGTGGCGATCGACACGTGCAAGTGAGCTACTGGCAGCCGCAATGACGATCGTCGATGCCGTGGTGGTCGCACCGCCGGGGGAATCGGGAACCACCGGCGATGGCGCGGAGACGGCGCCAGAGCCGTTCATGCAACCTCCAGGGAGTTATCCGTCCGTGACGGCCAAGCTCGAGGACGCGGTCCCGAGGCTTCTCGAAGCTGCGGAGGCGTACCCCACATTGATGCAAGGGATCGTTGCGCGTTATCAGGCCGCTACGGCACTGAGCACCCTCGGACGTACCGACCGAGCCGACGAGCAATACCAGCAGGTAATCGAGTTGGCCGGCGATGAGATCTACGGTCGGATGTCGCGCCTTGGACTGGCGGAGACCCACCTGAAGGGCGGCGCATTCGCGGACGCCATCGCGCTGCTTGAGCAGGAATCCACGGGCGCCGACTCCGACGTGCCTCGCGATGCGGTGTTGATGCGACTGGGTCGTGCCTACGATCTCGCTCAGCAACCGATGGACGCCATTGCCGCGTTCAGCCGCGTCGTCGACGAGTATCCGGCGTCCCCCTATGCTCAGGATGCACGGCGCGAGGTCGAGGCGCTCCGCGCCGGGCAGTAGCGACGTCACGTCCCACCAGACACGCATGCCCGATGCGCCGGCCGCTCCCGCGGGCGAGTTCACCGTGGGAGTGGTGCAGATGTCCTGCACCGCAAGTGCCGACGGGAACCGCACCGTCGCGCTCGACCAGGTACGCGCGGCCGCGGGACGGGGGGCTCAGATCGTCTGCCTGCCGGAGCTATTTGCGACGCGGTACTTCTGCCAAACGGAGGACCCTCGGTCGTTCGACCTAGCCGAAGCGATCCCCGGACCGTCGACCGAGCCCTTCATGCGTCTCGCGGCCGAATTGCAAGTCGCGATCATCGTCCCGGTCTTCGAGCGACGTGCGGCGGGGCTGTATCACAACTCAGCGGTCGTCATCGACGCGTCCGGCGACGTTCTCGGTGTCTACCGCAAGATGCACATTCCTGATGATCCGCAGTACTTCGAGAAGTTCTATTTCGCACCAGGCGACCTCGGGTATCGCGTGTTTGAGACACGATATGCCAAGGTCGGCGTGTTGATCTGCTGGGATCAGTGGTATCCAGAGGCGGCGCGATTGGCGGCCCTCGGAGGGGCGGAGCTACTCGTTTACCCGACGGCAATCGGCTGGCTGCCGGCCGACCGCGACACAGTCGGCGAAGCCCAGCACGATGCGTGGTGCACGGTTCAGCGCGGACATGCCATTGCGAACGGCATCTACGTGGCAACGGTGAACCGTGTCGGCATCGAGGAGACGGCGGGCCGACGCCTGAACTTCTGGGGCCGGTCCTTCATCTGTAATCCGCGAGGGCAACTCGTCGCCGAGGCGTCTGGCGAGAGACCGGAGGTGCTGGTCGCAGCATGCAGTCGCCAGACGCTCGAAGCGCAGCGACGCGACTGGCCGTTCCTACGCGATCGTCGCATAGATACGTACGGCCCCATTACCCAACGCTTCCTCGACCAGCCGACCGGCGGCCCCGATCCATCCGCCCGATGACCCGACGGTCGTCCGAGCGCCGGCGACCGGCGCGGTTCGCTTCCACCCCGGCCACCGCTGGCTATCGGATGCCCGCGGAATGGGAATCACATCGCGCTAGCTGGCTGGTCTGGCCACACAATCGTGCGGATTGGGAAGTAAAGACCGCCGCCATCGATTGGTGTTACGTCGAGATGGTTCGCCAACTCGTCGGCGGTGAGCGCGTGGGTCTCGTCTGTCGGGATACTGCGGTTTCGCGCCGTGCAGAGGATCGATTGCGCCGTGGGGGGGTCGACATGACGGCGGTGGATCGTGTTGTCGCGCCCACGAACCGATCATGGATTCGCGATACTGGCCCGATCTTCGTGACGCGTCCAACCGTCGGCGGTGGACGTGTCGTTGCCGCGACCGACTGGGGGTTCAACGGGTGGGGCCGGTATCGAGTCTGGGAGCACGACAATGCCTTACCCAGGCGGCTGGCTCGCCATCTCGACCTCTCTCGGTTTCCGGTCCGGGCGCGTGACGGTCAGCGATCGCGAGCGATCGTGCTCGAAGGAGGAAGCATCGACGTCAACGGGCGCGGGTTGCTCCTGACGACGGAGGCCTGTCTCCTCGGCGAGTTTCAGGCGCGCAACCCTGGCATGCCACGCGCCGAGATCGAGCGCGCGCTTGGCGATTATCTTGGTGTGCAACGCGTGCTCTGGCTCGCCGGTGGCATCGCGGGCGACGACACGAACGGACACGTGGATGACGTCGCTCGTTTCGTCGCACCCGACACGGTCGTCGCCGCCTGGGAGCCCGACAGACTCGACGTCAATCACGGGACGCTCGCCGAAAACCTAAAGCGTCTCCGCGGTATGCGCGACCTGCGAGGGCAGCGATTGCGAATAGTGCGCCTCCCGATGCCGCGACCGGTGTACTTCGAAGGCGACCGGCTTCCCGCAAGTTACCTAAATTTCTATATCGCCAATAGGTCGGTGCTCGTTCCCACATTCAATGACCCGGCGGACCGGGTCGCGCTGACCCGACTCGCCGCACTGTTTCCCAGTCGCGACGTGGTTGGCATCCATGCCGGCGACCTCATCCTCGGATTGGGCGCCGTGCACTGTCTGACCCAGCAGGAGCCGGCAACGTCACTGTGACACGCCTGCCGGAGCCGGCGGAGGTCAGTAGATATTGTTCAAGGCGAAGCAAACCGCGACCGGCACGGCCGACGGAAACCGGTTTGCGTTCAGTTGCGTGCTCCAACACTCCATCGATGGCCGCTCCACCACCCCGAGTTGAGTTCGCTGTGGGACGCTATGTGAACGGGCGACGACCCGCTTTGGAAGGGCGGTCTCGATCATGAGCACCTCGCCAACATCCTCACTGGTTTCTCCCCCCGCATCTGTGAAGAAGTCTGGTGTCCGAGCACCAGACGCGCCACCTGGATCCGAAAAGGCGAGCGTTACGCGTCTGCGAGAACGGGCGGATCGTCGTTGCCGAGGTGGGAGACCCTACGGCGACCGGATCAACTGCGGTACGCGGACCCGATGGGTAGAGGCAATGGTCGATTCTCCGATGGAATACTCACCAAGATGCCGTTTGGTCGACGGCGGCGATTGCACGATGGTGCTTCCTTCCAGCACGACGCACCTAATCGCATTCTTTACGGACTGCGAAACGGAACAGGTCGGGATCGTGAGTAGATGATGCGGCTCTCGGGATGAGTCGCGTTGGTTGCCGGGGCCACTCGAGGTGCGGGTCGCGGGATCTTCATCGCTCTCGGCGAGCTCGGGGCCACGTTCTACTGTTCAGGCAGAAGCAGCGACTCCATCCTGCTAGATCAGCGGTCTCGGCACGAGATCATCGAGGAGACCGCGGTGCCATTGATGCGGGACGGAGGTGTCATCGTAAAGGTGCCAGACGGCGACGCGCTGTACTGTCGAGGCAACCTGTGCTACGACGTTACAAAAGTCACCGTGATCCGGCTGGAGTTCGACATGGTGAAAGAGCTCCGTGACCGAAGCATCGCAAGTATTGCGGTGACGCCGGGCTTCTTGCGGTCCGAGGCGATGCTCGACGACTTCGGGTTCACCCTGGACAGCCGGCGCGACGCCAACACGGAGGATAGGCACTTCGACAGCCCGCTGTTCGTGGCCGTGGAATAGCCGACCTCGCAGCTGATCCTCACGTGATGGCCCTCTCGGGACAGTCGCTGGCGAGCTGGAGGTTGACTCATCGTTACGGGTTCACACATGCGCACGGATCCCGATTGGACCGGGGCACTCACGCGGCATCAGAAGACTTCGACGCGAGTCAAACCACCTCGCACACGCGCTTCGTGAGCTAGCGCCTGAATCGGCCACGCGGTCGTTCCCGTATGGTCGATGTCGCGGGCAGGGCTAGAAGGTCTCGACGCGGTCGGTATCGAACCGGTTCACCAGCAGTGGTTCGCCGTCGACAATGAGCGCACGCCCTCCGAGCTCGAACGCCGGCGGGCGGCGTGCTTCGAGCGCGTCGCGTGCCGACGCCACCAACGCGCTCGTTAGGATCGGCAACGCCAGCGTGACGTCGGCGTTGACCGTCACCTGCGCGGCGTCGGCCGCGAGCTTGCCCCAGCTCTTCGCCTCGTCGAGCGTGGACCCAGACGCCCCGCCGAAGTGGGGCACGTCGGTCACGATCTGCAACGCATACCGATGGCCGTTGATGCGGGGGCGATAAAACCCCGCTTGGACGCTGGCCTGGTTGATGAAATTCTTCGGGGTGCCGCCGCCGAGCACTACTGACGCCGTTTGCGGCCGACGGATCACGAGATTCGCCGATTCGATAATGTCGCCAATCACGTCGACGTGTCCCAGTTCCGTATCCCGCTGCCGGGCCTGCGACAGCCCCATGCCAATCGACGAATCGGCAATCGCGGGACAGAAAATGGGGACACGTGAGCGATACGCCGCCGTCAGGATCCCATCCCGACCCGTTTCCTTCCAGAGATATCCCCCGAGCTCGTAAAGGAGCTCACGTGTCGTATAGGGGCGTTTGTCCAGCGTAGTGACGAACGTAGCGATCCAGTTGTCATTGTCGACGAATTCGTCTTCGTCCACGAACGTGTCGTAGACGCGGTCAATGTGCTCGGCCTGCAGCGCGCGATCGTCGGTCTTGTGCGACCCGATGAAATGCCGGCCTCCGCGGGTCTCGTGCAAGTCGTGATATAGGTTGGCTCCGGTCGAGACAAGGCAGTCGACCGCGCGCCTGGTAATGAGCTGCGCGATGACGAGACGCAGCCCCCCCGCGCTCAATGCGCCGGCGGTGCCGAGAAAAATCAACACATCGTCGGCCAGCATACGTCGCCAGACGCGATGCGCGAGTGCGAGATTCCTCCCCTGAAACGAGATGCGTTCCATCCGACGCAAGATCTCGTCTGCCGGATCGCCTGCCTGGATTTGAAACGGCTCGACGGGCACGTCGAGGAAGCGCGACTTCTTGTGTGTTGAGTCGCCCTTGGCCATCAGTCTCCGATCTGGTCTTTGAGCTGTGCGAGAAACGCGAGGGCGCCGATGGGCGTCATCTGGTCGAGGTCGGCGTCACGCAACTGCTCCGCGACGCATGCATGGCTAGTTGGCGGGCCCTGAAAGAGACCGGGCTGCGGGCCAGGGTCACTCGCCGGTCCGCTGAACGACGGTCGAGCCCCACGCGACAGCTCGTCGCGTTCGAGCCCGGCAAGAATGGTCTTAGCGCGAGCAATAGTCGTTGGTGGCAAACCCGCGAGCTTGGCCACCTGGATGCCATAGCTCCGGTCCGACCGCCCTGGTTCGACCCTTCGGAGAAACACGATGTCGTCGTGCCATTCGCGTGCCGCGACATGGTAGTTCACGACGCTCTCAAGCGCATCCGCTAGGTCGGTCAGCTCGTGGTAGTGGGTAGCAAACAGCGTCTTGGGCCGCGCGCGACGGTTGGTGGCCAGATGCTCGGCGACGGCCCAAGCAATGCTCAGTCCGTCGAACGTGGCCGTGCCACGCCCGATCTCATCGAGGAGCACAAGGCTGCGCGAGGTGGCCGTGTGCAAGATCGTAGCTGTCTCCTGCATCTCGAGCATGAAGGTCGACTGCCCGCGTGCGATGTTATCTGACGCGCCGACCCGAGCGAAGATGCGGTCCACAATCGGAATCTTGGCCTCGTTGGCGGGGACGAACGACCCGGCATGGGCCATCAGCGCGATGACGGCGGTCTGCCGCAGGTATGTGGACTTGCCACCCATGTTCGGGCCGGTCAACAGCATCAACTGGCGGTCAGCTCCGTTGAGAGTCACGTCATTCGGCACGAAGGCCTCTCCTGCGTGTCGCTCGACGACCGGGTGCCGCCCGTCGGTCACCGTGAGTTCGTCACCCTCGTGCACACGCGGCTTGGTGTAGCTGTATCGGCTCGCGCACTCCGCGATGCTCGTCAGGACATCGATCGCAGCCACCGACCGCGCCGATCGCTGAATTCGGGGCACGTGGCTGACCACAACATCCCGGAGTGCCTCATAGATCTCGTGCTCCCGCTCAAGCATCCGCTCGTCCGCCCCAAGGACTCGGCGTTCGTAGTCCTTCAATGCTGGCGTGACATAGCGTTCGCCGCTCGCAACGGTCTGCTTGCGGTGGTAGTCATCAGGCACGGCGTGCAGGTTCGACTTCGAGACTTCGATGTAGTACCCGAAGACACGGTTGTAGCGAACCTTAAGCGAACCAATGCCCGTGCGCTTTCGCTCCGCCGCCTCCATGTTGGCGATCGACTCCTTCGCGTCTCGGCTAGTGGAACGCAGTCCGTCTAGCTCCGCGTCGACGCCGTCCCGGATGGAACCACCGTCGCGCACAAGAGCCGGGGGCTCCTCGACGAGAGTGGCGACGATATGGTCCCGCACGTCCGTCAGGTCGTCGAGCTCGTCGAGCAACCGCTGCACCAGCGGCGTGCGGAACTCCACGAGGCGGGCGCGCACGCGCGGGATGACGCCAACCGACTGACCCAGCGCTGCGACGTCACGCGGCCCGGCGGTGCGCAGCGCGACGCGCGCCACGAGTCGTTCAAGATCATGCACGCCGCGGAGGGTTTCGCGCACCTTGGTGCGGTGGATGCTCTCGAAGGCGAATTCCTCGACGGCGTCGAGCCGGGCGCGAATAGGGCCGGCGGACACGAGCGGTCGCTGAAGCCACGCGCGGAGCAGCCGACCACCCATCGCCGTTGTCGTATGGTCGATCGTCTCCAGCAACGAGCCGGCTCGGGTACCGCCGGCGCCCGTCACGATTTCGAGATGCCCGAACGTCGCGGGATCGATCACAAGGTGGTCCGCGCATTCCACAAAGACGAGGCTGTGGAGGTGCTCCAGTTCGGCTTTCTGCGTGTCGCGTAGGTACTGCACGAGTGCGCCAGCGGCCCGTATGGCAGTGGGATGCGCGTCGGCGCTCAACCCGAAGCCGTCGAGCGACTGGGTGCCAAGTTGGGCACGCAGAACACGTTCGGCGTGATCGAGACGGATCGTCAGCGGATCGAGGGGCGTCGTCCTCGTGCCCGCGGCGCCGATCTCCGGCAGGAGTGTTGCGATGTCGACGTCGGCCGGCACCAGGACTTCACGTGGGGACACCACCGCTACCTCTTCAATGAGCTCCCTGCCACCGTTCACGCCGGCGTGCTCTGTGACCCGGAACTCACCGGTCGACACGTCGGCCGATGCGACACCGTAGACGGGCGAACCGGGGCCGGCCGCCGGATCCGGAACGATCGCCATCAGGAAGGCCGACTCGTTCGCGTCGAGGTACCCGGCATCCGTCAGCGTGCCTGGTGAGACGACGCGGACCACTGCTCGGCGTAACAGCCCCTTCGTCTTCTTCGCGTCCTCGACCTGCTCGCAGACGGCGACGCGAAAGCCCTGCTTCACGAGTCGAATGAGGTAGGCCTCCGCCGCATGGTGGGGCACGCCACACATCGGGATCGCGCTCCCACCCGTATCCTTCGACCGAGATGTCAACGTCAGCTCGAGAGCTCGCGCCGCCGTCACGGCGTCCTCGTAGAACATCTCGTAGAAGTCGCCCATGCGGAAGAAGACGATCGCATCGGGGTACTGGCGCTTCGCAGCGAGATACTGACGCATCGCCGGTGTCGCGGTGGCGTGGTTGGCGGAGAGCGCCTCAGGCGCAGTGCCCATGGTGCCCGATGGTAGCATCCGGGAGACGCGTCGACGGACACGGCCGGCGCCGATTCAGCTGTCGTGGATCCCGAGCACTTGTGCACGTGAGTCGAGTGTCACGGAGAATTGCAGGCACGCCCAACGCGCGGGCTTGGGGTGAAGCCCCATCTAACCATGATCATTCTCGCGCTCGACACCAGCTCCCGTGCGGGGAGCGTTGCGCTCACACGTGACGGCGCGGTCGTCGCCACGGTGAGCGGCGATCCCGCGCGGACCCACGGCGAGCGCCTCCCTGGTGACATCCTTCGTCTACTGGCCGACGAAGGGCTGTCGCTCGCCCAGGTCGATCTGTATGCGGTCTCATCGGGCCCCGGTTCATTCACGAGCATCCGGGTCGGGGTAGCCACCATCCAGGCGTTGGCGCTCGCGCATCGGCGGCCGGTAGTGCCGGTGTCGACACTCGACGCGGTCGCCAGAACGCTTCGGAACGCCGCCGCTGCGACCGACCTCCGGGCCGCGTGGATTGACGGGCAACGCGGCGAGGTGTTCGCGGCCTTGTATGGTAGCGGCGCGCACGGCGAGGAGGCCGTGGCCCCACCAAGCGCTGGCACCGCCGTCGACGTGCTAGATACCTGGGCGCCCCGGTTGATCGGTCGGTCCATCTGCGTCGGGGGTGACGCAGTCGCTGGGACGCGCGACCTGCTCGAAGCGCGGCTGGGACCACGCGCCACGTTGCTCAGCGACCGGGCACCGCTTGCTCCAGTCATCGCGCGTATTGCGGCTGAACGAGCGGCGCGCGGAGAAACGGTGACACCCCATGCCATAAAGCCCGTGTATGTGCGACGCTCCGATGCGGAGCTGGCGCGCGATCGGCGACGGCACCGTGGGCTAGAGACGTAATGGACCGGCCTCAGGAAGAGTGGACGGTGGAACGCTTGTGCCGAGCGGATGAGCTCGACGGCGTGATGGCTGTCGAGGAAGCGTCTTACTTTAATCCGTGGACGCGCGCCATGTTCTCGCGCGAGTTGAAGCGGCCGGAGATGGCGCACCTTTTCGTGGTCCGCGGCGAGACGCGGCGCATCGCTGGGTACTGTTCGGCCTGGGTCGTGCGCCAAGACCTCCACATCAACAACCTCGCTGTCGGTCCGCCGTGGCGCCGGCGCGGTGCGGCACGGGCGCTCCTGTGGCACATGCTGCAGGAGGGTCAGCGGCTCGGCGCGCAGCGTGCCACACTGGAGGTGCGGCGTTCCAATCACGCGGCCCGCCAACTCTACATCACCGCCGGCTTCGAGATATTCGGTGTGCAGCCCCGGTATTACACCCAACCGATCGAAGACGCGCTTGTGCTCTGGTGCCGTCTTGAAACCCCACGGACCGTGTGATACGTTGCCGCGATATAGGGTCGGTCGATCTGTGCCACATCCCACACCAGCGAACACGTGAGGAATCTGAATGACCAGTTCGCAGCAGCTACGCGACATTCTGCTGCAGAGCGACGAGAAATTCCGCCAACTAACCGAACAACACTACGAGCTCGACACGCGTCTCATGGAACTGCTCGCCCATCCATATCCTTCCGGCGCTGACGAAGTAAAAACAACCACGCTTAAGAAGCGGAAGCTGGCGGTCAAGGACCAGATGGAGCGCATCCTGCGTCGTCATCGGTCACCGGCGGCTGGCAACGTTACGCCGGCACTTGAGACGTACTGATCGGTCGCGGTCGGGCATGTCGCGCTCCGGTATCGAACGGACAGATGACCGAGAGCGAACACTGTGACCACATACCTCTCCACGCATCAATGAAGATCGATCGAGCGGGCGTCCCCTTCGTGTCCGCCGCCGCCATCCCGGCGGCGGCGCTGTTCCTGTTCGGCCAGACTGAATGGGGTGCCGCAGTCGCAGCGGTCGCCGCCTTCCTGTTGTTCTTCTTCCGAGACCCCGATCGGCACCCACCGGCGGATCCCCATATCGTCGTCGCGCCGGCCGACGGACGCGTGCTGCATGCCGGCATGCCCGAATCAGGTGTCGCGCCGGATGGGCAGTGGCAGCAGGTCAGTATCTTTCTGTCTCCGCTGGACGTGCACGTCAACCGCGCTCCGGTAGATGGACGAGTGATCGACGTCCGTTTTCGACCCGGCCGCTGGTTGCCAGCCTACAACGACCGTGCGGCGGCGGAGAACGAACGGAGCGAGGTGTGGATCGACCACGACGGAGAGTCCGTCGTCTTTCGGCAGGTGGTCGGCGTCCTCGCGCGGCGGGTCGTCTGCCGTCTGGCGTCAGGGACGGTCGTCGTGCGAGGCCAGCGATTCGGTATCATGAAGTTTGGGTCGCGGATGGATGTCTTCGTTCCGCCGTCGGCCGTCGTCACGGTCGCCAGCGGCGATCGGGTTCGCGGTGGTGAGACGATTCTCGCGCGATTGCGCACCGATGGGTCGGTGGCGTGCGACGGGGGGCCATGAGCCGGGTCTTGTCGGTTTTTCGGCGGCCGACACGGCGACCACGCAGATTTCGCCGTGGTGCGTTCGTGCTGCCGAGCATGTTCACGGTCGCGAACATGTTCTGCGGTTGGGCATCCATCGTTTATGCCACGCGTGGCGACTTCGCCACGGCCGCACCCTTCATCGGCTTCGCCATGGTCCTCGATCTGCTGGACGGCCGGATCGCCCGAATGACCGGTGCCACGAGTGACTTCGGAGAACAGTTCGATTCACTCGCGGACGTAATTTCGTTCGGCGTGGCGCCCGCGGTCCTCGTCTTCGCATGGGGTCTCGAGCCATTCGGGCGGCTTGGGTGGGCGGTGGGCTTTCTCTGGTTGACGGCGACCGCCGTACGGCTCGCGCGCTTCAACATCCAGGACAAGGAGGGAGACAAACGCTACTTCGTCGGGCTCCCGAGCCCGGCGGCGGCCGGCGTCCCGGCGGCCACCGTGTTCGCCTACGTGCAGGGACCCACCAATGTCGGCATCGCGTTGGTGGCGCTCGTCGTCGTGCTGGTACCCGCGGCGTTGATGGTGAGCCGCGTGCGCTTTCGCAGTTTTGGCGCACTGATTCCTGGCGGGCGGCGCTCGTATCTCACGCCGCTCGTGATCGCGGCCGTCATATCCGCGATCGCCGCGCAACCGCAAGCCGTGCTGTTGTTGATGGCATACTCCTACCTGATATCCGGTCCAATCGGCTTCGTCGTCGGTCGGACGCATCGACGGTCGGTGTCGGCCGCTGCCGCCGCCGACAAGTCCCACCCGCCCGCCCGCACCGCGTCGTAGCCGCCCGTAGGGTGCGTTCGACGCCGGACTTTCACCGCGGGCAGCTCAAACTCGACAGCTCATGTGCGCGCAGCGGGAATTGGAAAACGGAGCGACACAATCGTGCCGTGCCCCTGGCGGCTCTCGACCGCGATGGTGCCGCCGTTGAGCTCCACGTTACGTTTCGCGATCGCCATCCCCAACCCGGTGCCAGACCTTTTGGTCGAGAAGTAGGGCTCGAAGATCCGCGCCAGCGTCGCGTCATCCAGCCCGACCCCGTCATCCCGAATCGTCAGCGTGACCAGAGTGTCGTCGGCCGCCGCCTCGACCTCAAGGACGCCGTCGCCCGGCATCGCATGCAGCGCGTTGTCGACAACGTTGGTCAGCGCGCGGCCGACGAGCGTGCGGTCGAGCGCGAGCACCGGAAGCGAGATCGGGACCGCGACCGTCAGACGCACCCGGTCGCCGAGCCCGACGCGATACGGGTCGATTACCCCGGCAACCAGCGACTCGAGCGCCGTCGGTTCACGCTCGACGCGCGGCGAGCTCGCGTAACTCGAGAACTCGCCAGAAATCTGACGCAACAGCCGCACCTGGGTCAGGATCGACGCAACACAATTCTCGAGCACCGGGCTCAACGGCTCGCCGCGATCCGCATGGACCCGGAGGAGATGCTCGGCGGAAAGCTGGACAGGTGTGAGCGGGTTCTTGATCTCGTGAGCCACCTGGCGCGCCATTTCCGCCCACGCCTCCAGGCGGTGGGTTCGTTCGAGGCGGCGTCGCTGCGCTTTGAGATCCTCGGCCATGGCGTTAAAAGCCACGACGAGCCGTTGCAATTCATCGGACGACCGGAATGCCACCTGCGCGTCGAAGTCACCCCGCGCGATCAGCTGAGTAGCGCGCGTGAGGCGTTTGATCGGATCGGCGATCCGCTCGGCCATGTAGAACCCACTTCCGGCGCCGAGGAACACCAGCAACGTGACCCCCAGGAGTATGCCTCGGTCCAACTCGGCAATCTGCCGTTCAATCTCCTGGCCGCGCGACGCCAGGGGTACCGTCAGGATCGCATCGGGCCCGGCGGCCCGGATTGGCGTAGCGGCCACCAGATGTGTCAACGACCCGATCTGGTCTTCGGCGACGAACGTGGATGCCTGGTCGAGTTCGATGGCGTCGTAGACCGCGTCTGGCGTCCTTGTCGGCAGGAGACCGGAAGCGAAGAGATCGCGCTCGCTCGTCGCGACGAGCCGCGGTCCCTCGAAGATGTTGACGTCTTGGTCGATTACCTGACTGACGAAGACGAGCATGTCGTCGCTGATGGCGACGCCGGGTTGGTCGGTCGCCTGCTGGAGTTCCTCGATGACCCGCTGCGCGACCACGGCCGTGCGCGCAGCGCCGGCCTCGATGTCGTTCCGCAGCTGCGCGGTAAAGTAGCTCCGGATTAGAAAGGCCAGCACGATGACGGGGATCACCGCAATGGCAACGAAGGCGAGAAACAGTCGCCGGTAGAAGCTCGCGCGGATTTCCCGTAGCAGCTCCGGTCCGAAGCGATAATGACCCCTAACGAACGGTGCCGCGCATGTCAGGGCAGCGATCCACAGCAGGACGGCTAGCCCGACGAGCACGGCGGTTTCGGCGAGCCGGACGAGGTGATCGAAGATGGTCGACACAGGATACCCGAGCGCGTAGATGCCGACGCGGTTGTTCACGAAGTAGACGTCGTAATCTCGTCCGCCCGAACTGCGTCTCGCCCAGAACGGTTCGCGCGACGCGTAGACGCGCTCGAAGAGCGCGTCATCGATGGGCCAGCCGGCCTGACCGGAAGCGAACAACGGACTCAGATCCCAGCCGTACGTCGCCAGGTCGACGTCCTGACCGACGCGGCCTCGCAGCGGCGGACCAGGAAGCGTTCGCAGCAACTCGATGTACGGGCTCCGGGACGTCATGAACGGTCGCGGCTCGTAGTCCAGCGCGACGTGCACGACGATCGCGCCGCCGGTCCGGGAACTGCTGCTGCCGGCGGCCATCGGGCCGCAGATCTCGCGCTCCGCGTGCAGGTAGTTGCGCTCCTGCGATCCAAATGGCAGCACTTCGCCGAAGACGTCCCAATCGCAGGCTGCGCCGAGGCGTTCTTGGTTGGCCGCTGCGTATTCGGGGATATTGAGGGCAAAACGACTGACCAGCGCGCCCTCCGGACCATACAACTCGACCGCCGAGGTCAGGCGCTGCCGGGCGAGTTCAGTCTGTCGCCAGATGAGAAACGCCTGGTCCGTGTCAGGCTGGGTGGCGGCCACCGTTGAGACCGGGACGCCAGTCATGGTTCGCTCGGCGAACGTGTCGACCTCGGCGAGCGCCTGCGTGAGAAAGCCAAGAAGTGCCTCAGGCTGACCCGCGGCCTGCGCCGCATACTGCGCTTCGACGACACGGCGCTTCGCGTCGGTGCCGTAGTGCAACACCGACGGGTAGGCGAGCAGCGCAGGCACGAGGATGGCCCCGAGTAGGATGACCATGCGTCCCGCTTGGGATCCATGGCGGAATGAAGGCCGGATGCGGTGCGCCGGCAGCGTGGCGCCGACACAGCCGAGGATCATCGTCAGATAAGGCAAGGTCGGGAGGCCGGTGGCCCCCGCGACGGCCGCACCAGGTATCACCCAAGCAACGAGCGCGAGCGCAGGCGGTCTCGCCACACGCCGTCCCCACCCCGCGCGGGCCGTCAGCAATACGGCCACCCCAATCCAGACCGATGCCGCGGCCGCGAGCAGGAGCCCGAGGAGAAGGCCTAAGCGCGCGGAGTCGACCGGTTGCAACGAGGGATGCAGCACGTCGATGACCGTTCCCGCGACGGTGTCCTCGAGCAGGAGCTCGAAGCCGGCCACGACGAGCGCCAGTAGGGCGCCGGCGCCCAGGTCCGCCAGAAGGAACAGCGACGTGTCTGCTCGGGCGCCCCGGCGTGGACGCCAGACGAGGCGAGCGACCTGAGTGAACCGTGTTGTGGTCGCGGCCACGACAATCAGCAGCAACCCGAGCAGTAGAAGATCCGACGGTGAGCGGAGAAGCGTGGGAGCACGGATCGACGCGTACGCGTCGGGGGAGAAAACCCCCCAGCGAGCTGGACCCGGGGTGTTCGCGGTCCACCACATCGCCGCAGCTATGCCCAATGTCAGTGCGGCAAGGGTCGTGGTCCAGACGATGGCACGCGGGCTCCGGAGCGTGGCTGCGCGCGACAGCTCCGGCAGCGCCGCCAGCGCGAGCACCAGCGAGAGGACGACCAAGAGCAGGTCACGCACCGTACGGCGCCCGTCGCTGCGTGCCGCGTCGAGATCCTCAACTGCGATCTTGGCCTCGAGCAGCACGTGCCCGGTTGGGTCTTGCAGCACGAAAGCGCCGAGCGACCGTCGCAGGTCACCGCCCGTGTAACGCGTGAGGAGCCGGACTGGTCCTAGACTCGAATCGAGACGCAAACCGTCGCTGGCCGGGTCGAGTCCGACCGCGGAGGAGAGTACCCATTCGGCGGCAACGGACCCCAGGCGTGCGCCGCGCGGCCCAATGCCTTCCGCTCCCGGCCCCTCGATCGGTTCAACGTAAACGAGCCGAAGACCTAGGGGGCCGGGAGCCACGAAAAACGCGGACACCCCGAGAATCCGATCGCGTGAGATCTCTGACGGCCGACCAGCCCAGGCCCGAGCCAAGCCGGAACTGTCATAGACCGTAAGCGCGATCGGCTCGTTCGACCCGCCGACGGCCTCACGCGACCGGTCGAAGAGCCGGCCAAGCGCGGTGCGGTCCCCAGTGAGCGCATCAACGAGGGATGGCGCCGCTGCGAGATCGATGGCGGACCGTTCGGTCGCCGCGACGATTCCCGTGAACTGCTCGCGGACCCGCTGTTCCACGCGGGCTTGGGCGGAGGTGACGGAGGTCCCGAATCTCACGTACTCCCACAGCCATCCCCCCCCGACAATCACGATCGCTGCCGCGGTCGCGATCACCGCGAGCCGCCGCCAGCGGGAGACGTCTCCAGTCATCTCAGTTAGACGGGGCTCCGCCCCAAAACCCTCGCGGGCGCTCCGCCTGGACCCCGAGAGCCCCGCTCTGCGCCTATGGGGATGCCGCGCGATCCCTGGCCATTGACCGACCGGTGTCTGCGCGGCACAGTGTCCAACCGCATAACGGTCTTACTGTTGACTCGGGACGCCTCGGAGCATTGCAAGGTCGGTGCCCAGTCACGCGTCGGTGCGGGCGCCGGGACTACCGCGCGCAGCGACGCACCGCCCCGCCCAGGTGTGCTCCCATGGGGACGGCAGCGCGCACGGGCCCCGTCGGCCATCAGTCACCGCAGCTCGATGACGAACGCCTCGCGTTGCAGTTCGCGCGCCAGCCGATCGGCGAGTCGTTCCGCAGCCAGACGCGCGAGTGCCCGCCCGACCCGGACGTCGTAGAGCCCCATCGGCTCGTCATCACGAGGCCCTACGACATACGCATCGAACCCGGCATCGAGCAACCGCTCGACGAGCGTCGCGGCGCCGGCGGGGTCCGCAAACGTACCGAGCTGCACACTGTAACCACCAGCCTGCGTGGTCGAGATGGTGGTGACCACCGGCGGCACCCACGTCGATGGCGGAACGTCTACAACCAACGTGTCCGCGAGTGCAAGAAGTGCGGGTTGGGGCAGCAGCGGCGCCGGCGGGAACGCCAGCGTCAGGAGCGCCGGTCCTATACCCGGCGCCAATCCGACCAAGCCCGCGTGGAACAGCGGGTCCGCGAGTGCAAGAAGTGCGGGTTGGGGCAGCAGCGGCGCCGGCGGGAACGCCAGCGTCAGGAGCGCCGGTCCTATACCCGGCGCCAATCCGATGACCCGACCATCGCCCGTGATCACGATCATCCGGGTGCCGGACGCGGTCAATCCGGGGATGGCGTAAGGTTGCGCTCCCAGCTCGGCGTCGACCTGATAGCGTCCTTCGTCACGCCCGCTGGCCGCGTCGACCACGCGGAACTCTGGCGACAACCCGGCGACTACGAGCAGATCGCCGACCCAGGATGGTCCGGCGATGGGTCGCCCGGCGAGCGGATGCCGCCACTGCTGGACCCCGCTCTTCCGGTCGAGCGCCCAAAGGAAATTATCGAGCGAGAAAAAATAGACACGGTCCGCGTCGACGCTCGGGGCGCCAATCACGTCACCGCCAGTCCGCCATTGCCACTCGACGATGCCGTCGTCGAGTGAGAGACGATAGAAAAAGTTGTCCGTCGAGCCGACGAACAGTGCGTCCAACGGAAGCAGGTTTCGCGGGCTTCCGCCCAGCGCCTGTTCCCAGACGGAGCTCCCATCGGCCAGTTCCAGGACCGCGATGCGCCCCTCTTCAATGGGGACGTACAGACGCCCGCCCGCGATCGCGGGTCGCACCCGCAGCGTGCCGCCAAGGGACCGCCTCCAGAGTTCATTGCCGTCGAATCCACGCACGGCAACCACGTCACCATCGGCTAGACCCATGACGAGCCATCCGTTCGTCCAGAGAAGCGGTGCGCTCACTGGGGATCCGGTGTCGACGGTCCACAGCTCGAGCGCATCGCCCGCGCGAAGCCCGATGACGTGGCGGTCGCGTGCAATGATGACGAGACCATCGCCGACGACCGGCGGGTGATCCATCGGTTGCGCCACGGACCAGAGAATGTCCCCGCTCTGGATATCGACCGCGACCAACGTGCCATCCCGGAGGGGGACATAGGCTCGCGTCGGTTCATACGCGGCTTCGTGATTAGGTCCGTCGCCCAAATCCGTGGACCAGGCGACTCCGAGCGGGAAGATCGGCGACGGCCCACGTCTGGCGTCGTCACTGGCGGCGACCGTCGCTGCGCAGGAGATGGCGACCACGCTGGTCGCGACACCTCGCACCACTCGGCGCCGATGGACGGCGCAGCGTCGTGCGGCCGTGTGACGAGCGCTCACATCGGTATAATATCGGCATTCGATCAGGGTCTTTCCACGATCCGATCCCACCAATCGCGAACGCCGGGCGGAGTGTGCCATGTCGGACGGTCGTCAACCAATTCTCGGGCGGGGCATCCCGCGATGGTCGACGCTGGACCAGCTGTGCGTGGTGTCACATATACCGAAGATGCTCCCTCGTCGCGCCTTCCCAGGGCCGAACGTGGCCGCGGACTGGCAGCCGAATTCACGTCAACGACCGTCCGGCGCGGGACACAAACACGAGTGAGCCATCAAACGATTCTCGTTCTTGATTTCGGATCGCAGTACACGCAGCTGATCGCCAGACGTCTTCGCGAGCTTTCGATTTACTCAGAGATTCTCCCGTTCAGCATCACGGTCGACGCCATCCGCGCGAAGCAGGCATCGGGTCTCATCTTGTCGGGCGGTCCAGCAAGCCTGTCCGATCCCGGCGCGCCCCGTTGTGACCCAGCGATCTTTGCGTGCGGCGTCCCGGTGCTCGGGATCTGCTACGGCATGCAGGCGATGACCGATACTCTGGGAGGTAGCGTCGCGCGCGCGCCAGAGCGTGAATTTGGACACGCGACCATCACGGTCGACGTCGACGGCGGCCTGTTCACCGGCGTGCCGGCCGAGCTGCAGGTGTGGGCCAGCCACGGCGACCTCGTGACGGCTGCGCCACCCGGGTTTGCCGTCCTGGGCACTAGCACCAACGCACCGGTGGCCGCCATGGCCGCCCCGGACCGCGCTCTCTACGGGGTGCTGTTTCATCCCGAGGTCGCGCACACGGCGCACGGGACGACGATTCTCCGAAACTTCGCGACACAGGTCTGCGGGTGTGACGGCGACTGGTCGATGGCCTCGTTCGCCGAAGAGGCGACCGCGCGTGTGCGGTCTGATGTTGGCGACAACGGCCGCGTGGTGTGCGGCCTGAGCGGCGGCGTCGATTCGACCGTGGCGGCACTGCTGGTGCACCGTGCAATCGGCGATCGCCTAACCTGCATTTTCGTCGACAACGGCGTGCTCCGTCGCAATGAGGCGGCGCAAGTGCGCGACCGGTTCGTCGAAAAGATGCAGCTCCCCGTGGTCTTCGAAGATGCGGCGGACCTTTTTATCGAACGACTCGGTGGCGTCACGGATCCAGAGCGCAAACGCAAGATCATCGGCGCCACGTTCATCGAGGTATTCGAAGCCGTCGCTGCGAGATTGGGGTCGTTCGATTTTCTCGCGCAAGGCACGCTGTATCCGGACGTCATCGAAAGCGTCCCGGTCGTCGGCCCCTCAGCGGCCATCAAGAGTCACCACAACGTTGGCGGGCTCCCCGAGCGCCTCCGATTTCGTCTCGTGGAGCCGCTGCGTGAGCTGTTCAAGGACGAGGTCCGCACCCTGGGACAGGAGCTCGGGCTCGAGGACGAGTTCGTCTGGCGCCAACCGTTTCCTGGTCCCGGTCTCGCGGTGAGAATCCTGGGAGAGGTGACCACGGAACGCCTCGAGCTGCTCCGCGCAGCGGATGCCATTGTCGTTGACGAGGTCCGTCGCGCTGGGTTGTATCGACATCTGTGGCAGTCGTTCGCGGTGTTGCTCCCGGTGCGGAGCGTTGGCGTAATGGGAGACGAGCGCACCTATGAGTCGACGATCGCTATCCGAGCCGTTGAGAGCCGCGACGGCATGACCGCGGATTGGGCGCGCATGCCTGACGAGCTCTTAGCGAGACTCTCGTCACGCATCGTCAACGAGGTCAACGGGATCAATCGGGTCGTCTACGACATCAGCTCGAAGCCGCCGTCGACCATCGAATGGGAATAGCGCTCGGATGAAGAACCCGGAACCTGAAACCCGGAACCTGGAACCTCGCGGCTAGTGCCCGACTTCGTCCACCTACACCTGCACACGGAATATTCACTCCTCGATGGCGCCTGTCGCATCGAAGAGTTGCTGGATCAGGTCCAGGCGCTCGAGATGCCCGCCGTCGCGGTGACGGAACACGGGAATCTCTTCTCGGCAATCGCGTTCCACGATCAGGCGCGCAAGCGCGGCATCAAGCCCATCATCGGCTGCGAGGTCTACGTCGCCAACGGCAGTCGACACGCGCGGAGCGGCACCCCGGGGGACACCGCCAATCATTTGGTATTGCTGGCCAGCAATCGCGCCGGTTACCACAACCTGATCAAGCTTGTGTCGGCGGGCTACACGGAAGGGTTCTACTACAAACCGCGCATCGACAAGGAGCTCCTGGCTCAGCACGCGTCAGGGCTAATCGGGCTCAGCAGCTGTCTGAAGGGTGAGGTCGCGACCCATATCCGACGCGACCAGCGGCGCAAGGCCACCGAGGCCGCTGCTTCTTTCCGCGACATTCTCGGCGCCGGGAACTTCTTTCTCGAGATGCAATACCAGGGAATCCCCGATCAGGCGGTCGTCAATCAGGGATTACAACCCATTGCCGCGGACCTCGGGATGCCGCTCGTCTGCACCAACGACGTGCACTACCTCAGACAGACCGATCACCACCCTCACGACATTCTCCTGTGCATCGGCACCGGGAAGAACGTGCAGGACGCGAACCGCCTCCGTTACCACGGCGACCAGTTCTATCTCAAGACGGCGGACGAGATGGCCACCGTCTTCAGCGACCATCCGGAGGCGCTTCGCCACACAGTCGAGATCGCCGAGCGCTGCGACGTCGACCTCTCTTTCAAGGAACATCAACTCCCTAACTTCGACGTGCCCGATCCGTTCACGTTGGGCGAGTACTTCAGGCACGTCGTGCGACAGGGCTTCCGGGAACGGCTCGCGCGGCTCAACGATCTCGAGGATCGCCATCTTCTCCGGCATGCGATCGCCGACTACGAGGACCGGCTCAACTACGAGATCGACGTCATTCAGCGGATGGGCTACGAGGGCTACTTTTTGATCGTCTGGGATTTTATTCGCTACGCGCGGGAGCAGCGAATTCCGGTCGGCCCGGGGCGCGGGTCCGCAGCCGGCAGCCTCGTCGCCTATTGCCTCAAGATCACCGATGTCGACCCCCTGGAGTTCGATCTCATCTTCGAACGCTTCCTTAATCCCGAGCGGGTGGAGTTGCCGGACATCGACATTGATTTCTGCGAGCGCCGCCGAGGCGAAGTCATCGAGTATGTCACGCGGAAATACGGCCGGGAGAACGTCGCGCAGATCATTGCCTTCGGCACCATGAAGGCACGGGCGGTCGTGCGCGACGTCGGTCGCACGCTCGGGATGTCGTACGCCGAGGTCGACCGTGTCGCGAAGCAGGTCCCGCAGACGCTGGACATGACACTCGACAAGGCACTGGCAGAGAACAAGGCGCTTCGGGAGCAACAGCAGCACGACGAGCGCGTCAGGGAGCTGTTCGACGTGGCACGCCGGCTGGAAGGGGTCACGCGGCATGCGTCCGTGCATGCCGCGGGTGTTGTGATCGCGCCGAAACCGATCACCGAGTTCGCGCCACTCTATAAGAGCCAGAAGGACGAGATCACGACGCAGTGGACGTGGAAGGAGGTCGCGCGCGTCGGTCTTCTGAAGATGGACTTCCTCGGGCTCAGCACCCTGACGCTGCTCACCGACGCGGTGGCGCACATCCGCGAGACCGAGGGGACCGAGATCGCGCTAGAGACGATTCGGCTGGATGACGCCAAGACTTATGAGTTGTTCAGTGAAGGCCAGACGCTCGGGATCTTCCAGTTCGAGAGCTCGGGCATGCGGGAGACGCTGCGTAAGGCGAAGCCTCAGCGTTTCGATGACCTGATCGCCCTTAATGCGCTTTACCGTCCGGGACCGCTACGCGGCGGCGTCATCGACGACTTCATCGCGCGCAAGCACGGCAAGGTCGACGTCACCTACGAGGTGCCTGAGCTTGAGCCGATCCTATGCTCCACCTACGGCGTGATCGCGTATCAAGAGCAGGTCATGCGCATCGCGAGCGACCTCGCCGGGTTCACGATGGGTGAGGCTGACGTGCTGCGCAGTGCGATGGGGAAGAAGAACGCGTCTGTCATGGAAGCGCAGCGAGATCGCTTCGTCAAGGGCGCGGTCGCCGCGAAGCTCTCCCATGGGACAGCGTCCAAGATCTTCAAGCTGATGGAGCACTTCGCCGGGTATGGCTTCAACAAGAGTCATTCGACGGCCTATGCGCTCCTCGCGTATCACACGGCATATCTCAAGGCACATTATCCCGCACACTTCATGGCGTCGCTGCTGACGATCGAGCGCCAGAACACCGACAAGCTCGCGATCTATCTGGGGGAATGCCGCGAGCTCGGCGTGACGATCCTACCGCCCGATCTTAACGCCAGCGCGCTCAAGTTCACGGTGACGCCGAACGGCGTACGGTTCGGTTTGGGTGGGGTGAAGAACGTAGGCGAGGGCGCCATCCAGTCGATCCTCGGCGTCCGTCGCGAAGCTGGCCCGATCGCCTCGCTCAACAAGTTGTGCGAGGACGTTGACCTACGACTCGTCAACAAGCGGGTGCTCGAGAGCCTGGTCAAGGGGGGAGTGTTCGATTCGCTGCTCCGGTCAGAACCGGTGGACGACAACGCACCCGGGAACGGCGCGACGATACGTGGGGCGCGGGCCCGATTGTGCGCCGCGATCGATCCTGCGCTCGAACACGGCAGCCGACGACAGCGCGACCGGGATCAGGGGCAGACGGAGTTGTTCGGTGAGTCGGATGCCGGGGGGCCGGGTGGCGAGACAATGCGTCTTCCGCAAGTGGCAGCGTGGACCGAAGCGCAGCAGCTTGCGTTCGAGAAGGCGTCACTCGGACTGTATCTGAGCGGACATCCTATCGATCGGTTCAGCGACGATCTTGAGCGCGCGGGCGTTCGCCGGATCGAGGCGCTCGTTGCCTCGGAAGCGTCGGTCACTGTGAGCGGCATCATCAACCAGTGCCGCCGTCTTCGCACGCGCAAGGGCGATCCGATGGCTGTCGTGAGCCTGGAGGACCGCGGCGGCATGCTCGAGACCGTCGTGTTTCCGGAAGCCTACGCCAAGTATGGCACGTGGCTCGACGCCGACAAGCTGGTGGTCGTCCGCGGTAAGTTCGAGCGCGACGACGAGTCGGCGCGCCTCATCGCCGCCGAGGTCAGACCCATCGACGCGGTCCTCGGTGAGATCGGC
This sequence comes from uncultured Vicinamibacteraceae bacterium, assembly GCA_964646815.1. Taxonomy (GTDB): domain Bacteria; phylum Acidobacteriota; class Vicinamibacteria; order Vicinamibacterales; family UBA8438; genus CAZYFH01. The sequence goes on along the minus strand of CAZYFH010000039.1, from coordinate 5,963 downwards.
CGACCCATGGCGATCCGCGTCGCCGTTCCGCCTGCCGACCGCGCGACCCTCGAGGCGCTCGCCCGCGTACTGAGCCTCCACCAAGGCAATGGGCGGGTGGCGCTTGACCTCGAGCTGCGTGGACGCGTGCCACCGATCAGGGTGCGCGCGCAACTCGTCGCAACGCGTGTCAGACCCTCGGAACGCCTCATCGAGGAGATTGAAACCCTCTGCGGCAAGGGCGCCGTGTCGTGGACGTAGCAAGATGGCGTGAGCAATGATGCGCCGGGCCTGGAACCATCTCGGCTGTGATGAGGCCACCGCGGTCACGCTTTCGGCCGAGCTCCGGATCAGCGGGGTGGCCGCTCGCCTGCTCGTACAGCGGGGGGTGACGACGCCCGACGCGGCCCGCCAATTTCTGAATCCCTCACTCGCGGATCTCCACAATCCGTCGCTGCTCACGGATCTCGACGTGGCCGTCGAGCGGCTCCGGTGCGCCATCGCCCGCCGCGAGCGCATTGCCGTGCACGGTGACTACGACGTCGACGGCATCACCTCTACGGTCATGCTCCGGCGCCTACTCGAACTGCTGGGCGGCCAAGTCGTCCACCATATCCCCGAGCGGCTGCGCGACGGCTATGGCCTCCAGCCGGAGGCCATCGAGACACTGGCCGGCCGAGACGTCCGGGTCGTGGTCTCGGTCGATTGCGGGATCCGAAGCCGAGACGCCGCCGAGCGGGCGCACGCGCTCGGGGTCGACCTCATCATCACAGACCATCACGAGCCCGAGGCTACGTTGCCGCGCGCGCTCGCTGTCATCAATCCGCGTCGAACCGACTGTCGGTACCCGGACAAGGACCTCGCTGGCGTCGGCGTCACCCTCAAGCTAGTCCAGGCCCTCTGCGGCCGAAGCGATCGGATGGCGTGGCTGCCGGGGTTTGTGAAATTGGCCGCGATCGGCACGCTCGCTGACGTCGTCCCGTTGCGCGGCGAGAATCGTGTCATCGCAAAGCTCGGACTGGCGCGGCTGTCCGCCGGCCCGAACACCGCCGGGCTGCGTGCGCTCATCGAGGCGAGCGGACTCACCGGCCGGAAGATCGGCAGCGAGGACATCGCGTTTCGCCTGGCGCCGCGCGTCAACGCGGCAGGCCGCATGAGCACGCCCGATCTCGCGACCCGGCTGCTGCTGGCGACTCGTGATGACGAAGCGGCGGAAGCCCAGTTGCTCGCCGAGGCTCTCGACGTCGAGAATGCACGCAGACGCAGTGAAGAAGCCACGATCGTGGCCGACGCGAAACGTCGCATCGTCGCCGACCCGGCGATCGGCGCGCAGAATATCCTCGTGGTCTGGGCCAAGGACTGGCACCGCGGAGTGATCGGGATTGTCGCGTCGAAGCTCGTCGATGCGTTCGCGCGACCGGCCATCGTCTTGTCGGTCGACGGCGAACGGGCCTATGGCTCGGGTCGGAGCATTCCGAGCTTCGATCTCCTCGCTGCCCTCGAGAAGTGTGCGGACCTGTGCGTCCGACTCGGTGGCCACCGACATGCTGCCGGGCTGATCGTCGAGACCGCGCACCTCGACGCCCTCAGGGAGCGTCTCGTCACCTACGCCAACGATCTGCTCGGTCCGGACGACCTCAGGCCGACGCTAACGATCGACGGCCCGTTGGCGCTCAGTGCGATCGGGGGCACTCTGATTGGCGACCTCAACGCGCTGGAGCCGTTTGGCGCTGGCAACCGGCGACCCATCTTTCATGCCACACCGGTCGAGATCGTGGACGGACCACGTACGATCAAGGAGCAGCATCTCCGCATGACCGTCGGTCAAGGTCGGGCTCGGTTCCGCGCGATAGCCTGGCGCGCGGCCGATCAGGGCGCGCTCTACACGGCGCACCGCGACGGCCTGCACCTCGCGTTCTCGCTGGCCGAGAATACCTACCGGGGCGAGTCATTCCTTGAGCTTACGATCGCCGACGCGGTCGCCGCCGGTTGACCTGCCGCAGCGGTGTCAAGCCACTGCCCGCGCGGCGCCCGCAGGACGATCAGCATCGACTGCTACAGTGGAGTAGATTGAAGGCAGACGTGGCGAGCAAAGGATTGTAACCGTCAATGGCAGCCTGGCAGCGTCCCGCCCGGGTTGGGCTGGCGGCATTCGTCGTGGCGTTCGGATTCGCCGTACTCCTGGGCATCCGGGATCGAGTTGTTCCCGCGCAATCCGTGGCCGTCGATCGGCGCGACCCGGATGCGATCATCCAGAGCCGCGGTGCGCGCATCGTGCAGTCCAACGCCGATGCCGAAGAACTGACGATCGATGCGGAGCGTCATGTCACGTATTCCGACGACACGGTTCGTCTCTTTGGTGTAACAGTGACGGTGGCCGAGCGCGAGGACCGGGGCGGATTCACGCTCACGGGCGAGGAGGCGACCGCGAACGAGGAGCAGGGAACCGTGCACATCTTCAGGAGCGTCCGACTCGTCACCGGCGACGGGTTGGTCGCCACCTCGGCCGAGGCGACGTACTCGGACGCTGACGGCATCGTTCGCATGCCAGGCGCCGCGACCTTCGAACGCAGCTGGATGTCGGCGTACGGTGACATGGCACGCTACGACCGGCGCCAGGGCCTGCTGCACCTGGAGCCGGGGGCCCGAGTCCAGCTCCTCGAGGCGGATGGGACCAGCGACCCCATTGGCATCACCGCAGGCGCGGCGACCGTGGCGCAGACGGACGGGTATATGCGCTTCGCGCGGAGTGTCACTGTCCAGGCCGGCGGACAGACCATGTTCGCTGACAATGCGCACGTGACGCTGGGCGAGGGGGCCCACTTGGACGCCCTCGAGATCCGCGGCAGCGCTCGCATTGTGGGAAGCAACGCCGCTTCGGGCCAGCTCCGGTTTATGACGGCGCCCGAGATCAGAGTCGTCTACGAGGTGGGGAAGCCGGACCACATGGAGCTCGTCGGTGGAGCGCACGTCGAGCTGTTTGGCCAGGCGGGAACCACGGATGGGGCCCGCATCGTCGCACAGTCCATGGAGGTCAAGCTCGGGACAGACAGTGGCGATGTGCGTGAGGTGCGCGCGAGGGAGGCCGTCGTCGTTGATCTGCCACGGGCGCCGACCAGCGGGCGCGCGGGCCCGCGGATCAGCGCCGAGGCACTGGAGATCTCCAGTGCCTCCGACGCCGCGCTGTCCGAGGCTCAATTCGACGGGACGGTCGAGTTCCGCGAGCCGCGCGCGAACTCCGATAGCGGCGACAATGATGTGCGCATCCTGCGTGCGCAGCGGCTTGAGGCGCAACTCGGCGAGGGTCTGGTCGGGTTGAACGACGCCCGCTTCATCGGCGGGGTGACTTTCGAGGATGGTCCCACGCGCGGCGAAGCGGACGAGGCACGGTATGGCGTAGCCGACGGCACATTGACACTGATCACGCCAGTACCCGGAGTGCCGTCAGCCGATCCCGACGCGCCCCCCGAACCGACGCGCCCGCTCGAGGCAGAGACGCCCGATGTGAACACGCCGGATGCGGAGGCCGATGCACCGGAGCCCGAAGGCCCGCCGGAATCGACAGGTCCCGCGACGGACCTGGGTGCGGCGGGACAGAGCCCGCGGATCGTCGATCGCCGACGATCTATCCAGGCCGAGACGCCCGATGTGAACACGCCGGATGCGGAGGCCGATGCACCGGAGCCCGAAGGCCCGCCGGAATCGACAGGTCCCGCGACGGACCTGGGTGCGGCGGGACAGAGCCCGCGGATCGTCGATCGCCGACGATCTATCCAGGCCGAGACGCCCGATGTGAACACGCCGGATGCGGAGGCCGATGCACCGGAGCCCGAAGCCGCGCCGGAACCCACAGGTCCCGCGACGGATCTGGGCGCGGCGGCACAGACCCCGCGGATCGTCGATCGCCGAGGGTCCTTCCAAGCCGACACCATCACCATCACCCTCGACGGGCTCGGGATCCAGGCGACCGGAGACGTCGAGAGCGTCCTACCCTCGTCGGCCGACGCCGACGGTCCGGCTCACGCCGATGCAGACGATGAGCCTCGCCGCCCGGGCCTGCTAGCCGACGACCAGCGAATCTACGTTACCGCGGGTCTCCTCGCGTACGACCCAGAACAATCCCTGGCGACGTACTCTGCCACGCCGCCGTCGACGGCGCGTCTCTGGCAGGAGGCAACCGAGTTCCAGGGAGCGGTCATCATGTTGGACGAGGCCACTGGCAGCATCGGCGCAGAGGGCACCGCGCAGTCCCGCTCCACGATCGTGCAGATTAACGACGAAACCGGTGAGCTCGAACCCACTTTAACAATCGGTCGCGGTGAATTGATCCACTACGACGACGAGACGCGGAGGGCCGCCTACGTGACCAACGCGGAGCTAGAAAGCGTTCGAGCGCATCTCAAGGCCGACACGATCGAGGTGTATCTGCACGACGACGCGCGAACGCTCGATCGCATCGTGGCCGTGGGCGGGGTGGTCCTCGAGTTGGCAAGCCGCCAGGTGTCCGGAGAGACAATGACGTATTACGACGCCGACGGGCGCTACGAGATGGAAGGTGAGCCGGTACGTATCCTCGAGGCA
>CAZYFH010000039.1:0-1303 GCA_964646815.1 uncultured Vicinamibacteraceae bacterium | reverse complement strand
ACCGACGAGGCAACCGACGAGGCAACCGACGAGGCAACCGACGAGGCAACCGACGAGGCAACCGACGGTAAATGCCGCGAGACCACGGGACGCACACTGACGTTCTTCATCACTGACGACGCGGTCTCAGTCGATGGCCAGTCCGAGGTCCGCACCGAATCTGCGAGCGCGACTTGCGTTGCTTTTCTTGCCTTCTAGTGGACCGCGCCGGTCATTCGCGTCTCGGTCCACGTTCAATCCATGGCCACCCTCCGGACCTCGAAGCTGACGAAGTCGTATAGCGGCCGGACGGTCGTCCGGGACGTGAGTCTGGACGTCCGACCTGGCGAGGTCGTTGGCCTTCTGGGCCCGAATGGGGCCGGCAAGACCACGACGTTTTACATGGTCGTGGGCCTAACGTCGCCGGATTCCGGGCGTGTCTTGCTCGACGGGCAGGATGTCACCGACGACCCGATGTACGTGCGAGCGCGAAAGGGAATCGGCTATCTGCCCCAGGAACCGTCGATCTTCCGTGGTCTCACCGTCGAACAGAACATCCTGGCCATCCTTGAGACCCTCGGATTGACGCGCGCCGATCGACGTGCCCGCGTCGCAGAACTTCTGGCCGAGTTGCATCTGACGCCGCTGGCTAAGGCCCGTGCCCATACCCTCTCGGGTGGCGAGCGCCGCCGCGTCGAGATCACCCGCGCCCTCGTCATCTCCCCATCTTTCATTCTTCTCGACGAGCCGTTTGCAGGCATCGACCCGATCGCCGTCACGGATATTCAGGACATCATCTTTCACCTCAAGGAGCGTGGCATTGGCGTGTTGATCACCGACCATAACGTCCGCGAGACGCTGCGAATCACGGATCGAGCGTATATCGTTCACGACGGCGCGGTGTTCAGAAGTGGCACACCTGCGGCGCTCGCGAGCGATGAAGACGTCAAACGGATCTATCTGGGCGCCGATTTTCGTTTGGACTAAGATCTAATCATTCGGCGCCGTGCAGCGACACGGTACACGAGCCGCAATGGCGATTCAACAGAGACTGCAAGCGAGACTATCGCAGAAGCTCATCTTGACGCCGTCGCTCCAGCAGGCGATCAAGCTGCTGCCGATGTCGACCCTAGAGCTCGTCGACATGTTGAACGAGGAGGTGGTCGGGAACCCGTTGCTCGAAGAGGTGCCGACCGAGGAACAGCAACACACCGACGCGGCAGCGCAAGTCGAGAAGGCAGACCCCGATCCTGTACCGACGACGGAAATGCAGGACACGTGGGACGACGCCGACTACGAGTACTTCTTCGGCGAGTATCTCGAC
>CAZYFH010000038.1:0-35369 GCA_964646815.1 uncultured Vicinamibacteraceae bacterium | reverse complement strand
GCTTCCGCCCCGGTGACAACCTGTTCGCTGCGAGCCTGATCGCGCTCGACGTCGAGACCGGTGAGCGGCGATGGCACCACCAGATGGTCCACCACGACGTCTGGAACTACGACACGCCCACCGCGCCGGTCCTCATGGACGTGACCGTAGACGGGCAGGAGGTCAAGGGCATCTTCCAGGCGACGAAGCAGGCGTGGGTGTACGCCCTGAACCGCGAAACCGGCGAGCCGATCTGGCCCATCGAGGAGCGGCCCGTCCCGCCGTCGAACGTCCCCGGCGAGCAGCTGTCCCCGACCCAGCCCTTCCCGACTTGGCCCGCGCCGTTCGATCTCCAGGGTCGGACCGAGGATCATCTGATTGACTACACCCCTGAGGTGTTGGCGGCAGCTCGTCGGGTGGCCACGGACAACAACCTCTTCAACGAGATGTTCAACCCACCCACGACCGTGGATGACCCGGCCGGCCCAGCCTGGAACTGTCCCGGCGGCGGTGGCGGCACCAACATCACCGGACCGCCCGTCGCCGATCCTGTGTCGGGAGTCATGTTTGTCACGTCCGGCAGCGGCTGTTTCAGGTTGCAGGTGTTGCCCGGCCGCGAGTCGGAGCTCGATCAACGGGAACAGTCGGGCGTGACACATTCCGACTGGTCCGCTGTGGCAACGACCGTCGCCGGAGGTCCTGATGCCACCATCGACGGTCTCCCAATCTGGAAGGGGCCGTTGGGGCGGATTACGGCGATCGACATGAACACGGGCGAGCATTTGTGGGTCATCCCCAACGGGGACGCACCGCAGGAGGAGCAGGACCTCATCAGGAATCATCCACTCCTGCAGGGCGTCGAGGGCGTCGAAGTCAATCGGGGACGCGCCGGCGGGACTGCAATGGTCGTCACGCCAACGATGCTCATGGCTGGGGGCCGGACGGCTGACAACACCCCGTACCTATTCGGAATTGACAAGCAGACCGGTGAACGGCTCGGAGCCGTGGAGATTCCTGCCGTGACGCGCTACGGGATGTCGAGTTGGATGCACGACGGCAAGCAGTACGTAATCGTTCAGCTACGAGACAGCCTGGTCGCTTTGGCACTGCCCTCCGAGGGTGGGGGTGTTGACGGAGTGGGGCGCCACTGACAGAGCCGGGGGCTATTCTTCGAACGACGTGAAGCGTGCGCCCCACTTGGGCAAGGACAGCCGGATCGCTGTGACGCTGCCCTGACGCAAGCAAAATCTCGGAGCCCGAAGACCGTCGTGAACGCGCCCCGCCGGGATCGCGTGCCGCGCCAGAGCGTCCCCAAGCGCCCTCCGATCTAGCGGGTCCCGTCGGCGGCTCGGCCGGCGCGCAGCATGTTCGCCATCCCGTAGTTGCCCTCGTGACACGCGTACTCGAAGATCGGGTCCGCGCTGCGCTTCATCGGAATCGCCACGGTGAACGGTGCCGTAAAGGTCGTCGGGTCATCGACCGTGTACTCGTAGAGTAGCGTGTTCGCGTTCACGCGTGTGAACCGCTCGACGAGACGCAGCGTGTCGCCCGAACCCAACGCCACCGTCGCACCCGGCTCGAAGCTCGCGCGCTTGGCCGTAAAGTTCGTCGTCTCGACGACGAGCGTTTCACCGTCCCAATGGCCCCTGGAGTCCCCGTTCCACATCCGTACCGCCTCGGGGAGGTGCGGACGATTGGTGAGCGGCACGATGCGTGCATCGTGCACCATCTCCGTGAGAATGACGACGTGGTCGGCCGACTGGAATAGTTGCAGATTATTGTTGTAGCCACCGGGTAACAGAGGCGGCCCGACGTTGTATCCCAGCAGACACCGCGCGGCGAGTCCACGGTCCTCTGGACCGTCGGCGCCGACGCCACCGATCCGGTAACGCACCGGATGTGGCCCCGGGACATGACGCTCGGTCGAGCCGACCTGGCGGATCGCCTGGTCTGTGAGCGACGGCAGTCTACCGTTAGCGGGGTCGACGATGAGCGAGGTGCGGCGGTCCTCGACCGGACCGCCGCGGTCCCACCAGAACTGGTTGTAGGCGCCAACGCTGCCGGCCGGCGGCTGGGCATCGAACGGCCGGAACTCCGCCGAGCGCGCCGCCAGGACCGCATGCTCCTCTTCGGTGTAGCGCTCCTTATCGGCCAGCTCTTCAGGTCGCTGGAGTGGGGTCGTCGTGTTGAAATGCCATACGCCGTGCAGGTCGGGTCGGCCATCAGATCGTCGTGGTACGTCCTGCGCGGCTTGCGCATCCTGGGCGGCGACCGTGGCCGGAAGACCGGCGAGCATAGCTACGACGACGGCGAACAACGGCGTCGAGCCGAAGTGTGTGAGCATGGGAGCACCCTCTTATTTCAACTCGAAGACCATCACGCGCGGTGTACCACTCACCACGTCCTCCGAATGCGCAACGCCTCCCGCTATGAACGCCACGTCCTTGTACTCCCAGATCGTCCGCTCTTCCCGCCCGTCCTCCGTCCGGAAGACAACGGTGCCGCCCTCGAGCACGACCACGACCATGTCATACCCGTGATAGTGCGTCGGCAGACCTCCGCCTGGCCTCATGGTGACGTCCCAAACGCGGACGCGGTCGTTGTCGATGAGCGCGCCCTCCCCGCTTTCTGGAAAGCCTGAGGGCACATCGGTCCGCAGCGCGCGTGCCGGAGGAGTGAACTCCTTCAAGTCGATCATGATGGAGTGCCGCTCGGGGTTGCCGATCCCCTCTTCCTTGTGCGCGACGCCAGCCCCCCAGAAGAAGACGCGCGGGATGTCGAAAGGATCGGCGCTGTCGGGGAAGCCCCCATCGGGCCGCGTCACCCGAAGCGGCCCCCAGCCGAGAAACACGCCGGTCATGTCATACCGGTGCCGATGGTACGGCTGCTCGACGCCGTTCGGCCAGACGACCTCCCAGATGAACACCGCTCGTTCTCGAAGACCTTGGTGACCCCGGCTCTCGGAAAGGCGTGCGGGTAGTCCTGTATGAACGATGTCCCGGCAGCCGAGAGGAGCATCGCGACGACCAGCACCGTGACACTCGGCCTCAAGGCGATCTCCAATTGGCGCCGATCGTGGCGACGGAATGCAAGTACATGTGTCGGTTCAGGTCGTCGGATGATTAATCAGCGCATGCGGGACTGATCGCGGAAGAAGGACACGATCCGCTCGCTGGTTTCGTGCGGATAGACGTGAGCGCCGGCATGGATCCAGGTCATGACCGGTGCTGACGTACTTGCGCCGTGCACCGTGCAACCTACTCCGCAACGGATCGTCGCGTCGACGCCGTTCACTTCAACGGCGACCGCAATCGCGGCCTCCTGATCCGAAAAGTCCACCACCCGATCGCGCTTACCCGCCACGTGAAACACCGGCCTGGGCTGCGTGGGCCGTACCGAGGGTCGGAGACGAGCCGCCACGGGGGCGTAAGCGGCAAATACACCAGGCCGCTCCGCCCAGAGGAGGTAGGTGAACATCCCGCCGTTCGAAAAGCCGGTCGCGTAGATGCGATCGTCATCGACGTTGTACTTCTCACGGAGCGATTCGAGCGCCACGTCGACGAGTGCGAGGTCACGGTCGACGCCGCCCCGTTCGACCTGCCAACCGGGGAGGCCGCGACGGGTCGAGAGCCCCTGAAAGTAAACGACGATCGCGTCAGGCCACGCCACGTGCACGTTCGTGTGCTGAAAGTTCTGCATGTTGTCGCCAAACCCGTGGAACGACAAGACCAGTGGGGCTGCCATCCCTCCCCGTGACACAGTCGGCACGTAGACGACGGCCTCGCGGGTCTGGCCATCGACCTGCCAGGTCATCACCTCAGCGGCCAACGCGCGCCCGCCTAGGATCAGCAGCAGACCGACCGCCGCAACAGGCGTCAGACAGGGTCTCATCGCTGGTCCTCCGGAAGCCCCACGACGTCAGCCGGGAGCTGGACACCGAGCGTGTTCTGGAACATCGTGAGCTGCGTGTAGTTGCCGACGATCAGCACCACCTCGACGAGCTGGTCCTGGGTATACCGGTCGGCGAGGCCGTTCCACGTCGCGGCTGAAATGTAGCGGCTCGTATGCAGCTCGTCCGCCGCTCTGAGCAGCAACGCGTCGAAATCGCTCCAGCCCGAAACATTCGGTCCCGCCATGATCCACCGGATCTCGTCCACGGTGAGCCCGGCATCCTGGCCCATGACGTTATGGCGTCCCCACACGTAGTCGCCACGTGACAACCACGCGGTCCGAAGAATCAGCAGCTCCTTGTCGCGCAGTGGAATCGTGTAGTTTCGGACAAAATTGATCGTGTAGTCCCAGTATTTCCGGCAGGTGTCGGTGCGCTCGGAGCAGAACGCCCGCAGCGGCGCGAGCCCCTGGGCGTCCTCGGGTACGTCGATGCGCGGGCCCCTCAGTCGGTCGAAAGGCGCCACCCGGTCGACCGCGTGGTTACCTGAGCGCTCCTGCCCCCCGCCGACGATGGTCAACGAGGCCGACACGAGCATCAGGCCAGTTATCGCGACGACCCACTTCATAGCACGCCTCCTGAATACTATTGTGCACCGCTCGAAGCCTGGTTCGATGATGCCACCAGTGCATAACCTCACTTGAGGGATACCCCGCGAGTTCCTAGCCGATTATGCCACCGGAAGCCGTTCGAGATCGCCCGGCGCCGGCAACCACTGATAGTATGCTCCTCGGCGACACGCTGCGGGTGGACACCCCGGCGGGTTTCGCGTCGAGCGCCTTGCCAGCAACCGTCACCAAAACCCGATAGCCGATGCCTGTGAAGAGGACCGCGCGATGAAGACCCTGAACGGACGAGTAGTAGCCGCTGGTGTGTGCGCGCTGCTGACGATGGGCGGAAGCCTCGAAGCCGATGACTGGCCCCAGTGGCGAGGTGCCGATCGGCTCGGTACCTGGACCGAGGACGGCATCGTCGATCGACTGCCCGACCAGCTCAAGGTCACCTGGCGGGTTCCGATCAATTCCGGCTACGCGGGGCCCGCGGTCGCCGACGGCCGCGTCTTCGTGACCGACTGGGCGGAGAACCCGGACTCGCGCACGATGGACGGTGCCGAACGCGTGCTCGTGCTCGACGAGCAGACGGGCGAGGTGCTGTGGACCCGCGAGTGGCCGACCTCATATCGGATGCTCCAGGCGTCGTACGCTACCGGCCCGCGCGCCACGCCGACGGTCGATGAAAACCGTGTATATGTCGTCGGTGCGACCGGGGTCCTGTCCTGTTTCGACGTCGCCACCGGCGAGCTCATCTGGCGCACAGACTACGTCGAGGATTTCGGGACGTACGTACCGACGTGGGGCATCGCCGGCGCACCACTCGTCGACGGCGACCGATTGATCGCGCTGGTCGGAGGCGAGCCGGACGCCCTCGTGGTGGCGTTAGACAAGCACACGGGCGCCGAACTCTGGCGCGCGCTCGACGTCGTGGGCGAGCTGGGATACGGGCAGCCCGTCATCTACGAGGCCGGTGGGGTGCGCCAATTGATCGTGTGGCATTCGGCGGCCCTCGTCGCGCTCGATCCGACGACCGGCGCCACCTACTGGGAACAGCCCTTTGACGCCGGGATGGGACTGTCAATCGCAACGCCCGTCAAGGGCGGCGATTTCCTCCTAGTGAGCCATTACCTCAACGGCTCGATGATGATGCGTCTCAACAACGACAGGCCTACGGCGACGATGCTGTGGAAAGGGCAAAGCCGAAGCGAACTGCCCGGCGAGACCGACGGGCTGCATTCCCTCATCACGACACCGCTCATCGCCGGTGACTATGTCTACGGCGTGGGCAGCTACGGCGAGCTGCGGGGTCTGGACGCGCGGACCGGCGAACGCCTATGGATGAGTCGTAAGATGACAGTCCAGGCCCGTTGGAGCACCGCGTTCATGGTGCGGCAGGGCGAACGCTACTTCGTCAACAACGAACGAGGCGACCTGATAATCGCGCAGTTCACTCCGACCGGCTACGTCGAGCTCGGCCGCGCGAAGCTGATCGAGGCCGATGGTCGCAGCGACCGAGGCTCCTACTATTCCCGCCGGTTCCGGGGAACCGCGCGAGACGCGGGCGAAGGCCTGAGCCACGACCGCCAGGTCAACTGGACCCATCCGGCTTACGCCAATCGACACATCGTGCAGCGCAACGACAGCGAGATCATCCGCGCCTCACTTGCCGCAACCGACTACGAGTGAGTGGCTCCGCCTTCGCCGATAAGGGCGGCCACATAATAGCGCCCGAGGCGGGGCGGTCACCGACGGTCAGGGCCATGGGTTCTTGGGAATCGCTCGACGCAGGGTTGGGTGAGTCTCGACCTTCGCATATCGACGACGGTGTGCGCAGTCTCGGCGAGGCGGTAACGAGGTACTGCGCTACTGCAAGGGGAGGAGCGGTTGACGTCCCTCGGGCAGCTGCTGGTCGAACGCCGCCAGCACGACGGCCTCCGCTGCATGTGCCCCCATCAAGCTGACGACATCCACTAGGTTCCGCTCGCCGAACGCGCGCACTGCGCGCGCGTAGGTCTCTGTGCCAACGTTGTGATCGCCGAGAAGCTCACGCGCAAACGCAATCAAGGCAGCATCCTTCTCGTCGATGCCCGTCAGCGGCCGTCGATGGCGGACGACGTCGATCAGCGCTGGCTCGAGGCCAGCCTCGAGGGCCCTCGGTTCATGGACGGTCCAGTCGTACTGCGAGTCGTGCGCTCTCGCCGTAACCAGAATCGCCAGGTGCATCAGCCGTCGTCCCACGCTGCCTTCCAGCGACTGCAGTCCCGCTCCGTGGCTCCGAATATGCCCCGGACCGATCCCCGAGGGAGACAACATGCGGCCGTAGAGCTCAGACACCGACGTTTGGCTCTCCGGGCTCTGAAGGGGCAGACGGCTCCTCGAATCGGGATAAGTATCGTCCGGATGGGTGAACGGGAGCGGGAGGGACTGCCGCCAGCCTGCCGGCATCTGCTGATTGAACGCGGTGAGCGTCGCTGCGGTTGCCACATAGCGGCCCATGACGTCGATGACATCGACAAGATTGGTCTTTCCCAGCACCCCCAGTGCGCGCGCGTAGGTGTCAGCCCTGAGCCCGCGCATGGCGAACAGTTCCCGGCCAACTTCGATGATTATCGCCTCTCGGACTGCCAGCCCAGCAAGCGGGCCCCTGTGCCTCACGATGTCGATGATCGCTGCGTCAAGCCCCACGGCGAGCGCCTCGAGCTCGTGTAGCGCCCACTCGTACGGCTGGTCGTACTCGCGTGCCGTCGTCAGAATGGTCAGCTCGGTCAGTTGCCGCCCCATGGGAGCGGACCACCGAAGGTTGGTGCCCGACCCATGCAACCGGAGCGCCGCGGCGCCCGCGGGCGCACCTGCCGAGCCTTCGACTCGAACCGCTGCATCGTATGTCTCCCGACGCTCGGCATCGAGCTCCTCTCGGTTGATCGGTGGAAGGCGGCTCCGCGAGTCCGGATGGACGTCCTCGGGTAGCTGGCCGGCGTGAACGACCCGCACACCTGTCGGGACGCACCCGGCCAACGCGAGCACTACCGCCATCTGCACCCATCTCCTCATTCCGGCCTCCTGAGAAGCGCCTCTGGTAGAGGCGTTCCAACCGCGCCCACCTATCTCTGCGCGACAGCAGAGACGCGTCGCCATGCTCGTCAAGAGCGAAACTGTCGCGCGGCTGTCTTCAACGCCCTGCTGAGCTGAAACATTTTCGACCCCACATCACCGGGCTCACCCCTCTCGAGCTGCGCTTCGAATATGGTCAGGGCTCCGGCGATCTCCAGCAGGGTCCTCGCGTACTCCTTTCCGACGGCCGCTTCAAGCCGCCTCGCCAGGCCGCTGGTATCTATAGCGCGACGCGTTCTTCCAGCGCGTCCCACCAAATCTGAGGCCTCCTCAACTGCGTTGATTATGCCACCGGCCCGGCACGCGCCGCGGCACCGGACTGGACTGTTCTTATCCGAAAGAGTCGACCCACGCGTCTCCCGTACAGGCCGCTAGCGCCGGGGTGAATACCAGAAATCCAGGAGCTTCCAGCCGCCACGGATGCGCAGCTGCTTCGGCAGCAGCGTGTTCGCCAGCAAGATCACGATCCCCACGAAGTAGGAGACGATCATCGTGACCATCCCTCCCTTCGTGCGTGCGGAGGTCACGACGGGGTGCCTGCGCAACACTCTGAAACTCAATCCCCGAATGAAGCCGTAGCTCCGCAAGCGAATCACGAAACCGATTTCCTCGCCCGCAGGGAGGTCCACGTTGAAACCCCCGATCGCCCGAAAGGCATCGTGCCGACAGAGGAGGAACACACCCGGGGCCAATCCGAAAAGCCACAAGATGATGTTGTCCCTTCGAATCTTGGCCCGCATCCATAACTCGCCGCCGACGGGCCGCATCATTGACCCGCACCCAACGATGTCCGTCTCGCGAACCAGATCGCGGACCTCGGACAACAGCTCTGGAGGTGGATGAGTGTCCGCGTCGATGAAAAGCAGCCACTCACCCCGCGCGACGCGTGCGCCCGCGTTGCGGGCCCGGGCGATCCCTCGCTCCGCCTCGAACGTCACCCGAGCTCCCGCGCGACGGGCGATCTCGGGGGTGTCATCGGTCGACCCGTTGTCGCAGACGACGATCTCCCATGCGAACCCCCGCGCCTCGGTCGCGTGAAGCGCGTCCCCGATTCGATCGATTGTCTCTTCCAGAGCCTCGGCTTCATTCCACGCTGGGATCACGACCGAGAGGTCAAGTGGATAGGCCACACTCATATGCCGGTACGCGAGCCAGCTTCAGACGCACGCCTCCAGCCGGTCTGTGTCGAGATCACACCGTCGGGACGGCTCGGGTCACGCGTTCTCCGGTCCTGGCGAACCGTTCGAGCAGCTCGGCGCCGCCGCGGAGCAACGCCGTCAGGCGGGATGCCCCGCCCGGTGAGCGCTATTGATTCACCCAATACAGGCTACAAGTTGCCCGGCGCGCTCCGCCTGCGCCTCCACATCATCATCATACCGACTCGACAACGCGGCTACATGGGCGCGGTGCATACTCGCACCCGTCAACGTGGTGTCCACTTACGCGCGCGGCGTTGGGCTTCCGCGACCTGTGCAGTGGTCATCGCCGCCGTAATCGTGTCGCGGAACCTCATCGCCCCCTGTCGGGTGAGGCCGGTGAGATTCGCGATCGCCAACGTCAGCCACACGTGCGACGCCACGAAGTCCTGCGAGACACCGCGCCCAGAGCCGTAGGCGAAGCCCAGGCCGCCCTGGGCTTCGGCATCACCTTGGTCCGCGGCGAGCCGAAACCACCGCACGGCTTCCGCGTCGTCGCGCGTGACGCCACGACCCTCGGCGTACATCACGCCGAGGTGACACTGGGCGCCGGCCACCCCCTGCTCGGCGGCGAGCCGATACAACTGGACCGACTCGGCGAGTTCTCGCTCGGCCTGAGAGCAGAGCGGGTCGATGGCATCAGTCACTGACGACGACCCAGCAGTGGCGCTTGGCAATTCGTCTCGGCGCGTACATCGAGCGGCCACCAGCTCGCGAAGTCGCCATCAGAGGCGGCGATCGGCACGACCAGTGCCAACTCCCCTGGATCGAACGATCTCCTGCCGCCGCCGTCGGCGCTGCGGCGTGCCAGACCTTGGCGAAACCGATCGATTTCTGGCGCGGCGAACAGCGCGAGGTAGAGCTGCCGGGAAGCCCCCGCAACCGTCTCGCGCGCAACGCCGACGCAGACCGGCATCGGCGTCACATCGGAGAGACCGGCCGCTTCGGCGGCCCCGAAAATGTCGTCAGGCGTGAAGACCGTTCCCAGCCTGTCTCGGTACTCCGAGTGCAGCACGATCGGCATCGAGGCTTCAACCGGCGAGATCATCGACTCCATCGTCCTGACAAAAACCTGATGGAAGAGCTCCGCGCGGAACCGATCGGTCGGCTGCAGCGTGAGAAGCGCCGCCCCCGGCTGCGTTGGCCCTCAGAGCACCAGTCGCCACTCGGCGACGAGGTCAGGGTCAATGAAATACGGCTTAGACAAGCTGTTCTGGACAGTCTGCCAGAACAGCCAGCCCAGGACGACGACGAGGATCGCAGCGACGCCGGCTTTTCGAACGGCTTTGGCCATCGATGAGTCGCGGAGGTTACTGCACCCTCGCGCCATCTCCAGGGATGCGGACTCGTCGCCGAACAACCTGCGTCATCCGAGATGAGCCGCACGTCAACACAGTGTCGCGTGACGTGGTCACTCATTCTCGATGTGTGCGAGCGCCTCTAAGATGTCCTCGTGCTGCGCCCGAATGCGCGCGTCCGTATTGAGGAACTTCCAGGTGACCATGCCAGATCGATCGATGACGTAGACAGCCGGGTGAGGCACCGTTCTGCCGTTAAACGGTTCAGGGTTCAACACCCCGTAGCGGTTAATGACGCTAAAGTCCGGATCGCCAAGCAGTGGAAACCCTGGCGCGCCACCCGCTTCCTGGGTGACACGGTCCACCATCTTCTGTCCGCCGTCAACGTCGTCTGGACTCAGCGCGAGAATTTTCGTTGTGATACGGGCTTCGTCGTCCAAGAGATGTCTCAACTTACCAAGCTGAGTGGCGCAACTGCCTCACCAATGACCGCGATAGACCACCAGCACGACGTTCTTACCGCGATGATGAGAGAGCTGGTGGACTGCGCCCGTTTCGTCCGCAAGCCGGAAGTCGGGCGCGACCATGCCCACTTGCACCCGCGTCAAGTCAGTGGGCGTAAGCTCCTCACCGTCGAGCGCTCCGAGCAGAGGCTGTTGCGCCTGCCCGAGTAGACTGAAGAGAAGGAGGCTGGGTAGGAAGACCATCGGTCTCCACCAGTTCACTGCCATGTCACGGCTCCACGGGCACGAGGCGCTTGAGCTCCTCCGCCCAGTTCAGGGCGATGTTGATGCGCGTCACGGGGTGTCCCTCGACCTGATGAAAAGGGGCGCGCGACGAGATAAACGGACCGAGACCTGCCCTTCGCCAGCGTTCTTCGGACCCTTCCGTGGCCTACCGCTTCGCCGCCCAGTAGGCCTTCATCCGCTTCCCGACGGCCTTGCGCGCAGCGGCGGACATTTTGCGTCGTATGCGCTTCTTTCCTGCAGCCTTCGGCGTGATGATGCTCGCGGCGCGTCCGAGGACGTCGATGTCGGACTGAAGCATGGTGATTGCCGCTTGCTTGCCTTTGATCGCTTGGGCGATATCGCTCATGGTGGTGAGCCTACTGAGGCGAACGGGGCGCCGTCAACGCGGACAGCCGGCCTTAGATACGCGGGAACACGGAACGGAACCATGAACGGTCCTCAACGGCCGGACAGAAAGAAAGCCGACCCCGTGTTCGACCGAGGTCGGCTCTGACAGGCTTCCGGTGTCCCCCACGCAAGGGCGTGGGTCTAGCAGCTCCGCTAGCGAGACACTTCTGCAGCGGCTCGCTCGTCCGCACGCGCTCCCGACAGGATACCTTCCATGGAGTAGTTCCCCTCGTGGCAGGCGTATTCGAACAGCGGCATGTCAGTCCGTCGCATTGGCATGGTCATCGTCCACGGACTCACCCACGTATCCAGGTCGGTCACCGTGAACGTGTAGTCGAGCGTGTCCTCGTCCACACGGGTAAAGCGCTCGATCAGTGTCATGTTTGCGGTTGATACCAATCCGGCCTGCCCCGTAGCGAGCGGGATCCACTTCCGCTGCTCGCTGAAGTTCGCCGTCTCGACCACCAGGGTGTCGCCCTCCCACCGGCCGCGTGAGTCACCCGACCACAGGCCGATACCTTCGTCGAGCACCGGACGGCCATTGAGTGGCACGAAGCGCGGCGTGTGCACCATCTCGGTGTAGATCACGACGTGGTCCGGCGTCTGGAAGAGCTGCATGTTCTGGTTGTAGGCGAGCGGCGTGATGGGGGGACCGGCGTTGAACCCGACGATGCACCGATCCGAGGTATTCCGGTCCACATACGAATCAGCCGGGTGTGCCTCCTGGTGCTCCCGTCGCGCATCGGTTCTCCGTTGCCCCACGGCCGACAGCTCAGGCAGCCTCCCATTTAGCGGATCGATGATCAACGAGGTTCGTCTCGTCTCGACCGGCTTGGTGCCTACATCCATCCAGAAGTTGTTGTAGGCGCCGACGTTGCCACCAGCCTCGGTGCGGCGGGCCTCCGCCTCCCAGAGCTCGCGGTCGCGGTCGATGGCTTCCTGTTCCTGGCTAGCTGATTCTTCCTCGGTCAGAAACTCCTGGTCACCAAGCTCCTCGGGCCGCTCGATCGGTGTAATGGTACGGAAGTCCCAGATGCCCTGCAGGTCTGGCTGCCCCCACGGGGTTCGGGGCACATCTTGTGCGGCGACTGGGAGGGCGAACAGCGTCAGGCCTACAATCATGGTGAACACCGCCACAAGACAGTGAAACTTCATCTGGTTTTCCTCTTCGCTCACTCCGAGCGTCGTCCGAATCAGACCTATGATGGCCCCTGGTCGCTCCGAGCACAAGCAATGCCGAAAGGACGCGTGGGGGGGGGCAGACCGCAACTCCGCCGCGAAACGAAATGACCGCGCTTGACGTTTACCGTCCATGCGTGCACTCTCGGTACGAGAGCGTCTCGACCGAGGTAAGGGGTCGTCTGTGAAGCGCGCGCACGCGAAAACACTTGGTGGGTGGGTAACGTCGCTGCTGGCGATCGCGAGTCTCGGCGCCGGCACCCAGGACGCAGACACACGCCTCGTTGACGCCGCCAGGGCAGCGGACGCGACGAGCGTCGCGGCACTACTGAGCCAGGGCGTCGACGTCAGCGCCCCGCAGGCCGACGGCGCGACCGCCCTGCACTGGGCCGCTCACTGGGACGACGCCGCGATGGCGGATGCGCTGGTCCAGGCGGGCGCAGCTGTCGATGCGGTGAACGACTTTGGCGTCACGCCTCTCTGGCTGGCCTGTCTCAATGGCAGCGACACGATGGTCGAGACCCTGCTGACTGCCAAGGCCAACGCAAACACTGCGCTCCCCTCGGGCGAGACGGTGTTGATGACTGCGGCGCGCACCGGGTCCGCCGCGGCGGTGCGCCTCCTGGTGACCCATGGCGCGAACATGGATGCCCAAGAACGGTCCCGGGGACAAACAGCGCTGATGTGGGCGGTGGCGCAACAGCACCCCGACGTCGTGAAGGCGCTGGTCGAGCTCGGAGCCGACGTGCACGTCCGTTCGTCACCGCGACCCAGGCGCATCCACACCCGAACCGCCGGCTTCAATCCGACCGGGGTGCTCGACGTCGTGCAGGGGGGAAACACGGCGATGCTGTTCGCGGCCCGAGCGGGCAACCTCGAAGCTGCCAGGCATCTGGTGGACGGCGGCGCCGACGTGAACGATACGGCGCCAGTGGGCACGAGCGCCCTGGTGGTGGCGACCCACAGCAGTCACTCGGCGCTGGCCGCGTTCCTCCTCGAGCAGGGTGCGGACCCGAACGCCGCCGAGGCCGGCTACACCGCTCTCCACGCCGCGACGCTCCGCGGGGACGACGTCGTGGCACGGGCACTACTGGCGCGGGGCGCGAACCCGAACGCACCGGTGGTGAGAGGGAGTGAAGGTCGCCGCAATAGCCCGGACTATGTGCTGGAGCACGATGTCGTCGGAGCCAGCCCCTTTTGGCTGGCCGCACGATTCGCAGAACCGGGAATCATGCGCGTCCTCGCCGACCATGGAGCCGACACGCAGAACGTCATGGACAATGGCGAGACACCGCTGATGGCGGCGACGGGGGCCCGCCGGCGCACGGAACCCGGTTTGGCGCCGAACCACGTCGAGAACGAGCGACTGGTGCTAGAGGCCGCGAAGGTGGCGATCGACGGAGGCGTCGACGTCAACGCGGCTGACGCTGAAGGAAACACCGCGTTGCACACCGCCGCATCGAGACGACTTGAGACCGTCGTCCAGTTGCTGGCGGACAGTGGAGCTGACCTGAACGCCCAGAATGCCGAGGGAAAGACGCCGCTGATGACGGCGGGCGACGGCGACGACAACCGCACGCGCGAACTGCTGCGCCAGCTCGGTGCGGACGGCCGTTAGCGGTCGTCGGAGCGCAGCGCCCAGCTGGCAAGGCGCGACGAGGGAGCCGACTGGCTGCCTGTGACCGAGACACTTCAGGTGGGGCCGCCCGGCAACCTACACCTCGGGCAGCCGATCCATTCCAAGCCGACCGTCGCTCTTCCCGAGGTGCTCGACTGGCACGCCGAGCTTGTCCATCAGCGACACGAGGAGATTCGGCATCAGCGAATCGTAAGGACAGCCCATCGAGCGGCCCGATGGGCGACTTGTCGGGCTAAACACCGGTCCAGTCGAGGTCGCGATGCTCTGGCGGCTGCATCACCCTCCTACCGAACCGTGGCGCTCGCTTCCTCGGCGCGCGATCCAGCCAGAATGTTGGTCAGGCCGTAGTTGCCCTCGTGGCAGGCGTACTCGAACATCGGGCCAGTGCTCCGTGCCCACGGAGACTGTCCCGTCCACGGTTTCGTCCAGGTGTTGCGATCGTCAACCGTGAACTGGTAGTCAAGTGTGTCGGGGCCAATACGTGTGAACCGTTCGACCACAAGCAGCGCCTCGGAGAGATCCCAGTTCACCCCGCCCTGTGGCCCTGGACCCGAGGAAAAGAGATAGGCTCGGTCACCGAAATTAGTCGTCTCGACGACGAGCGTCTCGCCTTCCCAGTGACCCCGCGAGTCGCCCCGGAACTGGCCAATGCTGTCGTCGATGTGCGGACGACCGTCCAGGGGAATAAAGCGCACGTCGTGGATATGTTCCTGGAGAATGACCACGTAGTCGGGCGTCTGAACCATGTGATAGTTGTTGTTGTAGGCGGTAGGCAACGACGGGACGCCACGGTACCAGATGCACCGGTCACCCCAATCGAACTGCTCGTGGGAATCGGCCGGCACGAGCCCTTCCCTCACGTCTTTGAGCCGCCGCCGCTCAGCCGAAGTGATCCAGCGTTCGGCCTCCGGAGTCAACGCGGGGAGCCGACCATTCGGGGGGTCGACAATCAGCGACGTGCGTCGCGTCGGCACGACCGTCGTGCCCCGATCCAGCCAGAAGCTGTTGTACCCGCCGACGTTCCCGCCCACCGGCAACGGCTCGGTGCGCACCTCGCTGGGCGCGTTCGCACGGTTGTTCCGGTCGATGACCCCCTGTTCGATGGCCGCCGCTTCTTCTTCGCTCAGAAACTCCTTCCCTGCCTGATTGTCCGGACGCTCAAGTGGCGTCACCGTCGAGCTATTCCAGACGCCCCCGATGTCGGGGTCACCCCACAGCGTCCGCGGCGCAGACGAACCGTCCGCTCGCGTCGGCTGAGCCCACCCCGCGGCGGGCAGCAGGAAAAGGTTCGCCGCCACTGTCAGGGTGCCGACTACACCGTTCGCACAAGAAAAGCGGTTCATCTCCGACTCCTTTGCCATCTGAGCACTTCCGAAGCCACCGGTCCGGCCCGATCACCGGATCCGACTATCTCGCAGTGTCGCGGTTGATGGTCCGACGCTTGATGCGCCACCCGTCCGGCGTCCGCACGAACTCGTCGTCGTAGTAGCCGGTGAACGTGATCGCCGACGGACGGCTCGTGACGTCGAGCAAGATGTAGTAGGCGCGGCCTTTCGCCCCATCGGGAGTCGGGGTGATGAGATAACTACCGGTGCGATGGCGCCTCCCTACGTCGCCGCTCCGCCCCTGGTAGCGCTCGCCGCGCTCGGCCCGCAATGCGGGCATGCCCGTGATGCTGCTGCCGTCGCCCCGCACGATCGTGGCGTCCTCGGAGAACGCCGACAAGAACAGCTCGGCGTCCTGGAAATCGCTGCCCTGACTATACCGAGCATAGAGATTCTCGATCTCCCCGTAATCCTGCCCGGTCAGCACATCCGTCGCGCTACGTTGTCGCGCCGACACCCACCCCACGCCTACAGCCGAAACCACCGCCAAGACGATGACCACCGTACGTATCCGTGGCATGACGACCCTCCCTGCCACGCAGCGGGGTGCTCTTGGCGATCGAGCTACGTAGCATGTGTAGCATATCGTCGCACGACTTGACCGGGCCATAACGGTCGTGAACACTGCGCGATAGCCCGACCAACCGAAGGAGCCGAGATGGATAGACGCAACCATATGCATGTCCTGAGAGTCGTCGTCGCCATTGCCGTCTCCATGCTGACCCCGACGGCCAGCCTACAAGGTCAGGTCGACGACAGCGGTCGTGGCCATCCCGCACAGAACTGGCCGCTCGTCGGTGGTGGCTGGTCGAGCTCACGCTACTCCACGCTCACCGACATCTCAACCGCGACGGTCGACCGGCTCGGCGGTGCGTGGGTGACGCGGCTCGAGGGCGGCGCGTCATCACGAGCGACACCGGTCGTCAAGGACGGTGTCCTCTACCTGACGGCGGGGGCCAACGTGTTCGCCATCGACGCAAGGACCGGCGACACGGTCTGGCGATGGCAGCCGGGCACCTCTGGCGATGCTGCGCGGATGGTGCCGTCATGGCAGGGCGTCGGTCTGAGCGAGGACCTCGTGTTCGTGGGGCTGCGCAGCTCGCAGGTGGCGGCGCTCCGCCAGGACACCGGTGAGCTCGTGTGGGCGGAGTCGGTCGGCAGCGTGCCGCAGCAGGACGGCGAGACCGTAACGACAGCGCCGACCTACGCACAGGGCACGGTCTTCGTAGGGGTGGCGAACGGCGATTCGGGCGGACAGGGACGCATCGTCGCGCTCGATGCGGCAACGGGCGAGCAGCGATGGACGTTCTTCGTCGTGCCGCGTCCAGGTGAGTTCGGGCACGAGAGCTGGCCGCAGGACTCGAACACCTGGGAGCTCGGCGGCGGCGGGGTCTGGCTGGTCGGGACCGTAGACCCCGACTTGGGGATGGTCTACTTCTCCACCGGCAACCCGGTACCAATGTTTGGTGGCGAGATCCGCGCGGGCGACAACCTCTTCACCGCCTCGGTACTCGCGCTCGACATCGAGACCGGCGAGCGGCGCTGGCACTATCAGGTGGTCCGGCATGACGTCTGGGATGCGGACATCGCGACACCATTGTTGCTCTATGACCATGCCGAGGGCGGAGGCGAGCCACGTAAGGCGCTGGCGGCGATGCGGGCGGACGGCTACCTCTTTCTGTTCGATCGGGAGACCGGCGAGCCGCTCGTGCCAATCGAGGAGCGGGCGGTGCCGCAGGACGCGCAACAGCGGACTGCGGCGACCCAGCCGTTCCCGGTAGGCGTCGAAAGCATCCTGCCCGATTGCTCGTTCTGGCGCGACCGGGTGCCACCGCCCTTCGAGCTCAGCTGCAGTGGCTTTACCCCGCCTTCGGTGAATGAGCAAACCGTCGTGGCGCCTGGTGTGCCGATTCCGAGAGTGCGTGTCACGCCGATGTCCTTCAGCCCGCAAACCGGGTACATCTACGCGCAGGGCCAGGCAACGGTCGGACGGGCGCGGCGTTTCGAGAACCCGTGGTTCGTGCACATCGCAAGCTCGGTCACACTCCCCGAGCCGGTCGGCATCATTGCCGCCGTCAACACGCGAACCAACCGAGTGGCATGGAAACATGAGGTGCCGACAACACTGCTCGGCACGAGTGGCCCGCTGACGACGGCCGGTGGCTTGATGTTCAGAGGCTCAGCGGGTGGTCAGGTCGAGGCGTATGACGCGCGAACCGGTGCGCGGGAGTGGACGTTCCGGACCAGCGAGCAAGGGGCGCGCGTGCGCCCAGGACCGGCGGCGGCGTACGAGCTCGCCGGCACGCAGTACGTCGTGATCGCGATGGGCCCGGAGCTCTGGGCCTTTATGCTGGACGGCAGCGTCCCCGCACGCGGCGTGCCGGTACTCGACCCTTGGACGGACTACGAGCCGTCCCGGCCTGCCCCGCGCGCAACGGCCGAGATCGAAACAGCGACTCTGATCGAGAGTCCCTCGTGGGCTGTTGGCGGCCGTCGATACGCGATCGACGAACATGGATTCAGTCCGGTTCGCGCGCTGGTCACGGCCGGGACGCAGGTGCGGATCGTGAACAACGGTGAGATCGCGCACACGGTCGCTGCGCGGGACGGGAGCTGGACCACCACCGCGCTCGAGCCGTCGACATCGGCGGTCGTGACCTTTGACCGGCCCGGCACGTTCCTCTACCACTGTACGGACCACCCCTGGGCCATCGGCGAGATCACAGTCGAAGAGTGAGGGAAGGCCGTCGCTCAGGATACAGCTTGAAGAACTCGAGCCGCGACGACCGGGTCACGACCGACTGATTAACGACTCACCGGACGAGCGCGTAGTAGACGAGTGCGAAATAAATAACGTACACGCACGGCAGGATGCTGAGAAGTATCGGCCACAGAATTAACTCGTTGGCATTCCAGGACATCGCAATGGCGAGTGCGGTGCCAAACCCGATCCCGACCTTAGCCGTGTTCTTCGAACCTGCCATGGTCCTGTAAGGTGGGGCTTCACCCCAAGGCCCCCGCGACCGCTCCGCGGGGACCCGAGTGCCCCATTCCACGGTCGCGAGGCGCGCTGTGAGCGCCTGGTGTCTTCAGCCAAACCGCACTCCTCTACACAGGCTCCACCGGTCAAGACAGCTATGGCGTCGGCAACAACGCGTCGCGCTCCACCCACTCGCCCATCTGCATCACTCGATCGATCGCGAGCGTGTTCCGGATATCGGTCAGGGGATCGGCATCGAGCACGATCAGATCGGCGATCTTGCCGGCTTCCAGCGTTCCGTAGTCGGCCTCGCCAACCGGAGGCATGAGCTTCGCCCCGCTAGCAGTGGCGGCCACGATCGCCTGCATCGGCGTCAACCCGGCCTCGACGTAGAGTTCCAGCTCGTGGTGGGTGCCCCACCCCATCGGCACGTTGCCGGTCCCGCTGTCAGTGCCGAGGGCGACGGTGACGCCGGCGTCGTGGATCCTCTTCACGAACGCCTGTACCTGCCGGAACGCCGCCTTGCGATCCTCGAAGCCGGGGTCGTCCACCACGTTAGCCCGGACATCCGGGTCGTCCCACCTGGCCAGCGACTGCGGGTTGAATGCCGCGCGAAGCTCTGGGTCGTCCAGTAGCTCCGGATGCTCAGCGAAATGCCAGCTGTTCTGGCTGATCGACAGCGTTGGTGAGAAGGCGACGCCGTTGTCGAGACACATCTCGATGAACTGCTGTGAGACATCAGGGTCGTCCATCGGAACGCCGGCCCCCGGGCCGAACGTCCGCACCGTCGAATGAAGGAAATCCCGCAGGCCGACCTCGACCAACTGCCGGCCATCGGCCTCCTCGTCGATGTGGGCGACTGGAATCACCCCGTTATTCATCGCCTCATCCACGATCGCCGCACGGATCTCCGGTGTGATCTTTTGCCCGGGCTCCGGCACATCGTTGACCCACATCTTGACGAAGTGTGCGCCGAGCCCGGCCTGCTCCCGCACCATCTCGCGCGCTTCTTCTTCCGTGGTGGGCTGATTCGCAATACCCGCGTTGAAGCCGTCCGGATAGGTAAAGCCGCGACCGGCGGTGAACATGCGCGGCATGCCCGCACGGCCGGCGTTGGCCTCAAGCATCAAGGCCACGTTGTCTGGTGTGTCGGCGCCGATGCTCCGCGCGGTCGTGACACCGTAGTAGAGCTGCGTCCGCAGCTGCCGTTCCACCGCAGCCAGGTCCCCCGGATAGTGGTTATGGGTGTCGATCAATCCCGGGATTACGGTCTTGCCCGTCGCGTCAATGATCTCCGCGCCGTTGGGCACGTCGGTGGCGTCTCGTGGACCCACAGCCAGGATGCGCCCGTCACGAATCACGACGACCGAATCGGCGACAGGAGTCCCCCCGGTGCCGTCGATCAGCTGCGCTCCGACGATGGCGACGCCCGCAGGCTCGGTCAGCGGCGCCGGACTCTCCACACAGGCTACGAGGGTCGAGACCGCGAAAAAAACTATGAGTCGTTGTGGTTGCATCTTAAGCACCATGGTCGTGGACCTCTTGCCGACAATGAATCTGATTCCGGCAAGGCGAACACGAAGAGGTTGCTGCCAGAACTCGGGCGTGAGACCGCCGAGATGCGCAGACGTCCCGCCAATTCCGGTACCGACGGCCACATACTGCGTTCCATCCCCCGCATAGCTCATCGGAAAGCTGCTGACCGGTGAACCGAGGTTGATTTCTCAGAACACCTCGCCCGTTTCCTGGTCTAAGGCTCGAAACCTCCCGTTGACGTCGCCACCGATGCTCCCGAGACTGACGCTACCCAATTACGGCGGACGAGGCCGAGGGAATCTTCTGGATTCGCAATGTTCGCGCAGCGGCATTCTCCACCGCGCACGCACGCCGAGGCTGTCGGTTCGACAACGTACAATACCAGCACTCGGGGAAGCTGATCGCCTAGGAGGATGCCGTGAGACGACCCGCACTCGCACTCGTCGGTCCGGCCACCGCGTTCGTGATGGGATGCGGCGCTACTCCACCAGACCCCGAAGCCGGGACGGAGCCGACGCCCGATACCGAGGTGGCACCTCCCCAATTCGCCGTGACCGGCGCCGCTCCATGCGACGCGGTCGGGGAGATTGAGTTCATCTGCGATCTCGTCAGTCCCGAAGACCTCGCCATCGTCCCCGATTCACCGTGGGTCATTGCGTCCGGCGCGCGGGAGGGTGGCAGGCTCCACCTCGTCGATGTGCGCGACAAGACCACCACGATCCTGTTTCCCACCCCGCAACCAGAAGTGCGATTTAATGCGACGACTTACCCGACATGCCCTGGTCCGCTTGACGAGCCGCTCGACGACTTCCGGGCCCACGGGCTCTATCTCCAACCGGGAAACGGCGGCGTCCACGTCCTGTACGTCGTCCACCACGGCACCAGGGAGTCGATCGAGGTGTTCGACGTAGATACCCAGACCACGCCACCGGGCTTGACATGGGTCGGATGCGCTCCGGCGCTGTCGACAATCGCCTTCAACAGCGTGGTGGCGCTTCCGGAAGGTGGCTTCGCGGCGACGAGTGGGGCCACGAGCGACGTGTGGGAGTACCACACCGCCACCGGGTGGCGACGGGTACCGGGCAGTGAGAATACGGCACCCAATGGACTGGAGATCTCAAAGGACGGACGCTGGATGTACATTGCCGGGTGGAGCGAGGAGAAGCTGACGCGCATCTCGCGCGGTCGAACGCCGGTCGAAAAAGATGTCATCGCGCTGGGATTCCGCCCCGACAACCTCCGGATGTCGCCCGACGGCTCAGTGATCTTCGCGGCGGGTCACACGGACAAGGACGGGCGATCCATCACGGAGCCGCGCGAGCCGACGCGCGAGACGAGTAACGTCGCCGCGATCGACCCGGCGACGCTGGAGGTCCGGCGGGTGTTCGAGCACCCCGCCATCGCCGGGTTCGTGGCGTCGACCACGGCCACACTCATCGGCGACGAGATGTGGCTGGGATCGTATCGCGGCGACCGGATCGCGTACTTTCCGGCGCCGGAGTAGCGCGCCCTGCACAGGCGTGGGGTTCGGGACGAAGCCCCGAGGAGCTCATCCCTGGAGTTCGCTTGTGAGGCCACCGTAGTGCCAGACTTCAGTCTGGCGGGCACGTCTAAAGGCCTGGGCTACGTTTTCAATTAGCGCCCCGTCGCCTCCTCCGCACGCGCGCCCCCGAGGGCGTTCGGTACCGAGTAGTTTCCCTCGTGGCAGGCGTACTCGAACTGCAGATAGTCGTCGTCCCGATTGAACGGGAAGGCGGCCGTCCACGGAGCGGTGTAGGTCTCGGCATCATCCATCTTGATCGAATAGCGGAGCATGTCGGGGCCAACGAGCGTAAACCGCTCGACGATCCGTTGACCCTCGGACTGGCGTGACCGCGATCCGGCCGTCGGCCCACGCATATTCTGTACCGCTCGGAAGTTGGTCGATTGGACGATCAGCGTGTTGCCTTCCCAACGGCCGCGCGGGTCGCCCTCCCATTGGCGGATCCCTTCGTCAAGGTGCGAGCCCTGTCCGATCGGGATGATTCGCGCGTTGTGGATCATCTCGCTGTGAATCGCCACATACCCCGGCGACTGCAGGATAAGCGTGCCGTTGTTGTAGTGCGTCGGCATCATCATGCCGAGCACACCACGCGAGATGCAGCGGTCGCCCGACTCCATGTTGGCCGCCGAGTCGTGCAGCGCCGCCAGGTTCATCGCGACCTCTTCACGGGCAGCCGCCGTGCGGGCCGGAATCCGGCCGGTGACCGGCTCGACGATCAGCGCGGGTGCGCCGATGTCGACCGGCTTTTCCCAGTACCAATCGAACCAGTAAGTCCCATACGCACCGACGCTACCCCGGTTGTTTTCAAACCCCTTCCACTCGAACGCCTCTCGGCGACCGCTGTCCAGCGCTTCGGCGCGCGCCCGCAGCTCGTCGGTCGACAGGTCGTGCTGCCCCGCCAGATCCTCGGGCAACTCGAGTGGCGTGAACATCGCGTTCGAGTTGTTCCACATCCCGGTGATGTTCGGCTGACCGTCGGGCAACACCTCCGGCGACCACGTCTCGGGGGCCTCAGCCACGAAAGGATTCTGGGCGGCGGCCGGCACCGCAACCGCGAACACGAGCGCCATACCCAAGAGCGAGCCGCACATAGTGATGGCGGAGCTGGTCTTCATGCGTATACCTCCGGTGGCCTGTTGTGCAGGCCCGACTGCCGACTCTGCGATTGCAACCCACGTCCGGCGTCGGAATGCCCCCATCATATCGCCACGGGGCCATGGGCGATGGGAGCACAGCGGTCGCGAGGTCGGTGCTAGGATGGAGCCCACACTGCAACTAGCACTCGCGAGGGGCGCTCATCCAGGTTTTCGGCAACACCCACGGTCTCAAGGCGAGCCAGATCCGGTCGCTCGAGCGGCTGTTCCGTAGGCAGGTCCCCGCGGATCGCCTCGTGACGCACGAGTTGGCCCGCCAGCTCACCGAGATCAGCCGGGACATCCGGCGACAGACCGGCGTGCTGGTCAGCCGGCGCGGCGAGGTGCAGCATGTCATGGTGGGCGACGCGCGCTCGATCGCGCTGCCCGACTGGGGACGCCTGCGCGCCGGGCGCGGCAGGTTGCGCGGCCTGCGGTGTCTCCACACGCACCTTAGCGGCGAAGGGCTGACCCGGGACGACGAGACCGACCTGCTCCTGCTCCGGCTCGACGCCATAGTGACGATTGGCGTCGATGACGAGGGGCTACCGACGTTGGCCTACACCGCGGCGCTACGGCCCGCCAACAACGACGGCGAGGCGACGGAACTCCTCGATCCGCGCGCGCCGGCACAGATCGATTTCGACTTCCAGACGTGGATCCGCGAGCACGAGGCGGAACTCACACGCAGCGCCGGCACCCGGATGATCGGCGCCGGCGAGCGCGCGATCCTCGTGTCGGTCACGGCGGGTCGGAGCGCGAACGACCTCGACATTCACGTCGCGGAGCTCCGCGAGCTGGCGCGGTCGGCCGGCGTGGAGATCCTCGACGTGGTGACGCAGAAGCGTCCCCGCATCGACCCGAAGACGGTGCTCGGCTCAGGCAAGCTGCGGGATCTGGTGATCCGAGCGTTCCAGGCAGATGTCGATCTGATCGTCGTCGACCAGGCTCTGACGCCGACCCAGGCTCGCAATCTGGCGGAGCGGATGGAATTGCGGGTCGTCGATCGGACACAGCTCATCCTCGACATCTTCGCGCAGCACGCCACCAGTCGGGACGGCAAGCTCCAGGTCGAGCTGGCGCAACTGAAGTACCGGCTGCCGCGGCTGGCCCAGCGCGCCGATGTCTCGCTGTCGCGCCTGGCCGGCGGCATCGGCGGCCGCGGGCCTGGAGAGTCGCGGCTCGAAGTCGACCGGCGCCGCACCCGCGACCGCGTGACCCGGCTGGAGCGCGAGCTCGCGAGGCTCGGCAAGCAGCGGAAGAACCGGCGACGGCGGCGCGGCCAGCGGGAGCTGCCGGTGCTTTCGATTGTCGGCTATACGAACGCGGGCAAGAGCACACTGCTGAACGCGTTAACGAAGACCAACGTCCGGGTCGCCGACCAGATGTTCGCTACCCTCGATCCGGTGTCACGCCGCCTTCGCTTCCCCCGCGAGCGTGAGGTGATCGTGACCGACACGGTGGGCTTCATCCGCGATCTGCCGCCCGACCTCGTGACCGCCTTCCGCTCCACGCTCGAAGAGCTAGCCGACGCGTCGCTGTTACTCCATGTCGTCGATGCATCGGCACCCGACACCGAACGGCGCATAGAGGCGGTGCGCGCGGTACTGGAGGAGATCGGCCTCGTGGCGCCCGAGCTGCTGATCTTCAATCAGATCGACAAGCTGGCCGACAGCCAGGGCGAGGCGGTGGCGCGACGCCACGGCGGCATCGCTATCTCGGCCCGTGAACGGATCGGGCTCGAGACGCTGCTCGATCGGGCGGCGCGGATCCTCTGGGTCGAGGATCGAACGGGACCGACCGTTCAGCGTGTGCCGCCGACCGCATTCCACCGTTCGAGGGCCGAGGCGATCTCGCGGCGGGCAGCGCTGGGCCGTGCCGGATGATGGTTGATGACGTAGCAGAAGATGACCGGCGCCTCCGAATCGGCGCCGAGGAAACCGGCGAGCGCGACGGTGTGGCTCATGGAGCCGGTCTTGGCGGCGATCGGCGGGAGCGGCGGCCACGCCGCCAGCGTACCCTCTCCGGTCCCGGCCAACGCCTCGATAAGGAGCGCGCCCCACGGCTGTACGCGAGCGTACGCGAGCACCCGCACGATGGCCGCCGGCGTGACGAGGTTCGCCGACGAGAGGCCCGAGCCGTCTCGAAGCCGCACCGAAGACGACAACCCGGCGCCGCCGGCCTGACTCGGTAGCCCAGTCACAAAGTCGCGGATGGCCTCGACGCCGTCGTCGAACCGGCCGCTGCCACCCACTTCGTACCCCAGCGTCAGCGCCAGCATGTCCGCATACCAGTTGTGGCTCTCCGTCAGCACCGGTTCCAGCAGCTCGGCGAGCGGGCGGGATCGGAGCTCAGCGAGCGTCGTCGCCCGAGCGGTGCCGGACCGCGCGGGCAACCCAAGCCGCACGGCACCGTCGACCGACACGCTAGCCGCGACCAACGTCTCACGCAGCCGGCGCGCGACGCGCAACTCGGGCGCCGGATCGCTGGCGTCGACGACGAACGGCGCCTCGCTGATCGGATACTCCCCCCGCAGGAGCAGCATATCGGTGCCCCACACCGGCACGAAGTCGAGCGTGCCAACGCCGTGACGGTCACGGCCAACGGTGGTGGTGAGGTTGATTACCTCGACGCCCGCTGGTGCGTCGACCCGTGCTGGGGCGCCGAGACCAGGTCCCGCGGCGACCCGTACCACCACGGTCGCCTCATCGACCGCCAGCGGCGCAGCTGGCGTGCCGAGCCGATAGGGCAGGTCGCCGAACGCCCGACCGACCGGATGCGGGCGGCCGGGGAACCGATGGACGTCGATGATCAGGTCGCCGGTGATACGGGTGACACCGCGCGCACGAAGCTGATCGGCCAGCGCCGCCAGCGGTTCGGCGGCGCCGCCGTCAAAGAAGCTCGCGCCCCACGTGGGATCGGCGCCCGGCTCGATCACCACGTCGCCGTCCAGCACCCCGCCGGCCACTGGCGTCGCCGCGGTCAGACGAGTACGCCACCGGTAGTCGGCGCCCAGGTGCTCGAGCGCCGCCGCCACCGTGACAACCTTGAGCACCGACGCCGGCACGAAGAGCCGGTCGGCGTTGTGCGCCGCGATCACCGTTGGCTCGCCGTCACGGGTGAGCCGAACGGCGAGGTGGCCGCGGTAGGCTCCGTCGTTCGGGGGCGTCGCCTGCTGCGCCGCGGCGTGGCGCGGGCCGAGCACCGTCACGGCGAGCCCGATCGCGAAGAAGAGCCGAGACGCCGTCATGGCGTGCGTGCGTAGATCATAGGGGGTCGTCGTGCGGATTTGTGTTACCGCTCACCTGTGGTTCCCGGCGTCCCGACGAGCCGTCCGCCGGTCACGAAACGGCGGTGATTGGAGAACTGGTGCACGCGATAGTAGCGCGGCACGATCCCGATCCCTCTCAGCGTCCAGCTGTGCTCGATCGACCCCGGCAACATCAACGTCTCCGCCGGGTTGCTGAACACGACCTCCTGATAGCGAATGCTCACGTCGTCCCGTTCCAGAACCATCCAGCCGGGTGGGTCCCCTAGACGACCCGCGCGTGCTCGGAACTCGAACGGCCGGGCCAGGCGCTCGTCGATCCGCAGCACGTCACCAGACTCGACAACGACCCAGGCCGTACTGCGCGATCGGCCCGGCAGAGAAATCGACACGCACTCCTCGTCCCAGGTCACCTCGGGCGGGCCTTCCTCCAGCGGTACGTATTCCAACCGCGCTACCCGCCGGCCGTCGATCCACTCCACCCCGCCCAGGGAGAACTCAAACTCTTGCTGCCGCACTGGCAGCATCGCCGACAACGGATCCTCGGCTTCCGCCCGCGGCGTGAGACACGCGTCCACGTCGCGCCGTTCCGGTGCGCGCCCGTTGACCAACCGCAGCTCGCGAAAGACCGTCATCGTGGGCGCGCCGGTCTCCCCGGAGCCCCCCCACTCAACTCGGCGCTCGAACTCGAGTCGCCGCGGCGGCCCAGTCGATTGCATATCGCGGCCGAACGACCGCACCCATACCTTCTCGGTGGAGACGATGCGCTGCGTGTGCTGGTACCGGCGTTCGAGTCGAGCGCCCACGCGGGCAAGCGTGGCGTCAAGGTCGAAGGCTCGCTCCTGACCTAGAGCAGCATCGGGGAGGATCACCAGGAGCCAGCCGACACCCAGCGTCAGGAGAGACCGATGGAAGGGAACGAGCCACCGGGTCGGCGCGACGCAGCGATCAACGGAGGGCACGCGAGCTGAGCAGCTCCTAGCAACCCGTGGTAAACATCCCGCGGCATTCGAACGGCGCTGCATCCGGCAATGGCAGGCGCTGGACCACGCGCTAGCGGGGGCACATGCTAGGAGTATTCCCCCTCCTCGCCCCGTGCCAGCCAGGCGCATCACCAATCTCGGTGCGAGGCGGGACTTTCATCATGGACTGCTAGTGGATTGGATTAGTCATTTTTCGAGCGACTTCCGGCCGGGATAGACCGACTGCCTAGCGGTGTTCCTCGACCACATATACGGAATTCCCTCATCACACCTTGCCAGCCAGGCGTCGCGGCGCGGACCTCACTGCATAAATGGCTATTACAGGCCACTAGCGAATTACTGGCCGCCGTCCCCGTCCTCGGCGCGCCCCGCGCGAAGGCTGTTCTCGAGCCCGTAGTTCCCCTCGTGGCAGGCGTACTCGAAGA
Source organism: uncultured Vicinamibacteraceae bacterium (assembly GCA_964646815.1). Taxonomy (GTDB): domain Bacteria; phylum Acidobacteriota; class Vicinamibacteria; order Vicinamibacterales; family UBA8438; genus CAZYFH01. Next base: position 8,075 of record CAZYFH010000038.1, on the reverse strand, counting down.
TCTGGTACGTCGCGTCGCGATTAAGCGGCATCGCGACCTTCCACGGCGCCACGAACGGTCCCGGGTCGTCGATGGTGACCTCGTAGGCGATGGTGTCGGCATCGACGCGCGTGAACCGTTCGACAATCGTCAGCGCCTCGCTCTGCTGGATGCCACGCAGCCCGCGGCTCGCGATGTTCGTGCCGATCGTCCCCTGGTCGTTATAGTTCGCGGTCTCGACCACCAGCGTCTCGCCTTCCCAGCGGCCGCGCGGGTTCCCGTTCCACAGTCGGATGATCTCGGACAGCGGTGGCCGGTCACCGATCGGGATAACCCGCGCCTCGTGAATCATCTCGTAGAAGATCACCACGTATCCGGGCGTCTGCAGGATCTGGTAGCCAGCGCCGTAGCCGCCGGGAAACATGCCGCCCGGAATGCCTCGCGTGATGCACCGCTCCCACGGCGTGTGGGTCAGCCAGCCGTCGGTCAGGTTGATCAGGTTCGCGTTGCGTCTAGCGATGGCCTCCTGCCGCAACGGCGCCCGTCCGCTGGGCGGGTCGACGACCATCGAGCGGCGTCGCGCGTTGCGCAGCGCGTCCCCCGGGCCATCGCCCCACGGCCCCCGCGGTCCGCGCGACCGAGCGTTCGCCGGAGGATTGGCCGGCGGACGCTGCGGCCGGTTCGTTCCGGGGAACCAGCGCGCGAGCGGCGCCAGTCGCTCGAGATCGATGTCGTCCGGCGCCTCGAAGGGCGTCGGATCGAAGTTGGTCCAGACGCCCTGGATGTTGGGCTGTCCGTCCGGTGTGCGCGACGGAACGACGTCCTGCCCGAACACGGGCGTCGCCAACACGAACGTCACGAGCGCGCCGCCGGCAACAAGATGTTGTGTCTTCATGGGTTTCCCCGATTATAGAACGAAGGGGACGGGAGGCGTATGATCCGCCGGATGACCGTACAACCGTGATTCGCGAGGGGAAACGGACCATGCACGGAGCCGAGACATCGACTGGCGACAGCCTCCGAAAGAGAGTCGGCGGAACGGTCGCGCCCGTCGTCATCCTGGCGCTGGGGCTCTTGAGTCCAGCGTCAGCCGGCGGCCAGGAGTGGGAGAAGCTGCCCGACATGCCGGTGGAGAAATGGGAGCCGGGAACCGTCGTCCTGGACGAAAAGTTGTTCCTCTTCGGCGGCTACATCGAGGGCGTCCAGTCGAGCAAGCTGTCCCACGTGTTCGACCCGCGAGAGAACAGCTGGACGCAGATTCAGGATCTCCCCAGCGCGATCACCCACATGAACATGGTGCTCGACGGTCGCACCGTGTGGTTCGCCGGCGGCTACAAGGACGGCTACAAGGGCCACACCATCGCCGAGGTGTGGAGTTACGACGTCGACGCCGACCGGTATACCGCGGCGCCACTGCTCCCGGAGACACGCGGCGGTGGCGGCCTCGCGCTCGTGGGGCGATCGCTGCACTACATGGGGGGCGTCAAGGCCGATCGCGACACGGATGCGCCAGACCATTGGGTCCTCGATCTGGACGCATGGGCACATGGCGCCGCCCAGTGGACCAACGCCGCGCCGATGCCGGTGCCACGCAATCAGTTCTCGTGCGTGAGCGTGGGCGAAAAGATCTACGCGATCGGAGGGCAGTTCCATCACGACAGCGAACAGCTCGACCAGGCTCGCGTCGACATCTACGACCCGAACACCGACTCCTGGACCAGCGGTCCACCGCTGCCGAAGGGGCACTCGCATGCGGAGGGCGGGACATTCGTGCACGACCGCGTCATCTACATGGTCGGGGGGCACACGACCGCGCCTGGTGAGACGAAGCAGGTCGATCCGGACATCCTCGCACTCTCCCCCGGCGGACAGTGGGAGCGGGTCGGGACGCTCCCGATGCCGCTGTCCTCACCGGCCGCCGCCATCATCGACGGCAAGCTGTACGTGGCCGGCGGCTCGCCCGGCCGTAGCGTCGTGCAGGCGGACATGTGGGTCACCACCGCGCCGTAAGCTGAGCGCCGCCCAAGGGCGCGCACAGCGCGCTCCGCGGCCGCGGAGTGGGGCTCTCGGGCTCCTCACGGAGCGGCTGCGTGGGTTTCGGGGCGAAGCCCGGTCAGAACTAGAAGAACACCAGCTCGTAGACGTAGAGCACTCCGACCGCCACCGGATACAAGGCCGCGCTGAAGGGGATGGCGCTGCGCCCGAGCGCCCAGTTGCTGACCCCATATCGGGTGTGGAGCACGAGGTTGACGCCGGACATCGGGTTCAGCGCGCACGCCAGACCCCAGCCCATCGCGAACACGATGGCGAGGTACGTGGGATCGATACCGAGCATCCCGATTAGCGGGGGTACGACGCTGATGACGACGATGGGGTGAACGCAGATCAACGAGGTCAGCGGAAAGAGGAGCAGCAGGAGGCTGGCGTTGAACGCGTCGAGCCGCTCGAACGGTGTCCAGCCGCTCGCGCTTCCGAACGCCGCCAGAAGTCCGGAGCCGAGGACACCGGCCGCGAGAAACAGCGCAAGTTCGCCACCCATCTCCGGAAGCCGCCGGTCCACATAATCTGACAGCGAGTCACGGAGTCCGCCCGGACCCCGACCCACGAGGAGGGCACTGCCCGCGACGAGTGGGGTCAGCATCGTGATCAGAGACAGCACGGAGTAGGCCGACGTCAGAGCCAACGCGATGAGCACCGCGGCCGCGAGCAGCACGGGCAGCAACAACCCCTCGAGATGCACCGGGTAACCACGAAAGTTCGCGATGTCCTCGACCTGCCCGGTGCGCGCGTACCACGACAGCAGCAGGAGCGCGACCAGCGCGAGCGGAATCCCGAACAGCATCATCACGAGCGGATTCGAGCCGGGCGTGTAGGCCAGCGCGAGCGCGACCCCCCCGATGAACGGCGAATAGAAAGCGACCGCGGTGAATGCCCGGCTCAGCAGCTGCGCCTGTGTCAGTGTCAGCGGCGTCGCACGCGTCAGCCGGTCGGCCATGATGATGACCGCCGAAATGTTGATCACCGCGCCGAAGGCATGCACGCCGACCATGCTGCGAAGGTAGGTGGCCAGCCCGCGCGGCAACTCCGGCTCGTTCTCCCGCAGCGGCGGGGTCAGCAGTCGCAACAGGGTGATCGAGGCGAGCATCGACAGGATCGCCTGGTTCTGTCCCAGGACCCCCTCGACGCTGAGCGTCGCGCCCCGACCGACACCCCACCAGAGGGCGGCGACCCCGATCGCGGAAAACGCGATTGTCTGTACGCGCTGCTGGAGGCCGAGTCCACGCCACAGCAGCGCGAGGGCGAACCACGCGAGGGCGGGCGCGGCTAGCACCGGCACGGCCGACCAGAGCATGTTCGCGACCGAGAGGACGAGCATGCCCGCGATCACCACACCAGCCACCCGACGCGTGACGGGAGGAGACGGGACCGGGGAGCTCAACCCTCAGCCCATCGGGGACGCCGTGCGGAGCGGAACACGTACGGGCCGAGAGGTCGGGTGAGCGCGCGTGGCATCGGCGACGAGGGTCATTGTAGTGCGAAGGCTGCGGCGGACCGGCGTGACATGGACAACGGAGCCAGGGCATAATGGCTGCGGTGCGCGGAGCTTTGAGCTCGGGCGGCCCGTTAATCGACACACGGAGGTGGTGATGCAGAGACGGATCCGCGTGATCGGAATGGCGGCGGTGGCGCTCGTTGCAGTGGTCGCGCTTGGCCCCGTGCCCGCCGCAGCGCAGGCGTCCGGCGATGGCTGGACAGTGTCGCGAACCGCTGATGGTCAGCCGGACCTCTCGGGCGTTTGGGCGAACAACAGCGTGACACCGCTCGAGCGGCCGGAGGCGTGGGCCGACAAGACCACACTGACGGAGGAAGACCTGGCGGAGCTGACGGCGGCGGCCGCCGCCGTCACCGCGAGCGGTCTCGATGCCCAGTTCGGCGACCAACTTGTGCAGGCGGCGCTGGCCGGCATCAGCGACGCCGATTCCTACGACACCACCGGCAACTACAACCAGTTCTGGCTCGCCGACCGCAACTTCGAGCACAATCGGACGTCACTGATCATCGAGCCCACCGACGGGAAGATTCCGGCACGCACGTCGGCCGCTGAGCGCGCCGGGCGAGGCGTGCCGCCGCCAATCATCGCGCCGATGGCCGACTCGTGGGCGGACCGGCCGCTCAGCGAGCGATGCCTTACCTTCGGCGTGCCGAACCTGCTGGCCGGCTATAACAGCTTCTACCAGATCGTCCAGAATCGCGACCACGTCGTCATTCTCATGGAAATGATTCACGACGCGCGCATCATCCCCATCGACGGACCGCCTCACGTGGACGATGAGATCCGCCAACTACATGGCGACTCACGCGGCCACTGGGAGGGCGACACGCTCGTCGTCGAGACGACGAACTACTCGGATCTGGGCGTGTTTTGGAGCGCGGGCGAGGAGTTCAGACTCACCGAGCGCTTCACGCGTGTCGGCCCCGACACACTCCACTACGAGATCACGTTTGACGACCAGATGACTTGGACGAGCCCCTGGACGGTCCAGATTCCCCTGAAGCAGAGTGCGGAACCGCTGTTCGAGTACGCCTGCCACGAGGGCAACATTGGCATGGAGGGCATCCTCTCCGGGTATCGTGCCCAGGAGCGCATGGACACCGAGGGGTCGCGATAGCGCCGGAGCCAACGTCGCGCTATCGTCGATCAGACAATAGCGCGACGCTCGCCGGCGAACACGTCGATACCCGCCACGCAGCGGCTCCTGCCGTCTATTTGAGCGCCGAGTAGTCGGTGGCGCTCAGCATGAACACGTCGGCCGAGACTGGCGTGTTGTACTTCGCCAGCAACGCGGTCCACGCCGGGTCGGTACGGAATCCCTCCCACACCTGCTGCCGATGGGCCCGGTCGCGATAGGCCAGCATCCACACCAGCGTGTCCGGGTTATCGAGACTCTGCCAGGCCGCGAGGATCTCGGCGCCGTGCTTCTCGAAGATGGCGATCTCTTGCTCGCGGAAACGTTGATGAAGCATGTCGATGTCGCCCACGTAATCGCCGGTGCCGACGCGGTCCTTGTCGACCGTGTACATGCGAATCTCGAAGCACCGCGAGTCGGACGCCACGTTACCCGACAGCACTGCCGGCAACTGGCCGGCCGGGCCGCAGGGCGCCGGCGCATCCTGGGCATGCGCTACGCTGCTGAGAATGAAACCGATAACGACCGCGAGTAGCGCTGTTCTCATTGCTATCCCTTTCTTGATTGATCGCCCGTGGTGGGCAGGTCGGTGTCGAGTGTGCTCAGACGATTCCAGAACACACGTGTCTGGATCGGTCGCCCATCGATCGTCGAGACCGGTGGCTCGAGAATGAGTTGGTCACCCTGGAACTCGAAGGCGCGACGGGCAGCCTCGCCGACGCGGGTCGGATTGAGATGGCCAGCCTGGTGGTGCACGACGACCCCCTCATCAGCGTGCACACTGAACGGGCCGGTGTAGCTCACGTACCCTCGCATCGTCGCATCGGCCTCCGCAACCGTGGGTCGGGCTCCTTCATAGGCGCGGCGATCGGGTCGCATGAGATGCACCGCCATGTAGCCCGAGGGCATGTAGATCAGATATCCCTTGGCGTACTGCTCGATCGGAACCGCCCCGTCATTACCATCGAGGAACTGTCGCTCGATCCTGTCGATCTCCCAGAACCCCAGGAAGTGCCGCGCATCATCAACGGCCGCCGCGGACGGGTGGATCTTCTCCCACACGTTGCGCAGTTGGACGCCGATCGTGCCATACCCGCACCCGCGGTCGGTGAGGAATGAGTCCGGACACTGCAGGCTCGGCGTGAGGACGAGCTGATTTGCGGAGAGCTCGAAGAACGGCTGGGTCTCGCCCCCGGCGCCGCTCGGATTCAGGCTCCCCGCGACCTCATATGACACATACCCGCTCGCCTCGTTGACCGAATAGCGTCCAAAATACGCAGTGTAGCTCTCGACGGCGGCCTGCGCGTCCTCGGGCGTGAGTCCGTCACCCGCGCTCGACGTTCGGTTCTCCTGCTGCACGACAGTCGCCATCCGCTCACCGTCGTACATCAGGTACCCAAGCGCCTCACCGACTCCGATCGTGTCATGGACCAAATCGGGCAGCGGTACACCCGATTGGTCGTAGCGTTCGACCCGCGCAAGCCTCCAGGTCCCGACGAACGGCACGCGCGGATCGACCGACTCGACGCGCCCGACAGCCACGTCGGGCGCGTCCGGGATCGACGCGGACTCCCCGCCCTGGCAGGCGGCGACGCCACTGGTCAGGGCTACGCTCGCCACGCAGCACGCGAGCGGCGAGCGTCGTCGGGTGTCACGCATCGTCATCGAACATCCGTCCGAGCATGCCACCTTGCCAACTACCTGGCGGCTACAGGACCTCGGCCTGGCGCATCACCGCTTCGCACTTCTGGCGGATCTCGGTGCCGACCTCGAAAGGATCCCCTTGGACGTACTCCGCGCGGAACAGCTCGACCGACAGCGCGCCGGTGTACCCCTTCTCCGCCAGCTTGCGGATGATGGGCACCACCGGAGCGATGCCATCGCCCGGGATGAGTCGCGAATCGTTGTTGATCAACTCGCGCGGCGTGTCGAGCAGGTCCTGGAAGTGCGCGTGGGCTAGCTCGCCCGGCTCCAGCAGGTCCAAGTCCTGAAACTTGCTCAGACCTGACCAGAAGTGGAAGAAGTCGAGCATCGGCCGAACGTTGGGATGCGCCGCCTCGCGAATCACCTTCAGCGATGACGTCAGCGTCGCCAGGTGCGTGGAAGTGCGGATGAACTCGATCATCGCCGTGAGGTTGTATTCCCGGGCGATCTCTCCGGTCTCGCGTATGCTATCTGGCGTCGCCGCGAAGTCGTCGGCGGTAACGGGGCGTCTCGTGATCGACGGCGAGTAGACGCGCTCAAGACCGAGGGTCGCGTACTCGTCGCATCGCCGCCGCCACGTCTCGAGGGACGCTGCACGTTCCGGACCCGGAAGCCAGATGTCCTGAAGGCCAGCAACCGCGGACACGGGCGTCAGGCCCAGATCACCGAGCAAGCGCCCAGCCGCGGCCAGTGTGTCGTTCTGGAGAAACTGGTCGAGCAAACCGTCGTTCAGCTCGACATAGCGGATACCCCCCTTCGCCCAGCCCTCGAGCGATCCGCGGAAGCCGGCCCCCCGCGAGGTGTTCTGGTGGACGCTGAGCAGCATCTTGCCCGGCGCGGCGGTCTGCGCCACGACCGACCGCGCCGTGGCAGCCGCTAACGGGGCGATCAACAACGTGCGTCTGGTGAGCATAGGCCTCCTACTCTATCGCCGATCGTCGAAGGTCCGAGGCGGATTCCCCGTTGCCGTCAGTCGGACCAGCCGGGTGGTGGGACGTCTTCCTCTTCTTCGCCGTCGTCCTCATCAAGCTCGACATCCTCGTCGTCTTCGTCCTGAACAATCAAGCGCGTCATGAGCGCAAGCTTACCCAGAGGTTCCACCACTCGGCCAAGCCACAATTCGACGGAGACCACGTTGGTCACTCGCGCGGACCTCGGTGGGCACGCACCATCACTCGTCCAGCCCGAACGTGTAGACGACGTTGCCGGCGGCGACCGTCACGTACTGCCGCCCGTCCACGGCATAGGTGATGGGCGCGGCCTTCACGCTCCGGCCAAGACCGATGTGCCAGAGCGATTCGCCCGTCACGGCGTCGAGCGCGAACACGTACCCATCGGCGCCGCCGCTGAAGACGAGGTCACCCGCCGTCGTCAAGATGCCGGCGCTCGAGAGGGCTTGGATCGGAAACTCCCACCGCCGGTCGCCCGTCGTTGGATCGAGGGCGCGAATGGCGCTCTGGTACTCGTCTATCGGGCGCGTGAACTCGATCCCGCCTCCGGTGTACTGGTCGCCCTCCTGATACTCCTCGTCCCGGATGAAATACTCCATTTCTCCGTCAATCGCGTTCACGTAGAACAACCCGGTCCTGGGGCTGTAGGCCGGCGACCACCAGTTGGTGCCGCCGATGACCATCGGCGCGACCACCGTGCCTTCCGGTGTCGGGAACGTATCCGGCACTCGGATGGGCCGCCCGTTCTCGTCCA
>CAZYFH010000037.1:0-35727 GCA_964646815.1 uncultured Vicinamibacteraceae bacterium | reverse complement strand
GGTGGCCCAACTCGGGGTCGGCGCTCATGAACGACCAGACGCCCACCTTGCCGGTATAGCGCCACGAATCACCCTGCCACGTATCGTTGCCGAACTCGTCGCCCTGCGGAATCGTGTGAAAGGTCCACTTCGTCCGTCCCGTGCGAACATCGAACCCGCGCATCCACCCAGGCGGCGCTTCCTTGGTGATGTTGTAAGACGAGATGGACGAGGGCGTGACGATCGTATCTCCGACGACGAGGGGCGCTGACTGCACGGAGTAGAGCAGCGCGTTCAGCCAGTCCCGCTCGCCGCGCGTCACACGCGGCAGATCCGCCACCAGATCGACCCAGCCATTTTCACCGAAGTCGGCGCAGGGTCGCCCCGTCTTGGCGTCGACGCAGATGAGATAGCCGTTGCCCGTTCCGAAGAGGATCCGCTCCTCGGCCCGGTCGGGTCCGTCCGACCAGTAGCCCACCCCGCGCTGGTTCCAGCGGGCAGTCATCGTGGTGGTGCCCATTTCGTAGGTCTTCGGGTTGAAGACCCACAGCGTCTCGCCAGTCCGCGCGTCGATCGACGCGGCTTGCGACGTCGGCATGTTGATGAACAGCCGGCCGCCCACCATCAGCGGCGTGGCCTTCAGGTTCCTGACATAGGGGGCCTGTCCGTCGCGCCAGCGATCCGGGTCGCGCCGCAGTAGCTCATCGAAGATCAGCCGGGAGTCGGCCCACCATTCGCCGCCATCCGACGTTTCGAGGCTCAAGAACGCGTCGGCAGACTGCCAGCGCCACGCAACCTCGAGCTTGCCGAAATTGTCGCGGTCGATCTGATCGAGCGGCGAATATTTTGTGCTTCCCAGGTCGCCACCATAGGTCGGCCATTCGCCGTTCGCCGGCGCGCCGCGCTGGGCCGCGACCGGCGTGGTCCAGAGTCCGAGCGCCATCACACCTATGACGACCGCAAGCCGCGTTGGAGCGTGCATCTTCTTTCTCCCGAGAAAGGAAGGATTGACAGTCGAGTCATCATAACGTAGCCGAAAACGGGCTAGAATGCCCGCATGAGGCGTGCCGTCTCGGCGCTGACGCTGGCGCTGCTCTTCGCATCGCTCGATGCGCGGCCGTGGGCGAACTCGACGCAGAACCAAGAGCGCCCCGCGTCCGAAACCTACCACTGGGTCCTGCCAGTGAACCACTCGGGCGTTGACGTGGCGATATTGCATCCGAATGACTGCTACGTCGTGGAGCAGGCCGAGGGGGTCGCCTATTTTGGAACCCCGTCACGGGCGCTGTTCGAGCTGCAGCAGCAGCTGCGCTTTCCGGTTGCCCATCTGGTCGCGGAACCGGGCGGACATGCGGCGTGCGATCTTCGCGCGTGTGTGCGCGTCGCGGAGCTCGCCGCAGCGATCGAGAAGGAGATGACCGAGCTCGGACGCACCCGGTTGGTCCGACCGGTCGCGCATCGCCCGTCACCGCTCGACGACTGGTACGGCGGGGCCTATACCGACGTCGGGTCGTCCACGCCTGTGAGCTTCACCAACGCGCCGGAGCAGCGGATGCTCTTTCAGCACCTGCGGACAACGCGGCGCGAGAACTGCTACCAGGCCAAGGAGCCCAGCATGCTCTCGGTCCATGTACGTGATCAGGCGGATCACCAGGACCGCACTGGCGTGTATCGGGGGTTCGTGTATATCGAGCACCACCACCCGCACGTGAGCGGAGACACGATCGCCAACTAGCCGCTGGTACACACCACCGGAGGATAAGGCGTGATGGAGGCACAGGCATGAATATGAGACAACAGCTGTTGACGGCGGCCGTGGCGGTCGTACTCACCGTCGTGGTGTCCGGCCTCTGGGTTGCGGCTCAGGAAACCGACCCGACGGACGGCAAGGCCGCCTACCGCTTCGAGGAGATCGCCGAAGGCGTGCACTTCGCGACGGGGACCGGCGCGATGACGACGTTCAGCAACTCGATGATCATCGTCAACGACGACCACGCGATGCTCGTCGACACGAGCGTGTCGCCCGCCGCGGCCCGCAAGCTGGTCGCCGAGATCAAATCGGAGGTGACCGACAAGCCGATTCGGTATGTCTTCAACTCCCACTATCACTTCGACCATGCGCACGGAAACCAGATCTTCGGTGACGGGGTCGAGATCGTCGGGCACGACTATGTTCGCGCGCAGCTGTCGTCGAACGTGCTGGATCAGCGAACGAACCGGTCCTTCTCGGATGGGATCCCCGAGCAGCTCGAGCAGCTCAGAACGCAAATCCGCGGCGAGTCGAACGCCGCCGAGCGTTCGCGGCTCGAGACCGTGCTGCGCATGAACGAGGCACACTGGAACGCGATCCAGGAGACGGTCCCGACACCGCCCAATGTCACCTACAGCGACACGATGACCATCGTCCAGGGCGAGCGTGAAGTGCAACTCCACTTCGTGGGACGCGGGCACACTGGCGGCGACACGATGGTGTTCTTGCCCGAGGAGCGCATCGTGTTCACGGGAGACTTCTTCGTCGGGAGTCCCGCCGGCGGCGCGCTCCCGTATATGGGCGACGGATTCGTGGACGAGTGGCCCGCCAGTCTGGAACAGCTCAAGGGCCTCGACTTCGATATCCTGGTACCGGGGCACGGGACGCCGTTCCGCGACCGGACACAGATCGACGACCTTCAGCGCTACCTGCGTGACCTCTGGTCCCAGGTTTCCGAGCTGCGTGCGGAGGGCGTGTCGGCGGAGGATGCTACCGCACGCGTGGACCTGGGTGGCCACGCAGCATCGTACGGGGCGGCCGTTCGGAACGTAGACCCGCGCGCGGTCGTGCGCATCTACGAGCGGTTGCAGATCCGGCATCCGATGTGACACATGAGAGGTGACGCAAGGCTGGAGACTCGGGTACTCCACGGCACCAGTGGACCTTCGTCGTGGGCGACCGTGGCGAGTGTGAGTGGCGCACGCCACGTCCTGGCAGCCGGAGCCGCGCTCGCCGGGATCCTCGCGGCTGGTGCCGCGGTCGCGCAGGACCAAGCGCGCGTCCTGTCGGCGCGGGACACCCTCCGCATTAACCAGGTCGGGAGTCCCACGCTCTCCCCGGGCGGTGAGTGGGTGGTCTACACCATGCGTGCGCGCGACATGGCGGACCCCGAGTTCGAGGCGGTCACGCACCTGTGGCGCGTGCGGGTCGACGGATCCGCCAGTCGGCAGTTGACGCGCGGTCCACACGACGCGACGGCGCCGGCGTGGTCGCCCGACGGCGAGGTGATCGCGTTCCTTGCGGCTCGCGGCGACGACGACGACGCGAAGACACAGGTCCATTTCCTGCGCGCCGACGGCGGGGAGGCATGGCAGGTCACCGAGCACGATGAATCGGTGAGCGCGTTCGCGTTTTCTCCCGACGGCACCAAGCTGCTGCTCGCCGCCCGTGACGGCCTGTCGGAGGAGGAAGAAGAGCGCCGGCGGGAGCAGGGAGACACGGAGGTGGTCGACGGCACATTTCAGATGACCCATCTGTGGCTCCACGACCTCGACACGGAGGCGACCTCGCGCCTGACCGAGGGCGACTTCACCGTGGCGAGCCCGGACTGGTCACCCGATTCGCGGTGGGTCGCGTTCGAGACGCGCCCGAACCCGACCGCCAACGATCGGTGGCAGAGCGACGTTTGGGTGGTCGAGCCGGCGACGGGCGACCGGCGCCTGCTGTATCAGAACGGCGGCAGCGATACCGCCCCGCGCTGGTCGCCCGACGGCCGGAGCATCGCGCTGGCGTCGAACGCGACAGCATCGAGCAACACCAATCACGCCAAGCTCGTGCTGGCGCGGCCGGACGGCGAGCCGCCGCGGGTGCTCCTCGAGGACGTCGACCGCGATTTTTCGACGCCGATCTGGTCGGCAAACGGCCGGCAGGTCTTCTGGGCCACCGGCGAGGGGACGTCCACCGGCCTCTTTCGGGTCAGCGTCGAATCGGGCGCCGTGACGACCGCGTCGTCGCCCGGCGGACGCAACAGTGCCTGGGAGCTGGCGGACGACGGCAGGCGTTGGGTGTGGGTGCATGCGAGCCCCGAGTGGCCTGGCGAAATCTACACCGCCACACAGGGCGGCGAGCCGGTTCGGCTGAGCGACGCGAATGCCTGGCTTCGCGACGAGGATGTCGCGCTCGGGGCGGTCGAGACCGTCCAATGGACGAACAGCGCCGGCGCGACCGTGGAGGGCGTGCTGACGAAGCCGGTCGGGTACCGGGAGGGCACCGCGTATCCGTTCATCGTGAACCCCCATGGCGGTCCGACGGGCGCCTCCCTCGTCGCCTTCAGCGCGGTGAGCCAGTTTTTCGCCGGCAACGGCTACGTCGTGCTCCAGCCGAACTTCCGCGGCAGCACGAATTACGGCCAGGACTTCGTCAACGCCAACATCGACAACTGGGGGATCACCGACTACGACGATGTCATGACCGGCGTCGACCACGCGGTCGCGGAGGGATGGGCCGACCCCGATCGGCTCATCTGTTTTGGCTGGAGCTACGGTGGCTATCTCTCGGCCTGGATCGCGACCCAGACCGATCGCTTCCAGGCGATCTCGCCCGGCGCGGGCCTCACGAACCTCTACAGCATGTACAGCACGAACGACCTGCAGGACTACCTAGCATCGTTCTTCGGCGGGACGCCCTGGACCGAAACCGAGAACTACCGCCAGCATTCGCCGATGACCTATGTCGCCGACGTGACGAGCCCGGTGCTCCTGATGCACGGCGGCAGCGACACCCGCGTGCCGCCCGGGCAATCGGTGGAGTTCTACAAGGCGTTAAAGGATCTCGGGAAGGAGGTCACGTTCGTTCGCTTCCCGCGCGAGGGGCACGGCATTCAGGAGCCCCGACACCTGATGGACCGGTTGCGGCGGTATGCGGAGTTCTTTGGCAAGCACGTGGACAACCCGCCGGTCAGCGAAACGCAGCCACACGAGGCGGATCCGTCGGATCCGTCAGAGGAGCACTGAGCGTGACACCGCGATTCGCGGGCATCCTTGTGGGCACGCTCGCCCTCGTCACGGGCGTTGCCCTCTATGCCCAGACGACACAGCCCGGGATCTACCTCGACCTCGACGAGCTCCAGGCCATTGCCAACCGCGTGCGTGCAGGTCGCAGCCTGCAGCCGGCGTCGTGGCCCGATGGCGCCCGCGTCGCCGTGCTGATCTCCTTCGATGTCGACAACGACACGATCGCCATCGCGCGTAGCGCTAGCCCGTCGATCAGCGCGCTGTCACAGGGGGAGTACGGCGCCAGAGTCGGCCTGCAACGCGTCGTCGAACTGGTGGATCGCCATCAGATCCCGGCGTCGTTCTTCATTCCGGCAGTCAGCCTCGTGCTGCGTCCGGACATGGTCGATGTCATCCAGGCGTCGGGCCGGCACGAGTTCGCCGTGCACGGCTGGATTCACGAGCTCAACACCGCCCTCGACGCCGACACCGAGCGCGACTTCGTGATTCGCGCGACCGACTACCTCGAGCGTGTAACCGGTCGCCGGCCGGTAGGCTACCGCGCGCCGTCGTGGAACTTCAGCGAGAGCACGCTCGACATCGTCAAGGGGCTCGGGTTCCTGTACGACAGCTCGCTGATGGCGGACGATCGTCCCTATGAGCTACTGCAGCATGGGGAGCCCACCGGTCTCGTCGAGCTTCCGGTCGAGTGGATTCTCGATGACGCGCCGCTGATGAACCCGCTGGGCAACAGCTATACCCCACCGCGCGAGCTGCTCCAGGTCTACATCGACGAGTTCGATAAGGCCTACGATGAAGGGACTATGTTTCTGTTGACGACCCACCCGCACATCATCGGTCACCGGTCGCGTATCGTCATCCTCGAGGAACTGATCGATCACATCCGCGCCCGCGGCGACGTCTGGTTCGCGACACATGAGCAGGTGGCGCGCTACGTGAAGGAGCAGGCCGGGCTGTGACCGCGCGCCGCTGGTTACACCGATGAGCGTCGAGCACTGGGACGTGGCGCGGGATGGTCCGGTCTCCGAGCAGTCGATGCGGCGCAAGCTCGAGGCGCGCGGTTCCCAGATGTCGTGTTACGTCTACCTGCGCGGAACCTCGTTTCCTGAGCACACCCACGGCATCGACAAGATCGATGCCCTGCTCGCCGGACGGTTCCGGATGACGATGGGACCCACCTTGGTCGTGCTCGAGGCAAGCGACTGCCTGCCCATGCCGCGTGGGGCTGTGCACCGCGCGGACGTTGTCGGCAACGAGTCGGTGATCAGCCTCGACGCGACAAAGGAGTGAGGTGCCCGCGGCGGGGCTCGGGTCCGCAGGCTCCGTCTGAAATTAGTTCAACTCGCGCAGGTGCGCCTCGAACGCGTCCCACAGCAAGCCGCCCTCCTCGTGCAACCGCGTGCCGGCCACGACCACCTCGCCCAGCTCCAGATACTCGTCGGTGGTTGCATCGTACGACGGCCACTCCGGGAGGTCCGCACGGTTGGGATCGCCGGTCGCCGCGAACTGTACCCAGTAGGCGCGCATCATCTCCGACAGCTGCATATCGACGTCGGTGAAATCGCCGACAGCCGACAGAACGCCGGGATTCTCCTGCCCGGGCGTCCGCGGCGTGAGCGTGCCGAACACGTAGACCAGCTCGGCTGCGTGATGAGACCCCATCGCCTCGCCGCCCGGCGTCGGCGGCACATGCGTGAACTGATAGAGCCACGCCGACGATGCGACGTTGGCATGCGTGCGGGCGTGGGCGCGCACCGGCCCGGCGAAGTACATGTCGTGGATCACGTGGTCGATACCCGCCTTGGCCGACTCCGGTGAATGCACGTCGTAGTGAGCCAGCGCTTCGGTGGCCAGCGTCGGGTAGACGCCTCGGATGTGCGCTTCGAAGGAATCGGCGTCCGCGATTCCCATGCCGGTCGTCATCAGCGATCCTTCGTTGCCGTTCATCCCCGTGATCAGGGGGACGTCGTGCTGACGGCCGCTGTCGTACAGCGCCAGCGGGTCGTCCGGAATGATCCAACCGTCGATGTTTGGCGCCCAGACGTTGCCCGCCCGTAGGAATGGGCTCCCGGCGCCGGTGTTGGATGCTTCCAGGATATCGGCCGCGCTCGCGGCGCGCATGGTGGCGAGCGCATTGTCGCTAGTAGCGCCAAGCGACTCGGCGATGCGTACGCCCTGCGCCTCTGCTGGCTCCCAGCCGCGATCCGCGTCACGGAGCGACCGGTCCCAGCCATGAATCCAGTTGCTCTCGGCGATGGCCCGGTGATACAGACCCTCCGCCTGTGGGATCAGCATGACCGACATCACCGCGCCGGCACCTGCCGACTCGCCGAAGATAGTGACGCGGTTCGGGTCGCCGCCGAACGTCGCGATGTTGTCGCGCACCCATTCGAGCGCTGCTACCATGTCCATCAAGCCGTAGTTGCCAGATGCGTCGTGTGCCGACTCGGCGGACAGCGCCGGGTGGGCGAGAAAGCCAAACACGTTGAGCCGGTAATTGAGTGTGACGAGCACGCTACCATCGGCGGCGAGCTGGGTGCCGTCATACAGCGGCGTCGACCCGGCGCCCCCGGTGTAGCCGCCCCCGTGAATCCAGACCATGACTGGCAGCGGCTCGGTCGACTCCTGTGGCGCCCAGACGTTGAGGAACAAGCAGTCCTCGCTCTGCTGTCCTGCATCCATGCCGGCGGCCTGCACGCAGATCGCCCCCGCCTCGGTCGCGTCCCGCACGCCGTTCCACGCAACGACCGGCTTCGGTGGTCGCCACCGCAGATCACCGACCGGCGGTGCGGCGAACGGTATCCCCTTGAACGCGAGGATGTCGGCGTTTCGCTCGGAGACCGTGCCTCGAATCTCTCCGCCGGTGACGGCGACGGGGGCGTCAGGAGACAGCAACTCTACGACCGGTGCATCCTCCGGCGGCGCCGCGCACCCGACGAGAAGGAAAACGGTCGATGCGTTCATGGCGCTTCGCAGGAGCGAGGGGAGTCGATTTTGTGACATCAGATCCTCCGTTGTCGAACGCGGTATCGTAACGGTGTACGCGTCGTGACGAAAAGCTTAGACCGCTAGACTATTGTCCTCGTGCGCGGCGGCGCCCCCGCTGGCCGACGCGATGTGTGAATCCTAATGGTGCACCAACATGCGCTTCCGGCCAGGCCAGCGAAACCGCTCGCCTGGTATCGGCAGGTCACCCGCGAGCAGTGGAAGGCTTTTCTCGCCACGTTTTTCGGATGGCTGCTCGACGGGTTCGACTTCACCATCTTGACCTTCATCCTGATCGACATACAGAACAGCTTCACCGTCGACCGCGCGCTGGCCGGCGCGCTCGGTACCGTCACGTTGATGTTCCGGCTGGTCGGCGGTCTCGGCGCGGGTGTGATGGCGGATCGGTATGGGCGCAAGCTGCCGCTGATGCTGTCGATCCTCTGGTTCTCAATCTTCGCGTTCCTGAGTGGCTTCTCCACGTCGTACGCCATGTTGTTCGCGTTCCGCGCGTTGTTCGGAATCGGAATGGGCGGCGAGTGGGCGGCCGGCATGCCACTGGCGCTCGAACACTGGCCGACGAAGCTCCGCGGTCTCGCCTCAGGGCTGCTCCAGGGTGGCTGGTACTGGGGCTACATCCTCTCCGCGCTGACGTTTCATTACGTCTACCCGCTATTCAGCGGGATCGCCGATCCGTTCAGCGACGCCGCCGCGTCGACACTCGGCTGGCGCGTGATGTTCTGGACTGGCGTCATTCCTGCGCTCCTCGTGCTGTGGATTCGGTCGGGTGTCAGCGAGAGCCCGGTCTGGCTCGCCCGGCAGCGCCACCTCAAAGACGCCGGTTCTACGGCGGTCGAGGATCGGGTCTCGGTACTGCGCCTCTTCCGCCGGGACCTGTGGTGGGCGACCGTGCAGTCGTCTTTGCTAATGGGTGCCTTCATGTTCTCGTACTACTCGCTCAGCTTCTGGTACCCGACGTTTCTTCGCGATAGTGGCCGCGGGACGCTCGGTTACCTGATTGCGTTCAACCTCGGGGCGATCGTCGGGATGGCGCTCTGGGGGCGGGCATCCGAAACGCGGCTCGGCCGGCGCGGCGCGGTCTCGGTGGCCGCGCTGATCGGTGTCGCAGTGCTGCCGGCCTACCTCGGCTCGACCAACGCCTTGGTGCTCGTCATCGGCGCTGTCGTCATGGGCGCGAGCGGCGGTGGCATCTGGGGGATGGCGCCCTCCTATCTGACCGAGCGGTTTCCGACAGCGGTGCGCGGAGTTGGACCCGGCCTGTCGTATCACGTCGGCGCGGCGCTCGGCTCCGCCACCCCCTTCGTGCTTGGGCGGCTTCAGGACGGCGGGATGACGGTCGGTGGCGCCATGAGCCTCTGCATTACGGTGTCGGGATTGCTCGTGGCTACCATGATCTGGATGGGGCCGGAAACGCGCGGGCGACAGTTCACGCCGACCGATGCCGACGAGCCCATCGAGCGGGCTGAACGGGAGCCCAACGCGTTAGTGGTGGAGTCGTAACGGCCGCAGGGCGCATCGTGCGCAGCGCTGGCCGTCACCGGTACCAAACGAGTACAACATCCTCGTTTCTGGCCGCACGACGGCCTTAGACGGCAGGGAGACCCATCGATGAGAGGTACGATGAAGGGCACGGGGACTGTCGTTGGCATGATCACTGCGTCGCTGGTCGGTGGCGCGCTGAGCAACCTGCTCATGGTGAACGCGGTGGGGGCCCAGGGCGGCGCCCAGGTGGTCACCACGACCCAGCTCAACCTGGTCGACGACACCGGTCGGTTGCGTGGCACGTTGAGCGGCGGCGATGCGCGCGGTCTCGCCTCGCTCACCCTCTACGATGCCCGTGGTCAGGTGCGCGGCGTGTTCGGCGTGGAGCCCGGCGGGACGCCGGTTGTCGAGCTTATGGATGCCCAAGGACAACGCCGCGTGCTGGTGACGACGGAAGGCGAGGAGCCGCTGGTCGTGCTCGGTCGCGACAACGAGAGCCAGGGGCTGTTCGGAGTCCTCCAGGGCGCCCCGATGTTGACCCTTGGAGACGGCACGCAGAGCCGCGCGCTGCTCCACGTGACTGCGGCCGGTCTTCCACGGCTGGCGCTGTCGGACGGTGCCGGCCAGCAGACCGCGGCGCTCCACGTCGGCACCGATGACATGCCGCAGTTCACCCTGTCGGCGCGTGGACGGCCGCGGGCGGTCTTTGGCGTGGTGAACGATGTGACGGTGCTCAACCTGGCCGACGCGATTCAGCCTCGCCTGGCGTTCGGGGTGGCCGAGAACGGCCGACCCAGTATCAACTTCCTGGACGAGAACGGTGAGATCGTGAGCGAGCTTCCATGAACGATGACCGGACCAGACACACCCCGCACCCTATTCTCGCGCCCACCATGAACGGGTGAAAGGACGATCCATGAAACGGGTTCACAGGCTTGCCGTCATCGTCGAGGTCATCGGTCTCGCGTTCGGCCTGTCGTCGAACGCGGTGGCGCAGTCGGACACCGAGCGACCGCAGCGGATCGCCCTGTGGGGATCATCAGTACCGAATGGGACGGGGGACGAGCTTGAGCTGGGCGGGTACACCGGACGCTTGCGCGAGTTGCTCGAGCCCCGCGGCTGGGAGGTGCTGAACCGGTCACGTGGCGGTGACAACACCGTCACCATAGCCCCGCGCTTCGAACCGGAGGGGACCCCCGATCCCGCCACGCGGTATCTGACCACCGTGCACCCGGGGTACGTGGTCATCGCGCTTTCACTCGGCAACGAAGGGATCAAACGGTGCGCGCCCGGCGAGGAACCGCGCCGCTGCGTCGCATCACGCGACGCGGGGGATGCTCGCTTTCAGCAGTTTGCCGATGGCATGCGGGAGCTCATACGACGGTCGCGCCAGCACGGGATCGAGCCGATCGTCGGATTGAATTACGCGCGCGGAGACTTCACCGAATTCGAATATGGATACGTCCGCCGCATGAACCTGTTGATGAACACGTGGGATGTGCCGAGCATTAACTTCCTCGGCGCGATCGATGATGGACAGGGTCGGTGGGCGCGCGGATTCTTCCCCGAGCCGATCCACCCAAACGCGGCGGGACACACGGAGATGTTCCATGCGATCGTCCCGACGCTGTTCGACGCGATCGCCGCCGGCAAGCCGACCCCAACGAAGTCGAGCGCGCCTGGATTTGCACGGGTTCGAGGCGGTGGCCGTGCCCCCTTGACGCTCCAGGTGGATGACACCCTTCGGTCGTTCGGGTACAGCTTTCTTGTGCGCTCAGACGGCGACGGCACGATCGCGGGGATTGGCGGCGAGACCGTCGACCACGAGGTCACGTGGCGCACGGTGCCGACCCGACGCGGCGTTCGCGAATTCGAGGCGATGACTCTCAGCCCGAGCGGTCGCCGGTTCCAGGCCACCATTAATTTGATGGACGGCCGCTGGGTGTATGCGTCGGCGAGCGGGAACACGCTGGCGTCTCCGGCGCCGGGCGCCAACGGCGAGTGGCATCATGTCATGCTCACACACTACGTCGCCCGCGGCCGGACGCACTTCTATGTCGACGGACGCCTCGTCGGCGCAATCGCTGAACGACTGCAGCCCGATCGGTTCGTCCTCGGCGGGCCCGGTCCGGAATGGTCGACGGCCGTGGCCGCGCAGGCCGACTACAGGGAGTGGATGGTGCACCGCGCGGGGTTGAACCCCGACGAAGTCACCACGATACATGACGGAACGCTACTGCAGGCGAGCCTTGAGCTGTACGCGCCGTTGTCCGATGACGCGTTCGTGAACCGCGCCCAGAGTCTGTCGACGATCGACGTCGACACGCGCGCCGTGACGCCGGCCGTGGATTGACCGGCGTTACCCGCCGAAGGTCTTCTGCGCGCGCTTGACCATTTCCAGGGGCGAGATGTCCTCGACGTGGGTCGCGAGCGCCCACACGTGCCCGAACCAATCGACGAGTTGGCCGAATCGGTCGCCCCAAGACTGTTTCTCGAGCGGCAGTGTGACACGGGCGCCGGCCTGTGCTGCACGGATGAAGAAATCGTCCGAGTCCTCGACGTAGAGGCCCACGACACACGGCGTGCCACCCAGTGTTGCTGGCGACTTGGACCCGCCCGGCATCTCCTGCGCAACTGTGACTCGCGAGTCGCCGATTTGGACCGCGCCTTACAACAGCTCGCCGCCCGGGGCCGGCATCCGCATCACTTTCTTCGTGCCGAACGCCATCGCCTGGTTCCCGTCGCTCACGATCAACTGCACGCTGACGGTGTTGACGCCGGCCGGGAGCGGGTGCGCCCGTTTCGGGCTCGAGTATGCGCGTGGCGGCGGAGCGCTTCGTTGCTCGGGCACCACTCGTCTTGCGGGTTCTCTTTATTGCGCGGGTCGTCTTCACCGTCTTCCTTGCAGGCTTCTTCTTTATGGCTTTTTGCTTCTTTGTTATGGGTCTCGTTCCTATGAGGGCAGAGTATGTCCAGGGCCGTATAATGGCGGCCGCTCTCGTCCAGTCTCGAGACCGGACACCACCGAGGAGAGATCGTGCTGATGGGATCGATGGTGGAGTTCCCGACGAACGGCAAGTGCGGCAGCGGCTATCTCGCCACGCCGGCGACCGGCTCGGGCCCAGGTGTCATCGTCATTCAGGAATGGTGGGGGCTGGTCGACCACGTGAAGGATGTTGCGGACCGGTTGGCGGCCGAGGGTTTCGTCGCGCTGGCGCCAGATATGTATCACGGCGAGACGGCAGCGGGCCCCGACGCAGCCGGTAAGCTGATGATGACGCTACGGATCGACGACGCGGAAAAGGACCTGCGAGGCGCAATCGAGTACGTGCTGTCTCGGGACGACGTCACCGGCGATCGCGTCGGGACCGTCGGGTTTTGCATGGGCGGGCAGCTCTCGCTGTTCGCGGCCTGCGCTAACGCACAGGTCGGGGCGTGCGTCGACTTCTACGGGGTTCACCCGAACGTGACGGCTGATCTCGCGAGCCTCCAGGCTCCCGTCCTCGGCTTTTTCGCCGAGAAGGATGCGTTCGTGCCGCCTGACGTGGCGCGGTCGCTCGAGGCCGATCTTGAGGCGGCCGGCAAGACGGCGACCATCACGGTCTTTGCCGGAGCCGACC
Organism: uncultured Vicinamibacteraceae bacterium; assembly: GCA_964646815.1. Lineage (GTDB taxonomy): Bacteria > Acidobacteriota > Vicinamibacteria > Vicinamibacterales > UBA8438 > CAZYFH01. Next base: position 22,657 of record CAZYFH010000037.1, on the reverse strand, counting down.
ACGCGTTCTTCAACGACACGCGGCCCGACGTCTATCACGCGGACTACGCCGCGCAATGCTGGCAGCAGATGCTGGCCTTCTACCGCCGCCACCTGGCGTGAGCGCAATCGCCGGGGCAGGACCGCGGACCCGCGATGCTCGAGTTCCTCAACGGCCTCCGGTCGTGGCAGCTGTTCGCGCTTGCGGCGGTCCTCTTTGCCGTTGATGTGCTGGTGCCAGATCCGGTCCCGTTCCTCGATGAGGCGCTGCTCGGCCTCCTCACCTACGCGCTCGCGCGCTGGAAGAAGCCGCCACCGGGATGACCCGCCATATCGCCCGCGTCTTTAGGCGTCCACTCCGGAACACCCACACCCCCTGATCGCCATCGGCGTCTGACAGATGGCGGCTGTGACGAACACCGCCTGCGTGCAAGATTTTGCGGGGACGGCCAAGGAACGCGCGTGGGCGAGGCGGTACAATTCCCTGGATGGCAGGCAACAGCTTCGGCCAGCTGTTCCGGATTACGACCGCGGGCGAGTCGCACGGCGTAGGGCACCTCGTGATCGTCGATGGCTGCCCGCCCGGTCTGCCGCTCGCCGTGGAGGACCTGACACCAGATATGGCGCGGCGCCGGCCGGGCCAGAGCGCGATCGTCTCGCAGCGCGACGAGGCCGATGTCCCGGAGATCCTGTCCGGCGTCTTCGAGGGGAAGACCACCGGGACCAGTATCGCCATCCTCGTGCCGAACTGCGATCAGCGCAGCCGCGATTACACCGACATCAAGGACACATACCGGCCCGGACATGCCGACCACAGCTACGACGCGAAGTATGGGTTCCGCGACTATCGCGGCGGCGGCCGGTCGAGCGCCCGCGAGACGACGGTCCGTGTCGCGGCCGGTGCGATCGCCAAGAAGCTGATTGCCCGCGCCTTCGGCGGGCGCGTGGTCGGCTACGTCCGCCAAGTCGGCGACATCGTAGCGGGTGTGGACGACCCCGCGACGGTGACGCTCGAGCAGGTCGAGACGCTCCCGTCGGGAGAGCCGAACCTCGTGCGGTGCCCGGACCCTGAGAAAGCGGAGCAGATGGTCGCGCTGATCGAACGGCTGCGCGCGGAGCAGAACTCAGTGGGGGGGGTCGCCGAAATCGTCGCCACGAACGTGCCGGCGGGGCTGGGTGAGCCGGTGTTCGATAAGTTGAAAGCCGACCTCGGCAAGGCGCTCTTCAGCCTACCCGCGGTGCTCGGCGTCGAGTATGGGATCGGGTTCGACTGTGCGACCCTGACCGGCATGGAAAACAACGACACTTTCATCGCGGAGGGATCGAATGGCGCTCCGGGCGCGGCGGATCGCCCGCGCATCGTCACCCGGACCAACCGTCACGGCGGTATGCTCGGCGGCATCTCGAGCGGCATGCCCATCGTGCTGCGGGCGGCGGTGAAGCCGACCAGTAGCCTGCCCCAGGAGCAGGCGACCGTGACCCGCGACGGACAGCCAACGACCATCCGCACACGGGGTCGGCACGATCCCTGTCTGCTGCCGAGGTTCGTCCCGATGGCCGAGGCGATGGTCGCGCTGGTCCTCGCCGACCACTGGCTGCGGTGCCAGGCGATGCGGTCGCGCACCGCGTTATAATCCACGGGACGTACAGGAGACCTCCCTCCATGAAAGCCTCGCTGAAGCTCGTCGGCGCCCTCGTCGTTCTGCTCGTGACCTTTGGGCTCGGGTGGCTTCTGGCGGCCACCGGTGCCGGTCGCGCCGCCGATCCCGTCTCATTGACGGATCTGGAGCGCTCGTTCACCGACCGGATGCAGAACGTTGCGCTCGTTGGTCACTTCACGATCGAGGGACAGGAGCGTCGCGATGGCCTCGCGGAACTCTACGAGATCGCCAAGGTCACCAAGCTCGACGGGGACCGGTGGCGGTTCGATGTACACCTGACCTACGGCAGTGTTGATGCCACGCTGCCGGTGGTGGTCCCCATCGTTTGGGCGGGGGATACCCCGATGGTCAACATCACCGATGTGGCGATTCCTGGGTTGGGAGACGAGTTCAGTGCGCGCGTCGTCTTCCACGACGGACGATACGCCGGGACGTGGGACCATGGCCCATACGGTGGGAACATGGCCGGCATCATCCGATCAATGGACGAGAACTGAGCTTGTCCATCCGCGCGTTCAATCCAGTGTTTTGTCGAGGAACCGCCGCATCAACCGCTGCGGCTCGTCCGTAGTGTATGCAGAGGTGAACGATCGAATGCCCGCCTGGATCGCATGGTCGAGCGGGATATCGTCCCACTGTCGCACCAGCTCCTTCTGCAGTCGAATCGCACGCGCGCCTGCACGGCCGATCGCGCGGGTCCAGGCGTTGATCGCTGCGTCGAGCTCGCCCGACGGCACGACCCGGTCGACGAGCCCGCAGTCGAGCGCCTCGGTGGCGTCGATCGGTTCGCCGGTATAGACGAGCTGGTGGGTCTTGCCAAGCCCGACTAACCGTCGCAGCACGGCGGCTTCGATCACGGACGGAATCCCCAGTCGCACCTCGGGCATGCCGAACGTCGATGTGGCGCTCGCAACCCGGAGATCGCATGAGATCGCGATCTCGAGACCGCCGCCGAGGCAATACCCGTCGATGCGCGCGATGACCGGCACCGGCATCTTTCGCAGGGACGCGCATGCGAGATGCAGTCGCGTGATGTAGGCGTGCGCCGAATTGGCGTCGAGTGCGACCAGTTCCCGCACGTCGGCGCCGCCGACAAACGCGCGATCGCCGGCACCGGTCACGACGAGCAGGCGGAGCTCTGTATCGCTGGAGAGGGCGCGGACCGCGTCCGTGAGCTGCAGTATGAGGGGCGAAGAGAGGACGTTGAGGCGCGCCGTGTTAGAGATCGTGATCCGGGCGAGCCGTCCCCCGCCGCCGAGCTCGTCGATCGTGGTGTGGATGCCGGGTTCTGAGTCGGCCATGAACGGTCTCGATGTGACGCTCGCGGACCGCCCCAACGACTTAATGAGACCGTTCACTCGCACCGTCATGCTGTGCCGGCGCGGCGGCGGAGTCAACGCCTGATTGAAGCGGTGATCGCCGCTACGCCCTGTGGACCGGAGATCGAGGACTCGCAATAGTCGGGCAGATCATCCCGCTTCGAGGAGAACGTGATGCAGTGCGTGCGATTCGTGGCATGGTTGCTGCTTTGTGTATCGGTCGTCCCGCTGTCGGCGCAGGACGGCGCACGCGGCGGCGAGTGTTACGCGCACTGTGACGATACTGGAAGCACGAAATACTCGCCGCTCAATCAGATCGCCGCCGACAACTTCGGTGGCCTCGTCGCGTTCGCGGCCCCTGAATAATCGCTCCGCACACCAAGGCACGGACGGAACAACGACGCGTTCGCGAAGCTCGAACGTCAGCTGACCGAAGAACGGGTCGGTGCGCTCGGGCAGATTGGCGGGAAGTTTGAGGTGCTCCTGAAGTCGCTAAGCGAGCTTATGGCCCGACTCGCGGATCTAGGAGCGGGAACGGATCGTGCCGAGGCCCTGGCAGACTATTGAACGCGCCACGCCGAGGCGAAGCTCTACCTTTGGTATCTTGAGGTGCAGCGCGATGCCACGGGGATTCGCGGCCATGCCGTCCTCGACCGCGTGTACCCGGCTCCCGCCACTCGACCCGCCGCGCGTGACGACCGCGACCGAGAAGCATGTTGAGATGGTGTCGTAGCACAGGACGTTAGGCCTCGGTGCAAGGCCGTAGCCTTCCTTTAGGAGTGGCAACACACGCGGCGGAAGGATGAGGCGTAGCTAGAAGGCGCGCTCGTACCTCCAGCCAGACTCCACCATCCACAACCGATGGCGGGCCCCGTCCTGTTCCAGCCGGCCGCTCTCGTACGCGACATCCTGGTGATACAGTGCAACACTACCGCCGTCGACGTCGTGCAGGTGCCCGAGCAATCGTTCCTCCGGCCAGGTCGCGATCGTGGCGAGCGCGGTGTCGACATCGGGGAACTCGGAGAGACGCGTAGTGAGCGCGAACGTCGGCGCGGCGAGCTTTACCGTGCTGGCGCTCTGTTGGTCGAGCGCGGCGCGCGGCCGCAACCACTGATGCTCGTGGATCTCGCCGCCGTCAATCGTGACGGTCTCGCCGCTGGCCGGCGCTACGAAGAACCAGGTGGCAAAGCGGATCGGGCTCGTCACCGGCGTGGTCCAGTGAATGGCGAAGGTGAGCGAGTCGGCGGACACGGCGAGTCCGGCTTCCTCCCGCGCCTCGCGGACCGCGGCCCGCTGCGCGGCGCGGGCCAGGTCGCCGGTCGGGCCGTCGGCGTAGTCGGTCGGGTCGATCCGCCCGCCCGGGAACACCCAGTAGCCGCCATGGAACGCGAGCGTCGGGTTCCGCCGCAGGTAGAGCACCTCCAGCCCGGCGGGTCCGTTCCGCAATAGGATCACTGACGACGCCGGCTTCGGCTCGACCGGTGTGCTGGTCACCCGCTAAGTCTACCGGCTGTAGACTGTGACGTTCTGTCCTGGTTCGACATCGCCGTCGCGAGCCTCACGGTCTTCATTGGATCGACGCTGCAAGGATCGGTTGGTTTCGGGATGGGTCTGCTGGCGTCGCCAATCCTGATCCTGCTCGACCCACGCTTCGTGCCGGCGCCGATCCTGCTGTCGACAATGGTCCTGGTGGTACTGCTGACCCACCGCGAGCGGCACGCGATCGACCTCCACGGGCTTCGATGGGCGGTCGCCGGGCGGGTCGCCGGCACGGCCGCCGCCGCCGGTGTGCTCATTGTGGTGCCGGGCGACCGGCTCGTGCTGTTACTCGGCGCTCTCATCCTGTTTGGCATCGCCATGAGCGTGTCAGGCCTCCGGTTCGCACCGTCTCGGTGGGTGCTCGTCGCCGCGGGCATCCTGTCGGGGATCATGGGGACCGTGGCCTCCATCGGCGGACCGCCGATGGCGCTCGTCTACCAGGACGCCCCAGGTGCGAGGATTCGGAGCACGATGTCCGGCTTCTTCTTGGTCGCGACGATCATCTCCCTGGTGGCGCTCAGGCTGGTGGGGCGCTTCGGGATGTACGAAGTGCGACTCGCGCTCATCATGTTGCCGAGCCTGCTGGCGGGCTACGTGCTCTCGCGCTGGACCGCTGGCCTCGTCGACCGCGGCTACACACGTCGGACCGTGCTGGTCGTTGCGGGGGGAGCTGGTGTCGCGGTGATCGTCCGACAGGTCCTCTAGTAGATGGGGCTTCACCCCAAGTCTCCGCGCTGTGCGCGCCTCTTGCCGGCAGCAAGTCGACTCGCGTGCACACGTTCCGGAAAATCACGATAGCGAGGTCGCGGCGGGGTGTACCGTGTTGCCCCCGACGACGGTTCGCACGACCGGAATGTCCTTGATCGTGTCGGGGTCGACCTCGTGCGGATCGCGCTCAAGCACGACAAAGTCAGCCAGCTTCCCGGCCGTGATCGACCCCTTGGTCTGCTCCTCGAACGAGGCGCGGGCGCCGTGCATCGTTGCAATCCGAAGCGCCTCATCGACCGTCACGCGTTGATTGCCGCCCCACACGCGGCCGTCGAAATCCTTGCGCGTGACCATGCTCTGAAGCGCCATCAACGGCGCGAAGGGTCCCGGCGTGTAGTCCGACGCGCCCGGCACAGGGATGCCGTGGTCGAGGAACGACCGGTGTGCAAACATCCACTCCATCTTCGACGCGCCATACGCCTGCCACTTCTCGCCATGGAAATGGATGTAGGTCCAGAACGGTGTCGGGATGGTCCCGGTGTCCCTGATCCGCTCGAGGAGCGCCGGGTTGACGAGCGAGCAGTGCTCGATCCGATGCCGCCGATCCGGATGGGGCCACTGCTCGAGCACCCGCTCGTACGCATTCAGCACCATATCGATGGTGACGTCGCCGTTCGCATGGATGCCGACCTGCCAGTCGTGGCGGTGCGCGTCCTCGACCACTTCGTCGATCTCCCGCTGCGACATTGTCAGGATGCCAAGATCGTTCGGTTTGCCCTCGAACGGCGTGCTCATCCGCATCGTCCGCTCGGAGGCCGAGCCATCCGCCACGTACTTGACACCTCCGATGCGCACCCACTCGTTGCCGAAGCCGGTACGGACGCCGGCGTCCCGCAGTGCCTCGTAGGGGCCGCGGACCATGATGTAGGCGCGGTGCTGGAGCTCACCCGCATCGTAGGCGTCCTGATACGCGACCAGCTTGTCGCGGCTCGCCCCCGCGTCGTGCACGGTCGTGAGCCCCGAGGCGGTCAGCAGTCCCGAGATGTGAGCCATCCCTTCGCGCGCCCGCGCGCGACGTTGCTCGGGCCCGAGCTCGTCATGGCGGCCGACGTCGCTGAACACCCGACGCGCGTTCTCGGCAACCATGCCGGCCAGCTCCCCGTCGGCGTCACGGCTGAAGCGGCCGTCGGGCGGGTCGGGGCTGTCGCGGGTGATGCCGGCCAGGTCGAACGCTGTGCTGTTGTACCAGTTCGTGTGGCCGCCCCGATGCGCCACATTGACCGGATGGTCCGGCACGGCCGCGTCGAGATGCGTCCGGTGCAGCGGCCCGTCGACCACCTTCGTGTCGTCGAACATGAACCCGTTGACCCAGTAGCCGGGCGGCGTGCCCGCGGCCTTCGCCCGCAGGGCGGCCTGGATCTCACCCACTGTGCGCAGGTTGGTATTGACGCCGTAGAGCTCGTTCACGCCGCTCGGATGACAGTGGGTGTCGATAAAGCCGGGTGTGATCGTCATCCCTTCCGCGTCGAACATTTCGGTGTCCGGACCGGCGAGGTGACGGATGTCGTCGGTGTTCCCGACCGCGACGAAGCGACCGCGCGTGACGGCGAACGCCTCAGCCTGCGGTGCGGCGACGTCGACCGTATACACGCGGGCGTTGAACACCACTAGGTCGGGCCGTACGCCGTCGTCGCTCTCGGTGTGCTGGGATTCCGTGCTCGGCAGCCCAGCGCATGCGGACCCGCCGGCGAGCACCGCGCCGAGGCCGAGAAACTCCTTGCGGGTGTAGGTGGACATTGAGATCCTCCGCGGCGCGAACCGTCGTGGGCCGCTCCTGTGCGCGACGTGATCGACATTGTACTCGCGGGGTCACGCGGCGCGAGTCGGCGCCCCGGCGGCGTGACGCGTCGTGCATCCAGCGCGTGGGCCGGGCGTTGTCGGAAGTCCGTCGGTCACCGCTTCACGGTATCGGGAAAGCCCGCCCGGCGACCTCGTCCGCCGCTACAATGGGGCTGGTTCCCTTGGCTGGCCGCCGCGCTCGCTCGGGGCACGGCTCGACACGACACTCGATACGAGAGGCAAATCGATGTCCGGACGCATTACGCGGATCCTTAGCCTTGGCGGCCTGGCCCTCTGCCTGGCGGTGCCGACCCTTCGTGGTGCGCAGCAGTCCTTGGACGCGGCGCTGCCGGTCCCCGACGCACACAACCACGTCGAGCACATGGTGGCGATGCGGGACGGTGTCACGCTCGCGACCAGCGTCTACCGACCCGAGGGCGAGGGCCCCTGGCCCGTCATCGTCGAGCGCACGCCGTATAGCAAGGCGCGGGGCGCCGCAAAAGGGCAGCGGTTGACCGCCGCGGGCTACGTATACGTGCACCAGGACTCCCGTGGCCGTTTCCGATCGGACGGCGCCTACGAGCCGTATCAGACCGACATCGAGGATGGCTACGACGCTATCGAGTGGGCGGCGGTTCAGCCCTGGTCGGATGGGAAGGTCGGCGTCACCGGTCGATCGGCGATGGGGATTCACGCGAATCTGGCGGCGGCAGCGGCGCCGCCGCATCTCGTGGCCGCCTATGTTGTGACCGCCTCCGAATCGCTGTTCGACGAGTCGTACTTCAACGGCGGGGTCTTCCGCGAGCACTTCCGGGGCAATTTCATGCGGCTCCAAGGTAAGGAAGACCAGATTCCGATCATGAAGTCCCGTGCCGTCATGGACGAGCAATGGAAGGCGACCGACATGATTCACCACCGCGGGAGCATCGTCGTCCCGATGTTCAACCTCGGTGGCTGGTACGACATGTTCGCGAAGGGCGAGGTGGGCAACTTCGTCTACCTACAGAACCACGGACGGCCCGGCGCGCGGGGCAATCAAAAACTGTGGATGGGCGCCTGGGGCCACTCACCAATCGACGGTGACCTCGAGTACCCGGGGGATATTCCTCTGGGGCCTCGCACGTTCGACTACGAGTTGCCGTGGTTCGACCACTGGCTCAAGGGGAAGGAGACCGGCATCATGGAGATGCCGGCCGTCACCTTCTACCACATGGCGTCGGCGCGCAAGGGCTACCCGTCGGCGCTGAATGGATTCCGGCAGGCCGATCGATGGCCGCCGCTGAGCACGATGACGCGCTTCTACCTGCACCAGGGAGGCGGCATCAGCAAGCAGCGACCGAGCGACGATCGGACGTCGGTGTCCTACGTGCACGACCCGGGCAATCCCGTGCCGACAGTCGGAGGCGCCAACTACAACAACAACCGCGACTTCCCGATCACGGTGGGGCCAGTCGATCAGCGAGCGATCGGCGACAGGTCCGACTATCTGCGTTTTCACAGCGAGCCGCTCGAGGCGGATCTCCACGTGCAGGGCCGCATCGACATGGAGCTCTGGGTCGCCACCGACGCGGCCGACACCGACTTCATGGTCAAGCTCGTCGACGTCTACCCCGACGGGTACGAGGCGATCATCCTCGACACGGCGCTCAGAACGCGCTTCCGCTACGGCCGCGAGCCAGGAGACGTCGAGATGATGAAGCCTGGGAGGCCGACGCGGCTCACCATCGACCTCTGGAGCACGTCGAATACCTTCGAGCGGGGACACCGCGTGGGCGTGCATATCGCCTCGAGCAACGCGCCACGCTACGAGGTAAGCGCGAACACTGGTGAGGCGCCAGGTCGTTCGACGCTGGCCCCGCGCAAGGCAACCAATACCATCTTCCTGGACCAGCATCGTCCCTCGGCAATCGTCCTGCCGATCGTCGACGAGTTACCACCGGTGGTGGCCATCCCGTAACGGTGGGCGACGGCCGGCATCGCTGCCGGGGCCACCGTCCCGGGACCCCTCGACAGCGATCCCACCGACCTGCGGGGTTACAGTAACCGCGCCAACTCTTCCGGCAGCGGTGATTCAAACCGCAGCAGGTCTTCAGACAACGGGTGCGTGAATTGCAGAGACGTGGCGTGCAACCCCAGTCGCCCGGCGGGATTCGTGCGAGCCCCATATTTGCGATCGCCGATGATCGGACATTTCGCATCCGCCAGATGCACCCGAAGCTGATTGCGCCGCCCCGTCTCTGGTGTCAGATCGATCAACGCGAACGTCGCGACACGCTTTACCACTCGGTACCGTGTTACCGCATGACGTGTCCGGTCGCCGGGAGGGGTGCTGTGAACCTTGAAGGGGCTGCTCTCATCCACGTGTGAGCTCAGCACGCCGCTATCAGCCGGAGGGTCGCCTTCCACCACAGCCAGGTAGCGTTTGATGGTCTTGTCCCACTGTGCTTGCAGGGCACGCTTCGCTGCCTCCGTCTTAGCGAACACCATGAGCCCGGACGTTTCGCGGTCCAACCGGTGGACGATCCACACGCGTTTCGAGCTTTGAGGATTGCCGCGCCGTACGTAGTCAGTCAGAAACGCGTAGGCTGTCCTGGCCCGTTCCTTCGCGGTGGCCACGCTCAGCAGACTCTCGGGCTTCTCGATGACCATCAACGACGCATCCTCGAACAATACTTTCATGCCCGGAGGCAACAAACCTTCTCCGTGCACCTCGCCCTTTTCGCGAATTGACACCACATCTCCAGGCAATAGCGGGTGGTTGGCGCGTGTCACCGCCTGCCCGTTGATTTGAATCGAACCGTACTTGAGCCACTGGCGCACCCTCGTCCTCTTCGCCTCTGGGCGACATGCGACCAGAAAGGTTAGAAGCTCCGTGGCGTGTTCGACAGTGTGGGATGTCGGCATGACGCTGTGTTGTTAGACAGGGCCAGGAGAAGTGGCCGGCATATTTTGGGCCCCTCGACGATAAACCGCGCGGGCTGTTGGCCCGTGAGCGGACTGGAGGGCGGGGCGTTCTCGGTGGCAACGGCGGGTGCGCGGAGGCGCGCTGACTCCGAAGACGGGCGTCATGAGCGTCCCCCTTTGCGTGGCCGCACCCACCGGTAGAACCCCGGTGGGTGCGGCTCCTCACGAATGAGGCGGACGTACCGCATCAGCGGGTCGGGCGATAGGACCAACGCTGCGAGGGCGAAGGGCCAAAGCGGCCACGGCGCGGGATGCCCCAGCACGGGCACCAACGCGCCGCTCACCAGCAGCGTTCCCGAGGCGAGCACGATAACGGCTTCGACGTATTGCGACGTTCGCGTCGCCCCGACAGGGCGGATGCCGTACCGTTCCTCGATGTGGCGCTTAGTGTCTGAGCCAAGCACCCCCACGGTTGGCAGCGCTAGCCCAAGGAGCTCACCCACCGCGCCGCGCCGTCGACGATCCGAGTGCTCGCGGTCACGCTGCTTCACGAAGGTAGGCCCGTAGTCACACGTCGGTCCGGTGAGTTCGCTTGCGATCGGCGTCCACGGCTCCAGCTCGTACCGCACGGTATGATCAGGTCCCGCGCCACCTGCGCCCGTTGAAGTTAATCAGGGTGTGCCGATAGGTCCGCACCTCCCAGAGCGCCATGTCGACGGGTGATTCGATGACGAGGCGGTCATCACGTACCATCACGCGATCGGACCCGATGTGATACACCACTGGCGTCGGTTCGTCGGAAGCAGACACCACGATACGCCTCACACTAATGCGTCCCGCCCGCGTTGGGGACAAATACCGCCCTCGCTCCGCACGGCGGCCACACGAGTCCCGGTTCCTCACCCCTCGCTGAGAGTGCGCCTCCCCTCGACGTTTCCGAGACCCTCGTAGCCACCTCATCCGGCTCACGCTCCAGCCCACGCAGGAGCACTACGAGACGGCCGTCACCCACGCCAAGGCGTCGCAGGCGACATTTGGCTGTAAGCATGCCCCGGTCACGGCCATTTCCGTGTCCATTTCGCTGCTTCTGCAGGAGAGAGGGACCACCACCCTGTCCCTCCTGTCCGCTCGTTGCACACCGGATGCCCGTCCAAGGCTGCGATCAGCTCTGCTGGTGGCATAATCAGCCCCAGGAATCCCCGGATTTCCGCACACGACGGGCTGCGGCATTACGTTGCGCGTGCGGCTCGCGTTGAAAGGGAGGTGTCAGATGGACGCTCAGTCGGTTGCGATCGCGCGGGCTCTCGCCATTGTGATAACGGCCGGGTCACTCGCGCCACTCTCCGCCACTGCACAGGTGTCCGCGCCGACCACATCGTCCGTGCCGCGAACGCCGGACGGTCACCCGGACCTGCAAGGTGTCTGGGATTTTGGATCCGTGACGGCCCTGGAACGCCCCGCCGCGCTGGCCGGCAAGGAGTTCCTCACCGACGAAGACGTCGCCGACCTGGAGGCGCAGGCCGCTGCGGGTCGGGTTGATCGACCGCCGCGACCAGGTGACCCCGGCAGCTACAACCAGTTCTGGTTCGCCCGTGGTACGACGGTCGCTGGCACGCGACGCACGTCGCTGATCGTCGATCCGCCGGCCGGGCGCCTGCCTCCGTACACGCGCGAGGGGAAGGCGCGGATGGCGGTCCGCGAGGAAGCGCGACGCCGTAACGCCGGTCCTGAGGACCGGGACGTGGACGAGCGGTGCATCCTGGGATTCAATTCTGGACCGCCGATGCTGCCCGGTGCGTACAACAACTTCGTTCAGGTGTTCCAGGGGCCTGGCTACGTGGCGATTCTCAACGAGATGGTGCACGACGTCCGACTCGTCTCGCTGGACGACCGTCCGCCTCTGCCCCAGCAGATCCGCCAATGGAAAGGTGACTCGCGTGGCCAGTGGGAGGGCGACACGCTGGTGATCGAGACCGCGAATTTCATGGCGCTCGGGACAGCGCATCCCGCGCCCAACATGGAACGCCTCGAAGCCGCCGGTAGTCGTCTCCGTCTGGTCGAACGATTCAGGCGCCTTGATGCCGACACGCTGCTCTATGAGTTCACGATGGACGATCCGACCGCGTGGACCATGCCATGGCGCGTTGAGATGACCATGACCAAGAGCGACGGCGCGCTGTACGAGTACGCGTGTCACGAAGGCAATTACGGCCTGTTCAACATCCTTGCTGGCGCGCGTACAGCGGAGGACGTCGCCCAGTCGGGCTCGCGGTGAGTCGCGACCCAATGGCGTGTCCCGTGTTTCAATGTCTTGACCGTGGGTGCCGGCTCGGCCATGACGACGGCTCGAATTGAAGAACGCACACCAGGCGTCACGGCGCCAGGGTGGTGATGATGAGGTTCGACACGCGCCGGGCTGGTCGCGGCCCGGTGTGTGGAGGAGGGTCAGATGAGTCAGCATGCGCGTGCGGCGCTCTGGTGCGTGGCAACGGTGATGGTGTTCGTCCCGGCGGTCGCGTCCGCGCAGGAGCCTGGCTCGTCGCCGGCGCCGCGGCTACCGTGGGGGGCGCCCGATCTGCAGGGTGTCTGGGATTTCCGGACGATCACGCCGCTGGAGCGGCCAAACGATCTCGCCGAGAAGGCGTTCCTCACGGACGAGGAGGCGGCGGGGCTGGAGCAGGAGGCGGCCGACCGCGTGGCGCGGCTTGCGGCGCCGAGCGAGGTGCGGAGCGAACCGCTGCCGGCGGGTGGCGGCGGTGCCGCTGTAGGTGCGTACAACAACTTCTGGTTCGACACTGGCACCAACGTGATCGAGGACCGGCGGACGTCGCTCATCGTCGATCCGATTGACGGGAAGATTCCAGCCCTAGTGCAAGGGGCCGTGGAGCAGATCGGGTCGGCCTTTGAGGACGTGCCGAGCCCGCGCCCCATCCGCTATCGCGCGGGCGGGGCCGGAGCCGACGGTCCCGAGGACCGCGGGCTCGGCGAGCGTTGCTTGCTCGGGTTCAACAGCGGGCCGCCGATGATCCCGAGCGCATACAACAACAACATGCAGCTGTTCCAGACCGAGGACCACGTCGTGATCCTGAACGAGATGGTGCACGACGCGCGGATCGTGCCGCTCGACGGCCGGCCGCACGTACCAGACGGCACGCGCCAGTGGATGGGTGACGCCCGTGGGCGCTGGGAAGGCGACACGCTGGTGGTCGAGACGACCAACTTCACGTCGCTGACGCCAAGCTTCAACCCGACTATCACGGGCGGCGTTGGCACCGGCGCGACGCTGGCGCTGACGGAGCGGTTCACCCGTAGCGACGGGGACACGCTGCTCTACGAGTACACCGTCGTCGATCCTGCTACGTTTACACGCCCGTTCTCCGCCGCGATTCCGATGCGTCTGTCCGCGGGGCCTATCTTCGAATACGCGTGCCACGAGGGGAACTACGGCATGCAGAACATCCTCGCCGGCGCACGGGCGGCCGAGACGGCGACCGACGGGTCGACGGAGGCCCGGTAGCGCAACAAGCTGCCTGGGGTCTCCGGGGGTTGGCCCGACCGTGTCGGTCCCCGGCCAAGCGCCGCCGGTCGACACCATCGGCTCGGACGGCGCACCCGGCGCGGGCTCACCGTCGCTCGCCGCGTGGTCGAGGCGAGGAATGAGTCGCGGCGCTTGACCACCCGATAGACCGACTGATGGCCCTTATATCTGTTGTCGCCTCGGCCATGACGACGTGACCGCCCTCGTTGGCGAGGGGGATGGGCCAGGTCTATCGCGCCACCGATACCAAGCTCGATAGCGATGGCGCGCTTCCGGTAATCACTGCGCTGGAGAAGACACGGTCGCTAGCTTGTTGACGTTGAGGTGACGAGATGTCGAACGAGGAATGTTGGAGGCCGTTGCTGGTCAACTTGCCGTCGGTGGCGGACCTTTATATTGGCGTACACCGAAACGGGGCGGACCGTGTGCGGTGCAAGTACGGGGCGTGCGCGGAATAGAATGAGTCGCGGTTGCCCGACTGGAGGATCGACGTGGTGAGAAGAGCCATCGGACTACTGGTGTTGAGCGGATTCATGTCAGCGGGAGTGGTGTCGTCCGTCCACGCCAAGGTGACCCGGCTGGTCGTGGAGAAGGCCACCCCCTACGCCGGCGGCCGGACGTTCGGGGACGCCGGCACCTTCGAGCGGATCGAGGGGACGGCGCACATGGAGGTCGACGCGAGCGACTCGCTGAACGCCGTGATTGTTAATCTGGATCGCGCACCGAGCAACGAGCGTGGTCTCGTGGAGTTTCGCGCGCCGTTCGTCATCATCAAACCGTCCGACGTGACGTTAGGCAACGGGAAAATTCTCCACGGCATCAACAATCGCGGCAACGCTATAGAGATCCCCTTTCAGACGTTCCCTTCGCTGCCACCCGGGGCTCCGCCCGAGGACGGCGACGGCCTGTTCTTCCGGCTCGGGTACACCTTCGTGGACGCCGGCTGGGGGGGCGACATCATCACGACGGAGACTCGACTTGGTGCCACGCTGCCGGTGGCTGTGCAGGCCGACGGAAGCCCCATCGTTTCCCGCATTCGTATCGAGTATCCGTCCACACCGATGGGACGCCCTCCTGACGGCGTCGCGGGCGACATTCTCGGCTACAGCCTGCCGCTCAAGGGCAACGATCGTTTCGTTAGCTACGAAACGGCGGATACGGACACGGCGGATTCGACCCTGACGGTGCGCGACCGCATCGACGGTGAACGCCATTCGGTGCCAGCGGACGCGTGGGCGTTCGGTACCTGTCCGACCGGTCGGGATTCCTTGGTTCCGACGACGAAGAACATCTGTCTGTTCGACGGCTTTGCCTGGGACAAGACCTACGAACTGATCTATCCGGCCCAGGACCCGTGGGTGATGGGCCTGGGCTACGCGGTGACGCGCGACGTCGCTTCTTTTCTCAGATACGAGACGGCCGATGACGACGGCACGCCGAATCCGCTGGCAGTCGATGGAAATCTGAACGTCAGCCGCGCCTACGGTCTGGGGATCTCGTCGACCGGTATGTACATGCGCGAGTTCCTCTATCTCGGCTTCAACGAGGATGAGGCGCATCGGCAGGTGTTCGACGCTGTGCGCATCCACATCCCCGGCTCGCACCGGCTGTTCGCGAACGTGGAGTTCTCCGACCCGAACATTTACTCGCGTCAGGACCGGACGCCGGACTTCACGTCCCACTCGTATCCGCCGTTGACCTACGCCGTGACGACCGATCCGATCACGAACATCCGCGACGGCATCCTGACGCGCCCGGCGACCGACCCGCTCGTCTTCCACGTCGACACCAGCAACGAGTTCTGGCAGATGAAGGCGTCGCTCAACGTGCACGACGGGCTCGGCAACCCGGTGCCGGTGCCGCCGAAGGTCCGGTTCTATCTGCTGTCCAGTCACCCGCATGGCGGCGGTCCCGGGGTCGGGGCGATCCCGACCACACGGGGTGAGTGCGCGCACGTGATCAACAGCCAGCGCAGCAGTGCGCCTCTCATGCGTGCCTTGCTCGTGGCGCTCGATCAGTGGGCCGATCAGGGGATCGAGCCACCCCCGTCGCAGTACCCGGGTATTGGACGTGGAACGCTGGGCACCGTTGACGAGGTGGGACGCATGTTCCCGGCCATTCCTGGAGTGATGTTTCCGACGGTCGTCAACGGGCTCGACGTACTCGACTACGGGCCGACGTTTGGGCCAAGCGGAGGCCGGCAGACCCTGTTGCCACCGACGCGGGGCGCCGGGTATCAAGTGTTGATTCCCACGGTTGACCAGGATGGACACGATGTGGCCGGAATACGGACGATCGATATCGCGGTTCCGGTCGGTACAAGCACTGGGTGGAACCTGTATGCGCCGGGACCGCGTGGGAGGGATCTGTGCGGGCTGACGGGATCGTTCTTTCCCTTTGCGCGGACCCGCGCCGAGCGGATGACGAGCGGTGACCCGCGCCGCTCCTTGGAGGAACGTTTCGGCGACCACGGCGGGTTCGTCCGCGCAGTCGAGGAGGCGGTCGCTGCCGCGATGGATCGGCGCCATCTTCTGCCTGAGGATGGCCAGGTAATCATCGAGATGGCCGAGGAGAGCGACGTGCTGCGGTAATGGCGGTACCCGAGGTTCCTGATCCCATGCCTGCCTCTCCACGGACCCTGGGAGGAATTCAAGCCATGCGCACGACGCACCTCGCGTTGGCCGCCTTGCTGGTCGCAGCGCCGGTCCTCTCACAGGCCCCCAACGATCCGTTTCCGAGCCCGATCGAAGCGACCGAGGACGTGATCGTCGTAGGGCTCACTGAGTTCACCACCCTCCCCGACGTCGGTGGCGAACGTGCCCGCCCCATGCGCCTCGTCGACGAGCCGGCATCGGCGCGTCTCTTCGTCAACGACATGCAGGGGCCCATCTATACGATCAGCTACGGTGGGGAAGTCACGCTCTACTTGGATATTGACGATCCACGGTGGGGCGTCCCTGTCGAGTTCACGGGACGCGAACGTGGGGTGCAGAGCTTCGCCCTCCATCCGCAGTTCGGTGTGCCCGGGACGGCCGGGAATGGAAAGCTGTATGCCTGGATGGATACACGCGACCGGGAACCCGAGCCAGACTTCGTGTCGGGCGGCGGGCAGGACGCGCACGACACTCTCCTAGTCGAGTTCGCGGCCCGCGACGCCAAGGCCGTAACCTACGACGGCGGGGCGCCCCGTGTGCTCTTGAGGGTTGAGCAGCCGTTTCGTAACCACAACGGCGGGTATGTCGCCTTCAATCCGCTTGCATCCCCCGGCGACCGAGACTTCGGACTGCTGTACGTGGGAGTCGCGGATGGCGGGAGTGGGGGGGATCCCCTCGATCTCGCTCAAAATCTGTGTGTGGTGTTCGGCAAGATCCTTCGCATAGATCCGCTCGGCTCGGATAGCGGGAACGGTCGCTATGGCATCCCGGCGCACAATCCGTACGCCTCGGATGGGGACGATTGTTCGCTCGGGGAAACCTTTGCTTCTGGCCTCCGTAACCCTCAGGGCTTGGCGTGGGATCCGGTAAACGGCAACATGTTCGTGACGGATATAGGGCAGAACATCATCGAGGAGATCAGCCTCGTAACCGCCGGCGCCGATCTCGGTTGGAACAGCTGGGAGGGGAGCTACCGGTTCATCAGCCGACGGGAGGTGGCCCTCGAGAACCCGCGCAGTGAGCTCGGCATCACGTTCCCCATTGCCGAGTATGGCCAGCTCGATCCACTGCTGCAGTCCCGGTCTGCGGCGGGGGGAGTGGTTGTCTATCGCGACGATACGATCCCGCAGCTACGGGGCCGTGTGTTCTTCGCTGATTTTCCCCAAGGCGAGATTTTCCACCTGCCGGCCGATGACCTGCCTGACGGGGGCCAGGACGCGATCCGCCGGGTGCTCCTACGGGACGGCGACCAGGTGAAGAGACTGCTGAAGATTGTCGCCGAGACCACTGTCGCCCAGGGCCGGACGCCCGCGGTCCGTGTCGATTTGCGCTTCGGCCAAGGACCCGACGGACGGGTGTTTCTCATGAACAAACACGATGGCGTCATCAGGGAGATCGTGCCGTGAGTGCAGGCTCCGATTCGGCCTCGCAGGACGCCGAGAATGTCGGGTCGGTCTATTTCCCAGGGGGCGCGATTGGTACCCCGATGACCTACATGGTGGATGGCCGGCAGTATGTCGCGGTGACGGTTGGCGGCTCGCCGGTACCAGAGCTGGTGGTCCTGAGCCACCCGGTGACCGTCCACTAATCCCAGGCGTCATACGACGGGATCTGCCCGTCGGCGGCATAAGTGCCGGCTCGGTGGCGGCTGGTGCGGTGCCGACAGGATCACGGACAGAAGCATGTTGCGCCGCGTCCCAGACCGTACTTCAGTAAGGAGAGTCGCATGAAGCGAGTAGTCTGCGCGGTAGTCGTCGCCATGGTGCTCTTCGAGGCAAGGGCGAGCGACGCTCAGACCGAGCTCCGAGCCATCGAGCCGGTCACGGACGAAGAGTTGCTAAAACCCGACCCCGCCGATTGGATCAACTGGCGACGGACGCTGAACGGCCAGGGCTACAGCCCGCTTGACCAAATCAACCGGGATACCGTCGAGGAGTTGCGGCTGGTTTGGTCCTGGGCGACGCCGACCGGCACGGACGAGATCACGCCGCTCGTGCACGATGGCGTGATGTACATACCGAGCCGGAGCGCTATCCAGGCGCTCGACGCGGCGACCGGTGACTTCCTCTGGGAGTATGTCCGACGGCGGCCAGAGTCAGGAGACGCGGACCTGCCGATCAACCGGCAGCCGGGACTGGCGCGCCGGAACATCGCCATCTATGGAGACAAGATATTTGCCGGCACCAGTAGCGCGCAGCTGCTGGCGCTCGACGCGCGGACCGGCCAGCTGGTGTGGGAGCACCAGGTCATCGATCCGGAGCCCGGGTATCGTTACACGAGCGGTCCGATCATCGTGCGGGGCAAGGTCGTCGCCGGGATGACCGGGTGCGAGCGGTACAAGAACGACGTCTGCTTCATCTCGGCCCACGACCCCGGCACGGGAGCCGAACTCTGGCGGACGTCGACCGTGGCACGACCAGGCGATCCCGGAGGAGACACGTGGGGTGATCTCCCGCTCGCCTATCGTGCCGGCGCCGATGCTTGGATCCCTGGCAGCTACGATCCCGACACCGATCTGATCTACTGGTCGACCGCGCAGCCCAAGCCGTGGGCGAGCGCGCAGCGTGGCACGGAGGGCGCGGCGCTCTACAGCAACTCGACCCTGGCGCTGGACCCCGATACCGGTGAGATCCGCTGGTACTTCCAGCACATTCCGGCCGAGACCCACGACCTAGATGAAGTGTTCGAGATCGTGCTCGTCGACGGCGTCCGGGGACGCTCGCTCTTCAAGATGGGGAAGATCGGAGTGCTCTGGGAACTCGATCCGCGAACCGGTGCGTTTCGCGACGCCCACGACCTTGGCTACCAGAACATCGTCGATATCCACTCGACGAGCGGGCAGGGCATCCTGCGTCGCGAGCGTATTCCACAGCTCGAGGTGCCGGTGGACTACTGCCCGGGCCCGGGCGGGCTGAAGAACTTGTGGGCCATGGCCTACCACCCCGAGACGCGTGCCTTTTACATCCCGCTTACGCCCGGGTGTGCCCACTCGGTCTTCTCAGCGATGCTCGAGCCGGAGATCGGCGGCGGCGGGGTTGGTCTGAACGACCGGCAATTCGTTGTCCATCCCGATAGCCCCGAGCAGTTGGGCGATTTGGTCGCGATGGACAGCCAAACGGGGGATATCCTCTGGCGTCGCCGTAGCCGCTGGCGATACGGCACGGCCGTGTTGACCACGGCTGGCGGCCTAGTCTTTGTTGGCGACATAGAGCGCTACATGTATGCGTTCGATGCGCGCGATGGTACCGAGCTGTGGCGCACCCGGACGCCGACCGCGACCGATGGCTTCCCGATCACCTACGCGGTCGACGGGCGCCAGTATCTCGTCGTCCCGTCCGGCCCGGGCTGGGCCCTGGCCTGGAGAAACGCCCGGCAGGTGTTTCCCGAGACCATGCAGCGTCCGCCCGGGTCCGGCTCGGTCCTGCAGGTGTTCGCCCTGCCTGAGGGTGCCGTCAAACTAACGCCGTAAACGCACTTCTTGCCCGTCACAGCCCATGGCGGCGGACTAGATTCGCTGGCGGACCCAGCAGACGTGGGACCGTTTCTACGCCCTGCGCACGATCTGGTGGCGTTCCAGTTGGCTCAGCTCGCTCCGGGAGCGGCTGGCGTTTGTCCTGGTCTCCAACTTGTACCGGCAAATGTATGCCAGTACGGGCGTCGTGACCGATAGTGCTCGGATGTCACGCGCCACGCGTTGGGCGCGCTCGATCGACGTGCCGTGTCAGCGTCTTCTTGTCGCCCCACCGATGCCGGATCTTCAGGTGCACGACGGAATGATCACGCGGCGTGTAGGACCAGGGATGGCACGTGATGGTCGTCAGCCTCTCACAGACACGGTGCGTCAATCAGCGTCCGGCGACGCTGAACCCGTCGTACCGGCCGGGTGAGTATGATGGGTGACGGTTATGAACGTTCGGCACACCCTCCAGCTTAAGCTCAGCCACAAGCTTATCCTCACCCCTTCCTTGCAGCAGGCGATCAAGCTGCTGCCGATGACGACCCTCGAGCTCGTCGACCTGCTGAACCAGGAAGTGGTCGAGAACCCACTGCTCGAGGAGGTGCCAGCCGAGGAGCAGCTACAGACCGACGCGGCCGCCCAGGTCGAGCAGGCCGACCCGGATCCCCCGCCGACGACCGAGAGACAAGACACGTGGGACGACAAGGACTACGAGTATTTCTTCGGCGAGTATTTGCACGAGGGCTATCGCCCGCCGGTGCCCCGGGAGATCAAAGAGCTCCCGCCGATCGAGAACACGCTGTCCACGACCAGCTCGCTCGCGGATCATCTCCTGTGGCAGCTGTCCCTCCGCACGAGCGACGACCTGCGGCGCGACATCGGGGCGGCGCTTATCGGCAACGTGAACGAGGACGGCTATCTCGTGGCGTCGCTCGATGAGATTGCCGCGATGGGTGCGTGGCCAATGCCGGAGGTCGAGCGCGCGCTGGCACTGGTCCAGACGTTGGATCCGGTGGGAGTTGCGGCGCGGGATCCGCAGGAATGTCTCCTCCTCCAGATCCGGCACTTGGGCCTCGCGGGCACGCCCAGCGAGACCATCGTCCAGGACGCGGCGTTATTGAGGCTGCTGGAAACCCGGGAAGTGCCCGAATTAGCCCGCCGGTGCGGGATGTCCATCGAGGAGGTGCGGCACCATCTTGAGATCATCCGCCGTCTCGATCCAAGGCCCGGCAGCCGGCTCAGTCCGCTGGCGTCGCAGTACGTGATTCCCGATGTCTCCGTGGTGAAGGTCGACGATCACTACGTCGCGGTGTCGAATGACGACGGGGTGCCCCAGCTACGTGTTAGCCCCGTCTACCGCCGGATGTTAGACAAAGGTAGTCACAGCTCTGAGGAGACGCGAGCCTACGTCAAAGACAAGTTTCGATCGGCCCTCTGGCTCATCAAATCGGTGGATCAGCGGCAGAAGACCATCCACAAGGTGGCGACCAGCATCATTCAGTTCCAGCGCGAGTTCCTCGATCATGGGATCGAGCATCTCCGCCCGCTCGTCTTGCGCGACGTGGCGAACGACATCGGGATGCACGAGTCGACGGTCAGCCGCGTGGTCAACAACAGATACATGCACACGCCGCAGGGCGTCTTCGAGATGAAGTACTTCTTCCACAGCGGGATTCACAGCTCTTATGGGGAGACCGTCTCGTCGGTCACGATCAAACAGCGCATCCGCATGCTCATCGATGCCGAAGACACGAAGCAGCCGTTGAGCGATGCGCGCATCGCCGGCCGGCTCCAGGAAGACGGGCTCGTCCTCGCGCGTCGCACGATCGCGAAGTATCGCGAAGAGCTCAGGATTCCGACGTCGAGCCGGCGCAAGGCGACCGTGTGAGACGTCGTGCCGCGGCCCGGCGTTCGGGGCGTGACCGTCACGGGGGCACGGACGCCCAGGGAATCACGAGCGACGGCGCCGAGGGCTGCACGACGCTGTTTTGACTCCGATGTCGCTGTTCGACTGACTGACTCTGGCGAATCGGTGACGCACACCCCGTCGTCACGACGCTGATCGCGTGTCAGCAGAGGGGAACACGCCTAGGAAACGGCGAGCTAGAATCGACCGGTGGTCGATTCCGGGATCGTCCTTCCGTATTTTGCCGTCATCACGAAAACTGAGGACGCTGATGGTCATAATCGAATGTGCGTCTTCGGCCCGAGACCGGGCAGTCCGACCAGGCCACGGCTACCTCGTCGGTACCCAAGCGAACACGGTCGTCGGCCCAGCCGTTCGAGTTTGACGCGGGCGTTCTGCGCGGCATAGACTAGCAGTCGCGACCGCAGAGTGCTACGACCGCCGAGGCTGCGTCTCAGATGCGTTGTCTGGACGTAACCCTACGCGTTTTACATCACATACAGGGAGCTCAGAGTTCATGGCTGTCAAAGTACGACCGCTTCACGACCGCATCATTGTCGAACGCATCGAGGAAGGCGAGCAGCAAGTTGGTGGCATCATCATTCCGGATACGGCGAAGGAGAAGCCGCAACAAGGGAAGGTTATTGCTGCCGGCAAGGGCAAAATTAAGGACGACGGGACGGTGACGCCGCTCGACGTCAAGGCGGGAGACACCGTGCTGTTCGGTAAGTACTCCGGTCAGGAAATAACCATTGACGGCGACGAGTTGTTCATCATGCGGGAAGACGACGTGCTCGGTGTCATCGAGCGCGACTAACGAGACGGCAACGTGTGGTAGTTACTGGAGTACGAGAACATGGCCAAGCAGATTGTGTACGGTGAAAAGTCGCGACGGATGATTATCGAGGGCGTCAACCAGTTGGCGAATGCGGTTAAGGTGACCCTGGGTCCGAAAGGGCGCAACGTCATCCTCGACAAGAAGTTCGGCTCTCCGACGATTACCAAGGACGGCGTGACCGTGGCGAAGGAGATCGAGCTCAAGGATCCACTCGAGAACATGGGCGCGCAGATGGTGCGCGAGGTCGCGAGCAAGACGTCCGACATCGCGGGCGACGGCACGACGACGGCCACGGTGCTCGCCCAGGCCATCTATC
>CAZYFH010000036.1:0-36936 GCA_964646815.1 uncultured Vicinamibacteraceae bacterium | reverse complement strand
GGCAGACCGAGCCGGGGTCGCACGAGTTCCGCCTCATCGGGGTCGCCGACTTCCTCACCGCGGAGGGCCTACTTCGCTACGGCAATCGCGCGCTGTTCACGACGCCCGAGCAGATCAACGCGAGCGGTGAACTGCGCGAGGGCCGGACGGTGCTGGTCAAGGGGCTCCTGATCGATCCAGACGGTGAGCCACGAATCAACCTGCTGGCCGTAGTCGGGCTGGCTGATACCTGCAATTGACTGATGCCCAAGCTCCTGACGCTCGCCACGTTGCTCGCGATCACGACACCGCTGTCGGCGCAGACACCGGCGCAGGTGGAAGCTGAACCGCTCGTCAAACTGGAGCTGGGAGAAACCCCGGTGGACGGACAGTGCCTGACGCGGCAGGAGCTCGATCTCATCGCCGGCCTCAACGCTTTGAGCCGACCCACCGTCGGCCCCGAGGGCGTCAGGACCCTGAAAGAAGGCGACGGCGACGACCCACTGCCGTTCGATCCCCATTACTTCATCGGCGTCTGGGAGATCGACGGGCCCGTTCCGGAGTCCGCGCTCGGTGAGGCGGGCGACTTCGTCGGCACCGAGACGGTACGGTATATCGGCGGCTGCGCATACGAAAGCACGATCGAGGCGATGATTGGAGACACGACGTTCACTGCCACCTCACTGATGTACTACGACCGGCGTTCGAAGTACATGGTTCGGCTGGAGGACGACAGTCGCGGTGTGCGCCTACTCAAGTCGGGCCGCGTCGGCGGTGACCCCGGCGGGTTCTACTCGCACCACTGGGAAACGCCCGCAGTCACAAGCCAGGGCACCGAGGTGCGGCTGACGGGACGCACCTACATCACGTCGCCTTACGCCTTCCGGGTCCAGACGCGGCTCTCCGAGGACGGCGGCCCCTTCATCAACTTCGGCACGGTCTGGTGGGAGCGCCCGGACGACCAGCCGTAGGGATCTCTCAGGGAAGAGATTTTTCGGTCGAGGCATGTCCTGGAAGCAGCAACCGTACCTTCTCGTTGTTCGACTGCGCGACCACGTACGTAGCACCGGACTTCAGACCCGAGACTGCACGGCAGGCCGACGTAGCGTAAGCCGCTAGCCGTCGCGCACATCGACGTCGAAGGCGGCCGTTTCGACCCCGCCACCCACCTTCACCTGCACGAACACGCGATAGGCGCCCGGTTCCGGAAACACGAACGGAAACGACACCCGGTTCTTCGGCTCGAGCACGTGGCGCATCGCGCCCGTCGTATGCGTGTCAGTGCCCTCGGCGTTCGCGAAGCGCATCTGCGCCGCCATGTTAATGCTCCCGGAGGGATGGAGATGCACGAAGATAGATCCGTCATCGCGCATCATGGCCGCGTGGCTCAGCATACCCATATACGGTTCGAGGACGGATGGCGTCCCATCGGCTTCGGTCACTTCGAAGCGAAGCGACGTCTCCATGTCGGCGACCCACGCGGCGTCGCGGTCCCACCGGACCGTGCGAGCGCTCGGCAGCACATAACGGTCACCGGAAACGGTACCTAACGGCCGTACCGTGGACCACGAATCGTCGGGATCGCGCACGAGTGCGGGCCCGTTGGCGCCGTTGTCGGGAGTCGCCAACTCGGCCACGGGGGGCGCTGCGGAAACGCGCACGCGGTCGACGAGCGTCTGGGTAAACCCCGACTCGTGCACGATGTCGGCGTAGATCCGGTAGTCACCCGGGGGCACATCCGGCCACATCACCGCGAACGAGGCCTCGTCGACGGGCGCAGGATGGACGTGGGCGAACGCGGCCAGATCCCCATCCTTGACGAGGAACATGTGCATCAGCTTGCCGTGATCCGGCATGAGCGGTGTCCAGGTCCGACCACCCCAGCTCGGATCATCGACCGTCAGCGTGAGCCGCGAAGCGCCATTGGCCGTCGCGATCTCGGACACCGTGTGCGGCGGACGGTAGATCCGGGCAAGGTAGGCGGCGTCGACGTTGTCCCACCAGGCCCAGCCACCCCAGCACACGAGAGCCAGCACGACCCCGCCGATCCCGGTCGCGAGTCGGCCCCGCGTGCGCCGGCCAGCATCCGGGCGTGTCCCGGGCGGCAGCACGCTCTCGCGCACCGCGGCGCCGAAGACCGTGAGCGCGCCGACGAAGAGGAACGCAGCGGCGCCGAACAGCCCCGCGCCCATCGCCCAGTTCATGTCGAGCCGGCTCTGCGCAACGGCCAGCACCGGCACGAACGTGGTCCCCGCGCCCGCCACGCCGGCAACGTCGACGTGGACGCTATACGAGCCGGCGGTCATGAGCCACAACTCGGCACTGTAGAGGTTGGGATCACCGGCCACGGGTCGCGCCGGGTCGGGCGGCGGCGCGCCCTCGAGACCCAGATCCCACCGGAGAGGTCGCACGGCGACGCGTTCGATGCCGCCGCCGCTTGTGACGCGAACGGAGACCTGCGCGAGTCCCGGGATCACTTCCGGTGTCCGCACGATCACGCGGATACCGTATGGACCCGCGTTTCCCTCGAAATAAGCGTTAGAGGTGCCGACGTGCGCGGAGGCAGCAAGCGCTGCGCTGATCACCAGCACGACGGAGGCCGCACGTCGCAAGGCGCCGGTCACGCTATCGACGCACCCGGGCCATCCAGTTGCCCCACCAGAGGCCCGCGGTCGCCGACACCACTGCGATCAGCACCACCCAGCGTGCGGCGACGAACGTCATCGGATCGCCCCAGAACTGATATTGCCAATCACCGGGCGCCAAGTTGTAATCCCAGAGGTCGGCGGCAAAGAATGCGTTGCGCGCGCCTTCGGTCAGCATGAAGCTGGCAAAGGGCCATTGCGCAACGGCCAGCACGATCATGCAGACGAGGGCAGCGCCGGCCGCGGTCGCCCACCGCCGCCAGCGCCCGGCGTCATCGGGGACGCGGTGCATCATCAGGTCAACGGCGATCGCGGGAACGACGAGCAGGATCGGAAACGCCGGCGGCACCATGTGATCCACCTGCCGTAGGATAGGCGCGAGCATCGGCTGGGCCGGAAAGAGCTGCAAGATCCAGATCATCACCATCGTCAGACTCATGTAGACCGCCGCCGCTGCGGTCGCCCCCCAGCGGAAGCGAGCGCTCCGTGAGATCGCGACCAGCAGCACGGGGAAGATTCCGGCACTCACGAGGAAGAACTGCGGGCCGTGTTGGTCATTGGGAAACGTCACGTACTCGGTGGCGAGGGTCGCCATCATGACGAGCAGCATGCCACCGGCGTAAATGAAGAGAAACAGTAATGGCGCACTGGCGCCACCGCTGGAGCGTTCGTCGGCGTTGTTCTGCCAGGCGAGCGCCATCAGCATGGTGCCGATCTGGATCCCGAAGATGCCGAGGGCTAGCACAGCATGTGGAGGGCTTAGGATCTCGACGTCGAGGCCGTAGGCGTTGTGCCACCAGTCGTCGAATGGCCCCGAGGTGATCATGGCGAAGGAGCCCCAGATGCACACCCACGCGCCGAGCGGCGCGCGGAACCCCCAGAATGACACGCCACCGGCCCGCTCCTCTGCCGTGCCCGAGAACGTCGTCTTGATCGCGAGCCAGCCGCACGACAGCCCCGCGACGGCGCCCCCGAGATAGATGGCCAGATGCGCCGGCGTCCAGAACGTGTCACGTCCGATCGTGCGATGCCAGGAGATGTCCCAGATACCGCCGATGATGACGCTGGTCGACGCGCAAGCGACCGCCCAGAGGTACCACGGAACGACGCTCGACGCGGCGGACGCCTCCGCGGCGCGGAGCATAGTGGTTGGCGCGGGGGGTACGAACGTGCTCATGACCACCGTTCCTGGAGTGCCGGCGAACCTACTCGTAGTTTACGCTGACTGCAACGGAGTTATTCGCTGCGCAAGGCGCGGCGGGAGGACCGCATGCGAACCAGGGGCGTCGTGATAGCTGCATTCGTGCTACTCGCATCAACGACGAGCGCTTGGCGAGCACCAGGTGCGCGCCAACTGGACGAGGCAGGCAACGGCGTCGTGGCCACGCTGGTCGGACGTCTGAGCCTCGAGCACTACAAAGCGGCGCTCAAGGGTCTGACACAGTTCGGCGATCGACGCCAGGGGACACAACGGAACCGCGACGCGATTGATTGGATCGAGGGGCAGCTTCAGGCCGTCGGGTGTACGGACACAGAGCGTCTGGACTACGTGTACGAACCCGCGCCACGACAGCGGGGTGGACGCCAACAGACTGGCGACCTCAACACGCGTGACAGCACCCCGACCGGTGGAAAGATCGGGCGTAACGGCTCCGGTCCCGGTGGCAGCAGCATCTTCGGGTATCGCGCTCGAACCGGGGTCAACACGGATCCGGCGGCGCAACCCGATGCCCGGCTGCGTGAACTGAACCAGGAGCCCTCGACGCCGGGCCCGCGGCAGCAGGTCTACTGCACGACCATCGGCGCCTCGCATCCGGACGAGATGTACATCCTGGGTGCCCACATGGACGGACTTGGCTGGGGCGAGGCCGCCAACGATGATGGCTCGGGGACCGCGCTGGTCATGGAGTTAGCTCGCGTGTTCAACGCGTCCGACGTGCAGACTGCACGGTCAATTCGATTCATCCTCTGGAACAACGAAGAGACCGGGCTGAACGGGAGCCGCGCCTACGTCGAACAGCGGCAGGCCATGCAGGGACGCGAGGACCCACCGGGGTCGGGACAGTATCCCGAGCCTCGCTGGCTTGGCATGGTCCAGCACGACATGTTGCTGTTCGATCACGGCGCCCCTCGCGCCGCCGGGACGGTGAGCCGCGATCAGCGGCCAGAGGCCGACGTGAACATCGAGTTCCAATCGACCGCTGAGCAGGCTAACGAGGCTCGTGCGCTTGCTTACTTCTTCAAGGCGGCAAACGACCGCTACGCTACCGATTACCCGGCGACCGTCGGCCCGCACATGACTAACACCGACTCGACGCCGTTCATGGACCTCGTCCCGGCGATCAGCCTGCGCGAAAATGAGCGCGGCGCACAGATCGGCGCAGGCTGGGATCCGCACTGGCACCAGCCGACGGATCGATTCGCCACCTTCTCGGATGACGACTTCCGTCTGGGGCTGAACGCGGCCCAGACGACACTCGCGGCGATTGCCCAGCTCGTGGAGGCGCGGATCGTCGACCCGTGACGCGACCCGGCGTACGCCTCAGACGCGCGCAGCGCGGCACGCCCTGCGACATTTCGGCAGTTTTGTGGGACAATTTGCCGGTCCGCTCCAGCTTAATTCTCGGCGAGCTCGATAGGGAGAAACACCATGATGCGCCTCCTGCCCGCGACCCTGCTGGTGATGTTGGCTCCGACGCTCGCTAGCGGTCAGAGTTCCCGCGCCGGCACGGCCGACGCCACCTTCACACGGGACGTCGCCCCGATCCTCCAGCGCGCTTGTGTTACCTGCCACCGGCCGAATCAGATCGCGCCGATGTCGCTGATCCACTATGAGGAGGTCCGGCCGTGGGCCCGGTCGATCAAGAACCGCGTCCAGACCCGCGAGATGCCGCCGTGGCACCTCGATCGCCGGATCGGCATCCAGGACTTCAAGAACGACCCATCGCTGAGCCAGGCGGAGATCGATACGATCGTCGCGTGGGTCGACCACGGGGCCCCGCGTGGCAACCCGGATGACATGCCCCCGCTGCGTGAGTTCGCTGACTCGGACGCGTGGCAGATCGGTGAACCCGATCTGATCGTCAAGTTCCCGACGTACACCGTGCCCGCCGCCGGTCCCGACCTGTTCGGCAACCTGTTGACCGACATGAACCTCAACGAGGACCGGTACATCAAGGCAATCCAGACGAAGCCGGTGAACGACGCGTCGCGCCAAGTGGTCCATCACGCCCTCTCCTACGCGGTCGCCGACACGCCCGAGGGCGAGGAGGGGATGGATGCCGGGCTGTTTCTCGTCGAGTACGCGTCCGGCAAGAACGCCGAAATCTATCCGCCGGACTCGGGATTGTTGCTGCCGGCCGGCCGGCGGGCGCGGCTGAGCTATCACCTGCACTCGATCGGTGAAGCCGTCGACGCAGAGGTCGAACTCGGCATCGTGTTTCACCCCGCAGGCACCATCCCGAAGCACATCCGGTGGTCGAAGCAACTGGCCGGCGCGCAAGGATCGCTCGCCGGATTGCTCGACATCCCGGCCGGTCAGGTCGTCCGCTCGGATGGCTACACGCGGTTGAACAAGGCAGCGCGGATCACGATGTTCCAGCCGCACATGCATATCCTCGGCAAGTACCAGTGCCTGGAGTTGATCTACCCGACCCAGCCGGTGAAGACGGAGGTCGTCAACTGCGCGAACTTCGACTACAACTGGCACCTCGCCTACAACTACGCCGACGACGCGGCACCGCTCGTGCCGGCCGGAACGATCCTCCACGTGACGAGCTGGCACGACAACTCGGAGGCAAACCGCTACAACCCGGACCCGAACAACTGGGTTGGCGGCGGCGGGCGGACAATCGACGAGATGGGATTCTCCTGGATCGGCTGGTACGACCTGACCGACGAGGACTACGCGGCAGAGCTGACCGCCCGCGAGTCGGTGCGGTCGAAGACCAACTGACGGCGATGCGTGTGGCAACCACGTGCCGATGCCTCCTGCCCGTCATGGCTTTCGTGTGCCTGCTCGGGACCCCGCGCGATGCCTTCGCCCAGGCTGACCCACACAGCTTCCGTTTCAACTCCGGGCAAACCGTCGGACCGTTCTTCGACGGGTGGTCGAGAAACACGGACGGGAGTTTCGAGATGCACTTCGGGTACATCAACCGGAACTACGTAGAGGAAATCCACGTGCCGGTCGGCCCGAACAACCACTTCGAACCGGCAGCAGCCGACCGCGGCCAGCCAACGTTCTTCTACCCGCGCATCCACCGTCGCGTCTTCAGCGTGACGGTGCCGAGCGGTTGGGGTGACGAGCGGCTGGTCTGGACGGTGGAGGTCCGGGGGGAACCAGAGCAAGCCGTCGGATGGCTGGACGCCGTATGGGAGATCGACGCCGACCCGTTGGCCAGATTCTTTGCGGCGTCGGACGGCGCACCGGTGAATCAGGCGCCAACACTGCTCGTGAATGCGTCCGCGACACTCGCGATGCCCGGCAGGCTGACGTTAACCGCGACTGTGACCGACGACGGGTTACCTGAACCCCGTGGGCGTGGGAGCGCACCGGTCGGACAGGAGCGACCGCCGACCCTCCAGGAGGACCCCGATGCGCCGAAGGCGCCCGTCAACGTCCCTGCCGTCCTGGAGGGTAGCCGTCCGAGCCGGCTCCGGGTCGGCAACGTGACGCTCACCTGGACCGTGCTACGTGGACCAGCCAGCGTCGCGGTCGAGTTGGATGGCGAACCACGCGACGGCGTCGCGACGATGACCGCCACGTTCGCCCGACCCGGCGACTACGTCCTCCGCGTGCAGGCTTCCGACGGGCCGGCAAGCGTCATCCAACACCTGACCGTCGCGGTCGGCGGATCGGGCTAGCGGATCTTCCCGCACCTCAAAGCCTTCTCAGCCGAACGCAACTCAGCAACACACGGAGGGACTCAATGTCGAGATGGAATCTGGTTACGGCACTCGTGCTGATGGGCGCCATCGCTGGGACCGCGGCCGCACAATCGAAACTCTCCGCCGACGACTACGCGGAGATTCAGCAGCTCTACGTCAAGTATTCGCGCGCCATCGATGCCGGTGACGCCGAAGGGTACGCGGACACCTTCACGTCCGACGGCGTCTTCGGCAACTCAACCGGCCGCGCCGCGTTGATCGAGTTCGCTAAGGGCTTCCACGAGAGCAACCAAGGGCGCACGCGTCACTGGAACAACGAGATCATGATCGAGCCGACGGCCGAGGGCGCCGACGGGAGCTGCTACCTGTCCCTCTACAACACCGGCACCCGGCCCCAGACCCTTATGGTCACGGGGATTTACCGGGACAAGCTCGTCAAGACGCCGAACGGCTGGCGGTTCAAGAACCGGGCCGTCGAGGTCGATCGGCCAGCCGAGAGCGGGCAGTAACTGCATGGCGCGACGGCGGTCTGAAACCGACCGCCGTCGCCTACGGTCGTGCTCGTCCGAGATCTTCGACGGCGGTGATCAGCGTCGAGAGGTCGTCTCGCGCGTGACCGCGCCCGATAAGCCCGTTGATGAGCTGCATCGTCACGGCGCCGGCGGGAAGCGCCACGCCGAGGTCGTGCGCCAGGGTCATCACGGAGTTCAGATCCTTGTGATACAGCCGGGTTTCGATTCCGGCCTCGAACTCACGCGCCGCCATTCGGCTCCCAAAGAAGTCGAGCACGCGGCTCGACGCCATCCCACCCATCATCGCCTGTTGCACCAGCCCGACGTCGAGGCCGCTGCGCCCCGCCAGCGTCAGCGCCTCGGCAGCGCCGAGCGCCGTCACGAGCAGCAGCAGCTGGTGGCACGCCTTCGTCGCCTGCCCGGCACCCGCGCGCCCCATGTGGAGTACTTTGGTGCCGAGGCACTCAAAGAGCGGTCGGGCGCGGTTGAGCGCGGCGGCGGAACCGCCGACCATAATCGACAGCGTCGCCTCCCGCGCACCCTGCGGACCACCCGACACCGGCGCGTCGAGCATGTCAATGCCAAGCTCCGCCAACCGCGCGGCCATCGCGCGCGTCGCCGTCGAATCGATCGTGCTCGTGTCGACGACGAGCGTGCCGCGTGGCGCGCCGTGGATGATGCCATTCTCACCAAACACGACCTGCTCGACGTCGGAGGTGGTCGTCACCATGGTGAAGACGACCTGGCACTCGGCGGCGAGCGCCGCAGGTGTGTCGTAGTGCGTGGCGCCGCGCGCGACCAGCGGTTCGACCGCTTGGGCTCGGCGCGCATACACCCCCAACACATGCCGGCGCCGCATCAGGTTGAGCGCCATCGGGCGCCCCATCGTGCCGAGACCGATGAAGCCTAATTTCATGGTGTCATCCCTTCGCGGTTGCCCCCCCGCTGCCAGATGCTATGGTAGCCGCACGAGTGGTTGGTTCCGACGGCACGGCCGTTGCCGTGCGGAGCATTGCACCGGGGACCAGCGGCAACGGAGGAGAGGCTCATGCGCACCGCACTCGCGGTCATCGGCGCCGGCGTCGTCGCGTTCGCAGTGGGACGGCTCTCAGCACAGGATGTCCAGCCCTCCTGCCCCATGTGCCCGGCGACCTACGTCGCGTCGGAAGAGCTCGCCGAATACGCCTTCGTCGGCCGGTCGTCCGGACTCGTCGACCAGCAGGTACGCTCGCTCGACATCGGCAAGTCGAAGGTGCAGATTGCCGTCGCCCATCGTGGCGCGCTCCCGTCGCGCCGCGGCCGGGTCGCCGAGCACGACCTGGTGACCGAGGTCTACGTCGTCATGAGCGGCGGCGGGACGATCCTGACGGGTCCTGATCTCGTCAACAAGGTACGGCGGCCACCCGACAACCGCGCTGTGCAGTTCCTGAACGGGCCTGGCAACAACGCCGAAGACGTGCGAAACGGCATAACCCATCGGCTCAAACAAGGCGACGTCTTCGTGATCCCGGCCGGTACGGGGCACGAGTTCACGCAGATCGACGACCACATCACCTACATGATGGTACGCGTCGATCCGGACAAAGTGGTGCCGCTCATGAACGCGGCGGCGTCGCAGGCTTACCTCGCGGAACACCGATAGTCGATTGAGGAAAATATCATGACACGGCTGATCACACTCGGTGCGGTCATCGCGGTTGGCGTGCTCTCGATTGTCGTCTCGACTCAGTCGCTTTCACCCGCTGCGGTCAGGGCGACCGAGATCGAGCAGGTACGCGACAACCTCTACGTGATCACCGGCTCCGACGCGACGAACCGCGAGGCCTTCAGCGGCGGAAACACCGGCGTGTTCGTGGCCGACGTAGGCGTCACGCTAGTCGACACCAAGCTGCCGGGGTGGGGACAGCACCTCCTCGACCGGATCCGGACCGTCACCGACAAGCCGGTCGTCACCATCATCAACACCCACACGCACGGGGACCACACCGGCAGCAACGCCTTCTTTCCAGAGACGGTCGAGATCGTCGCGCACGCGAACACCCGCGCGAACATGGAGCGAATGGAGGCCTTCGCCGGTGACAACGCAAAGTTTCTGCCGACCCGAACCTATCGCGATCACCTGACGCTCGGCACCGGCCGCGACCGGATCGACCTCTACCATTTCGGCGCGGGCCATACCGACGGCGACACCGTCATCGTCTACCCGGCGCTCCGCGTGCTACAAATGGGCGACCTGTTCCCTTGGAAAGACGCCCCGTTCCTCGACCGGAGCAACGGCGGGAGTGGCGTGGCGCTGCCAGACACCCTCGCGAAGCTGCTCGCGACCATCGACGGTGTTGACACCGTCGTTCCGGGCCATATTCCGGTGACGACGCCTGCGGCCCTCGAGGAGTTTCAGCGGTTCACCGCCGATCTGCTGTCGGCAACGCGGCAGGCGATCAACGACGGCCAGAGCGCAGAGGAGGCCGCCTCTTCGATCGATCTGAGCGGGCGCTACCCTGACTACGCTGCCAACCGTGTCCCGGCGGCCATCCAGGCGATCTACGAGGAGCTAGGACGTTAGCGTGTCAGGTCATGTGGTTCGCACCACCGGCCTCTCTGAGACACGGGGGACAGTTATGAGCATCGTTACACGAGTCGTCCTACTTGCCTGCATCCTGTTCACCAGCGGTCAAATGACCCAGGCAATCACCGCAGTGACAGCGCTGTTCAATGGCAGAAATTTGGACGGATGGCACATCGTCAACGACGGCCAGTTTTCCGTCGAGGATGGCGTACTCAAAGTCAATCGCGGAACCGGTTGGTTGCGTTCGGCCGACACGTTTGGTGATTTCGTTCTCACGATGGAATTTCGCTTCTTGGAAGAGGGAGCGAACAGCGGCATCTTTATCCGTACCGGTCCGACGAGCAACGACGACGAGAATGGGTGGCCAAACAATGGCTATCAGGTGCAATGCATGGACACGCTCACCGGCACCCCGCTCGCCCATCTGATCCCGTATGGCGCGCCACCATTCGAGCATCACTCTGACATTGAAGCGTTGAAGAGAGCCTATAGACCTGCGGGCGAATGGCACACCTACGAAATCAAAGCGCAGGGGGAGAACCTGTCGGTCCACCTGAACGGTGTGCTGATCACGACGGCGACCAGCATCAAAAACTTGACTGGGCATATCGGCATTCAGGGCGAGCTGGGCTTGCTGGAGTTCCGCAAGATCGAAGTGAATGAAATTTGAGCTCGTGTTGGGGATGGTGCCCTGACCTTGACCTACCAGGAGGCTGATCGTGGTTGAGCGCTGGTGTTGCAGAGCTGATGTCGGTTAAATGATCATGGAACCCTCCGTCACTGAGTCCCATCGCGGCGCGGGTCCACACCTGTGACACAACGACTGAGGTGGACAGTGAGAACACCGAAAAGACGTCGGTACCGACTCTCCCTTTCTGCCCTCGCGGTCGTCATCGCCGCGACGCTGGCCTGCGGACCGGGGGCACCTGCGACGACGGCGGTCGAATCCGGCACGGACGCAACCGACAGCCCGAGGGCGAGCGGGCCGACGGCGTTCGAACTCGACCCAATGTGGCCGAAGCCGCTGCCGAACAACTGGGCGGTCGGCAACGTCGTCGGCGTGGCGGTCGATGCGCGCGACCATATCTGGATTGTCCACCGTCCCGGCAGCCTGACCCCGCAAGAGCGCGGCGCCGCGAACACTCCCCCGCTCGCCGACTGCTGCCATCCGGCGCCGCCGGTCATCGAGTTCAACCAGGACGGGGAGGTCGTGCAGGCCTGGGGCGGCCCGGGCGACGGGTATGAGTGGCCCGAGGCGGAGCACGGCATCTTCATCGACCACATGGACAACGTCTGGCTGGCCGGCAGCGGCGGAAACGACTCGCACGTGCTCAAGTTCACCCGCGGCGGCGACTTCCTTCTCCAGATCGGTCGGCAGGGTCAGGGGGAAGGAAGTAACGACACCGCCAACTTCGGAATGCCGGCCGAGATCGATATCGACCCGGACACGAACGAGGTCTTCATCGCGGACGGCTACGGCAATCGTCGCGTCGCGGTGTTCGATGCAGACACTGGCGACTACAAACGGCATTGGGGTGCGTACGGAAACCAGCCTACGGACGATGCATACACCTACGATCCGGACGCGCCGCTGTCGCAACAGTTCGGTCGACCAGTCCACTGCGCAACGCTGGCTGACGACGGGCTCCTCTACGTCTGCGACCGAATCAACGACCGGATCCAGGTCTTCCAGAAAGACGGCACGTTTGTCGACGAAGTGGTCATCGCCCAGCGCACGCTCGGCTTCGGCTCAGCCTTCGACGTCGACTTCTCACCCGACGCCGACCAGCAGTATCTCTATAACGTCGATGGGATGAACCAGAAGGTGTGGGTCATCGACCGCACCAGCCTCGACATCGTCGGGTCGTTCGGCTTCGGTGGGCACTTCGCGGGCGGATTCACGGCAGCGCACAGCCTCGCAGTCGACGCGAGCGGAAACATCTACGTGGGCGAGACGCTCGAGGGCAAGCGCGTCCAGCGATTCGTGCACAGCCCGTAACGACCGTCGCTCCCGCCAGGGCCCGCCTCGGGTCTCACGCCACACGACGCCGCTCTAGCCGTCCGCGGCGGAAGTCGCGTGTCGCACCGAGACTGGCGAGGCGCCCGACCGGCAAGCTGCGACGACGGAGCATGCTCCCAGTATGTGACTGTGCTGGGCAAGCCCTCCGCCCGTCGTTACGGGATGCATCGCCGGTCGAATTCAGCGGAGCTTCCACCACCGGCTGCGAGAGACGCTGCAAGATCGCGGTCATGGACGGAGACTATCAGGCTGTTGCGCAACGGTTTCGTGCCGCGCTCGATCTGTTCGTCGATGGCGAGATCCTCATGCGTCAGAACCTACGGCGACGACAAGCCGCCCCGTTCACTGCCAAGGTCGAGAGAGCGCTTGCCATCTGGGTCCAATCGCGCCCAGGGGCCGTGGGCAGAGACTGCCCGGGTCGTCAGGTCTGCCTCAATCGATGACTCCGCTCCAGGAACTTCTCAGGCGCGCCGCCGGGGACCTGGATGACCGAAGCGTCGAGTGGACGCTCATCGGCGGTCTCGCCGTCTCGACTCGCTCGCATCCCCGGTTCACCGGCGAGGTCGATCTCTCGTGGCAGTGCCTGATGACGTGCAGGCCAAACGCCTCATCCGGAACCTCCACCAACCCGGCTGGCGGCTCGAAGTGCTGGTCGAGCAGGAGGCGACGCAACGACTCGCCAACGTGCGCCTGCTCGGCGACGAGAACAGCACGCCGGTGGTGGGCCTGCTGTTCGCCAGTTCCGGGCTAGAACTCGAGATCGTCGCAGCCGCCGACGTGCTGGAGGTCTTCCCGCACAGCGCATCCCAGAACAGTTGTTGACAACCTGTTGCGCTCAAGACACCTCGCGCGACGAGAGCCGTCCGCCGGACGACGTGGACCTGGGAGTGCTCGTGGAGGTGGCCGGGCCGAGGCGTCGTGGCCGCGTGCGTCGCGGTGGTCTGATTCAGCGGCGAGGGTTCACTCGCCGCTGCGACCTCTGCCCGGCACTCGCCGAGCCCGTGAACCGATAGTGGACTATTCCTGCGGCGACTGAGGACGTACAATGTTCGAGCGCCGGGCTGCGCCTGGCACATCCGGAGTCCACTAGGAGCGAGAGCATGAAGGTATATCTAGGCGCTGCGACAGCGCTGACACTCGTGTGCGTCATCCTCACATCGCCGGTGCAGACGCAGTCCTTCGATCCACCGCGTCTGTCGAACGGGAACCCCGATCTGAACGGTATCTGGCAAGCGCTAAATCCCGCGAACTATGACCTCGAGCCCCACATCGCCCGTCACGCGATGGCGCTGCGTGAGGGGCCTCAGGGACCGCTGCCCGCCGCGCCCGTTCTCCGGCTCGGCGCCGTGGGCGCGGTGCCGGGCAGCATGGGCTGGCTCGACGGCGGTGGTACGATTCCCTACACGGCCGAGGCGCGCGCGCTGAAGGAAGAGAACCAGGCGAACTGGCTCGACCGCGATCCCGAGATCAAGTGCTATATGCCGGGTGTTCCGCGTGCGACCTACCTGCCCTTTCCGTTCCAGATCTTCCAGAACGAACAGTCAGTCTTCATCGCCTACGAGTTCGCGGGCGCCGTCCGCGACATCTATATGGAAGACGTGGGACCCGCGGAGACCGATTCCTGGATGGGACAGTCCGTCGGCCGATGGGAAGACGACACGCTGGTCGTCGAGGTGACCGGCCAAAGCGACCAGACCTGGTTCGACCGGGCCGGGAGCCATCACACGAACCAGCTCCGCGTCACCGAACGGTACACGCTCACGAGCCAGAATCACATCCAGTACGAGGCGACGATGGACGACCCCGCGGTCTTTAGCCGCCCCTGGACGATACGCATGCCGCTCTACCGGCGCATCGAAGAGGGTGCGCGACTGATGGACTTCAAGTGCGTCGAGTTCGTCGAAGAGCTCATCTACGGCCACCTGCGCCGAAACCCGCTCGAGCGATAACCGAGGGACCATCATGATCAGTCGACAGACACGTGTGCTTGGTATTGGAGCCGTTGCGGTCATCGCGTTGGCGCTGGCATCGGTAGCCACCGCCCAGGACATCCCGCGGACCGCGAACGGCCGACCGGATCTTTCCGGGACCTACGACACGGCCACGTTGACCCCGTTGCAGCGCCCGGAGGAGTTCGGCGACCGGCTGGAGCTGACCGAGGAGGAAGCGGCCGGCATCGGGCAAGGGGGACAGGCCGCGGTCGGTCAGGCCTTTTTCAACATCCCGCTCGAACGAAACGAAGAGACCGGCCCACCGACGGAGGCGCCGCCAGTGGGTGGCGACGGCTCGACCAGCGCCGCCGGCGCGGTCGGCGGCTACAACTCGTTCTGGTTCGACGCCGGCAACGGCGCATTCCAGATTGACGGCAAGTGGCGAACGTCGATCATCACGGATCCGCCGAACGGCCGGCAGCCGGCCCTGACGACCGAAGCGCAGGAAGCGCGTGCCGGGCGTGCAGCGTTCTCCCGCCCGAACACCGGCACCGCTTGGTGGCTGGTCGAGAACGGGATCGATGCGCCGGGACCCTATGACGACCCCGAGATTCGCCCGCTCCCGGAGCGCTGCCTCCTCGGCTTCGGCCCGGTCTCTGGGCCGCCGATGGTGCCGGCCCTCTACAACAACCTGAAGCGGATCGTGCAGACCGACGACAAGGTCATGATCCTCGCCGAAATGGTCCACGACGCGCGCATCGTGCGGATGAACGAGGACCACGCGCCACCCGAGATGCGGTTCTGGCTTGGGGATTCGGTCGGCCACTGGGAGGGTGACACGCTCATCGTCGACACGACAAACTTCAACGACACGCCGGCGCTTGGGCAGGCGTCGCGGAACCTGCACGTCGTGGAGCGCTTCACGCGCGTGAACGCCGACACACTCCGGTATCACTTCACGGTAGAGGACCCGACGGTGTGGACCGCACCGTGGAGCGGTGAGTACGTCTGGCCGGCCAGCGACCAGCGCGTCTACGAATACGCGTGTCACGAGGCGAACTACTCGTTCCACGGCATACTCGGTGGCGCGCGGATACTTGAGCAGGACGTGCGCGAAGGACGATAAGCGTCGCGGGCTTCTACGCGAGCGTCCGATGGACGGCTAACATGCGCAATCGACTGACGGCAGCGGGTGGCGGGTGTGCGCTCTTCGCGTTGACGCTCGCGTCGATCGCACTCGATGCGCAGGAGATACCGCGGACTCCGAGCGGTCGTCCAGACCTGTCGGGCACTTACGACACCGCCACGCTGACGCCGTTACAGCGCCCGGAAGAGCTTGGCGACACGCTCGTACTGACCGAGGAGAACGCCGCGGAGATCGCGAAGGAGGAGTTCGAGCGCAACGCCACACGGAACGCGCCGAGCGACCCGAATCGTAAGGCGCCAGCCGTTGGTGGGAGGGTTGGCGGCTACAACAGGTTCTACATCGACCGGGGCGCAGGCGCGTTCCAGATCGATGGCCACTGGCGGACGTCGATCATCATCGACCCGAAGGACGGACGCCAGCCACCGTTCACTCTGGAGGGGCAGGCGCGTGCGGATGCGCGCGAAGCCAGCCGGCGAGAAAACACCGGCACCGCGTGGTGGCTGATCGAGAACGGGCTCGAAGCGGCGGGGCCGTACGATGATCCCGAGATCCGGCCACTCGCGGAACGCTGTCTCCTCGGTTTCGGCTCCGTGTCGGGGCCACCGATGCTGCCAGTCCTCTACAACAACCTGAAGCGGATCGTGCAGACCGACGACCATGTGATGATCTTGGCGGAGATGGTCCACGACGCGCGCATCGTCCGGATGAACGCCGAACACGCACCGCCCGAGATTCGCGGGTGGCTCGGTGATTCGGTCGGCCACTGGGACGGCGACACGCTTGTCATC
This sequence comes from uncultured Vicinamibacteraceae bacterium, assembly GCA_964646815.1. Classification (GTDB taxonomy): domain Bacteria; phylum Acidobacteriota; class Vicinamibacteria; order Vicinamibacterales; family UBA8438; genus CAZYFH01. The sequence goes on along the minus strand of CAZYFH010000036.1, from coordinate 20,458 downwards.
GACACCACGAACTTCAACGACACGCCCGCGCTGCGCTTCGCCACGCGCAATCTTCACGTCGTCGAGCGCTTCAGCCGCATCGACACCCACACGCTTCGCTATCAGTTCACCGTCGAGGACCCGACGGTGTGGACCGCGCCGTGGAGCGGCGAATACGTCTGGCCGGCCAGCAACACACGCGTCTACGAGTACGCGTGCCACGAGGCGAACTACTCATTTCAGGGTATTCTCGGTGGTGCGCGGATTCTCGAGCAGGACGTGCGCGACGGCAAGGTTGACGGCAGCAAATAGATCAGACAACACGAGGTGCATCCCATGCGCAAGCAGCTACAACGTCACATTACACGCGGTGCCGGGGCGTTCGTCCTGACTGGCGTCGCGCTGATCGTGATGACCGCCACGGTACCGGTCATCGCGCACCATGCGTTCGGCGCCGAGTTCGACCCGAATCGGCCGGTCCTCCTGCGCGGGCCGGTGGTCAAGGTCGAGTGGGTCAACCCGCACACCTGGATCCACGTGGAGGTGACCAACGACGACGGCACCAAGGAAGTGTGGATGGTCGAGGGCGGCACGCCGAACACACTGCTGCGCCGCGGCTTGCAGCGAGACTCGATCACGCCAGGCATGATGATCGTGGTCGATGGCTACCAAAGCAAGGATCGCACGGCTCGAGCGAATGGACGGGACGTGACGTTCGAGGACGGCCGCAAGTTCTTCATGGGCTCGTCCGGCACCGGCGCGCCGCGCGACGGTCGCGATCCAACCGAGTCGCCGCGCTAGCCGCGGCGTCACGACATCCGGGTCATCGGCGCTCCACGTCCCGGCGGTTCCGCCGGGACGCGGGGACGCCGCTCCTCTCTTCGAATCCGCGCGCAGTCAAGCCTCAGTGAGCTCCTTACAGATGACTGTCTGGACACGCTGGATTCGCCATCCCCAATCGCTGTGGCTGCGGAAGGCACTCTTTCAGATACACGTCTGGTCAGGGATCGGGGTCGGACTCTACGTCGTCGCCATCTGCGTCAGCGGGAGCGTTCTCGTCTATCGCAGTGAACTCCGCCAGGCCTTCGAGCCCCAGCCCCGCTTCGTGACGGTGTCCGGCGAGCGGTTAGGCGTCGAGGCGCTGACGGCCTTCGCATTGCGCGAGTATCCTGACCACACCGTGTCGCGGGTCATCGAACGCGAGGACCCAGCCCGGGCCGCCACCGTCACCCTCGACCGGGACGGCCAACGTCGGCAGATGCTGTTCGACCCGTACACGGGTGCCGACCTCGGTTATCGATTGCCGGTCCCCTACCGACTCACGACATGGCTTCTCGACCTGCACGACAACCTGCTCTACGCGGATACCGGGCGACGCGTGAACGGCGTGGGCGCCGTCCTTTTGACGCTGTTGAGCCTGACCGGGGCGGTGATCTGGTGGCCTGGGATTCGGGGCTGGCGTCGGAGCCTGACGATCGACATCAGGGCAAACTGGCGACGGCTCAACTGGAGCCTTCATGGCGCGATCGGGTTCTGGTCGGGGCTCTTCATCTTCATGTGGGGCGTGACCGGGATCTACTTAACCTTCCCGGAGCCGTTCGCGGCGCTCGCCGACGCGATCGAGCCGTACGACGAGGAGAGCTTCGAGCCTCGAACGGTCGACAACGTGCTGGCCTGGGTGGCGCGGGTGCACTTCGGCCGGTTCGGCGGCTGGTCCCTGAAACTGCTGTGGGCGATCGTCGGGCTGCTGCCCGCGGCGCTCTTCGTCACGGGAGCGTTAATGTGGTGGAACCGCGTGCTTCGACCGCAGGTCCCGCAAGACGCCGTGACGGGCGCCGAGCCTTCCTGAACGACGTCCGTCGCACGGCCGGGTGACCACATATAATCACCCAATTGGATCGGTCACGCACCCGACGGTGTCGAGATGAGCGCCAGCCGCACCTAGCCCTGACCTAAAACACCAGTGTCCCGAGTCGCCTTTGTCGGACCGGCGCTGCTTATCGTCAATCTGGTCGCCGTGCAGCCGGCACTCGGGCAGAATGAGCCCGAGATCGGTCAGGACGGCAAAGATGTCGAGTGGGTGCCGACGCCGCCAGCGCTGATCGAGACGATGCTCGACATGGCGGGCGTGACAGCGCGCGATGTCGTGATGGATCTCGGATCGGGCGACGGTCGCATGGTCATCGCGGCGGTCGCGCGTGGGGCGATCGCCATCGGGGTCGAGTACGACGATGGGCTTGTTGCGCTGTCACGGCAGCGCGCAACAACGGCCGGGGTGACCGACCGGGCCGCATTCGTGTCGGGCGATCTCTTCGAGGTCGACCTCTCGCCCGCTACGGTAATCACCATGTTCCTTCTTCCGGATATCAATCTCGAGTTGCGGCCAAAGTTGTTACATTTGGACCCTGGCACGCGGCTGGTGTCCAACACCTGGGACCTTGGTGCGTGGACGCCGGACGAGACGGTCGTCCTCGATCCGTGCCCGACCTGGTGCACCTCGCACTTGTGGATCGTGCCGGCCCGCGTCGGCGGGACCTGGCGCTCGCCAAGCGGCGATCTGGTGCTGACCCAGCGCTTCCAGACCGTGTCCGGGACGGTCGAGCTGGATGGCGAACGCCACGAGATCAAAGACGGTCGGGTACGTGGCGATGCGTTGAGCTTCCTCGGGGGTGGGACGCGGTTTCGGGGCCGCGTCACGATCTCCGCGATCGAGGGTGTGGCAGAGGGTCCAATCGGCACGGTCCCGTGGCGCGCCACCTGGGCGGATCCGTGAGCGTCTGCGCGCAAGACTCGGGGGGCAGCGAGCAATGACGTCAGTCGTGGACTGGGGCCGGGCGCGCGCCATCGGGCTGCTTGGCGCGGCGGCGTTGTCCGGATGCGTCGGCGGTAGCACGTTCAGCGACGATGGGCTGGCGGACTCATTTGCCCAACAGATCGCCACGATTGAGTTCGTTCGCGAGTTTGAACGCCGGGACCTCGAGCTGACCTTCGTACGAGAGGACGCAGGCGGGTTCGACGTCAGCTGGCGGGTACAGATCGAGTCCACCGCCATCGAGCCGTACGACGGGCCGGCCTCATCCTATCGCGGGCTTGTCCGGTCCTCCTGGTATGCGGACGACCGCCTCATTACGCATACGGACACGACATCCCGCCTGCCGGCATGGATCCTCGACACCGGCATCAGCCAGGATTGTTGGGCCCTGTGGCTTGAGGAGACACAGCAATGGGATTGGTAAAGCGAGAGACGTTCATTGGACTGCTCGGCGTCCTGGTCGCCTTCACGACAGCCGCGCCGCTGGCACAATCGTCCACCGCCGAGCAGGCGGTGCTCGACCGGCAGCAACAGCGATTCGCCGCAGCGATGGCGCAAGACACGGCGGCACTCGAACCGATGCTGGCCGAAGAGCTGCGGTACTGCCACACCACGGGCGCGGTCGACACGAAGGCGACGCTGCTCGATACCGTGCGCACCGGCAGAATTCGCTGGCTCGAGATGCATCCCAGCGGCATGGAGGCACGAGTGTACGGCGACATCGGCATCGTCGCGGGCGAGATCCGTCAGACAATCACTGTCAGCAGTCGCGAAGAGCCCATCGACCTCCGCATCCGGACGATCGACGTCTACGTGAAGCGGGACGGCCGCTGGCAGCTGACCGAGTTCCAAGCGTCGCGAATGCCGGACTGACGCACCCCGCCCGGTGCTCACCGGCGCCGACAGCACGCTCGGTACAACAGACCAGCCGGACGGAGAGCCCACATGAGAGCCCTGGTACAGATCCTCGTCTGTGCGTCGGTCACTGTCACCCCAGCGCTGGCACAGGACGACGTCGAACGCGAGAACCTGACCGACATCCGGGAGATCGCTATCCGCGTCGAGGAACTCTCGGCCGACGCCGAGGCGCAGGGCCTCACACAGAGCCAGCTCGAGGCCGCCGTCGCGGAGCGCTTGGCCGAGCGGGGGGTGCCGGTCGTCCGGTCCCGGCGCGGCGCGGAATTGTACGTCAATGTCACCACGCACCAGGGATCGACCGGTCTCTACGCCTACTGCGTGCGGGTGTCGGTTCAGCAAATGGTGACAATCGAGGGCAACCGACTACGCTCCCTAGCCGACACCTGGGACCGAGCGGGGCTGGGCACCGTCGGGGGAGCGAACCTGGCACAGGTTGAGCAGATCGTGCTGCAGATCGTCGATGTCTTCGCAGAGGAATACCTCGAGATGAACGCCCCCCAGTAGCACGGCGCGCCGCCACTAAGTGCTCTGTCTAGGATGAATCAATAGCACTCAATGGGCGGGCATCTCGCCTGACGACGTTGCTCTTCGGTCACCTACGGTGTGTCTGCCCCTCGTCAGTCAGAAGCCGCGCGCTAGTGACCACAACCGATTCACCCGATACAGGGCACTAGACAGTGAGGATGATTGGGTGAGAGCCGAATCGCTGGCGCCGACGCTGTCGATGATCGGTGTTCGCCGGCAGTGGTAAGGTCGAGGCGTCGGGCACCACCTACTCGACGCGTTGCGCGATACGGCCCACCGCGACCCATGGTCCGAGGACCTGATACTGGCAACGGAAGACTCGGGCAACGTGCCGCTCTACTAACGTTTCGGTTACGAGGTCGTCGGTCATTCCCGAATATCGGATACGCTGGAGTCCTAGGGGTTCCTCCGCCCCGACCCTGAGTAGTGACTCATGACGACTGACGCTCCGCCGACGATCTCACGCGCCGTCCGGGTCGGGCGTGGCCTGCTATTGCTGTCCGGCGCAGCGGTGCTCGGGGGTCTCGGCGGGTATCGACTTGGCCTCGCGCCGCTGACGATTGGACTGCTCACATTCGCGCTCGGGATCCTAAGCGCGGCCGTTGCGACGCTGTTGTCCTTCATCGGGCTCATCATCACGTGGCGACGGCCCGCTGCCGTACGGCGCGGCACCCGGATCGCCGTCACTAGTGTCGTCGGCGGCGCCATCGGCGTCAGCATTCCTGCGAGTCTGCTGATTGGCAACTTCGCCGCGCCTATTCACGACATCACCACCGACACCACGAACCCTCCGCAGTTCCTCGCCGTCGTGCCGTTGAATACGCCGGGGCGCACGGTCTACGAGGGGGAGGTGGTCGCCTCACAGCAACGCGCCGCCTACCCGGATCTCCGGCCCGTGACGCTGGCCATGCCGCCTGCGGCCGCCTTCGCGCGGGCCTTGGAGGTGGTCGACGAGATGGGCTGGGAGCTGGTCGACACAGATCCTGCAGCAGGACGGATCGAGGCGACCGACACCACGTTCTGGTTCGGCTTCAAGGATGACGTGGTGATCCGGGTGGCCGCAGCCGACGACGCGAGCCTGATCGACGTCCGGTCGCTGTCGCGTGTCGGCGGTGGTGACGTCGGCGCGAACGCCAATCGGATCCGGCGTTACGTGGCGGCCTTGACGTCGCGTTGACGGTCCGTGGCGCCCCGTAGCTCGTCCACGGGCGCCCACCCGGCGTCCGGGGGCCAGGATCTCATGTGCCTGGGCGCGTTCGGCCCAGGACGGCGCCGGTCAGGCAAGTGCTCTGGAGTGGCATCTGCGGGAAATGAACGACGGTCCAATCCGCAGCGACGACCCGCTATAATCCGCGCCTAGGAGCCCATGGTGAAAGTGCCGCTGCATTCGGCCGGCGATGCATCCCGCCTGGGCTTCGGTGCGCCTCGGTTACATACCCGGACTATGAACCCTCGTCGCGCCTTGCCAGTCGTGCGCCTCACCAGTCTCGGTGCGACGCTGACGTTCACCACGGGCGCCTAGGAGACCCGATGGCCCAACATACTCGCAGGTTCGTGTGGCTCGCCGCCGTGGCAGCGGTAACGACATTCACCCCGTCGGCGGTCGCGCAGGACTGGCCTCAGTGGCGCGGACCGGCCCGTGACGGAACCGTGCTGTCGTTTCGCTTGCCGGCCGCGTGGCCTGCTCGTCTCACACAGCAATGGAACAGGGAGGTCGGTCTCGGCTATGCCACGCCGATCCTGATCGACGACCGACTTTATCTCTTCACGAGGGAAGGCGACGACGAGGTCATGCAGGCGCTCGACGCCGCGAGCGGCGAGACGCTCTGGCGTACCGCCTATCCCGTGCCGTTCACGATGAACCCCGCGACCGCACCACACCGCGAGGGACCGAAGTCGACACCGGCGTTCGCCGACGGCCGCCTCTTTACGCTCGGCATCACCGGCGTCGTCTCTGCGTTCGACGCCCAATCCGGCGATCGCCTCTGGCACAAACCGGCACCCCCGGTCGAGCCGCTTTACCACACCGGGATGTCACCCATCGTCGTCGGCAATCTCGTGATCCTGCATGTCGGAGGTCACAACGACGGCGCGTTGACCGCGTTCGACGTGGCCAGCGGAGACGTCCGCTGGGCGTGGGACGGCGATGGACCCGCGTATGGTTCGCCACGGCTCTTCGATCTGGGTGGGACACGACAGATCGTCACCTTCACGCAAGAGCACTTCGTCGGCGTCTCCGTCGAGACCGGCGCGCTGCTCTGGGAGCGCCCGTTCGTCACCGGGTCAACGACCACATCGCAAACGCCGCTCTTGCACGGAAACACCGTCATCGAGGCAGGTCGAGGCAACGGCATCACGGCGTTTCGCGTCGTCCCCGCCGGCAACGGCTGGCGCACCGAGGACGTCTGGCACACCGACGAGGTGTCGCTGCACATGGCCAACGCCGTGATCGGCGAGGGCGTGCTGGTCGGGCTCTCGCACCTGAACAGCGGCCAGTACTTTGGGCTCGATCTCGACACGGGTGACGTACTCTGGACGAGCCCCCCGCGCCAGGCCTCACACGCCTCCATCGCGCGGTCCGGCGATACGATCTTCTCCCTGGAGGATGACGCAGAGCTAGTCGTCATCAGACACAGCCGGGCCGGGTTCGAGCCGGTCGCACGATATGACGTGGCAACGAGTGAGACGTGGACCCAGCCGACGCTCTCTGGGAATCGGCTGTTCGTCAAGGACATTAGCGCGCTGACGCTCTGGACCGTGGAGTAGCGCAGATTGCGCTGCGGCGGTCTCAGACAGGAGGACACCATGGACGCACGTGTTCGGACCCGTATCAGCCTGTTGCTGGCGACCGTCATCGCGACGGCGGTCGCGTGGATCGCGTTGGGCCAGCCGTCGACGACCGCCGCGCAGAGCAACTTCGTCGGTGACCCGCCGAGCCGCCCCGACTCCTCGGACATCCGCGCGCTCCGTTTGCGGTTCGAGCCGGGGTCGCGGTCGAACTGGCACAGCCATGGGAACTGGCAGGTTCTCGCGGCGGAGGAAGGGCGCGGACGCACGCAGGTGCGCGGTCAGGCGATTCAGGAACTAGCGCCAGGCACGGCAGTCTACGCCGGTCCGGGCGTCGTTCACTGGCACGGCGCCGCGCCTGACGCACATCTGGTGCAGCTGACCTTCGTCAGCGGCGAAACCAGCTGGCTCGGACCGGTCAGCGACGACGACTATCTGGGACGGTAAGTATCCTAGTTCTTAGGGCTAGCCCCCGGAGCGCACGTGTGGCACCCATGTAGGATCTAGCCTCGCGCTTCGCAGGCCTGAAGACCTGCGCTACGGAAGCCACGCACGTGAGCTCACGCGGGGTAGGTTTCGCGCAGCGGCAGGATCATTCTCTGAGACAGAGGACCTGAAACCGAGGTCTGAGCATGAGCATCGGGGCAACTACATGAGGGCGCTTCAGCGAACCCTCTGCGCCGGGGCGCTGATCGCGGCAACCGTCACACCAGCGGACGCTCAGGAGACAGGCAACACCCATCCGATCCAGCCGCTCGTCGAACAGTACTGCTTCGCATGTCACGGAGCCCAGACACAGACGGCAGGGGTCAACTTGTCGGCCATGCTCGACCAGCGGCCGTTGGTCCGCAATCGCGAGGCCTGGACACGTGTGATCGGCGCGCTCGAGGTCGGCAAGATGCCGCCGGCCGGGGCGCCGCAGCCGTCCGTCGCTGAGCGGGACGGCCTCCTTGTCTTGTTGACCAACGCGATCGACGGGTTCGACTACTCCACGATCAACGATCCTGGCTTCGAGCGGATGCGTCGACTCACCCACCGGGAGTTCGACAACACGATGCGTGATCTGGTCGGGATCGACCTTCGGCCGGCATCGCGGTTCCCCGCTGAACTGGCCGGGGCCAGCGGCTTCGACAACTCGGCGAACACGCTGTTCCTTCAGTCGACGCTAATGGAGCGATACATTGTCGCGGCTGAGCGGGTCATCGAATTGGCGTTACCGGTCAGGCCGACGACGCCCGAGCAGCGGCGCGCACGCGCGCTCGTCCTTGTCGCCGAGCCGGGCCCGGGGGTGACCGAGCACCAGGCGGCGGACCGGATTCTGCGCCGATTTCTGCTGCGCGCCTACCGGCGACCACCGACGGAAGATGAGGTCGATCGCGCCGTCGGTCAGTTCCGGCGGGCACGCGCGTCGGGCCAGGGGTTCGAGGACGCGGTCAAGATTGTGCTACAGGCGGTGCTGATCTCGCCGAACGTTCTCCTGCGAGTCGAGGCCGGTCACGACGCACCGCAGGCGTTCCGGGTGAGCGACTGGGAGCTCGCCGCGCGTCTGTCGTACTTTCTGTGGGCCTCGATGCCGGACGACGAGCTCTTCGAGTTGGCAGACCGGAGCGCGCTGAGCGACCCGGAGACGCTGGCGCAACAGGTCGACCGGATGCTCGCCGACCCGAAGGCCGACACGCTCGGCAGCGTCTTCGCCGCGCAATGGCTCGGCTTCCAGCACGTTGGCACTCGCATCTGGCTCGATCCGATTGACAATCCGTGGTGCACCGACACGCTGATGACGGCGATGCGGGACGAGACGTCGATGTTCTTCATGTCGCTGCTGCGTAACAACGAGCCGATCCGGCAGCTGATCGACGCTGACTACACGTTCGTTAACGAAGAACTGGCGACGACGCTCTACGGCATGGAGCACGTCGCGGGCCAGCGGATGCGCCGCGTGGCCCTCGACGACCCCCACCGCGGTGGCATCCTCGGACACGGCAGCATCCTCGCGCTGACCTCAAACTACAAGGACACCAGCCCAGTCAAGCGCGGGCACTACGTGCTCGACACCCTCCTTGGCACGCCACCACCACCGCCACCGCCGAACGCCGGCGTGTTGGACGAAGAGGTCGCCGCCCTCGAGCACCAGAGCTTTCGGGAAAAGCTTGAGATGCACTCCAGCGACGAGACGTGCCGCGTCTGTCACAGCCAGATCGACCCGATTGGGTTCGGGCTCGAGAACTTCGATTACTTCGGCCGCTGGCGCGACAGCTATCACTTCCGCACCCGAGTGGAGACCGAGGCGGAGGCCGACGAAGTGCGGGTGGTCGACGACACGAACGTGTTCGCCGAAAAGCGATACTACAAGAACATCCACACGCCCATCGCGGCCGACGGCACGTTGCCGAGCGGCACGACTTTTAATGGACCCGCGGGTCTCAAGCGGGTGTTGCTCGACGAGCGTCACGACGATCTCGTCCGTCAGACCGTCTCGAAGACGCTCGCTTACGCGCTCGGCCGTCAACTGGAGTACTACGACGAGCCGGCCGTACGACAGATCATCGCGGTACTCGAGAACGACGGGTTTCGATTCCAGACCCTGCTGCGGGCCGTGGTCGTCAGCTACCCGTTCCAGTACAAGAAACACCCGGACGAGGAGGCGACGCCATGACGCACCGCCGGATCTCCAGGCGCACGGTGCTCCGCGGGTTGGGCGCGACACTCGCGCTACCGCTGCTCGACGTCATGCGCCCGCCGCTCGCCGCTGTCGGCCAGACGCGCGGCACGGCGGCGCCGATCACACGACTGGCCTATCTCTATTTCCCGAACGGGATCGCACGGGGCACGTGGCACCCGAGCGAGATCGCCGCCGACGGGCAACTCGTGAGGCTCAACGAATGGATGAGCCCGCTGGAGCCATTCAAAAGTGACATCGTCATCCCGCGCAATATCTGGACACCGCTCGGGAACGGTCATGTGGGCGGGACGCCCACCTGGCTGACCGGGTTCGACTATGACAGGCGTGCGGTCAGCGCGGGGGGGATGTCCGCCGACCAGGTCGCGGCGAGACATCTGCGCGACACGACACTGCTCCCCTCGCTTGAGCTGTCGCTGCAGGGCGAAGGATTCTTCTCGAACTCGCTGCCGCGCAACGCCATCTCGTGGTCGGCGGCCGACCGGCCGATGGCTCGTGAGATCGAGCCGCGCGCCGTGTTCGATCGTCTGTTCCGGCCGCCCTCGGGCGGTGCCAGCCGCCGCTCGGTCCTGGACGCGGTGATCGAGGACGCCGCGGCTCTCCGTCAAATCGCGAGCCACATCGATCAGTACCGTCTCGACGAGTACTTCGAGTCGATCCATGCGCTCGAACGGCGCATCGAGTTCTCCGAGCGTCAATCGGACCAGATGCACAACGACCGTACGTTGACCGACACCCTGACGACACCCGCGCCAGGGATCCCCGCCGACCACCAGGAGTACGTACGGCTGATGCTGGATCTTCTAGTCGCGGCCTTCCAGTCCGATGCGACGCGTGTCTGCACGTTCATGCTTGACCATGGACAATCGAATCGCTATTTCAACTTCATCCCCAACGTCCGTGGCACCTGGCACGCCCTGTCGCACTACAAGAACGCATCGGGCAACACCGAGGACGACGACGGCGTGACCTCGTGGGACTCGCCCGCAGAAAAGCGGACCATGTACGCAGAGGTGGTGCGGTGGCACCACCAGCAGGTCGCCTACCTGCTGGGCCGTCTGAGCGCGATCCAGGAACCGGACGGCGGCACCCTGCTCGACAACAGCATGGTCGTCTACGGCGCAACGCTCGGCGATGGCAACGAGCATGACCCGAACGATTTGCCAACCCTCGTCGCGGGCCGCGGCGGCGGGACCATCAGAAGCGGGCGCGCCCTCGATTTCAGGGAGCCAACAGACCTGGCGAGCCTGCACCTGTCGTTGCTCCAGCGCATGGGGGTACCCGGGAACACGTTCGGCAACAGCATCGGACCACTGACGGAGTTAGATACTTGACCCGCGGCCGGGATCAGTGAATCACTTCGCCCTCGGCCACCTCATCGAACGGCTCGAGATGGGGAATCTCAAGGGCATGGACCGCTTGGATAGCGAGCGCGATCGCCTCGTCGCCTCCGCAGACGCGGCCCTGTGTCTGCAGCCCCTTGCGCGTCGCACGGAGCGCGCGCAGGACCTGCGCCCGATCGAATCGTTGGCCTTCACAGTGCTCGCAGAAGCTCATGATCGTCGTCGCCTCCCTCGGGGCCGTAGCCGAACCCTGCTCAAGCGTAATCTATTTCGCACGAGGGCACCGGTTCGGGTAGATTGATGTCACTCGTCCGTGGAGGAATCCGATGAGCCACGTGTGTCGTATTGGACCGTGTCGTCTCCCGCTCGCCGTCGCGATCAGTCTTATGCTCGCGGGGACGGTGATCTCAGCGCAGAACCGACAAGGCGCAACGTCGCTGCGGGGCGTACCGGGGTTGCCGCCGCCCGATGGACCGGTGGTCTTGCACACGGCCGAGCATCCAAGGATTCGGGTCGTGCCTATCGCGGCCGGACTCACCCATCCGTGGGGACTCGCCTTCCGACACAACGGCGACATCCTAGTGACCGAGCGCGACAAAGGTACGCTGCGCGTGATTCGCAACGGCCAGCTTCTCGATCGTGACATTCCGGGTGTGCCGGAGGTATTCACCGGGGTCCTCCTCGCCGGGCTGATGGACGTTGCCGTCCACCCGGACGACGACAGCCTCGTCTATTTGACGTACTCGAAACCGGAGGAGCGCGACGGCCGGCAGGGCGCAACGGTGGCGCTCGCGCGCGGTCGCCTCGATGCCGGCGCCCTGACCGAGGTTCGCGACATCTTCATCGCGGACGGCTGGGGTGGCGGCATCGCCGCCTCGCGGATCCTGTTCGGACCCGACGACAAGCTCTATATGAGCGTCGGGGGCGCCTTCCAGTTCGCGTCGACTGGGCACTACGCCCAGGACCCGAGCACCCACTTCGGCAAGCTGCTTCGGATGAACGCGGATGGGACAGCCCCGGACGACAACCCCTTCGCCGAAGATCCCGACTACCTGCCTGAGATTTTTTCGATGGGCCACCGCAACCAGCTCGGTCTCGTGTTCCACCCCGACACCGGCGAGCTCTGGGCGACCGAGAACGGACCGCAAGGCGGCGACGAGGCAAATATCGTCAAGCCGGGAGTGAACTACGGGTGGCCGCTCGCATCGTACAGTCGCGAGTACTCGGGGGTGCCGGTCACGGAGACGCCGTGGCTACCAGAGTTCCAAGGCCCGGAGATCATGTGGTGGCCGTCGATCGCGCCATCAGGGTTGACGTTCTACACCGGCGAGCACTTTCCCGCGTGGCAGGGCGACCTCTTTGTCGGCTCGATGACGGTCGGTCGGATGCAGCGCACCGGCCACCTCGAGCGCATTGTCTTCAACCGCCGGGGCCAGGAGGTCCGCCGCGAGTGGCTGCTCACAGAGCTCAAGCAGCGCATCCGCGACGTGCGGCAGGGGCCCGACGGCTATCTGTACGTCTTGACGGAGGAAGATGACTCCGTCCTGCTCAGGATCGAACCGGCGCACGCCATCACCGAACTCCCCGGCACCATCGTGCCCGCTGTGCGGCTGACCCAGGCCCGCGTGCCACCGCTCCCGGCCGCAGAGTGGAGTGACGATCAGCGCGCGGTTGTCGACCGGTATGCGGCGGACGGCAACCCCGGCAACGCGCTGCGGACGCTCGCGCGAGTACCCGCGCTGGCCGACCGCGTCTTTCCCTTCGCGCACTACCTCGCGAGCGACTCGACGTTGTCCCCGCGCCATCGCACGATGCTGATCCTGCGCACCGCCTGGCTCACCCAGAACGGCAACCTCTGGGCAACGCACGCGAGCCGTGCGGGTGAGGCCGGCCTGACCGACGACGACGTGGTGCGCATCGCCCAAGGACCCACCGAGGCATGGAACGAGTTCGAATCCGTACTCGTCGGGCTGGCCGACGAGCTGTTCCGGAACTCGTCGGTCACCGACCAGACCTGGAAGTTCCTGTCCGCACAATACGACGTCCGCAACATGGTCGACGCCGTGATGACAGTCGCCGACACCACCGCGCAAGCCATCCTGTTTAACTCGCTCGGCATCCAGGCTGATGCCGACGCGACGGCGCGCATGCCGACCGAGGATGTCGGCTACACGGTCGTCGTGCCCGAGCCCGAGCCGCCTCTGAGCGCACCGCGTATCGAGCCCGTCGACGGCGACGGGCTGCGTGTGTCGCGGACGTTTCGCCGGCACCCGCAGATGGCAGAGGCGCGCGCCACGAACAACGGCTACATCCTGAACCCCGAGCGATCACGGCTGACGCCTCACGATCGCGAGCTGCTCATCCTGCGCACCGGGTGGAACGCACAGGCGGTCTACGAGTGGGCGAAGCACGTCGGCAGCGTCGGTCGCGCGCGTGACCACGGACTCGAGCCGCTGTGGATCGCGCAAGGACGAGACCAGCCGGGGTGGAACGCCAATGAGCTAGCGCTCATCGACGCTGCCAACGAGATGTATCGCGACTCGATGATTTCCGATGCGACGTGGGCTAACCTGTCCGAGCGCTACGACACGCACCAGATGATGAGCATCGCCGCAACCGCCGCACGGTATCGGATGGTGTCGATGGCGCTCAACGCCTTCGGCGTGCAGCCGCAGCCGGATGACGAGCGGTTTCCAGTGGTGGAGGGGTATTAGGGAAAAAAGCGAACGGGCGAGGACTGGCGGCCCGGGTTCTGCGCACGAGTGGCGGTTCCCAGGTCCGTGAATCTTCGTTCCGCTAATGCGGATTCGGTCGCATTAAATGTGACCACTACGCGGAGATCTACGGTTTCGCCGTGCGGGAATCCCCTCTGGTCGCGCAGGACGGAACTCGGTTCCGCGTTTACTTCCAATTCCAGTTCTTCACGAACAAGGTCTGAACCGTCGTGCTCAACACCGATTACGAGGTCGAGTTCTACTTTCTGGACGACGGCCGCGCCCACATCCCGAGCCGCTCGACGCGGATTCTCGAAATCGAGCACCCGGACACCCCCAAGGAGCGGGAGACGCCGGAAGGCAACGACCACGGCACGATGTCGCGCTTCTTCAATGACTGCTCCTTCGATCAGCGGCGGAGCGACGTCTAAAACCAGTGCGAGTCGATCATGCTCAGCCGTGGGATCCCTCTCCTCCTCAGCATCTTTCTCCGCCCGTTCGTCAACGGAGTGCCGGGGGAGAAGCTGACCGCCACGCTATCGGCGATTCGTCGACAGCTGAATGAGTGAGCTTGGCGTTCGTACCCGGTAACCGGTTCGGGTACACTGCGTCTGCACTTCTCACACTCCAGGGGAGACACGATGAGGCCCTCGATCCCGCTCACTGCCTGCGCCGTCGTGCTCGCGACGGTCGCGATGGGCTGCTCTGGTACCAAACTCGAATCGCAGGAAAAACGGGCGATGACGACCGAGGCCGACTTCCGGCATGCCATGGAAGCGCTTTCCAATTGGGGCCGCTGGGGGGACGACGACGAGCTCGGCGCGGCCAACCTGATCACGCCGGAGAAACGCACTAAGGCGGCGGACCTCGTGACCGAGGGTCGGAGCGTCTCGCTGGCGCACGACATCATCCAGGAAGAAACCCTCGAGGGGCCGTGGTATCTCGACCGTCAGGTGATGAACGTCAGCGACAGCGGCGCCTCGGACCGGTACCAGTACACCGGCACCTATCACGGCGTCATCCACAGCCACCTCGACTCGGTCGACTGCCACGTGATGTTCGAGGGCAAGGGCTACAACGGCGTGACCGCTGCGGAGGTTGAGGCAGCCAACGGGTGTCCCAGGGGGAGCATTCACGCGCTCCGGGACGGGGTTTTCACGCGCGGCATCCTGTTCGACGCCACGCTGCTCCCTGGAACGGACGCTAATCGGGGCTGGGTGGAGCCGGGGACGCCGATCCGCGCCGCCGACCTCGAGGAACTGGAACGGATCGAGGGCGTGCGCGTCGAGCCGGGCGACGTCATCTTGCTGCACACTGGGCGCTGGAAGCGGCGCGCCGCGCTGGGACCGTGGCAATCGTCCGAGGGAGTCGCAGGCTACCACGCCGACGTGGCGTACTTCCTGAAGGAGCGCGGCGTCTCCTTCATCGGCCACGACATGTTCAACGACGTGTTCCCGCACGAGTTCTCGGATGACGTCCGCCTGCCGATCCACCGGCTTGCGCTCGTGTCACTCGGTGTCTGGATCTTCGACAACCTCGACTTCGATGGTGTGGCCGAGATCGCCCGCGAGCTCGGGCGGTACGAATTCCTTTTCACTGCGGCGCCGCTAAGGATCGAACAGGGGATGGGGTCGCCGCTTAACCCGATCGCGACGTTTTGACCGCGTGTGGCGTCGCCCGAGAACCAGCACGCACCTAAAGGGACCGCGATGAGCACATCCAAGACAAGCCAACGGCTCTTCGCCACCGCGCTGCTGATCGGTTTAACCGGCGCCGTGCCCTCGGCACAGTGGTTCCGGGATGGCGAGCGGCTCCCCGACCAGTCGTGGAGCAAGTCTCTTGGCGAATTCGGCGCGATGGTGGTGCTGTCCGCCGAGCCGGAGCAGTTCCTGGACGCCTGGACGCAACAGACCCCGGGTGTGTCGATCCGCGCCGCGCGCCACGTGCGACGAGGCGTGGCGGTCGCCCCGTTCATCTTGTTCATCGGTTGCCAACAGAACGAAGAGGGCCTCTGCTCTGCCTCGTTCGATCTCGAGGTGATCAAGCCCGACGGTTCCTCGTACTTCCGGACCGCCGGATTGGAGCTGTGGCGCGGCAAGCCGGCTCCCGCGGCGGGCCGCCTCGGGCTCTCGGTTGGCTACGCCGAGATCGTGCTCCAGCCGGAGGACCCGCTCGGTCGTTACGTCGTACGCGTCAACGCGCGTGACGAGGCAGCGGAGATCGCGCTCGCCCTGGAGCAGACCTTCACCGCGGTGCCGTCCGTCTCAACGGTAATCGGCACCGGCGAACTCGGATACTCGGACCAGCGGGTCAACAACCCGTACGGCGTCGTGATCGGTCCTGATGGCGCGCTCTACTTCTGCGATCTCGACAATCAACGGATCCGGCGGCTCGACTTGGCGACCGGCGAGACGACGAACATCGCCGGGAACGGCGAGCGTGGCTACGGCGGAGACAGCGGTCCGGCAATCGACGCCTCGCTGAATATGCCGCACGAGATTCAGTTCGACGGCGACGGTCACCTCTACATCGTCGAGCGGGACAACCACGTCGTGCGTCGCGTCGATGCCCATACCGGGCTAATCTCGACCGTGGCGGGCACGGGCGAGGCTGGGTTTTCAGGGGACGGCGGCGCCGCCACGGCCGCGATGCTCAGTCGACCGCACAGCATCGTCTTCGATCCCGACGGTCACCTGCTGATCTGCGACATCGGAAACCACCGAATCCGACGCGTACATCGCGAGACCGGCACCATCGAGACGTTCGCTGGCACCGGCGAGCAGGAACGGACGCCCGATGGGGCACCACTCGTCGGGACGCCGCTGAACGGTCCGCGCGCGATGGCGCTCGACCCGAACGGCAACCTCTATCTAGCGCTCCGGGAAGGGAACGCGATCTACCGAATCGATCTCGCCGCCAGGACGATTCACCACGTCGCCGGAACCGGAGAGCAAGGCTATACGGGTGACGACGGACAGGCGAGCAGCGCCACGCTCGCCGGCCCCAAGGGTCTTGCCTACGCCACGGACGGAACGCTCTACGTCGCCGACACGGAGAACCACGTCATCCGCGCGATCGACGTGTCGACCGGTGTCATTACGACCTCGCTCGGAAGCGGCGAGCGTGGCGATGGTCCCGAGCCGGACCCGCGCCAGTGCAAGCTCAACCGGCCGCACGGCATCTGGGTGGACGCCGCCGGCGGGCTCTATGTCGGTGACAGCGAGGCACACCGGATCCGCGTGCTACGGTGACCCACAGTTGGCTCATCCCGGCGCTTTGGGACCGCTCCTAGAATACGAGATCTTCGAGAACACCCGTGTCGAATTTTGATCCCTTGTTCATATCGAACCGACCAAAATCGCTAGTCTCAAAGCGGTCAAAGAACAACCGCACGTTGAAGGCCACTTCGATCGCACTGAACCCGAATCTGGGCCTGTCGAAGCGAGCCACAGCGGGTCGGATTTTGGGAGCGACTCTAGGCGTGAGCCACTCCATACTTCCGACGGGATGATCGACACCGTTGACCCCATAGAAGAAGAACTGTTGAAAACCTACCCTTCGAACGCCACGATCGTGCTGCCGTGTTTCGGGTGAGCGAGGCTCGCCTCTAGCATGCACCCTGGCGCCAACGTGTAGATTCGCGGGTCGTTGGCAAGCCCTGCCGAGTCGAAGTTCCTGGACACGTAGAGATCGGCCAGGCGAACGCTCTGCGTGGCGGGGCGCCGAGCACCTCCTCCAGCGTGAAGAGTTCGGCGATGCGGGAATCATCGAGTGCATCGAGAGGAACCGCGCCGTCCGAGAGCCGAGCGCCCTGCTCGACAGTTTGTTCACTCGAATCCACGAGTTCACTGTCGGCGAGCTACAGGTCGACGACATGACCGCGCTAGTATTGCGCTACAAGGGCCGAGAGGAGGATCGGCTTAGGGCTTAGGGTCTCGCGACAGGCTACTCCTCCCACGCGTCTCCCCACCGCCGCTGACGCGCCAGGCGGTAGCGGGCGGCGTCCTGGCGAGTCACGGTCCGCACCGACACTCCGCTCGGTGCACACACGTGGAGCAGCACGCGCCCCGCGCGTCGATCGGGACGCCGGATCACGCGTCCGGACGCCCGCACGGCCGGTTGCCGCATAACGATCACATACGCGTACTTCTCGTCCTCGTACGCAAGCGCCGCTCGCTTGAGACGGCGGTGCAGGCTTGATCGATTCAGCCGGACGCCGAAGTGGCACCAGTCGCCGGCGCCGAGAGGACACGGAGCCACGTGCGGGCACGGCGCGACCAACGCCGCTCCCTGATCGAGTAGCCTGGCCCGTGCGTCGAGGATGCGGCTCGCGCCAGCCGGTGACCCCGGCTCCACAATGGCGAGCGCGCCGCCGGTAGCGTGCCACGCCGCGTCGACGGCAGCGGCGCGAGCGGCCGAGGCTAGCTCGCCGAGGACATAGCCGACGAGCACCAGGTCATGGCGCGGCAGGTCGTCGGCGCGAACCACATCGGCAGCGTGCCAGGTCGAATGGATGCGACGGCCGAGCGCCGTCGCATCGATCAGCCGCTGCCCCAACTCGGCCATCGCCCGATCCATTTCGACATGTGTCGCGCGCGCGAGGCTCGCGTATTCCGTACTCGCCGCCCATAGCGCGGTCGCCGGGCCGGCACCCAGATCAAGCAGACTCGTCGGGTCGAATCCTGGTTGGCGGAGCCGCAGTTCACCCAAGACCGCCCGCGTGGCCGCGAACGTGGCGGGCATCCGCGCCGCGAGGTACGCGAGCCGGTCCAGGTGACCGGATCGACGTCCGAGCCTCGCCTCCGCACTACGGGTGCGATACGCTGCCGTCAAGCGGTCGGAGGCCGCGCGAAGATCGCGAAGCGGTACGCCATCGAGTTCACGCTCGACGACGCGCTGCAGTTCCTGTGGGGGCAACGCATTTGATCGATGCATAAGGAGGACCGTTGCTGACGGACTATAATCCCCTTTCCCCCCACCGACGCCATGGCGCAGCTGCCCACAGTCGAAGCGGTGCCCGTCGTTGCCAAGGAGCGGTAGGCGCAGGCGAACACGGCCGGTCGCGTTGCCATATGGGATTGGAATCCTGCGATAGGTGACATCTTCATCGACCCGGTCTTGAAGGCGCTGTACCGGCTACACGACGCGGCAGGTGTCCACCGATCTGCGAGACGACCAGGCGCTGTTAAAGAAACCCTTCGCCCCGAAGTCCCTGCGTCGCACCGTCCGCCGCGTGCTCGACGAGGACTCGTAGTATCCGGTTCGGATGCCGCCGCACCAGGGCCGGATGACCTCGCGATCGTGTTGACTGGCGCCGGCGCGCGTGCGGATTATCAGGTCGGTTTCCTGCGGTGGGTCGCTGGTCGACACCATCGAACGGCTCTGCAAGCTTTGGAGTGAACTCATCGTGGACCGCGTGTCCGGGTCGATACGCGGTCGCTCGTCAGCAAGGTCACCCGCTGAGGACTCCGCCTGGTCTCTGGCGGCAGCGCGTTGACACCTGATGTTCGCGGCCTGGTCGACACCACACCACTCCGTGAAACGCTGCACGGGATCTTTGTGGAGGAGGACGAGATAATCAGCGGCATCAGGCCGAATGTCGAACTCTATCGCCTGTGGGCGCTGAGCATCATCACCAGCCATTACGGGACCGGTCAGTCCGTCGTCTGGGTCCAGGGGCAGAAACTTCGAGCGTAGCGGCGACCAGGCCATTTGATCGAGATCGGCGAGGCCGCCGCCGCCCGCGCGGACGACATCCGGGTGCTGACGCGCCCGCGCACCACCGGCAGCTAGCGAAGACTCAGCGCCACGAACTGCCCGGCAACCTCGAAGCCGCCGATCGGCACGATCACGTACTGCGTGCCGTCATGCATATAGGTCATCGGGACGCCGGTGGTGCCGGCCTCGAGCTCCATCTCCCAGATGACCTCGCCGGTCATCTTGTCGTAGGCGCGGAACCACGACTGGCCGAAGTTGGTGGCGATCTGATACGGCATACCGTCGGGGACGCGGCCATCCCCCCGCACGCCAACATCCGTGCCTTCGCCGAGGAAGAGCAGCGTCTTCGTCAGGAGCGGCCCGGGACGGCCGGGACTGCCGAGACGCCCGAGGTTCAGATGCCGGATCGCGGGATGGTCGCGCGGGCCATGACCGTTAGGGACCTGCCACACGATGTCGCCGCTGTTCATGTCCAACGCGGTGATGCGTCCATATGGCGGCTTGAAGAGCGGCAACCCGCGTGGGCCGCCGATCCATTGGCGCGTACCCTTCACATACCGGAGATTGGTGCGATCCGGGTTGCCCTCGCGAATATCGGCCACGAACGGCGAAGTAATAGACGGCACATAGAGGTAGTTGGTCTCGGGGTCGGCCGACGCGCCTTGCGCGTCGGCGCCGCCCTGCGACCCGGGCAGTTGGATCGTGCCTTGGTTGTCGTTGGGTCCGTCGCCACGCACGGACGGCGGCGTGAACATCGGCCCGATCGTGTAGCGCTCAACAATCGCAAGCGCCTCGGCCCGTAGCTCTGGCGTGAAGTCGATCAAGTTCTCGACGGTCGCGCCCTGGCGATCGAACGCCGGCGGCTTGCTCGGGAATGGCTGGGTCGGCGAGGTCTGTTCACCCAGCGTCCGCGACTGCGGCACGGCTCGTTCCTCGATCGGCCAGACCGGCTCGCCGGTCGCGCGGTCGAACGCGAAGGCGA
>CAZYFH010000035.1:0-37325 GCA_964646815.1 uncultured Vicinamibacteraceae bacterium | reverse complement strand
CAACCGCTGACGTTGGCGTGCAGAAACGTGGCGGTGCTCAGGTCGAACGCGTCACTGCCGCCGCCGGACGATGATGCCGCCGGCGGGGTCGTGAACGACCAGGCGCCAGTGAAGTCACTGACCGTCGTCGCCGCCTCATTGGTGCCGCGAGCGCGCCAGTAGTAGGTCGTCGAGACGGACAGGTCGGCGCTCGGTTTGACGCTCGTATGCTGCTCTGGCAGGTGCGCGCCGCGGACGGACGAAAGCTGACCTCTTGTCTGGGTCAGCGTCTCGACGATGTTGGTAAAGGCGGAATCGCGGGCGATCTGAAACTCGTACATCACCGTGCCGGCGTTCCCGCTGAATTCGCCGTTGATCACCATGAGCTCCGGGCGCAAGCTCGTCACGGTCGACCCGCTCTCCGGCTCTTCCAACAGCGGTGCATCAATTGACGCGAGGACCGGCGTGGAGAAGTACGCCCACGACGACCACGGACCGTCCCGGTCATCCTTCTCGGCGCGGGCGCGCCACTGGTAGTCAGTCCCCTCCTCGAGTTCGTTCGACACGGCGTAGCTCGTGGTGCCGGTCCCGCCCCCGGGAACGACGCCGGTCTCAATCAGCCCCAAGCCACCGTTACGCGTGTGCACTTCGAAGCCATAGTCGAATTCGCTGGGGACAAACGTGCCGCTCGAGTCGACGACGGTCAGCGTCGGATTCAACGCATCGACCTCTTCTTCATCGATCGGCGACTCCGCGATGGGCGCCGCGGCCTTCAGCGTGGAACCGTCGGGAGCCGCCGCGATCGGGAGTACGTCTCCGGGACCGCTCGCCTCGGCGAGCAGGGTTGCCGTCTGTTCGCCGGCAGCGGGTTCGCCGGCGCCCGATTCGTGAGTCGCCGATGGCGCCGTCGGTGACGAGCTGTCACATCCAAGCGCCAGTGCCACGCACGCGACGATTCCCAAGACTCCGATAACAGATCTCACTCTCGCCATAGCTCCAACGACTCCTCCGTCGCGGGTGTGGTTCTCGGGCGGTCCGCCCGAGGGCCTGGGAGTGACCGTAACCTTACCTATCATAGCGGTAGCGCTGACGAACGCGCGAGCCGACCGCACAACCCGGATCAAGACGTATGTTAGGATACCGCGTTGCGCGGCGGTCTTCCCTTCATCACTGGAGTTCCAATGACGAGTGGCTCGCGCTTGGCCGGAGCAACGGTCTGCCTCCTCGTTGTCGCGGGGGTGCTGTTGCCTCGCGCCGCCTCGGCCCAGAGCAGAGAGTGGATCGGAAACGGCTTCGTCAACCTCAACGGTGGATTCCAGTCGGGTGATCGGATCTTCGCGGACGCTCTGGACGCGCCGCTGTACGACGAGTTTGCCGAGTACACCAACGACTATGCATCGAGCGGGGGACGCCTGGTCGACATCACCGGCGGGGTGCGGGTGTGGCGCGGGCTCGCCGGAGCGTTCGGCGTCACCATCGCCAACAGTACGAGCTCGGTCGCCGTCACCGGCTCGGTCCCGCACCCGCTCTTCTTCGACACGCCGCGCACAACGGCGCTGCAGCGCGCCGACCTGACTCATCGGCAAATCGGATTCCACTTCCAGGCGGTCTACGTAATTCCGGTGACCGAGGCGATCGACATCGCGGTGTTTGGCGGACCGTCAGTGTTTCGCGTCGAACAGGACTTCGTGACTGGCGTCACACTCGGCCCAGAACTCGACCCCTTCGACACGGTCGCGTTGACTGCTGTCGCGACACAGGCGTCGCAGGAAACCGGCATCGGCATCAACGTCGGAGCCGACGTCTCCTATATGTTCACCGAGTTCCTGGGCGCCGGCGGCTTCTTCCGCTACACCTCAGGCTCGGTCGACTTCACGACGACCGCCGGTGTCCAGAGCATCGATGCCGGTGGCGCACAAGTGGGCGGCGGCCTGCGCGTACAGTTCTGACGCTGACTACGGCCAGGTCGTCAGCACGACGTTGGACCGCTCGTTGATGGGCCCCTCCGGACCAGCTCTCGCTGGCGTGCTCACCATCAGACCAATCGTCTCCCCAGACTTCGGAACCCAGTCATCGAGCGGCGATCTCTTGATGTGCGGACCGAGGTCGGTCGCCGAGATGGATTTGCACGTCTGACCCGGCCGCAACCACTCGAACGTCGCCCCGAACCACTGGCCGCCGACCTTTGCGAAGATCCACGGGTTGCCTGCCACCGTGGTTCCGCTGGACGAGACGCCTGGCCATGACCCTGACTTGGTGTGGTGAATACAGATAGGCGGACCACCGATCGACGTACTCGTGATCGTGGAGGTCTTCGGCCACCCACTGACGTTGGTGTGAAGCCAGGTGACCTGCTCAAGGTTGAGCTCGTCGGCGGCACCGCCGCCGCCGGGCGGCGGCGCGGGCGCGGCGGGTGTCCGGAAGCTCTGGCCGCTCGACCACGGGCCGGTCACCGTGCCATCGGTCGCAAACATACGCCAGTGAAGGAGTTGACCGACCGGCAACGCGCCGGACACCACCGTCGTCGTCGCACCGGACGACATCGGTGCGCTGAAGACGTGGACGACCGCGGCAAATGTGGCGTCGGTCGACACTTCATAGTGAATCGTGATCGGACCGGCCGACCCGGTGACCGAGGGATTGGACGCGACGAACGTCGGGGGATTCGCCGCGGCCGTCGTGCCGCCAATTGGCGACACGTGGGTCGGTGCCTCGATCTCGACGGTCTGCACCCCGGTCACGAAGGACGCCATGCCGGACCATGGCCCCGTGACGCGGCCCTTCCGCCCGTCAGCGGCGGCACGAGCACGCCAGTGGTGGGTGGTGCTCCAGGCAAGGTCACCCGTCGTCCCCCGCGCGACGCGCAGACCACCGGGAAGCGTGAAGTCCGCCAGGCCAGTACCGGGAGCGCCGACCAAGGCCTGCACGGTCGCCCCGCCGGTAGCCGCGACTTCAAGCACACTCACGATGTTGGTAAAGCCGGCGTCGGTCGCCACCTCGAAACGGTAGCTCACGTTGGTCGCCGGTCCCACGATTTCCGCCTCGTCCACCACGAGTGTCGGCGTGCGTCCCTGCATGGCCACACCGCCGATCGGCGAGACCAGCATAGGCGCCTCGATCGTTAGCGGCGTGTAGACGTCAAAGGTGCCGGCCGGCGAGAACGCGCTTGCGTTCGCCCCATCGTCGGCCCGCGCCCGCCAGAAATACGATCGCTCTGGATCGAGCGCGATCGGAAGCTGATAGCTCGTCTGCCCTGATGGGTCGGCGCCTACGTCGGCAACGCTGTGGACCAGCACGCCGAAGCTGGCGTCCGTAGCGATCTGCAGCTCGTAGAAAACCGTGCGCTCGCCATTGCTGCTCGCGTTCGCGAAGATCAACGTCACCGGCTGGCTTTGGACTGGCACCAGCGCTCCCTCGACCGGTGTGACCGGACTCGGCGAACTGATCTCGACGCCCGCAATCGGACCGGCGATGGATGGGCTAAGCGGGTTTCGGCTCTTCTCCGTGTCGCATCCCGCCACGGCCCCGAGCGCGGCCAGCAGCAGGACCCCCCGCCCTGCTGCTGGCGGCCGTGTCGAGCACGCTGCGTAGACGTCTCCCATGTCGGTTCTGCCAAGCCCTACGATCGTGTGGAGTTCCGTGCCGTTATCGGAACGTATGGCCGCCGAGATTAGCCATGAGGGTAATCGCAAGATCCACGTCAGAAGGGCTAGCTTCGGGCGGTGCTCAATGAGCCGCACCGGTCTGACCCACGGACGCGTGGTACAATCGGCCGTTTTTGCTCGACTGTCCGACGTCGCACCGACGGATCGCCGACCGGCCGCGTCGGGCGGTCGCAGCGCCCGCCGACTCCGGCGCCCCCCCCACCGCGACCACGATGCCCTCGGGCGGATGACAATGGTGAGATTGGCGCCGGCGGACGCGAGCCCGACTAGTGGACTGTAATAACCAGTTGTGGAGTGCGGTCCGAGCCGCGACGCCCGGCTGGCAAGGCGTGACGAGGGAGCATGTTCTCTATATGTAACCGCGGAACACCGCTGGCAGGCGGTGCGTCCCAGACGGAAATCACTCTACAAACGGCGATTCCAGTCCACTCGCAACGATGAGAACGCTCGTCACAGGCGGTACCGGCTTCACGGGGAGTCATCTCGTGCGACGTCTCGTCGCTCGCGGTCACGACGTGCGTGTGCTCGATACATCACCCGGGCTGTTTGCAGATGAGCTGGCGGCGATTGGCGCGGACGTCACGTTCGGCAGCGTGACCGCCACAGACGTCGTCGATCGCGTGATGCGCGGCGTCGACCGGGTCTTTCACGTGGCCGCGGTCTTTCGTCAGATCAACTTGCCCGATCGCGTGTATCACGACGTGAACACGGTTGGGACGCGCGTCGTGGGCGAGGCCGCGTTACGCCACGGGGTGACGTCCTTCGTGTATTGCTCGACACAGGGGGTACACGGGAACATCCGGTCCCCGCCCGGCGACGAGGAGTCCCCCATCACCCCGGAGGACTACTACCAACAGACCAAATACGAAGGCGAGCAGGAGATTGCGAGGCTCGTGGCGCAAGGGTTGCCGGCCACGACGCTGCGACCCATGGCGATCTACGGGCCAGGGGACCCGGCACGCTTCCTGTTCCTATTCCGCGCCGCGCGGCGCGGTCGGTTCTTGATGTTCGGCAACGGCGAGACGCTCTACCACCCGCTCTACATCGACAACCTCGTGGACGCGTTCGAACTGGCGGGAGACCGCCAGGGAAGCGGCGAGGTGTATCTGATCGGCGACGCGCAATATTACACGCTGAACGATCTCGTCCGCGCCGTCGCGACGAGCCTCGAGATCGACATTCAAATTCTCCACCTGCCGTTCGCGCCGTTGTGGCTGGCGGCAGCGGCGTGTGAGACGATGTGCCGGCCGTTGGGCGTCGAGCCGCCACTGTTCCGGCGCCGCGCGGACTGGTTCCGGCAGAACCGTGCGTTTCGCATCGACAAGGCGCGACAGGAACTCGGGTACAAACCGCATGTGGACCTGCCAACCGGGCTGGCACACACCGCGCGGTGGTACCGCGAGCACGGGTATCTCTGATGTGTGGCATCGTCGGTGTGCTTGAGACTCGCCCGGACGCCGAGGTCGGCTCGGACATCGTTCCCCGGATGCTCCAGACCATCGGGCATCGCGGACCGGACGACGAAGGGATCCACAACGCCGGCCAGCTCTCCTTCGGGACCCGTCGGTTGAAGATCATCGACCTCGCCGGTGGGCATCAGCCGCTGTCGAACGAGGACGGGACGGTCTGGGTCGCCTTCAACGGAGAGATCTACAACCATGCCGCCCGGCGCGACGCCCTCACGGCTACCGGTCACCGGTTCGCGACGCGCTGCGACACAGAGGTGATCGTCCACGAATGGGAGGAACACGGGGAGCATTGTCTTGAGCGACTGGAAGGCCAGTTCGGGTTCGCCCTCTGGGATACGACGGCAGGAACGCTGATGGTGGCCCGCGATCGGCTCGGGATCAAACCCATCTACTACAGCTGGGACGGCGCTCGCCTGGTATTCGCGTCCGAGGCCAAGGCGGTGCTCGCGTCGGGGCTCGTGCAGCCGGCCGTAGACCTACAATCGCTGTATCACTACGTTGGCTACGAATTCGTACCTGCACCGGCCACGATGTTCAAGGGCATCCAGAAGCTCCCAGCCGGCCACCGCCTGCTAGTGACGAACGGACGTCTGTCGGTGGATCCCTACTGGGACGTGAAGTTCGAGCCGGCCGACCTCTCCGAATCGGAATGCGTCTCGACGATTCGACAACTCCTCTGCGAGGCCGTCGAGAAGCGGCTGAGGTCCGACGTGCCGCTCGGGGTGTTTCTTTCCGGCGGACTCGACTCGACGGCAGTGCTCGCGTTCGCGCGTGAGGCGACTAATCGGACGCTCCCCACCTTTACGATTGGCTACGCCGACGACACGTTCAGCGAATGGGAACACGCGCGACGCGCGGCCACGCACTACGGCACGGATCACCACGAAATCGTCATCGACCCGATTACGCCCGAGTTGATCGAGAAGGCCGTCTGGCACCTCGACGAACCGATGACCGACCTGTCATCGATTCCGTTTCACATCTTGTCCCGGCATGCCCGGACAGACGTGACGGTCTGCCTGTCTGGCGAGGGTGGAGACGAGGTGTTCGTCGGTTATGACCGGTTCGTGGCGTCGAAAATCGAGCGGGTCCTTTACGGACGGCTGCCGGCCGTGGTGCGTCGCCGGCTCATAGAGCCGATCGTCGGCTGGCTCCCCGACCGCCCGCAGAAGAAGGGCGCAATCAACCTCCTCAAGCGGTTCGTCGAGGGCGCCGCACTGCCGCCGGAGGGTGGGCACATGCGCTGGCAGTATTTCTCGTCGGCCGAACAGGACGCGAGACTATTCACACCTGCGTTTCTGAACCGGATCACGCGCGACCCGTTCGAGCCCATTCGGCGGCACGCCGCGCGCGCCGGCGACGTGGACCGGCTGTCGCGTGAGCTCTACACCGACTTGCGACTGACCATGCCCGACTCCGTTCTCATGAAGGTCGACAAGATGTCGATGGCCACGAGTCTCGAAGTGCGTGTGCCGTTTCTCGACCACCACCTCGTGGAATTCGCGGCGCGGATCCCGACGTCGCTCAAGTTCCCTGGGATACGCACCCGGTCGATCTACCGGAAAGCCATGGCCGGTCTGCTGCCGTCCTTCGTACTCGAGCGCGGCAAGCAGGGATACAGCTTGCCGCTCAAGACCTGGCTCCGCGGCGAGCTCCGAGACTACATGACGGAGCTGCTCAACACCTCACCGCTCATCCAGGAACACCTGCAGGTCGCGTACGTCAACACACTGATCGACGAGCACATGCGGCACGTCCGCAACCACAACCACGTGCTCTGGGCACTCATGAACGTCGCGCTCTGGCATCGCCGCTACATCGAGGGCGAGACCGCTAGAACGGTCTAGCAGTCCGTGGTGCAAGTCGCGCAGCATTCGACTGGCGCTGCATCCCGCCTGTCGGCGGTGTTCGTCGGTCCAATACTGGGAGTATTCTCCCTCCTGGCACTTTGCCAGCCGTGCGCATCACCGCTCTCGATGCGACGCGGGACTTTTACCACGGGCCGTTCATGGACGGTAATAGCCATTTGTAGAGCGATTTCCGGCCGGGACGCACCGCCTGCCAGCGGTGTTTCTCGTTCACATATAGAGGACATGCTCCCTCGTCACGCCTTGCCAGCCGGACGTCGCGGCTCGGACCCCACTCCGCAAATGGCTGTTACAGTCCACTAGTGGACGAGTCATGGCCAGCGTACGCGGTGTGAGCGGGCTCGCCCTCCGGCTCGCGGTGACCATCGGGCTGCTGGGTGTCCTGCTGTTCGTCGTGGCCGACCCGCGCGAGATTGGCACGCTCCTCGCCGACGCGGCGCCGCTCCCGCTCATCGCCGCCGTCGCACTCTGCGCGCTGGACCGCGTCACCATGGCTTACAAATGGTGGCTGCTCCTCCGCGCGCGACGCCTGTCGGTAAGCCTGTGGGTCACCATCCGATCGTATTTCGCGTCGTCCCTCTATGGCCTGATGCTTCCGGTAACCGTCGGGGCGGACGCCGTGCGCATCCTCGCGCTACGGCATCTCGGCTTGCTCGACGTGACAGCGTCGATCGTCATCGAGCGGGGGCTCGGCGTCATCGCGATGGGATCGGTCGCGTTACTGAGTTGCGTGCTGCTAGCCACGACCGTGACGACCTATGCGGTGCAATCACTTACCACATGGCTCGTCGTGGCCACCACCGTGACCGGTGGGTTGTTCGTCGTGTCGCTACTCGCAGCGGATCGCGTCGCGACACGTTGGGTCAACGCGCCGCCGAAGGTGCGGCAGGCCGCCGAAGCATATGGCACCTATCGCCACGCCCCGGGCGTGCTCGCCGTGTTCTACAGCCTCTCCGTTCTCGAGAGCCTGCTCTCGGCCGTTATCGCCTACGTGGTCGCCATCGCGCTCGGCATACCGCTACCGATGTACCTGCTGCTCGCGACCGTGCCGATCGCGCTCGCGTCGGCGAGGCTGCCGGTTTCGCTTGGCGGATTCGGCGTGCAGGAAGCGTCGTTTGTCTTCCTCGCCGGTCTGGTCGAGGTACCGAACACACACGCCTTCGCGATCTTTCTCGTCGTGGACGCGGCCATGCTGATTGCGTTGTTACCGTCCGTACTAGACGGCTCGATGCTCACGTTGCGCCACCAGGCGGCCGAAACGCGAGTGCTATAATCGGTCGCCGTGGCGGAGAAGACCGACAACGTCCCACGTGAGATCTTCGACGCGTCACGCAGCAAACGACAGAAATACCAACACCTCTTCATTGGTCGCCCGGGGTGGACTGCCTTACTGCGTTACGAAGTGGTCACGATGCTCGCCCGGGGCGTACCGGGCGCGCTGGGGTTGTGGCTACGTGCCCGCCTGTATCCACTACTGCTCGGCGCCTGCGGTCGCAACGTGTTCTTCGGTGTCGGCGTCACGCTGCGGCACCCGCACAAGATCCGCATCGGTAACGACGTGGTGATCGACGATGGATGTGTGCTCGATGCCAAAGGGTCGACGAACGACGGCATCACGATCGGGAATGGCGTGTTCATCGGTCGCCAGACCATCGTGAACACTAAGGACGGAGACATCGTGCTCGAGGACGGCGTCAACATCAGCTCGTTCTGCATGGTTTTCTCGGCCAGCCACGTCCAGTGCGGCAGCAACACGTTGATTGCCGCCTACTGCTACCTCGTAGGCGGTGATCACGATGCCAGCCGCACTGACGTCGCGATCGTCGACCAGGCGCGGCCCTCGCACGGGATCACCGTCGGCTCGAACTGCTGGCTCGGCGCCAGCGTGACCGTGCTCGATGGCGTCACGATTGGACGTGACGTTGTGGTCGGCGCCAACTCGGTCGTCACCAAGGATCTAATCGATTTTTCCGTCGCTGCCGGCTCACCCGCAACACGCATACGTGTACGACCCGTGGCTGCGCAATCCGGCTAGCCTGCAAGGAAGCGCAATCCTGAGACCGACCGTGCCAGGCACCGATCGCGCCAGCGAGATCCAGCGCATCCAAGACACTGTTGTCGGGATGTACTCGGAGCACCCCTGGCCGCTGCACCGGGAGACGGATGAGGAGATGGGTTGGCGGCTCAAGTGCCTTGGCGTCGTGCCAGAAGACTACCAAGACAAACGAGTGCTCGATATGGGGTGCGGGACCGGCGAGTACGCCATGTGGTACGCCATGCACGGGGCTCGTGAAGTCCTTGGCATCGACCTCTCGGCTGGCTCGCTGTCCATCGCCCGACAACGACAGGCCGAGTCGGACCTGTCGAACGTCGGGTTCAAAAGCATGGACATCCTCGAAAGTGAGCTGCCTGACGACTATTTTGATTACAGCTATTCGGTGGGAGTGCTGCACCACACGGGCGATCCCGTCCGCGGATTCCGGCATCTGGTGCGCACGACAAAGCCGGGGGGTGTCGTCATCGTCAGCTTGTATAGCCAGTACAGCCGACGTCTCCTCCGATTCAAACAAATGATCTGCAAGTGGCTCGGCCGCAACGACATCGACGCGCGCGTGCGGTGGGGCAACCGCCTCTTCGGTGGCACCCTGCGCAAGCTGGACGCGCGCTATCACGGGCTCAACACCGAGCAGATCGGCTATGACATCTTCGGCTTTCCGCACGAGAGCTTGCACACGGCTGGCCAGGTCCTGCGTTGGTTCGACGAGAGCAACGTGCGTTTCAAAGGGGCGTTCGCACCGTTGCGCGTTCGTGATTACCTCTACGCATTCGCGCAACCCGAATACCGGCGGTTTCGCGCGACCCTGGCCGGATTCCCCGCAATGCGCGCGGTCTCGGACATCCTGGAACAGGCGTCGGCAAACACGCACGGACACGGAGACGTCGTGCGAGTGTTCCCGCGCCCAGGTCCCCTGTCCCGAGCGATGTCGCAGTCTGCGTGGATTCTGTTCGGTCTCCGGTTTAACTGTTTTACGATCGCCGGGATCAAAGGGATCGGATGAAAGCGAGGCCCCGGCCTGCGTGGCCGACCTCCCCCCACCCGACCGGAGTTCCGCTCGACCCCGCCGCTATGGATTCGGCTCGGCCGACCCGATTGGCGGGTGGGTGGCGCCCATGGCTTGCGTCGTTGGTGATCACCGGCGGCATCTTCTGGTATCTGCTCGCCCAAATTGATCCGGCCGAGATCCTCGCGACCGCGCGCGGCATGACGCCACGCTATCTGTGGGCGTTTCTGGCACTCTTGTTGGCGGGGGTCATCACCCGCGCCGTCCGATTCTGGGTACTGCTCGGTCAGAACACTCGGTTTTCGCTGCTAACCGGGATCGTCCTGGCCCGCAACCTTTTCGTTGACCTCCTCCCCGCCAGGTTGGGCGAGTTTTCCTACGTCTACTTGCTGACCACCCGGGCCGGGCGGCCGGTGGAGGATGGCCTTGCCTCCCTGATGCTGGCCGTCGCATTCGACGTCGTGGCACTCGCTCCACTACTGGTGCTCGCCGTGCTGGTTGTGGGCGGCGGCGGCGCTGTTGCCGGTCCCTGGCTGGCGCTCGCGGCTGTTGCCCTCGGACTCGTCGCCTATTTCGTTGCCCGCATGGCCGCACCAATCGGGATGCGCATCGCCGAGTGGCTCGCGCCGGCTCCGACGGGGGCGACCGGCCGCCGCGTGCAGCTCGCGGCGTTGATTCGCAGAACGGCTGAGGCGCTCGGAAGCGTGTGGACCCGCGGCATCTTCACCCCCGTGCTACTGCTCTCCATGATCGTGCGCGTGTGCAAGTTCGGGAGCTACTATTTTCTTGTCCTGGCGATCATGGGGGGGCTCGGCCTCAGCGCCTCCAGCCTGGGGTTCTTTCGTGTCTTCCTGGGCGTCGTGAGCGCGGAGCTCGCTGCGGCGCTCCCGATTCACGGGATCGCGGGGTTCGGCACGTTCGAAGCGGCGTGGGCGTTCAGCTTCACCCAACTCGGGTTCGCGCGTTCCGACGCCATCGTGTCCGGCATCCTCGCGCACGCGGTCTCCCAGGTCGTGGAGTACAGTCTGGGCGCCTGCGCACTGCTGTATTTGATGCTCCCCGGCATGAGACACGATGCCGCCCGTCCCTGAATCGACTGACCGCTCGGTCGGCGCACGCGTGCGACGTGTCGTCGGTACACTTGCGCTCCTGGGCTCGAGCGCCGGGGCAATGGCAGTTGCTCTCTGGCTCCTGCCCGCCGCAGGCGCACTCTGGGGCGGCGCGGTGAGCCTTGTCGGCACCCTCGTCATCGGTAGCGTCGTGGGGAACGCCAAGGCGTCCGAACGGACACGGGGACCGATCGCCAACGGGGGTCGCCACGGTCTCCTGATGGCGTACGACGCCAGCCAGATGTCGGGGTTGGCCTACGGGCCGATCGCCCAACTCGGCGGTCGCGCTATCGTCACCTACAGCTGGTTGCGGTCGCGCGCGGACCAGCGGATCGACCTCGCCGACGGGCACGTGTTGTTCGGTCCCTTCGAGCTGCCGACTGGCAGCTACGAGATGCACGTCGCGTATCGGGAGGACGGAGTGAGGGCGCCGTGGTCGGTGGCCAACTTCGTTCTCGAGATGCGGGGCCTGCTGACCGGCGGCGAAGACACGTGCCGTGTGCGGATCGACCTCGAGCCGGCATCATGACCTCCGCCGGTCGGCGCGCCGAGAGGCGGGCCATCGTCGCAGCCGCCGTCGTCTTGATCGGACTCACCGCGATTCACACCTGGCCCCTCGTCACCGATCTCGGTGGGCTCTCACGCAACGACAACGCTGACACACTGCTGAACGAGTGGGCGATCGCGTGGGTCGCCCACCAGGCCGTCACCGATCCACTGCGGCTCTACGATGGCAATGTCTTTCACCCCGCACCCAACACCCTGACGCTGTCCGAGCCCCTCATCGTCCCGGGCCTGATAGGCGCGCCGCTACTGTGGCTCGGCGCCTCACCGGTGCTCACCTACAACGCGCTGATCCTACTGGGATTCGTCCTGACCGGTCTCGCCATGTATGCGTTGGTCCTGCGATGGACAGGTGACCCGTGGGCTGGTGTGCTCGCCGGGGCGCTGCTGGCCTTCAACGCCCACACAATGACGCGGCTCCCGCACATGCAGGCGATTCACGCACAGTGGCTCCCGCTGGCCGTGCTGGCACTCGACCGGCTGCTAGCGCGAGCGCGCACCCGAGACTTCGTCTTGTTGGGCACGTCCGTCCTCGCGGCCGCGCTGACCTCCGGATACTTGGTCGTGATGGTGACCTTCGCCCTGGCCGCGGCATTCGTTGCCCGACCGCGCGCGTGGGCAACTCGGACACGAGTGCAGTTTCTCGCGCAACTGGTCGGCGTCGCGGCCGTCACGCTCGCGCTCGCGGTCATCGTGTTGTGGCCGTATCTACAAATGAGTGGCGACGACTCCTTTCGCCGGTCGCTCGACGCCGTGTCGTTCTATGCGGCCACGCCCTGGAGCTACCTGACGACCACGGCACGCCTCCACTTCGACGCCTGGAGCCATCGCATCTACAACACGCTCTCAACGGAGGCCCTGTTTCCAGGCATCATCGCCCTGGGGTTATGCGGCGTCGCGTGTGCCGGGCGCGGTGCCGTCACACGGTACACCGGACGACCCACGCTGATCGCGATCGCGGTGGTCGGCGTCGTGCTATCGCTCGGACCCGCGACTCCCGTCTATACGTGGGTATATGCGCTACCCCCCGTGCAAGGCATTCGCGTCGCGGCACGGTTCGGATATCTCGTGCTGTTTGCGGTCGCCGGGTTGGCGGGCATCGGCCTTGTGCAGCTCCGCCGACGATATCCCAGACGCGCACGAGTGCTGAGCCTCCTGCTGCTCCTCCTCGTCACCATCGAGGCGTTTCACGGTCCACTCCCATTCGACCCATACGACGGAGTCTCCGCGATCTATCGTCCAATAGCAGCCGACCCGGAGCCGGGTGGAGTTCTGGAACTCCCGATCTTCAGCGGGTCGGGTTTCCATGCCAACGCGGGCTACATGCTGTCGTCAACCACGCACTGGCGACCGCTGGTCAACGGCTACAGTGGGCGCCGGCCGGAGGGATTCGACAGGCTGGCAGAAGTGGTGGGCGCCTTCCCCGCCGAACACGCCGTACAGCGGCTGCGCGAGATCGGCGTGCGATACGTGGTCGTCCACCTCCGCGCCTTCCGGAACACGAGGCGCGCCCGTTACATTCTTCGCAACACACCCGAGCGACGGGACGTGCAACTGGTCGCCTCCGTCGGCGACGACCGTTTGTATGTCATTACCCCCGCGGGGAAGCCCTAGTGCACTGTAATTGCCGTTTGTGGAGTGAGGTCCGATCCGCAACGCCTGACTGGTGAAGCGTGAGAAGGGAGTAAATTCCGTATATGTGACCGACCGAGGAACACCGCCTTGTATCAACGCAACTCGCGGAGGAACGGTGTTTCGACGTGACTCGTGCACCCAGTGGTCGCGTACTGCCGTACGTAGAACGCACGCAACATATTGCGGTCGGCGAACTTCAGCAACGCGGGCTCAAGCTTGACGGTCTCGCCGGTCGGGCGGCGCATGACGAGAATGAACAGCGCTTAGGTGCGCCCGGTACGCCTACTCGTCCCGATGAAGGTCGGGCCACTGGTCGTTCGCGGCAGCGTAGGTCAGTCGCGTGGCGGTAGACCACGGCTGGTCGAGTTTCCAGACAAATAGCTCGTAGTCGGCGCGGTCGTGCTCATGCCCCTCAGCCGCGGCGCCCCAGATCATCCATTCGCCGTCGGCAGTGATCCGCGGAAAGTACTCGTGGCTGTACTCGTGCGGCAGATCCATCAGCACCGCCTCGCGCGGATCGTCGAGCGAGGCGTGCATCACATGCGTGCCGCCGCGCCCTTCGCCTTCAATCCAGACGAGATGTCGACGTCCAGGCACCCACGTGATCTGACACGCACGCGAGCTCGACAGCGGGAGGTAGGTGCCGGCGTCCAGGTCGAGCACGCCCACGGTTTCCTCCGGCACGTTGCGCAACGTGATGGCAATCAGGGAATCGGTCAGCGCCTCTGGCTCCTCGACGCGTCCGCCGGTGGGCGGATTGCCACCGTCGTGGAGCATGGTTTCCGCACTCGAAGCCAGATCGTATCGGACGATGCGATTCTCGCGAACGAAGACCAACCCTGACCCGTCCGGCACCCACGTGGGGTGGTAGGCTTGGCGGGCGATCAACCGCTCGTCCGTGCCGTCCGCGTTGATCAGGTACAGATCCCACGACTCGTCTTCGCGGAACGACACCCACTCGCGGTGGCTTCGCAGAAAGGAAATCTGTGTGCCATCGGGGGCAAACCGTGAGAAGAAGTCGACGTGGGGATGGTGGGTCAACCGGCGCTCGGCGCCCGTTGCCAGGTCGATTAGATACAGCTCGTGGTTGCCCTCGCGATTCGATGACCAGACGACGCGTCCCGAGACGTGTGCACCGAGCTCGCGAAACGCGCTCCGTTCCTCGTCAGAGACACCGGCCAACTGGGGCGGCGGCTCCGGCGGGAACCATCGCGTGGTGAACCGTGTCGCTCCGGGGATCCACGACACGACGGCCGCCGGTCCGCGCACCGCGCTCGCGACGACAACCACGGCCGCGACGACAGCAACAACGACGCCAGCCTTGTGCATGAGTTGATGCGGTTCACGATAGCACAGCGAGTGGTGGCGGGGAGCCGTAACGATGCGCCGGACCAACGTCGACGCGGAGGAGTCACGGGTCGTGACGTGGGCTCACTCGGGAACGAGTCATTCCAGGAGCCCGACCTCTCCCACCGCGTCCTGTAACGCGTCAGCCAGCAGGCTGTGACCGGCGCGCCCGGGGTGGCAGCCGTCGGTGGTGACATAGAGACGCCAGTTCGCCTCCATCTCCGACCTGCCATACAGCGCCTCGTAGAAGGACACCTCGTCGGCGTACAGCCGGTGCGCACGCAAATCGTCGAGCTTGTCGCGAAAGAGCGCGCCGCCGTCGATCAGCGGCACGAGCTCGGTGTCGGCCACATACTGCATGCCGCGCAGGTAGGCGGCGGCCGGAATACACACGCCGAGAATCACCGTCTCGGCGCCGATCGCGCGCGCCTGGGTCACGAGGTGGGCCAGGTTCTCCATGTAGGTATCCCGCGGCACCGACTCCACCAGTCGGCGTTCGTCGCCCTCGCGCTCGGCTCGCGCGCGCGACGCAGCGAACGGGTCGAACGCGGAGAAGATGAGGCGCCGAATCAACCGAAACGTCTCGAATCGCATCAGTAGGCTGCGCACCGCGCCGCGCCAGGTGTCGTCGAGCGCCAGCAGCTCATCGGTGCTCTGGAGCACGAAACGCGCGTCGTTGGCGCCGAACTGCAAGACGACGAGGTCCGGGTCGAGCGCACGCGCATAGTGATCGAACATCGCCATCCCATGGCGCGTCGTGTGCCCGGGAATGCCGAGGTTGAGCACTTCGACCTCGGTGGCCCCGTTGTTGA
This sequence comes from uncultured Vicinamibacteraceae bacterium, assembly GCA_964646815.1. Classification (GTDB taxonomy): domain Bacteria; phylum Acidobacteriota; class Vicinamibacteria; order Vicinamibacterales; family UBA8438; genus CAZYFH01. Next base: position 21,815 of record CAZYFH010000035.1, on the reverse strand, counting down.
GGCGGTCCTCCAGCAGCCGCTGATACGTGTACTCCGGATCGACCCCCCAACCGAACGTGCTCGAATCGCCTAGCGTTACGATGCGAATCACATCGTCGGGCTTCGGTCTCAGCTCGCTGGTTCGGAACCCGTCGCCGTTTGACGCGAGTCGGAACGTCCGGCCCTTCTGCATCTCGATCTCGTTGAACGGATTGCTGGCGTCGACCGAGATGTTGGGCTTCAGCTTGTATTGAATGTACCGCGCTTCCTCGAAATACTGGAGCCACGCCACATCAGCGGCCGGAACACCCTGAGGCCGTTCCAGCCGGCCGCGCTGGATGTCGACCCAGTTCTCATCGGATAGCAGCCAGACGGGCACCCCAATCTCGAAGTTCTCGTTGCGTGCCAGGTCCGTGTCGACCCCCGAGAGGCGCACGACTGCCTCCGAGAGGCAGAGGAAGACGAGCGGTGACGCGACGACAAGCAGAATGCGTTGCCAGAGCGCCGTCGTGGGGGACGCGGATATCTGGGGCACTCCCACCGGATTCTAGCAGCAAGGCATCCCCACAGAGAGGTCGCGGGGGTTCGGGGCGAAGCCCCGTCTGAATCATGACGACAGCGTCATCCGATAGATGGTTGCCAGCCGATCGATGAGCCCCGGCCAGGCGAATCGGTCCATCGCACGCCGTCGCAGCGCGTCGCCGAGCGTGCGCGCGCCGGCCGGGTCGTCCAGCAACTCGACGATGCGCGCGGCGAGCGATGCGGGGTCGTCGACGGCGGCGTATCGGCCGAGCTCGCCCAGGAGTTCGCGGTTAATCGGTGTGTCGCTGGCCACGACCGGCAGCGCGCATGCCATGTAGTTGAGCACTTTGCCGTTCGCTTCGGTCAGCGACCGCTTCGGCGAGACCGCCACCTCGGCGAGGCCGAGCCACCGGGCCGCCTCCTCGTACGGCACGCGTCCGGGCAACGTCACCAGCGCGTCGAGGCCACGCGCCCGCACGACGTCCCGATAGTGCTCCTCGTTCGGGTACCCCATCAGCACGAAGTGCGCGTCGGCGTGCGCACGCGCGACGATCGGCGCCGCCGCCAGCAACGCGTCCACACCCTGATAAGCAGTCAGCACGCCGAGAAACGCAACGACGCGCCGTCCGTCCAGACCGAGTCCATGCCGAAGCACTGGGTCGGGCGGGAGCGGTCGAAAGGCTTCGAGGTCGACCCCGTCGGGTAGCGGTTCGATCCGGTCCCGGCTCACGCCCTGCGCTACGAGGAGTGCAACCGCGTGGTGCGAGCTCGTCACGATCCGGTCCGGCCGGCGCACCAACCACCGTTCGAGGCGTCGGATGACACGCACGGGCACGCCACGCTCCGACACGAACCCGTGGTCCGCCAATTCCGCCGTCAGGCTGCCCTGCAAGTCAGCAAGAAGCGGTCGATGGAAGACGGCCCGGAGCGCCATCCCAATGGCAATCCCCTCGTGCAGGTGGCCGTGCAGCAGATGGGGCCGAAACCCGCGAGCCACCCGCCATGCCGCGCCGAGCAGACCGAGGTCGAGGAGGGGCCGGCCCACGCTTGGCCCAAGCGCACCCGCGCGGACGCCGGGGAACGCGCGCGCCCGTGTGACTACGACATCGGGCACGTCCCGACCGGTCGGATAGGTAACGATACGGGTCTCGATCCCGACCTGGGCGAGCCCGCGCGCCTCCTCGTAGATACGCACGTGGCAACCGCGGTCACCGAAAAACGGCGTGGGTGCAATGACAAGCACACGCAGCGGTTCCCCCATTAGGACTCGGACCCGTGGGACTCGGCGATGGGAAACTGCGCGTGCGTCTTCCTGATCTGTTCGTCGCGGGCAGTGTCCGTCCACCCGAGCCGAGGTGCCATGATAGCCGCGCAGCGCCGGAGACACGCGTCGCCCGGATGCCCCAACGTGCCGAGGCCGGTGCGCCGAAACACCACGTCCGCGAGCTGGCGTGCCATCTCGTGCTTCACTGCAAAGACGACCTCAGCTTCGATCGACTCCCGCGCCGAGGTGAGCTGTCGGTACCCGTATGAGTCCCCCGGCGTGACGCCGACGACCGCATCGATCTCCGCACCGTAGTGACGGACGAGATGCTCCACGGTCGCGCGGTTGATCAGGGCGGCGTGGCGGCCGACGGCGTCACGTGTGAACGCCGCAACATCGTCGATCACTCCGCCCACGAGCGGTGTCTCCGCCGTGCGGCAGCGATCGACCCCCCGATCGAGGCGCCGGCAGATCGTCGAGGTCGCCAGCTCGGCCAGTCGCCTTGCGGTCGTGTATTTCGCGCCGAGCGCCGACACCATCCCCTCGGCACCGCCAGCGCGCCCGTGATCGAGGATCTGATAGTCACCGGTCCCCTGATAGACGCCGGGACGGAGGCGGCGGGCGGTCAATGGGTAGATTCCCGCGAACGCATGACGCACGTCACGTCGCACCAGGCGCACCGCCGGCAGCGCGGATCGCACGTCGTCGATGAGATCCTGCACGTCGTCTTCGGTCGGGCACACGCGGTCCAGGTCGCCGTCGAATGGCCGGTTGGTCGTGCCGATGAGCGAGTGCCCGCGCCACGGGATGACGAACACGTGACGTCCGCCACGATCGAGCCTTGCGCCGGACGCGCGACCGGTCGACAGTGCTACGCCGAAGGTGGGCATGATCTGGCGCGTGATGATGTGCGCACCTTGGGCCATCCCGGTCACGGCGTGACGGAGCGACCCCACGGCGAACCGATCGTTGAAGCGGGGCAACCACGGTCCAGCGGCGTTGGCGACGACACGGGCGCGGATCTCAAGGGGATCGCCGCTTTCGACGTCATGCGCCCGCACGCCGGCTACTCGCGACCCGGCCCACAGTAAACCGTCGACCGACACGTAGTTCGCGACGATGGCTCCGTGTTGCGCCGCCGTCTTGAGAAACGCGAGTGTCATCCGCTCGGAGCTGTGCAGTTGCGATTCGTAGAGCACGAAGGCACCGGTCACATCGGCGGAATCAGCGAGCTCCGGCGCGCGTTGACCGAGCTCCGCACGGCTGTAGTAGGTCCCGGAGGTCGGCGCGTTCGGCTCCGGGACTGGGTCGGTGGCGCCGCCGAGCCAGGCATAGAGACGCATCCCGCAGGCCAGGAACCACCGCCCGCGTGCCGGGTCGGAGTAGGTCGGCACGAGGAACGGGACCCACCGGATCAGATGTGGCGCGATACCCGCGAGGACCCTGCGCTCCTGGGACGACTCGCGGACCTTGTCAAACCGGATCTGCTGCAGGTATCGGATACCGCCGTGCAGCAATTTCGATGACGCGGCCGACGTCGCTCCACCGAAGTCACCCTGCTCGACCAGCGCCACCGACAGTCCACGCAATGCGGCGTCGTGCGCAAGACAGGCTCCCGAGATGCCGCCGCCGATGACCACGACGTCGAAGGTTGAGTCCGTGAGCTCAGCGAGCGTTCGTCGCAACGTGTGCCCTTTCAGCACTTTCTCGCTGATATAGTATCCCGCGTGCAGTCGGCGCCACCGCCACCCGAACGCGCGCGCAGCGACGCTTCGCGGTCAGTGGCACTGGATCCCGGGCTGCTGATCATCCTCCTAGTGTTCGTCGCTCTCGCCGCGACCGCGCTCTCCGTCGACGTGGTCACTAAGGCATACGGCATCAAGGGTGACGAGGCCACCTACGTCACCATGGCCCAGAGCGTCGCCTACGACGGCAACCTCACCTTTGAGCGTGGCGACCTTGTTCGTTTCTGGCACACTTATCAGAGCGGGCCAGAAGGCATCTTCCTGAAACGGGGCGAGGGGCCGGCAACAAGCGACGACCCATCATTCTTTGCCAAGGCCTTCATCTATCCGCTGATTGCAGCCCCATTCGTACGCTTGGCCGGGCTCAACGGCCTATTGTTCCTCAATGTCCTCCTACTGGCCGGCGTCTTCGTGTGCGCGTATCTGTTCGCCTCCGCGCGACTACCGAGCCCGGCGGCGGTGCTGATCGCCGCCGGATTTCTTGGCGCGTCAATTGCGCCGCTGTATGCCGTGTACCTCACCTCGGACACCTTCAACTTCGCCCTCGCCTTCTATGCGTACTTCTGCTGGCTTTACAAGGACGTTGCCGACGTGTCGCCGCGGCCCGCCTGGCTGCGCGGGACGGCCTCGGATATTGTTGCGGCGCTCCTGTTGGGCCTGGTGACGTTTTCGAAGCTGACGAACGCCCCGTTGATCGTGCCGCTCGTGGCATTCGCGTGGTGGCGGCGACGCGTCGCGCACGGCGCCGTCGTCGGCACCGTGTGGGCCGTCGCGGCTCTCGCCTGTTTCACGGCGAATGCGGCAATCAGTGGGGAGTTCAACTATCAGGGCGGGGCTCACCGTCGGACCATCTACGGCCAGTTCCCGTTCGAATCTGATGCGCCTGCATTTGACGAGCTCGGTGTATCCATCAGCACCTCCCCAATCGAGGTACTGAACCCTATGGAACACGCCAGCACATTCGAGAACTCGCCGTCGTCGCTGGTCAACCAGTTCGGCCATAACGCCTTGTACTTCATGGTCGGCCGCCATTTCGGGCTTGTGCCGTACTACTTTCCCGGCGTGGTCATCCTCGCGTGGGCACTCTGGCGGCGACGCGAGCTGACCGCGTGGCAGGTGCTGATCGCCGGAGCAGTCGGCATGACCGCAGTGGGGTTTCTCGTGTTCTTTCCCAACACCTGGTCGGGTGGGGGCGGGCCGCCGGGAAACCGCTACTTCCTCGGGATCTACCCGGCCCTGTTCTTCCTGCTGCCGACAGCGCGGTCCCTCGCCCCAGCCCTCGTCCTTTGGGTCGGCGGAGCCCTCTTCGCCGCGCCGGCCCTCATCGATCCGTTCGTCGCCGCCAAACGCCCCTGGCTCCTCGCCGAACGGGGACCGCTGCGATCGCTGCCGGTCGAGCTGACGATGGTGAACGATCTACCGGTCCGCCTCGACCAGGGCCGCTCGCGCGTTCATTACCCCTCCGACCCGCCACTGCTCCTCTACTACCTCGATACGAACGCAAACCGACCGGAAGCCCCTGGCATCTGGGTGAGCGGCCGCGCGCGGGCCGACATCATCATCCGCGTCGCGCCCCGGCTAGTCGGGCTGGACGTCGTGCTACGGGCGCCGATCGACAACCGCGTGGCGGTGACCGTGGATGGCGCGACGCAGGTCGCGGACGTGACGCCGGACGCCGCAACCCGCCTGACGTTTGCGGTCGATGGGGTGCACGCGCGGGGCGCTCAGAACTTCATCCTCTCCGTCACGACCCGTGACGGGTTCGTGCCACGCCTGCGCACACGTGGGTCGGGGGACCCGCGCGTGCTCGGGGTCTCGATACAACTGTCGCCACGCGTCGCCGGCGGCTAGTTGCCTGAATCAGGTGAATCAATAGCGCTCACCGGGCGGAGCATCCCGCAATGGCTGGCGCTGGCCTCTGTGCCAACGGAGTCAAATACGGGCAGCGTTCTCCCTCCGCGCACCTTGTGACGGCCACACGGGGCTTTCATCTGGGGCAGGTCTCGGTGCGACGCGGGACTCTCACCACGGGACACTAGTGGACTCTAACAGGCCTTTGTAGACCGATTTCCGTCCGGGACGCGACGCCCGCCTGCCAGCGGTGTTCCTCGGTTACATATACGGAACAGGCTCCCTCGTCACGCCTTGCCAGTCGGGCGTCGCGGCTCGGATCTCACTCCACACATGGCTGTTACAGTCCACCAGCTCAGAACCACAGTCGCAGCCCTCCAGCGGTCTGGAATCCGCCAACCGTCAAGGGCACGGCCGGCGAGATCGATGACGGCAGCGTGACAGACGCCGCCGCGTACCGGACGAGGAATCCGAGCCCGACGAATTCGGTCGGCTTGAAGGTCACGTCGGCGCCGATATGACCGCCGACAGCATTGCGACGATGCTCGCCGGTGTCGACAGTCACATTGACTGTGGCAAACGGCGGACCACCCGCTTCACGCGCGGTGACGTACGTGACGAGCCCTTGTTGGACGCTGAAGAACGAGGGTCCGCCAAAGACCGCGATAGCGAAATGGGCATCGAACGGTATTGGCACGACCCACGCGGCCGACACATGCGTGGCGCGCTCGCGGTGGATGAGCTGGAAGGTCTGGGGATCGGCGGTGCGGGGCTGGTTGAACTCGATCGGGTGGGGCACCGACCCGCTCACGACGGCGGGATCGAGTCCGTTGAGCTGCGTGTAGGTGGCCCCCACCTCCAGCTGGCGCCACGCCCGAATCCGCCCGCCCACATCGATGAGCGCGCCGCCCTCGATGTCCTGGCGCGTCTGAAACGCGGCCTCCTCGCCATAGGCGCGAAACCTCAGCGTCTCGCGCACTCGCCGCACGCCGTTCTGGAATGCCCCGTTGACCGAGAGCGACAGGCGCCCGCTCAGTGGCCCCCACGGGCTCACCGTCTGATCGTCCTCTACGAGCTCACGCTGGCTCGCTTGTTGCGCGCGGGCGGCCGCCTTCGTGTCGGATGACTGCGCCCACGCCGGCGCTACCGTCGCGGCGGTCATGACCACGACGAGGAGGTACCGCCCGCACGCGCGCCGCGCCGTGACAAGCATCATCGCTCCCCCCTTACCGGCGAGCGCGGCTCCGATGGTGTGCCCCCGTCGGCGTCGAGCGCAGGGGTCGCTATCGTGAGCGTCGGCTCGATTACGACGTCGTACCGCTCGACGAGCGCCGCCGCGAACGCATCCGCCACCCGTTGGTACCCCTCGGCGGTCGGGTGCAACCCATCATCACCGAGACAGGGCATGGAATCGGCGGTGGCGCCGTGCGTCGTCCAGACGGTTCGGGTGGTCTGCAGGGTGCATTGCCCGTTCTGGATGATCGAAAAAACATCGATGAGTTGTGCCCCCCGTCGGGCGACGATCGATCGAATCTGCGTGTTGTAGGGCGGCACGAGGTCGGCAGACGCGGTACCACGCTGCGGGGGAATCGTGGCAAGGAACACGTCCGCGCCGGCACCATTTGCCGCGGCCACCATCGAGTCGATTGCGCTCGCTGCCGCACTTGCTCCGTTCCCCGACACCACATCGAGATCGTTCGTCCCCTCCATGAGGAGCACGACATCCGGCCGATGCAAGCCGAGCAGCCCCTGGAATCGCGTGACGGCGTCGGACGCCTCCTCGCCGGGGACCCCAGCGTTGATCACCTCGATGAACTGCGTCACGTAGCGCCGAGCCAGATCGCGCTGCACGAGGAAGGGATACGACCGCATCGGATCGAGCTCACGGGCGCCCACGATCGGCTGCGCGAGCACCCCCGCGGTCAGGCTGTCACCGAAGGCCAAGAACGTGGTTGCCGCGAGTTGTGGCGGTCCCAGTACCACGACCGACAGGCTGCACGCGCTGACCTGTTGGAGGGCATCCGACGCGTTGCAGGCGACATTGGTCGTGCCGATGTCGAACGCGCTCCCGGACACCATGCTGCAGCCGAGTTCGATCGGCGGCTGGCCACCGGTCACCACCGCTTCGCCGAACGCGGTCGGGACCGGCCGGCCGTCAAACGACTGCGTCAGGACGTTGGGCGGGCAGGCGATCCGCAGCTCCCCGATTTTGTCTGCCGGCAACGGTGACGGGGTAATCGGAGGCACAACGGATCCCTCCTGGCACGCCGCCGACCAGAAGACGGCCGTCAGGCCAAGGGCAACGCTGAAGTATGAGAGGATGTCCGCGCGTGGCCAACGTATCAACAAAGGAACGCGGCATAGTACCTGCTGATCACATGTCGGTCAACCCAGAAACCTGGGACCGCGGCAAGCGTCGAATCGCGAGCGACGGCAGCAGGCGCGGACACTGTGCCGCGGTCTGCCTAGCGCTCGTAGCCACCGCGTGCCGGCCGGCGCTAGACCCGCAGCTTGAGGGTCGGTTCGCCGCGACGTGCTCCGAGCTCGCCGCCGAGGCGGCGGGTCGTGACTCGCCGGTCGTTGCCGGACTCGACGGCTGGTACTTTGCTACCCGGGAGCTGGAGCGCCTCGGCGCGCCAGCGGGAGGCGATGACGCGCTCTCTACCGTTGTGTCCGTGCACCGTCAGCTCTTGACCGCCGGTACCGCCCTCCTGGTTGTCCCTGTACCGCCGAAGAGCATCGTCTATGCGGATCGACTCGCTGAGCATCTCGACGTCCCGATTCCGATCCCACGGCTCGACCCGACGCTCGAGGAGCGCTACACGCGTCTCCGCGAGGCCGGCGTCGACGTCCTCGATCTCACGACTCGATTCATCAGGGATCGCTTTCATCCTGACGGTCCGCTGTATTGTCGTCAGGACTCGCGGTGGTCCAGTACGGGGTGCTTCGTGGCGGCCCGCGCCATCGGGGAGGTCGTGGCGGCGATGCCAGCGCTGGCCGAGGTCGAGCCGCTACGGTTCGAGCCCCGCTGGCACACGAGCCCGATCCGCGGGGACCTCTGGCGCGCGCTTGGCGTCGGGGCGCCCGCTCCAGAAGAGCTCCGGCTGCGCGCCATCGTGCAGTCGACACCCGATGGGTGGATCGCCGCGCCGACGGATCCGCAGAGCCCAATCGCCCTCATCGGCGATAGTCACACGCTGGTGTTTCACGCCGGAGGCGACCACCATGCCTCGGGCGCCGGTCTGGCCGATCAGCTCGCGTGGGAGTTCGGGCGTCCCGTGGCCCTCGAGCCAACGTCCACGCCGGCCGACGATGACCGCCTCGCAACCGTGGTGAGGCCCGCGGCACTCGCACGCCACACGCGGCTGGTCATCTGGGCCTTTGCCGCCACGCGGCTGCTTACGCCGTGACCAGTCAGCGTCCGCGCTGCGCACTCAGACGGGAGTCGCCGAGGAGACGTCGCGTTCAGCGGTCGGGTCGGATTCCTCCGCGCCGACGGATTCAAGCACATCGCGGATGACGTAGATCGGTTTGCTTTGGGACTCGTGGTAGGTCCGTGCTTGCAGCTCCGCGAGCAGTCCCAGTGTGACGAGCTGCATGCCGGCAAACAGCAAGAGGATCCCAAGCAAGAGCAACGGGCGGTCGCCAATCGCCTGCCCCAAGACGAGACGCAAGTAGCCGAGATACCCGAGGATGGCGACACCGCCGAACCCCATCAGCAGGCCGGGCGGTCCGAACATCTGGAGCGGCCGGGTCGAGTAGCTCAGGAGGAACTTCACGGTCACGAGATCCAGCACGACCCGCACGGTTCGCGAGAGGCCATACTTCGACGCGCCGAACCGTCTCGGCCGATGGTTGACGACCATTTCGACGATCTGCACACCCTGCTCGCTTGCGATGGCTGGAATGAACCGATGCATCTCGCCATACAGACGCAGCGGCCGGATAACTTCGCTACGGAACACCTTGAGTGAGCACCCGTAGTCGTGCAGCCGCACCCCGGTGGTCCGCGAGATCAACCAGTTGGCGAGCATCGACGGTAGCCGCCGCGTGAGCCACGGGTCCTTCCGGTCGCGACGCCACCCGCAGACGATGTCGTTCCCGTCGTCCAGCATGCCGATCATGGCCGGGATGTCACCGGGGTCGTTCTGTAGATCGCCGTCGGAGGTCACGATACAGCGGCCACGCGCACGCGCGAACCCGGCGGCGAACGCCGCCGTTTGACCGAAATTTCGCCGCAGACGGATGACCTGCACGCGGGGATCGCTCGCATGCAGCTGTGCAAGGATGCGATATGTGTCGTCCGTGCTGCCGTCATCGACGAGGATGAGCTCGTAGGACTGACCCGAGGCCGCGAGCGTCGCGGTCAACTCTCGATGCAGTTCTGAAAGATTGGGCGCCTCGTTCCGCAGGGGAATGACGACCGAAATATCAGGTGACATGAACGAGCATCAGATTATAGATCGGCGCTCGACATGCCCTGCCGACGGCGCCAGACCACGTACGCGATGCCGCCCGCGAGCATCGTGACAGCCAGCGCAATCGACACGACGCGCCCGTTCGTCTGGATGAACGCGATCGCGTCGTCGCCATACCGCACGGCGAGCGCGGCTTCGGCGAAGTATCGAAATCCTCGGCCAGACGCCACGGCGATCGCAAATTGCCAGGCCGGCACGCGCGCCACGCCTGCGAGCACAACGAACACCTTGAACGGTGCGGGTGGCGGCAGGATCGCCGGCACCGCAACGGCGAGCACGCCGAAACGCTGCGATAACGCCATCGCCTGCTCGAGTCGCGGGCCGCCGAAGCGCCGGCGCACGAGCGCGTCGCCTCCCTTGCGGCCAAGTATGTACAGCACAAAGCAACCGGTGATAGAGCCGAGCGTTGCCATCGTCGCGTAGTAGATCATCCCCTCCTTGTCCTGGACAACCATCGTCACGACGAGCAAATCGTTGATCTCGGGCAGTGACAGAAAAGAGGAATCGAGGAACGCGACGATAAAGAGACCCGGGCCACCGATGGACGCGGCGAAGACCTGGAGCCAGCTGACGATACTCGACACGTGCGTCGGTGATTATATCCTCGCGCTCCGTGGGCAGCTCGCCCGCTTCGCGCTTGGGCCCAGCTTCCACTAGCTCCTGCCGCAGCCATGAGCCTTTACCCTTGGGCCCTGAGCGGGTTGTCTTGCGTGCACTTAGAAATTGACCTGTAACGTTACTTGCCATGTCACCCCTCCGAGGTCGATCCGATCCTCGAGAAACCCATTCTCGATACCGACGACACCGTTCGCCTCTCGATAGCGCACTTCGGCGCCGACCGAGTACCGATCACTGACGGGCACCCGCACGCCGCCGAGCAGGACACTACCCATATCGGACCCCTCGGCAACATATCGATCGCGGAACACGCTGAAATCTCCGAAATCGATAAAATCGCCCACCTCGCTGTACCGCCAGCGGTACAGCCCGACACCGCCGCCGAAATACGGCTGAAACACCGCGCTCAGCCCGAAAGGGAACACCTGCAGGGTCGCGGTGAACGGCACGACCTGCAACGTGAACTCCTGAGAGATCTCCGAGCCGTCGATGTTGACGAACTGGTCGTACACGCTCGGCACGGTCCGCCGAGAGTAGCCAAGTCCGAGACTTGTCTCGAAATACTCGCCGAGGGCCACGTTCCACGACCCGCCGAACGTACCGCTGTTGAAGTCCGAGAGGTCGAACGCGAAGAGATTCAGGTTCTCGATCGCGACGTCGTGGTCGAGACGCGCGTCGGCCCCCCGGACCGAAAAGTACCCCCCGGTGAGGGTGACCGACTGCTGCGCCATGGCGGGTCTGCTCCAAGCAAAAACGAAGACAAGCGCGACGACAACGGCCATCGTGAGTTGGTCGAAACGCATCAGAAGCATGACGCCCTCCACTCGCGGCGCATGCCCTAATGCACCGCGAATCGTGCGGCAGGCTTGCCGCACCACGGTACGTTTGTTCACGATCGATGCCAGGGAGAGGGCGCCGGTGCCGGGCCGGTGCAGCGCGCCACTGGACCGGGGAATCGTCGACGACGACTGTCCCAGATGGGTATCAATCCGTCCCGCTTTGTGAACGGGTGGATCTCGTGTCGCACGCGCCAATCGTCGCCAGCATTGCCTCGTGGATGCGCCCGTTGGATGCGACGATGTGTCCGGCCAGCGACTCGAAGGGCTCCCCCCGCGTGCCGCTGATCCGACCGCCGGCCTCGGCGACGATGAGTGCACCGGCCGCCGTGTCCCACGGGTGAAGACCGCGCTCCCAGAAGCCATCCAGCCGACCGGCCGCAACATAGCAGAGATCGAGCGCCGCCGAGCCGAGGCGGCGGACCGCACGCGCCTGACCCACGAACGCGCCAAAGAGCTCCATTGTCTCACCCACATGCTCGCGCACGTCGTATGGAAACCCTGTGCAGAGCAGCGCGCTGGTCAGCTCATCAGCCGTCGAGACGTGCAGCGGCGCGCCATTCAACCGTGCCCCCATCCCCCGCTCCGCCGCATACAACTCTTGGCGTAAAGGGTCGTACACCGCACCCACCGACGGCACACCGTCGATCTCGAGCGCCAGCGACGCGCAGAAGAACGGCAACCCGTGTACGTAGTTGACCGTGCCATCGATGGGATCGAAGACCCACCGATATCCGGCAGCCGAATCGCGTATCGGGTGGTTCGGGAGCTCCTCGGCCAAGATCGCGTGTGTGGGAAACCGCTCGCCGATGAGCCGCCGGAACATCCGCTCGATCTCAATGTCGACCTCGGTGACGAGGTCGATCGGGCCCTTCTTGGTGACGGCGACCCCCACGCCGAAATGCGCCAGCTGCATGTCGCCGGCCCGCAGCACGATTTCGGCTGCGGTGGCACAAAAGGCGGGGTCGATCGCCGACGTCACACCAGCTTCTTCACCATCCGCACCTCCATTCCTCCCTCTGGCGCGCGTTGCAGCGTGAGGTCGTCCATGAAGCTACGCATGAAAAAGATGCCGCGGCCGCTCGACTTTAGGAGGTTTTCAGGCGCGAGCGGATCGGCAATCTCGACGGGGTCGAAGCCGACGCCCTGATCGACGACCCGCACGACGAGCGTGGTTGGTTTTGCGAGCGGCTCCAGTCTGCACTCCACCACGACGCGCTTCGAGTGGTCTTCGTTGTTACCGTGTTTGATGGCGTTAATGACCGATTCGCGAACGGCGATACCAATCCAATGCGTCGAGTCGCCGTCGAGACCGCCGACACACCCCAATTGGTCCGTCACCACCTGAACGAGGTCCAGTATGTCGAAGTGGCTGGGACAATCGAGGCGAATGACGTTGCCAGCGACAGACATGCGTCAGAGGACCACTACGATACCCCCGGCCGGCGCGCTCGAGCAAGCGAGGGACTGAGGACCCTGAGGTATAGTTCGCGCATGTCCGACGCGGCGACAACCGCGGTGACGGTCGAGCCGGCGCGATCGCTCCGCGGCCGGATCCGCGTGCCTGGCGACAAGTCGATCTCACACCGCTACGCGATCCTCGCGGCGCTGGCGCCCGGCACCTCGACCATCACCGGCTACGCGAGCGGCGCCGATTGTCGCGCGACACTCCAGTGTCTGCAATCTCTGGGTATCGCGATACGGCACACCGGTGGACGCGACGGCGAGGAATCGACGGTGACCGTGCCAGGCCGAGGGCTCAATGCCCTGACACCACCGACCGGCTCGCTCGACGCTGGGAATTCGGGGACCACATTGCGACTGCTCGCCGGGGTACTGGCCGCGACGCACTTCCGCACGGTGATTACCGGAGACCGCTCACTGCAGCGGCGTCCGATGGACCGGATCATCGAGCCGCTCTCGCGTATGGGAGCCACGCTCGTCGCGTCGGACGGCTGCGCTCCGATCACGATCACCGGCGGCCATCTCCGTGGGATCGAGTACACGCCGCCGGTGGCGAGCGCGCAGGTGAAGAGCGCTGTGCTCCTCGCGGGGCTCCACGCCACAGGCCCGACGCGCGTCGTCGAGCGCGTGCAGACGCGGGATCACACCGAGCGCGCCCTGGAGACCTTTGGGGTTGGGGTCCGGCAGGACGACACGAGCGTGACGATCACCGGGGGTACCGCGCTCCGCAGCGGCGACCTCGCCGTCCCGGGTGACGTCTCGTCGGCGGCGTTCTGGGTCGCGGCGGCGGCCGCGTTGCCCGATTCGGATGTCGAGATTGAGTCGGTCGGCCTGAACCCCACGCGGACGGCGTATCTTGACGTGCTGCGCCGCGCCGGCGCGAGCGTCGACGTGCGCGTGACCGGCAGCGCGTTCGGCGAGCCGGTCGGGACGCTCCGCGTGCGGCACGACGTGCTGCGACCGATTGTGATCACGCCAGACGAAGTCCCCGCGCTGATCGATGAACTCCCGGTGCTGGGCGCGCTGGCGGCCCACGGCGGCTCCATCGAGGTGAGCGGCGCCGGCGAGCTCCGGCACAAGGAGAGCGACCGCATCGCCCGGCTCGCCGCCGGGTTGCGCCAGTTGGGCGCCCGTGTCGACGAGCGCGACGACGGGTTTCACGTGAATGCCACTGGTCAGTTGCACGGTGGAACGGTCGATGCGGCCGGCGACCACCGGCTCGCAATGGCCTTTGCAATTGCGGCTCTGGCGGCCGCCGGGCCCAGCCACATCGTCGGTGCCGAGGTGGTCGAGGTGTCGTATCCTGGGTTCTTCACGACACTCGACGAATTACGGCACGCGTAAGGCGCGTGGAAAGTCGTGTGCGCACGGACAGGATCTTTCTCGTAGGGTTCATGGCGGCCGGCAAATCCACGGTCGCCGCGGCGCTCGGTCGACGCCTCGGATGGCGGGTCGAGGACGTGGACGACCGAATCGAGGTACGCGAGCAGCAGACCGTTGCCGACATCTTCGCCACCAATGGCGAACAGCGTTTTCGCAAGACGGAGCGCGCCGTGCTGCAAGAGCTGCTGGCGATGCGCCACGTCGTGGTGGGAACCGGTGGGGGCACGTTCGTCGATCCCGTGAACCGAGTGGCGATCAACCGACGTGGTGTGTCCATCTGGCTCGACGTGTCGTTCGAGACGGTAATCGGGCGGTTGCCCACCGACGGCCGGCGGCCACTCGCCAACAACCGCGCGTCGATGCAGCATCTGTTCGACGCCCGTTACGCTGCCTACCAGCACGCTCATCTGCGGCTCGACGCGAACCGCTCGCCGGCGGGGGAGCTGGTCGAACGGATCCTCGATTGGCTGGGAACGTAATCGCCCCTCCACTATGCGCGCCCTCGTCCTGAGCGACATTCACGCCAACATCGAGGCGCTCGACGCCGTGCTCGAGACCGCGCCGCGCGAGGCGTATGACCGGCTCTTCGTGCTGGGCGACCTGGTCGGCTACGGCGCGAGCCCCAACGAGGTCGTCGATCGCGTGTACGCGCTCGAGCCCGACATCCTCATCCGCGGCAACCACGACAAGGTCGCCTCAGGGCTCGAGGAGCCGCATCACTTCAACCACGTCGCGGCACAAGCGGCCACCTGGACATTCGGGGCTTTGAGCGCGATCAATCGCGAACGAGTGGCGGCCCTCCCCTGCGGTCCGGTGGCGGTGGACGGCGTCGTAGAGGTGTGCCACGGCACACCGTTCGACGAGGATGTCTACGTGTTCGACCACGACGACGCGGCACGCGCCCTGGATGCCGCGACCGGACGCATCTGCTTCTTCGGACACACGCACTTGCCCGTGGCATTCCTGCGTCGCGACGCATCCTCCGATCTCGACGTCGTGGTTCCGGAGCTTGGGGCGCCGGATCCCACCGTCGTCCCTCTGGAAGACGAGCCACGGTATCTGATCAATCCGGGATCGGTCGGCCAGCCACGAGACGGCGACCCGCGCGCTGCCTATGCCGTCTATGACGACGAGGCCGCCCAGGTCGAGATCGTGCGCGTACCGTATCGCGTCGACGTCGCGCAGCAGAAAATCATCGACGCCAACTTGCCCGAAAGCCTGGCGCGACGTTTGGGGGTGGGGCGGTAAGGTTCGAGGTCGAGCCTTGAGCCGCACGCCCGGAGCCATGATCCAGAATCCGCAAGCAGGAGGCTGGTTCGGCTGCGGCGAACTCAATCCTGACGTTGCGTGCCGCTTACGACGCCGCCGCCGGCCGCCCAGCCTTTCGCGTCGCGCGCTCTTCGCGCCGGCGCAGTTCGGCAGCGTAGGCATCTGCCGCGGCGCGGGAGCCGAGGATCCAGCCGACCACGATCCCGAAGAGCAGCACGGCTGGGATGAAGACGACGTGCCCGGCGGTCATGCCAAGCATTGTCTAGATGGGGCTTCGCCCCAAGCGCCCGCGACCGCTCCGCGGGGACCGCGAAGGCCCCACTCCGCGCTCGCGCGGCCCGCCGTGCGTGCCGGCTGTCTTCAGCACCCCATCACTCATTCGTACAAGCTCCGGGTAGCGAAGGCGGCTAGACCTCGCGACTAGGCCTGGTCGCCGTCGTCACCAACGCGCCGCGACAAGTCAGCGAGCTCACGCTCGACCTCAGAAAAGCGGCGCGAGAGTAACCAGAAGTATCCGAACGCCAGTATCCAGACGATCGAATAGGCGGCAACCAGGAACGGGGCCGCCGGCAGCCGGTCCTCTGGCGGCAACTCGTCGATCGGCACAAACTCCGCGATCGGCGGCTGCGCCGGCTGCGCAGCCTCGACGCCAGCGAGCGATCCCAAGAGCGACGAGATCACCACCAGCGTCACGATCACAGCCACACGTGAACTCTGGACGTTGAAACCGAACAGGCGTCGATTCACGCGCGTGGTTACTCCTCGTCGAGGGCCAGTCGAAGCCGATTGACGAC
The DNA here is from genome assembly GCA_964646815.1 of uncultured Vicinamibacteraceae bacterium. Classification (GTDB taxonomy): domain Bacteria; phylum Acidobacteriota; class Vicinamibacteria; order Vicinamibacterales; family UBA8438; genus CAZYFH01. The sequence goes on along the minus strand of CAZYFH010000035.1, from coordinate 5,612 downwards.
CGCGCGCTGGTTCTCCAGCCTCCGTCGGCCGTGAAGCATCACCAGGAACATTGCCAGGTAGGCCAGCATGCACCACCACAACGGCCCCGCCATCGAGGCCGGCAACGTCGGGACGACCGTCGTTTCGGGATGCAATGTCCGCCAGACATTGACCGACACGTAGACGAACGGCACGTTGAACATCCCGAAGATGGCCAAACCCGCCGCGAGCTTTTCGGAACCCGGGCCGCCGTACCTGCGGAGCAGCAAGTAGGCCATAAAGGTCAGCTCGAGAATGAGCGCCAGCGTGGTGCGCACATCCCACGGCCAGTAGGTTCCCCACGACACACGACCCCAAATGGGGCCAGTCGTGAGCCCCATCAGGCCGAACAGCACCGCCAGCTCTGCCGCCGAAACGGCGAGGCGGTCGGCCTCAGGCTTCTCTTTGAACAGATAGACACCGCTCGCGATACCACAGATGAAGACCGCCAGGAACATCATGATCCAGACCGGGACGTGAAAATAGACGATCTTCGAGACGAGGCCCATCGTTCCTTCAGCCGGTGCTAGCGCAACCCACACCGGTGCGATGCCGAACATCGCCGCCGCGACGACAACCAATGCAACCACCCGTGGTTGGTTCACCTCTGTTCCCCTGACCAAGTCCCCGGGGTCTGGCCTCCACCCTCGGACCCGACTCATTCTGTCATGAGCGGCTCGAATGTCCATAACGTCAGCGTCAGAAACACCACGTCAAAGAATGCAATTAACGCGAGCCAGAAACGCGCCAGGTCGAGGTTCGGCTCCGCCTGAATGAGGGCCACGGTCCCGCCGACCCCCGCGATGAGCACCGGCACGGTGATCGGGTAGAGCAGCACCGGCAGGAGTACGGCGCGGCTCTGGGCCCGTGTCAGCATCGCGGCGAAGAGCGCGCCGACAGCTGCGAAGCCCACCGTGCCCGTCGCCATGAGCGCCGCGAGCAGGAACCCGTGCTGGAACAGTGACGTCGAGAAGAACAAGGATACGAAGAAGACGACCACGATCTCAACGAAGGCCATCAGCAGCACGATGCCGAGCAGCTTGCCCACGAAAATCGCGGCCCGCTCCACCGGCGCCAGCAACAGGCCGCGCAACGCGTCATGGGCCAGCTCGCGTTCGAACGCGCGCCCCAGCGCGAGTTGTCCTGAATAGGCCAGCGCCACCCAGATGATGCCGGCCTCGGCCTCGACGATCGGTCGCCCACCCCGCACGAAGGCGAAGGAGAACACGAGCACGCTCGACGTCGCGAAGAACGCCGTCGTGTACAACAGCTCGCGACTGCGGGATTCCACGCGTATGTCCTTACGCGTTACGAGCCAGGCGATTCGAAAAAAGTCTTTCATGCGGAAACCGGCGCCCGAGGATCCGCGCCCGTTGCACTTGGTTTCGTGCACCAGTGCCCCCGGTTCAGCGCGCCGTTGTTCCGGGTTCCGCGCCCCAGTCCTCCTGGTGCCTCACCCCACCGCTCCGGGTTTGCCCTGTTCGAACCTGGAACCGTCAACATCGCCATTAGTGATCCCGCATGGCGACCCGATACCGATCCCGCAGCGACCCCCCGGACTCGGGAAGCTCGACGACGCGGCCGCCGCGAAGCATGACCGCACGATCGATGATCCCGTCAACGAGGTCAAGGTCATGCGTCGCCAGGAGCACCAGGCATCGCTTGGCGCGCAGCTCCTGCAGGCGCTCGATGAGGATCCGCGTCGACCGCTCGTCGAGACCGGTGAACGGCTCATCGAGTAGCACCAGCCGAGGCTGATGCAGCAGGGTTCGCTCAAGCGCAAGCCGCTGGCGCATCCCGCGCGAATAGCCCAGAATCGCGTCGTCGGCGCGGTCGGCAAGCCGCGCTCGCTCGAGCGCCGCACGCACCCGCATCCCGATGTCTGACAGCCCGTACAGATGAGCAAAGAACTCGAGGTTCTCGCGGGCAGTGAGCTCCGGATAGAGCTGCAGATCGTGAGACAGGAAGCCCACGTGCGCGCGGAGCGCGGCCCCGGCACCGCGAGCGGTCCGGTCGCCGTATCGCACGACCCCGGCGGAGGGCGCGATCAGGGTCGCGAGGAGCCCGAGTAGCGTCGACTTGCCCGCGCCATTCGGTCCGAGGAGTCCGACGAGCTCACCAGCACCCAGCGTCAACGACACGCGATGGAGCGCCCGCCGGCGGCCGTAGTGGCGAGAGACCTTCGCAACGCTCAGCTGGTCGAAATCGGACGGGTCGGATGCCGCCGCGGACAGGCTCATCAGGCCGTGCCCGACTGCCCTGCCACCGGCGATCGCTTGCCCACGCGGGGCTGCGAGCCGAGCACCACGGGCGCGAGCTTGTCGTCGAGTTCCCGATACACGCCCTCGAGCGCCAAGACTATATCCGCGCGACGCGACCGGTATTTCGTCGCGCCGATCTTGCCGCCGCGTTGCTGCCGCTCGAGGCGAACGAGGCCAGCGAACAGCTTGTGCCTCCTCACCTCAAGCTGCCGGCGTTGCTCCCCCGCCTTCTCATTGGTCGCCGGCACGGCGCTGCCCCACACCCCGGCACCGAGAATGACCATGGCCAACGCGAGCGTGAGCATCGCAGGCACCTGGCTGTGGTGCGGCAAGCCGGTAATCTCGAACATCAGCGGTACCCCGGCCGGGACCCGTGGGCCCGCCCCAAAGATATACGTGACGTCCCCCGCCCCTTCGGGGTTCATATCCGCGCTCCGGGCGATCTGCTCGGACGCCACGTCCATCGCGCCCCGCTTTTCGACGATAACCAGCAGCGCCTCAAGATCGACCGGAAGCGACTGCGTGATGGCTGCGACGTCGCTCGTGTAAGGCAGCACGTAGGCGACGCGAAGTGGCGTCACACCCGGCGCGAACGGCCCGTCCAGCGTCACCGCCGGGCCCTCGACCCGGGTGCCTGGGTACGACTCGGGCAGCGCGCTTGTCGCTTGCGCACCTGGCGGCATGATGATGCGAATCGGCGTATCGGACTCGACCGGCACATCGGTCGAATTGACGACGTCCAGGAAATAGAACACTGTCACTGTCTCCTCGGCCAGCTCGACAGCGATCCGCGATTCAGCGCCAAAGCTCACTTGCCCCTGCTCGGCGGCCACGTCGGCCCGTGGCGCATCTTCTGACGCACCGACGAGCAGCACGCGGATACCTCCTCGCCCAGGGACCGGAAAGGGCTGAGACTCGACGCGGACGCCGTCGAGGTCCGTCGCGGCGGTGACCGTCGACCCCGGGTTGAGCGTCAGAAACGTCGCGCGACCATCCGCATCGGTGCGCACGGTGACGACGACATCACCCTCGCGCAGCTCGACCGGGTGATCCGTAACGTTGTTGGACATCTGGCCGCGGATGACACGCACGGAGATCGTCCCGGCGGGCAGCTGCGGGTCCGGAAGCGGGATACCGGACATCTGACGGGGATCCGGTTGGGCCGAGGCTGTCCCACTCAGGGCGAGGAACAGGACGCCCAGCAGCGTCAGTCCCCGCCGCGCGAGGTTCAAGGTTCCAGGGTCCAGGTGCCAGGTGCCCGGTGGCGCGTCGCGCAGCATTCGCCCGCGCGCACGCCGCGCGCACGCCGCCCAGGGGCGACCTCGACCCCTGCCCCGTGAACCCTGAACCCTGAACCCCGGCATGTGTAGCTAGTCCAACGCGGTCCCGCACTCCTTGCAAAACTTCGCGTCCGGCTCGTTGAGCGTCCCACACCCTTCGCAGGCTTGGCGCTGCGGCGACGCCGGTCGCTCCTCACCACCAGCCGCGAGACGGTCCGCCAGCTCCCGCTCGATCTGGTCGCGGTAGCCGGCGCCCTCGGCGTCCAGCTGGCCGAGGAGCATGCGCGCCCGACTCCGAAGCCGCCCCCCCATCTCATTAAAATCGGTCATCGAGACCTTGCCCATCGCCCGATCGAACTCCAGCTCCTTAATCGAGCGGAGGACCAGCGTCTTCTCCCGGTCGAGAGCGGCGCGCGTCCGGCCACCGACCATATCCGTGCGGTCGGCGTACTGCCGCGCCGCAAGCGGCAGGAACGTCCCGTAGAGGGCGTAACCGACGTAGGCGCCGGCCCCTACCGCCGCGATCAGGATCACCACGGCTGCGGAATCCCCTGGACGCACGATGTAGACCGCGACGGTGGCGCCGACGAGACCGGCGAGGACGAAGAAGTGCCAGGGACGAAACGGGCGGGCCTCAGTCGAGGTCTCGGAGCTCATCGTCCAAGCGGGCATCGAGCTCGGCGTCGGCAGCCTCGGGCGACGACCCCGCCTCCGCGCGCTCGGACGGATCCCGACGTGACCATCGCACGGCCACGAAGCCGATGCCGACCAGGAAGGTGGCGCCGACGGAGTATGGAAACAGCCAGGCCAGACGGTTGAAGCCCTCGTCCAGCGGTGCCCCAAGCGGCTCCTGGCTGCCGTACGTCGTGATGAAGTGCTGGAGGATCTCGTCGCGGTCCTTCCCGAACTCGATCTGTTCCCGGAGCTGGCCGCGCATCTGGTCCGCCGTTGAGCACCTGCAATCGGCGAGCGTGTAGTGCGGGCATGTCCCGCAGGTGCAGACGAGCTCCCGCTGGAGATCGGCCTCGAGCTCGCTCGTCGCCAGATACGACTCGGGGGCGATCTGCGCGCGGGCGGTCGTCCCGAAGCCGCCCAGCGCGAGCGCCAGCACCAGGAGTGCCGTTGTCGCCCCGGAGCGAGTGGCCGTTGCCTCCGCCGTGCGCGACGCGAGGAACGCGAAGCGGCTCTCGGGCAGCAGGGCGAGGCCGGTCCCGAGCGCCAGGAGGCCGAAGCCGAGCCAGATCCAGTTAACGAGCGGGTTCACCGTGACCTGGAAGCTGGCCGACTGGTCGGCCATGTCATACGCCGCGAGGACGACGTAGACGTCCTCGGCGAACGTGCGTCGCATGTCGACCTCGGTCGTCGGCTCCGACTCGTGCTTCCGGTAGAAGAACTTTCCAGGATGCAGCTGCCCGACATTCTGGCCGTCCTCGAAGACCGTCATCGTCGCCGTGTGCATCTCCTTCCGGCCGTCGTCCCGGACGCTCAACTGATCCAGCTGCACCGCGAACCGGCCGACTTCCACCTGCTCGCCGGGTGTCAACAGGACCTGCGCCGTCTGCTTGTAGCCGGCGCCGGCGAAGCCGAGCATCATCAGCACAATGCCCAGGTGGATGACGTAGCCGCCATAACGTCGCCGCGACCGCATGACCAGCCCGATCATGGCGGTCACCATATCGGTGCCGGTGACACCTCGACGCACCACCGCGCCACGCGCAAATTCCTGGCTCACGGTCCCGACCACGAAGGCGCAGAGGGCAAAACAGATGCCCGACACCCAGACACGGAAGCCGAGGGCGTAGAGCCCGGCGGCCGTACCGACCGCGAGCAGGGTCGGCCACATGAACTGGTCTCGGAGATTCGACAGCGTCGACTTCCGCCACGCCAGCAGCGGGCCGATGCCCGTCAGCAGCAGCAGGACCAGGCCGATCGGGATCATCCACTTATTGAAGAACGGCGGCCCGACGGTGATCCGCTGCCCGGTCACCGCCTCGCTGAGCGTCGGGAACATCGTCGCGAAGAGAATGAAGAACGCCGAGAAGAGCAGGATCC
>CAZYFH010000034.1:0-39019 GCA_964646815.1 uncultured Vicinamibacteraceae bacterium | reverse complement strand
TGCCGACGGGCGTGTCGTCTATCGAACTATTGGCGATCGGGGCGAAGGGCTCTAGTCAGACGTCGACGCGGTCGCGCTCGGTGCGTTCGTGTTTCGCGTCTCGGTGGGGGAGCGGATCCATCCGTATCGATATAGGCACTCCTCTTACCCTCGATCCCCTAGTTGGGCATGCATCCATACAGTACTCTTACTATCACTCGGCGAAATCCGTGGCTGACGGTGTGTGCGTAAAACGTAGCTCAGCAACGAAACGGCAGCCCATTTCCTGGACTGTTTGAAGGTGCCGAGGGTTCATCCTTGCTGTAGCGTCGCGACCGGGCGATGAAGGTATCGATGGTACGCGTGTCGGTGTCCTGGCGGACACCCCATACTCTTTCTCGAAACTGTTTCCGAGCAGCCGGGAGGCTGGAACCTAGGTGGCCCGCTTGATTTGTTGCCGAGTGGGAACCCGCACGTCCCACGCCAAGCCTATTCTTTCAAGGAATCTGATCTGTAGCCACGACGGGTCGAACTCGTACCACGCCAGCCCATGACGAGCTGACGTCGGATGCGCATGATGATTATTGTGCCAACCTTCACCAAACGCTAGCAAGGCGACCCACCACGAGTTTGTTGAGTCGTCCGACGTCTTGAATCGACGTGATCCCCACAGATGAGTTGCAGAATTCACGAGCCATGTGACATGCAGCCCGACAACAACTCTCAAGAACACACCCCAGAGGAGCCAAGGTAGTCCGCCTGCGGCGAGAAGAACCAGGCTAAGGACAACGAGCGGAACCCAGTGCCACGTATTGAGCACCCGATAAAATTTCTCTTTCGCCAGATCGGGCGCATATTGTCCCATCACCGCAGTGTCGGCGTGCAGCGGTTCGCCAAAAACCACCCAGAGCATATGCGCCCACCAACGGCCGTCACGCGGAGAATGCGGATCGCCGTATCTGTCAGAATTCTGATGGTGGATGCGGTGAACAGCCGTCCAGAAGATCGGTCCACCTTGAAGCGTCAGTGTGCCACAAAGCGCGAGAAAGTACTCAATCGGCTTGGGTGCCTTGTAGGAACGGTGTGTATGGAGCCGATGATACCCCATGCAGATTCCCCACCCTCCACAGATCCAGTGCAGGCTGACGGCGAGTACTACGGCTCCCCACGTCGAGTAGAAAAGCGCGGCAACGGCGAGCACGTGAAAACCCGCCATCACACTGACCGTAACCCAGTTGAGCCCCTTACGAACTCCAAAGTCAACTTGCGTAGTGGTCACGGCTCTCCTATGTAGCGGTTGCAACGTTTGGGGTGGCTGCATAAATATAGATACCCCTCGCCCCCCCCGTTCCCCCTCGTGGGGGCGTGGTGTGCCGCATCACTCGGTGATGTTGGTGGTAGCGGTGTGAGCGTGAGGTGCGTCGCTGGAGAAGGAAACACTGAGAAGTGCTCATCCTAACACGAGAGGAAAGCATAGGTAACATACAATTCCATCCGTGTTTTGAGGCGGTATTGACCCGTCATACTCGGTGATACGGTGGCGAGAGTCTGCATCACGAAATGGCCACGCGGCGGGAACCCGACGCCACCGTGGTACTGACCCATGGTGCCGGCAGCATCCACTGAATCTTGGCGCTAAATGTGTCCTGTTCTTGTGGCGGTTATAGGGAAACGACCTTCGATGCCAGGCGAGGATGGTCGCTCCACCATAGACACGCCGACGTGGGATCCGGCTGATGATGTGCTGGCGATGAAGACTTTCCGATGCCTTCAGATCAGATCACCGAGGTCGCCAACCGGTTACCCAACGGCGAACCGATTCTTATTCCGAGTAGTGGTCACGGCGCGTATTTTGAACAAGCTGATGCCTGGAACTATACGGTCGAGAGATTTCTCGACAAGCATCACTGACGGAAAGATGAGATGAACAGTGCCGGCGGTACAAAGGAGTCATGTGGGTCCCCAAGGATAGAATCTCTCGCCGATCGGTCTTGAAGGCGGGCGCGAGTTTGGTCCCGGCGGCGGCGCTAAGGCCGCGCGGGCGGCGGCACCAGATTTCCGGGCCGCACATCGTCGTCATCGGCGCTGGAGCTTTCGGCGGCTGGACGGCGCTGAGCTTGTTACGCCGTGGCGCCCGCATTACGCTGTGCGACACCTGGGGCCCAGGACACTCCCGTGCCAGTTCGGGCGGCGAGTCGCGCGTTATCCGCCACACGTACGACGAGCGAATCTACGTCGACTGGGTGATCCGCTCGCTTGATCTATGGCGCGAAAACCAGGAGCGTTGGGGGCGTCCCCTCTATCACGAGACGGGCGTGCTATGGATGGTGCAGGACGACGAGACTTACGAAACGGCGGCGCTGACTCACCTCGACGCCGCGGGGGTTGCCTACGAACGGCTCGACGTCGCTGAGCTCACGAGTCGTTATCCGCAGATCAACCCGGAAGGCATCCGGTGGGCGATCTACGAGCCGCATGCAGGGTACCTGCTCGCCCGTCGCGGCTGCGAGGCGGTACGCGACGCTTTCGTCGCCGAAGGTGGTGAGTACCGGCAGGTGGCCTGCGTTGCTGCCGATACGCGGGATGGCGAGATGCGATCCGTTACTCTTTCCGACGGATCCACGCTGGCGGTCGACGCTTATGTTTTTGCCTGCGGACCCTGGCTCGGTCGCTTCTTCTCCGACTCGCTCGCTGCGTTGATCACGCCGACGCGGCAGGAAGTCTACTACTTCGGGACGCCGGCCGGAGTTACCGACTTCGATGACGGAACGCTGCCGGCGTGGGCCGACAACGGCGGCCGCTTCTGGTACGGCATTCCCGGTGCCGAGCGTCGTGGCTTCAAGATGGCCGACGACCAGCGCGGTGAGACCATCGATCCAACGACGCAGGATCGGCGACCGTCCACCGAGGGCATCCGGCGGGCACGAGCTTACCTCGAATTCCGCTTTCCGGGCATGCGCGGCGCACCACTTATCGAGGGGCGAGTGTGCCAGTACGAGAATTCCCCAGACGGCCACTTCATCATCGATCGCCACCCGCTGGCCGCTAACGCCTGGATCGTCGGTGGCGGCTCGGGCCATGGCTACAAGCACGGCCCGGCGTTGGGCGAGTTCACGGCGGGTCTGGTTCTGGACGACGGCCAGACGGAGGAAATGTTCTCGCTGGCGCGCTTTGTCTAACGAGGATGCGCCGGGCAGACCCGCGACACGACCAATTGCCGAGCCGGACCACTACGGTAGGACGGTTCTGCTCTGAGAATCAGATTACAAGGGAACCCAGCTTGGGCTACTACGTCGATGCTCCCCTCACTGCAGTTCCCCCCATTACCCCCTCCTCCCGTCCAGATCGGGGCTGACCGGTGTCGGTACCGAAACCAATGATCCGCGGAACTGTCAGCGGGCGGGTTTCTTCCGTACGGAGGTATCGTCAGGACGTGAGTGCACCCAGGATGGGTGTGGTGGGAATGGCTCACCGGACTTCACTGGGCCCAATAATGTGCCCCCCCCCCACGCACACATTCGGTACAACTCCAGGTGCCTCGCTGGAGGACGTGAAGCGGCGAAACAGGACGGATTTCTTCATCAACTGACGTGGGCCTACACGTGACTATTGGGTCCCACAGGGGTGGCGGTCGCCCAGTTGATCAACCAAGGGGTTGACGACGAACCCGCTCGCTCAACGAACGTGTTCACGAGGAACCGCTGCCCGTCTCTAACCACGTCGAAGGTCAACATTCGCGTGCCGCTCGGGGATTTTCGCACCGGCATCAATCTGGCGACGATGGTGCCCAGTCAGTCGAGTGACAAGCTCAAAGCCATCGGTGTCTCTCCCCTACTTTGCGATCCTCTCAGGTGACGCGCTGATCGAGGAGCTTCGCGAGCTCAAGGTCGACGTGGATTCGACCAACGGCGATACGGTCTGGGTCTCTTGCAAGTGAACGTGTGCTCACGGGAGAGGCGGTGGTTGACGGGGCAGTCGATGACGATCGCAGCGTCACGACGTGCGTGCGACGGTGGCTCAGATCAGGTCAATCGTAGTCCGCCGCGTCCAGCGACAGCGAGACGATCTCCTCGTCGTTCCGCATGTAGACATGTTTATTGGCGTAGGCGGGGTGGACCCAGCTCACGGTGCGCAGCTCACGGCGGTTTCCAGGCGGGGACGTGGGATCGATCAGATGGGTTCGGCTGAGCTCTTCGTAGCCCGATGGGCTCAGCCGGGAGATAATCAGCTCGCCGCGGTCGTTGTTGATGAAGACCCGATTGCCATTCTTCACCATGAATCCCGAGACCCACCGCCGTCGCTCGACCGTCGCGTCCTGAGTCTCCCAGAGACGTTCACCGGTGTTGGCGTTCAGGCACCGCAGCTGCCCGTAGCTGCAGATCCCGTAGATGTACCCGCCGTCAATGATGGGTGTGGCCAGGACGGCGTGAAGCCCCTCGGTCCGGATCTCGCTGTTGCTCGCGCCCTTCCAGGCCACGGTGGCGCCCGGCCGATCCTGATTGAGCGTCAACATCATCGGGCCATCGTAGAACGTGGAAAAGAACAGCTGGGACCCCACCTGCACCGGCACCGCGACGGTCATCGCGCCGCCGACGACGTACGGCTGTTGCCAGTAGACCTCGCCGGTGACCGGATCGAGTGAGGCGACCTCTTCCGGATCCCAGACGATGAGCTGGCGCGCGCCGCCTGCCTCGATGATGATCGGCTGGGCGACGCCGAGGTCGGCCTCGCTCGGCAACGCCCGCCAGATCTCCTCGCCGGTCATCTTGTCGAGCGCCACGACACGCGCGTCGGGCGGGCCGCCGACGAAGCAGATGAGTCGCTCCCCGTCCACGAGCGGCGCGCTGGCGAAGCCCCAGTCGAACCCCCACCGCATTCGATCGACGCGGTAGTCCTCGGCGTAGGACTTTCGCCAGAGGATCTCGCCGGTGTCGACGCGCAGAGCCGACAGCACGCCGGTCCGGCCCAGAACGTAGACACGATCGCCGTCCACGGTCGGCGTCGCGCCGGGCCCGACTTCCCACTGGATCCCGGCGTAGTCGGCGTCCCACTCCTGGCTCCACAGTAGGTTGCCAGTTGTCTCTTCGAGCGCCATTGCGCGCTCGGTGCCGCGCATCCCACGGGTCGGCTCGAAGTCGGTCACGAAGACGCGACCGTCGGCGACTGCGGGGCCTGCGTAGCCGGCCTTGATCGGGATCCTCCAGCGCGCCTTAAGCCCCTCCTCTGGGAAGTCCTGCAGGATACCCGTCTCGTGCCAGACGCCGAGCCGGCCCTCGCCGCGGAACTCCGGCCAGTCATCGGCGTGAAGGGTGGACACGCAGGCGAGGATGAACACGAACGAGGCAAGTACCGCAGTGGCTCTCATCGTCATGACCCTTTCCGCGGTCGTCACCGCGCCGCTAGCTCGTTGTAAATCGCCTCGACGTTTGCCCGCGCGAGGTCCATGCCGTAGGCCGCGTAGCGGTCTGGCAGTCGAAGCGCCGCGGCCGCAGCGTCGACACTCGTACCGGCGCGAAACGCTTCGTCCACCGTCGCGAGGAAGTCGCGAGTGAAGTCGCCGTACTCCGCGACGTCGTCCCACGTCACCCAGCCGGTCCACGGCCGTCGCTCCCCGGTCTCTCGCCGCCCGCGCCCGGCGTACGTCGACGGAAACGGGCCCTTGCCCGTGACGACCCGTGTGACGCCGTCGATTCCGGCAACGGCCTTCGCAAGCGTATTGGGGAACTCGAGGCCGCTCCCGCCGTGCTCTGTGTCGATTCCGGGAGCCGCCTTCAGGGGGAGGAGATCACCGAGAAAGGCAACCCCTTTCTCCGGGAAGACGACGACGATGTCCCCGTCAGTATGCCCAGCGCCGAAGTAGTACAAGTCAATCTGGTCGAGGCCCTCGAGCAGCGTGAACCGATCGGCAAACGTCGTGGTCGGCAATGCGTTCTCGGCCACGCCGGCCTTCATCATGTTGGTCCGCGTGTTCTCGTGCGCGATGATCTCAACCTCCGGCCCGAACTCGCCGTTGGCGCCTGCGTGATCGGGATGGCCATGCGTGTTGATGATCGTTGTCACCGGTAGATCGGTCACCCCGCGAATCGCTTCGCGCACCGCCTCGCCCCAGCCGGGCAGCTTGGCGTCGATCAGCACCACACCGCCGTTGATTTCGTCGATGAGTGCGAGCGCGTTGGCGCCGCCGCCTGACAGGTGATACAGCGTGTCCCGCACATTGAGAGTGTCGATCTCGACGACCTTGGCATCCTGAGCCCAGCCGCGCTCTCCGCCGGCCGGCGACAGAGCTACGACGACCACCATCCCGACGAGCTGGATCCGCTGTCTCATGCGACACCTCCCGCGCACGCGAGCCTCGTTCGAACGACCTCGCCGCCGACGCTGCCACTCGCAGCGGCGATCATACTGCGGTGTGACCCGGGCGGAAACAGGACCGCGAGGATTGACAGAGGCCGGGCGGTTAGACGGTGCCGATATGGAGACTCGCTTTCTCCTCCTGGGGAGTGGAATCGCCGGGTCGAGCTTTGCGCTGCGGGTGGCGGAGGACGGGCCGGCGGGGGTCTATGTGATACAGAGGTGGCTATGGTCATCGAGCGCGTGCCGGACGCGGTCTGCGGTCTGATAGACCTCGGCCCGGAGGGCGGCCACACCCACTGGCGGGTGCTGAACGCGGTGGACCTCACCGGTCACGAGAACGAACGCGTCCTCGTCAAGCGCTGCGAGGAGCATCGCAGATACGGATCGTCGCCAACGCGATTGGTGTCGACCTGGTCACCACGCAGACGCTCGGCCAGGCCTGTCCGGTGCGCGTGCTGGGGGCATACATCTTCGACGAGGACACCGGCGCGATCACGGCCTTCTCGGCGCCGGTGGTGCTGTTGGCCACTGGCGGGTGCGGCAAGGTCTATGTCGATACGAGCAACCCGGACATCGCGTCTGGTAATGGCATATCGCGCCGGTGCCAGCGTCGCCAACATGGAGTGCTGCCAGTTCCATCCGACCTGCCTCTACCATACCGAGACGCGCTCGTTCCTGATCAGCGAGACCTCACCGGGCGAAGCAACCTGCAATGGCCGGCGCTGGACCATGCGTCAGCGCGGTCACGTACGGTGTGCCTGTTCCCTCGTTGCGCCTTGTCAATCGGGCGCCGCGCGCCGGTGACCACTACCGATTCACCCGATATAGGCCACTAGACGACACCGTACGCGAGCATCGCGTCCGCCACCTTCCGGAAGCCGGCTATGTTCGCCCCACGCACGTAGTTGAGGAACCCGTCCTCATCGAGCCCGTGCTCGCGGCATTGATCGTGGATGTCGCGCATGATCGTTGTCAGCCGGGCGTCGACTTCGTCGCGAGACCAGGAGATCCGGAGGGCGTTCTGACTCTGTTCGAGCCCTGACACGGCGACGCCGCCGGCATTGGCAGCCTTCGCCGGCCCGAATGGGACCTTCTGGTCGAGAAACAAATGGACTGCATCAAGCGTGGACGGCATGTTGGCGCCTTCCGCGACGGCAACGATGCCATTGGCAATGAGTGTCCGGGCGTCTTCGAGGTCGAGTTCGTTCTGGGTGGCGCATGGCATCGCTAGCTGGCACGGGACGCCCCAGGGCCGCGAGCCCTCGTGGTACGCGCAACCAAAATGCTCGGCGTACTCACTGATGCGTCCGCGACGGTTTTCCTTGAGATCCTTCAGCCACGCGAGCCGCTCGGCGTCGATCCCGCTCGGGTCGTGTATGAAACCGTTCGAGTCCGACGCGGTCACGACACTCGCACCGAGCTCGACCAGTTTTTCGATGCAATAGAGCGCCACATTTCCAGAGCCAGACACCACGGCGGTCTTGCCGGCGATCTCTTCTCCGCGCGTCGCCAGCATGTTCTGCATGAAGTAGACGGCTCCGTAGCCGGTCGCCTCGACGCGCACCAAGCTGCCGCCGAAGGCAAGCCCTTTCCCGGTCAGGACACCGGTGAAGCGATTTGCCAGCCGCATGTACTGTCCGAACAAGAAGCCGATTTCGCGAGCGCCCACGCCGATATCGCCTGCAGGGATGTCCGTGTCCTCGCCGATGTGGCGGTGGAGCTCCGTCATCATCGCCTGGCAAAAGCGCATCACCTCGTTGTGGCTCTTGCCTCGTGGATTGAAGTTCGCCCCCCCCTTGGCACCGCCCATCGGGAGCCCAGTCAGGCTGTTCTTGAGGATCTGCTCAAAGCCGAGAAACTTGAGGACGCTCTGAGTGACCATGGGATGAAAGCGAAGACCGCCCTTGTAGGGGCCGATCGCGTTGTTGAACTGTACCCGCCACGCCCGATTGGCGCGGACGCGTCCGGCGTCGTCCTGCCAGGTCACCCGAAAGGTGATGATGCGGTCCGGCTCCGTCAGCCGTTCGAGGATTTTGGCCTCGTCGTACTGCGGGTGCGCCACGACGAACGGGACCAGTGACTCGGCGACTTCCCGCACCGCCTGGTGGAACTCCGGCTCGCCGGGGTTGCGTTTGATCAGCCCCGCCATGAACTGATCCAATTTCATTTGGGCGGTCGCCTGAGTACACATGGTGTCGCCTCGATCACGGTTCCGTTGGTGGGCCTGGTGGCGCGTCGGTGACGGTCCACACTCGGCCATCTCGCAGGAACAAGCGGCGCATCTCGTCGAGTGAAAACGGCCGCGCACCGCGGCGGCCGAACACCGCCACCTGGTGCCCCGACTCGTCGACCGCCCGGTCCCGATCGAGCCCTTTGGAGATCGCCAGGGCAGTCCCGCCGGTCCGATGGGTGGCGATTAGCGTCGGCGACGGCCGCGGGCTGAAACCGAACGCGCCAGGCGTGTGATTGGCCGAGACGAGTTGGACGACGCGCAACCCGTTGACCCCATCGGCGATATACGCAAACACGCTCGCGTTGGTCATTGCGACTTTCACGTCGCGGGCGTCGGTGATTGCCCCGCTGGCGGTGAACCTCTGATCGATGCGGGGCTGCTCAGGTTGCTCGACGTCGACGATCACAAGTCCCTCCGCACCGGCAGCGACATACGCGTACGTGCGGGCCACATAGAGGCCGTGGGCGTCGGCGATGCTCACGGCCGCGCCGTCGACGAGCCGAGCACGCTCGGGCACCGTGACATCGACCACCTTCAGACCGTCGGCATCGGTCACGAAGGCATACCGGAACTGGACCGCCACGGCGCGCGGGTTGCGAATACCCGGCGCGGCGACTTCAGCTACAACCGTCGGGTTCAATGGATCGTCGAGATCGACGACGACGAGCCCGCGGTCGCAGACGATGTAGGCGTAATGGCCGGCCAACGCGAGGTTGAGCGCGCCGTTCAGGATACCGCCCGGGTTGAACGTCGCGGCGCGTTCCAGGAAGTTGTTGAGCGGGTTCCCGTCGAGCAACGTGGCCGCCGTCGACACCACCAGGCCTTCCTCCCGGTCGGTGACGTAGATGTAACCGTAGAGTGGGTGGATGGGCTGCTCCTGGTTTTCCGGCAACCGCACGCGTGTCGGGTCAACAGCCAGCGTGCTGGGTGCGGCGACCGCGGTGGCGTAGCGAGTGGCGATATTGGTGTTCTGACCGAGCGGCGAGACCGGCGCGGTGACGATCTTCTCCGAGAACCCCTTTTGATAGATCTGGGCCACATCGAACACACGAAATCCGCCGCGGCCATCCGCGATGTAGACGTACTCGCCTCGCATCTGGACGCCGCGCGCGTCGGTGGAGCCGTGATGGTCGGCTTCCTCCAGCTCTCGGCTCCGTGCGACGTGATCGGCAAACTCCTCTGGATAAGCGAGTTGGTGCAGGTCACTGCCGATGACCGCCTGCGGCTCGGTCAGCTCGGTGACCGCGACGGCCTCGACGCCGTGGTCGCCCGTGGCGACCCAGACGAACCGTCCCATGAAGTTGACGAAGTTCGTGCCTTGCAATAGGAGCTGCGCCATCACGGCGTTGTTGTCTCCGCTTGCCGCCACGTGGCAGTCGGTGCAGGACTTTGTCTCGGTACCGCGCACGGTGTGCGGCACATGCGTGTTGAACGCTTGGCCGGCGTAGCCTTCGGCCGACACCGTCTGTGTCTGCGCGTAGACGTGCTGCCGGTTGATGTCCTCCGAGCTCACGACGACGGCGCTCGAGGAGCGCACCGGGGCGATTCGGTTGCCAGTCACGGTGCCGTCGACACCGAGCATGTAGATGTCGTCGCGAAGGACCTGGAAGTTGTACTCGGTCCAGTTCTTTGTCGTCTGCCCTTCGTAGTGGAGCATCGGGCGCTTCTCGTTGGTCCGTTGCGACAAATGGCAGCCGAAGCAGCTCGTCATCCACGACGAATGGCAGGCGTAGCACGTCATCCGTTCGTTCGCATGGGCGAGCTGGTCGGCGGGTGCCGCACGGCCCCAGGTGGTCCCGTCGCGCTGAATCGTCTTCGCGAGCCGCGACCGCTCGTTGTATGCCTCGTTCCCCGGCGTGACGGTGTCGACGACCTGGGGGACGCGCCACTCGAGATCTTCATCGAGCATCGAACGCTGCGTGACGCGGCCGGCGCGCACCTGGAAACGCGGTAACCCGAACGGCGTGGAACCCTGGGTCAGATCGGTGCCGCCCTCGGGTGCGGCCGGTCCCGATGTGCGTAGGGTGGCGCGGCCGGCGCTCGTGCCGTGACAGTCGGCACATGCGATCTCGATCGCGTTGCGCGTCTCGCCATAGAGGTTGCCGTTCCCGTGCACATCGACTGAGAAATGACAGTCGACGCAGTGCATGCCGCGTTCGAGGTGGATGTCCTTGAGGTGGACCGGGACCCCTGGCCGCCCCGATTCGCGCTCCTCTTCGGTCGGATTACGGAGCGCCGTCCACAACAGTTCGCCGTCGGCGTCCTCCACCACGTCACCAGTGGAGTCGAGGAGATTGCCCTTCCGGTCGCGCTTGAAGACCGCCTTGTAGAGCCAGCCATGTCCGTGAAAGTCGGCGATCTGCGTCTTCGTCAGCTGCCGGTTGAACGCCTCGGATCCGGTCTCGGCCAGGAAGTCGACGTCGGACCAGCGCCCGCGCACCACGGCGCCTTGCGGGTTGCGCGCCTGCACACGCGCCTTCTCCGTCTCCGACAGGTTTAATGATTCGTCGGGATAGAACTTGTCGCCGTCCGTTTCGTTGTCCCACCACATGAACCCGGTGTAGGTCGTCATGACGTTGGTGCCGGGGTGCATGTGACACACGATGCACTGGCTGGTCGGAATCGAGCGCGTCAGCGTGTGGCGGATCGGGTGCCCAGATTCGTTGTTGGGAATCATCGGGTCCGAGGTCTGGGACATTCCGCGGTTGCCGGCGGACGCGTACTGTGCCGAGTGCACCTCGGATCGGTCATTCGCGTAGACGACATGGCACGCCGTGCACCCGCTCGACCGGTAATCGCCCGGCTGGTCGTTGGTTCCGAACATATTCAGCGTCGGGTCCATCAGACGGGTCTTCTGGAGGCCGATGAACACGGGATCGGTGCGGTTGAGTGTGCCCAGCCCACGGTTGCTGAACCGGCGGGCGGGGCGGCCTGGTTCCTCGAACGGGTCCGGGATGCCAATCTCGATCGGCAACCGGCCGCCCTTTTCGAAGATGCGGAGGAGATTCCCGGGTTGGGAGGTTTCCCATCGCAGCAGGGGCTGCAAGAATGGCAGCAGGCCGCGCGGTCCCTGCAGCCTCGGCGGTGGCGGCGGATCCAGCTGCACCATCGCCGGCTGCCCGTCCGGCGTATAGAACTCCCCGAACTGCGCGTCCTTGTACGGCCACGCGCCATTGTTGTAGAGCGCTGCGCCCCAGAGCATGGCGCCGTGGGTCATCATGCTCGTCCAGACGTTGTCGGTCTCCGGCGCGTGACACCCGCCCGTCCCGCAGGTCATACCGACGACACGCAGGTCGCCCGGGTTAACGAAGCGGATGAACTCCCGTCGCTCGCTGAGCGTTGCCGCGGCAGGCGCGGTGGGGTTGGCCGAGCTGGTCCAGATGTCGAGAGACGGCTCGACATGCGCCGCGCGCTTCGCGTCCTCGAACGGCCGGCTCCCCCGGGTGGCGCCGTCGGGCCGTCGCGCCTGCCCGTCCCCGCCGTGGCAGTCGACGCAGGCGATCCGAACGGCCGTCGAAACGTGCATGGTCGGCGTGTCCGGCTCGTGACAGGTGAGGCAGCCGACGTTCTTACGGTCGACATCCTCCTGGCTTTGACGCGTCCAAGGATTGATGGCTTCGTCGTCCTGCTGCGCCACGCCGT
Source organism: uncultured Vicinamibacteraceae bacterium (assembly GCA_964646815.1). Lineage (GTDB taxonomy): Bacteria > Acidobacteriota > Vicinamibacteria > Vicinamibacterales > UBA8438 > CAZYFH01. The sequence continues at coordinate 26,811 of CAZYFH010000034.1, read as the reverse complement.
CTATTGCCGCGAGCAACAACACGATGAGCGTGCAGGCGAGTGTCGTGGCGACGATGACGTTGCGGGGGGTCCAGCTCAGCATCGGGTGAGTCCTTCTCGAGGCATACACGTCCTGTCTCAGCGTCGTACTAGTACCTTAGCGTGACGACGGCGAACGGTGTAAAGAGCAGGTCGCTGGTCAAGATGTTCCGAAACCCCGCGGACGGCGTAAGCAGCGAGACCCCGCTCTGGATGACCACATTGTCGTTTAGCCACGGGCGGTACTCGAACCCGATGCCGTAGTCGAAGCCAATGGCTCGGTCGATCTCGCTCTGGAAGAGCACCGCCTCAAGCACCTCTGTCTTGTCGAACCGGAGCAATGAGACATCGACGGTGGCGCGAAGCTTTGGCGTCAGGTCCGCCTGCCAGCCCACGTTGTAGATGAAGATGCCCGGGTTGACGAAGTTGGCCTGTCCTTCGGCTTTGCTGGTGCGCAGCGACGGTAGCACGCTTTCGCGTCCCAACAGGCCGACGAACGTCTGGCTCAGGCGCAGCGCTTCGCGATTCCAGAAACTGAACGGACCGCCGACGACGTTGGGTTCATCGAAGATCGCGTCGAACCCCCGCGCCGTTCCGTCGAAGGGGTCGTCGTCGCCCGACGCGTACAGAAACGTGCCCTCGAGTCGCCACCAGTCGCGGTCGATCGAAGCCTCCACGGCGCCGAACCGGGCGTTGATGTCCACCTGGCGCCCCGCGATGCCATTCAGCTCGTCGGTGCCCCACGCTTGGTAGAACTGGTGGCTGATGTTCAGCCGTCCCCAGTGCCCGTCGCCACCGAAACCGGCATAGTACGACTTCACGACGTGCGGTGCGACGAGCCCAATTGGCGACGGTCGCGCGAGAAAGCCGTTCTTGTCGAAGAATAACTTGCCGTTCCGGTCACGGCTGACGTGCAGGCTGGCCGTGATGGTGTAGCCCAGCGTGAAAGTGTCTTGCCGATACCAGTTGGCGATGAACACCTGCTGATCCCGGCGCTCCCACAAGTTCAGCTCGCTGTTAGTTTCCTTTTCGAGCTGGTCGAACCAGGCGATGTTCCACTGATTGCGATTTCGTCCCCACGTGCCGAATCCGCGGATGCCGAGGTTGATGTCACGAAAGAGAAAGCCTCGGAAATCACTCGTGAACGGCTGGATGCCACCTCGGATCGACACGAAATCGAAGCTCGGCCCCACGTCGAACAGCTTGACCTCGCCGAACGCCTCCTCCAGCGTGACGTCCTGCTTGTTGCGCGTGAGGCCCAATGCCGGCGAGATGTTTAGGTTGTTCCGTTCGCGCAGGATGTTGTAGTTGAGGTTGAACGCCGGCGTGACCCGCACGGCCCAGTCACGCGGCCGAAACGCCGTGTCGCCCTTGAAGAGTTCGAACGAGGCGAGTAGGGTCGGTAGCGCGGTCCACTGTTGGCCCTCTCCGAAAAAGGCCTCGGCACCAGGACGTTCGGTGCTGACGCCGCCGATCGTCGGCACCTCCCGATACTCGAACGCGGTCTCGGAGATGGCAGTGAAGACGAAGAAGACGTCGTCGCCGATGATCGGAAAGTCGCCTTTGAGCGGATTCTGGTCGTACGGATCAAGCGTGCCAGACTCCACGGGCGGGTTTTCGCCGGGGGTGCCAGCCGGATAACGCGGTGTCACCGGGTATCTGAGGCGCCACCGATTCGGCACCGGCAGGTAGTCGGGGGCGCGCTCCGGCGGCGTCGGAAAGATTGGCAGAGCGGCGAGCTGCAGCACGATGTCCACAGACCGCTCGCTGCCCGCGTCGAGCGTGAGTTCGTCGGAGACGTACGGGAGCGACCCATCTTCCGTCACGCGCAGGACGTAGCGACCCGGGCGTAGCCCGCCAAAGACGAACGAACCGTCGTCCTCGGTGACCGCCGGACGCTCAACCTCGGTGTCGATGTTGACGAGCAGGACGGTCGCCGGCGACTGCGGATACCCGAGATCGTTGACCACGCGGCCCGTGACAATGCCGCGTGTCTGCCCGGCGGCGATGCCTGTCAGTAACGCCCCGGCCGTGGTCGCACCGACGACCGCACGGACGACCCGTCTCGCCAGGCGAGCTAAATCGTCGGCCGAAAACTGCGGCGCGTTCACCAACGGCTCCCTACCCAAGTCTGATCTCAACCGTCCATCCCGTCTCACCGATCTGGACACGGTCGCCATGGCGCAACACCTGGCGTTTTGTGATCTCGGTGCCGTTGACGGTCGTGCCGTTGAAGCTGCCTTTGTCTTCGATGGCTACCGCGTCGACCGCAACCGTAATCTCCGCGTGCAACCGCGAAATCTTTCGATCGTCGACGCGTATCGTAGCCGTCTCGGCCCGACCGATCGTCGTCGTACCGGGGGCAAGCGTGTAGGTCGTGCGACCGACGAGGCGGACCGCGGGAGCCGCATGGACCGTCGCGGCCACGTCGTCACGCACCGAGTCTTCCCACGGGGGAGGCGCGACGCGTGGCGATGCCGCGTGAGGATCGTCACCCGGAGTGGGTGCCGCGAGAGGGACCGGCCCGGCCTGCTTGACCTCGGGCTCGAATGGCTTGGCTGGCGCAGCTGTCTTGGCGGCCGGTTTCGCCGGCGCTGCCGCCGGTTGGGCTGGCTTGGCGGTCGGCTTCACGGGCGCCGCTACCCGCGCGGGCTCGACCGTCCCGCCGACCACTTCGCCCGGTGTGACCGTTGCTGTTGCGCGTGCGACCGGGGGTCGCTCGGCGGCATTCTTTCGCGCTGGCGGCTGCGGCGCTGGTTTCGGTTTGCGCTTTGCCTTCGCGGGCGCTTGGGGCGGCACGTCCGGGACCGGCGACGGCTGGGCCAGCTCGGCCAGCTCTGCGAGCTCCTCGGCGGACCAGATGAGTCGGGTCTTCCACTCCTGGTTGAAGACGGGCCCCGAGCTGGACAGCGGGTCGGCTGCCTGGTTCACGACGGTACCGCCGGCGCGATCGATCGTTACTTGAAACGACCGTACCCCAGAGAGCGACACCCGATCGCCACGGCCCATGACGACCCGGTCATCGATCCGCGTGTCGTTAACGAAGGTGCCGTTGACCGACCCGAGGTCCTGGATGAAGACGGCGTCGTCGACCCGCTCGATCCGCGCGTGAACCTTGGAGACTGCCGCGCTGGCGACGACGATGGTGTTTGAGTCGGCCCTGCCAAACGTGATCTCCCCCTTTGGGAGGTCGAACACGGTTCCGGTATCGGGACCGTCGAGCGCGATTAGAGACGCCGAGGTGATTCCGCGGGCGGCGGCGGCCGGTGCCGCGTCAGCCTCGGGGAGGACCTGAGTCCCCGTGCGGATGAAGATCAAGTCCACGGTGCGTCCCAGTGTCACGACGTCGAGATGACGCAGCCGGTCCTTGCGCACGCGGGTGCCACTGAGGAGGGTGCCGTTCGTGCTCCCGGCGTCCTCGAGCCAATAGGCGTCATCCTCGCGCCAGAGGCGTGCATGGATACGCGACACACCCTCGGCGCGGATTCGGATCTCGGCCTCACGAGCGGAGCCGATGCGCGTGGTGTCACCGAGTACGAAGTCCTTGCCGGCGATGGGGCCGGTGCGACCGATTAACTTGGCGGTCGCCATCGTCAGAAACCCCCGACCAGCGCCGCGACGGACGGCGGGTGATACACGTGACAGCCGGCGCATTCGGCGCGGGCCTCGCCGGCCCGATGGCAGGTTTGACAGTTCGAGACGTTCGGCACATTGACGTCCGTGGCCAGCCCGCTTGTGTCCACCGAGGCGTGGCACGTGGCGCAATCCGTCTGAATCACATGCGGGGCATGGTCGAACAGCGCGCGAGGCATCACCGGTTCCGCGACCGTGACTGGCGCGAGCTTCGGTCCCGACAGCTCGTGGCACTTGAGACATGGGACCAGGAGCGACTCGAGCGCGATCCCGAGGCGCGAGCGGTCGTCATCGGACGCTTCGCCCGGACGCGAACCTCGTTCGAGATCGGCTAACTGAGTGCGGGCCGCCTCGAGCTCGACCTGGACCGCCTGCCGGTCGCGCACCAGGGCAGCGGTGCGCAGTGGGGCTGGCTCATCGGCCTCCGCGAACTCGAGCTCGAGCCGAACGCGGGCGAGGTCCTTCTGCCGGCGCCGGAGCAGACGCACGACCGTCCGGTCGCTGTCCGCGCCGGGGCGCGAGGCGAGCACGCGTTGTCGCAGCGGCGCGGTGCGCGCCCGTAGCGCCGCGGTGCCGGTCCGTTCGATCGCGGTGAGCAGCGAGAGCAGCTGCCGTCGGCGCTCGGCGAACTCATCGACCGCCAGTCCCCCCGTCACCTGTTGGCTTGCGAACGTGCGAAGTACGGTGAGCTGCGCCGCGTCGAACTGTGCCTCCGCGTCCGGCACGGCCCGGACGGTGCGGACAATCTCGTCAAGGGCTCGAAGACCGTCGCGGTAGGATGCTGCGTCGCCACTACCCGTCGCGCCCGGAGCGAGGCCCGTCACCAAGTCGCGCAGCTCGGCCGCGCGGTCGGCGAGTCCGTCGTCGCCACGAGCGGAGATTGTGTCGAGCACGTTGAGCAGCTCGGTACGTCGAACTTCGAAGTCAGCGGGCGCACTCCCGGTCGAAACGTCCGGCGGCGCCAGGTCCGTCTCGGCGATCGTCAGCTCGACCGTTGCGAGCGCTTCGGCGTCGACCCGCACGAACGGCTCGGCGTCCGCCAGCGCCTGCGCGATAGCCCGTACGTCTGCGGTCATCCCGGTGAGCGCGGCGGCGCTCGCGGCGGCGACCGGTTCGGCGTCGTCCGCGAGACGTGCGGTCAGAGTGGCGACCTCCGCTTCAAGAGCCTCGCCCCACGCCTCGAGGTCATCGGTGCCCGCCGCGTCGAACGGCTCGAGCGCGAGCTGCTGTTCGAGGTAGTTGATTTGCCCCCTTAACGCCTCTCGCTCTGCCGCTTCTCCCTCTGGGTCTATGGCTCTGCGTAACCGCCGGGCGTTGTACAGCGTCCATCGGTCGCGATGACGCATTCGTCCGAACTCCGAGCGCCCGCGCGCGGCTGGGGTGATCGCGATCTCGGACTCAGCAGCCCACGGTTCTGGCAACTGGTCTGGGGTGAGTACGAATTCGGGTGCCAAGGGATCGGTCCGGCCGGTGACGAAGCCGTCCGCGTCAACATGGCACGTCTGACAATGGTCGTCGAAGTCGATCGGCAGGAAGCCGACCCGGTCGACCGTCGGGACGTGGCAGCTCTGGCATCGTTCCAGACCGGCGGAGACAACCTCGGGGATATGACGATCGTGATCGAACTTCAGTCCCAACCCTGTCGTGATGGCGGCCTTCACGACGGCAAACTCCGGATGTCGGTCGAGGGTCCCAAACTGGTGGCACTGGGCGCACTCACGATCGTCGACGTCGCGTAGCACCGTCGCGCGGCCACGGTGGTCGGTGTGACATTGCACACAGGGAAGCGTCGCCGCCAGGTCGGCCTTCACCGGATCCCCGCTGCCTAGCAGGACATGCGCCGTATGGGCCAATCGTTCCGTCCCGCCGACGTCGTGGCAGCGTTCGCACCGGAGCGCGGTGACGCCGTGGGCCGGCTGGTGGCACTGCGCGCACTGCAAATCCACCGGCGCGTGCCCGGCCGCCACGTCTCCGGGTGACACGAAGCGGGGGACGCCGATGAGATAGAGACCGACGAGACCGGTCAGGACCACCGCGCCGGCTGCAGCCGCGAGCGCCCACCGGCCGCCGTTCGAACGCGGGGTCAGGTACCGCTTGGATCGCGTCGGGGTCCCGGATGGGACAATGCGTGCCATGGCTTCAGACCTCTCGGCCTCGCGTGTGTCTCACAGATACGCTACCGCCAGCACGTGCACCGCCAGCAAGCCAAGCAGCGCCATCGCCGGGAAGAGATGGACCGGCAGCCAGAGCCGCAATGCGCGCTGCGCGCTGTAGTGCGCGTCAAGCTCCACCTTCTCCGTCACCACCGCTTCGAGGTCCCTCAAGCGATCGCGGTCCTCATCCGAGAGGAACGGCTCAACGTTGCGGAAGGGCGCCAGTCGACGGGCGCGCCCGCCCCGCAAGTCGGCCAGAAACGCCCAGGACGGCGCGACGCCGGCGAGCGATGGGCGTACCTCGCCCGAATAGAACCGCTCGAGTACGTCTGACGAGCCTCGGACGATCGCGTCGGCCTCTGTCTGTAGCCGGGTGGCCATATCGGGAATCCGCTCATAGATCGCCTCGACGCTGAGCTGGCTCGCCAGCATCGCGGGGACCCACTTCTGGAGCCAGACGCCCGCCAACCCGGTGGCGGTCGTCCAGAGCACGAGGACGAAGAGCCACCAGCCGAACTGCCCCGCGGGCAGGCGGAACCCGACGTGAATCAAGACGAACAGCACCGCCAGCACACCGCCGTAGAGGTGGAACTGGAGCCAGCGCTGTGCGGTGCCGAACGGCCAGCCCATCAAGCGGCGCCGGATGGGGTAGAGCCCGTCGACCACGAAGACGCTGGCGGCGATCGTCCCGAAGACGAGTCCCCACACTCGGCCGGGCGCCCACGGTGTGCGCCACGACACGACAGCGAACGTCGCGAGTGATAGGGCGCCAATCGCGATCGAGGCGATGAACCACTCGCGCCGCTTTGGCCGGAGAAAGTTCCACATCATCACGCGTCCTGGGTCGACAACGTGCTCTTGACCGTCTCGAAATCCTTGAACGAGATGCGCACCGCTGAGCCGTGCGGGCACATTTGCACACACGCCGGCCCGGCGGGCCGACCCAGGCAGAGGTCACACTTCGTCGCCAGCTCGATATCCCGGTTGAGCGTCGGGCTGCTGTACGGCACTTCGATGATGTTGTCCCAGGGGCAACGCCGCACGCAGTTGTGACAGCCGATGCACGTGTCTTTGTTGACGGTAACCTCGAGCGACCCGACCGGTCGCGTGATGGCCCCGGTCGGGCATCCGATCATGCACACTGGATCGGTGCACTGATAGCACGCGACCGGGATCGACCACTGGCGGAAGCGCGCACCTTCGCGAACGAAGCGGGGCGTCCCACCGTGCGTGTCGGCGCACGCCCGAACGCAGTCGTCGCAGCGCGTACAGGTCGTGAGGTCGATGAGCAACACGCTCTCGCCATGGATGAGCCCGGTGTCCATGGCCATCTGCAGATACTGTGCGGATATCGGGTTGCGAGTGGCGATCCCGCGTTCCTTTAATCTCGTCACGACGCTCCGCCAGAGCACTTCACGAATTTGTTCGTGGTGCTCCAGCACACGGTCGAACTCCGCCTTGGCGATCTTCACCACCTCGACGTGCTCGAGTGCGAACAGCGAGAAGGGCCACGGCTCGTCCATGAGGAGCGACAGTTCGCCCGCGTAGTCGCCTTTGCGCAGATAGGTGATCGCAAGGTTGGCGGCGCCAGTTTTGACCGCGACCTTCACGTATCCGCCTCGGATGAGATAGAAGGCGTCCCCTACCGCGTCCTGCTCGACGATCTGCGTGCCGGGGTCGAAGGAGAGGAGCTCGGCCGACTGTTGCAGAGAGGTGATGACGGCGGGGTCGATGTCTGCGAACAGATCGACGTTGCGGAGATGCGTGGCGAGGCTTCGCGTGCGATACCGGTCGTCGATCATCTGTTTGAAACCGGCAAGTGGCTTCTGTTTGAGCATCATCCGGAGCGCCGGCGTTCGAATCATCAAACAGCGCGTTTCGGACCGCGCGACGACGTCGGCGGAAACCGGATAGCGCGACATCGCGCTCAGCTCGCCGAAGACCTCGCCTTGTTCGAGAAGGACTCGTTCGCCGGGTCGGCCCCCAATCGGCATGTCTCCCAGAATCACCGTGCCGTCGGACGAAAAGCCGCCGAGCTGGACAGCCTGTTCGAGCGGCTTCCGCCCGAGGACCGCGCGAACGCGCGCGGCGATGCCGACACCGGCGGGCGACGCCGGAGTGCGTGGGACCGCCGGCTGGGCGACCGGGGTAATGCGCACCTCGACGACGCCCTCGGTCAGGTAATAGGCGGCATCGCTGTAGTCACCCATTTTCAGGATGACGTCGCCGGGGGCATAGGTCCGTTCGATGAGATTCGGCCGAAGCTTCTTGAGGATGGTTTCGCTTAGCGAGGTGAAAAACGGATAGGCGCGTAGCTGCTCCAGTGGCGGCGGCTCATAGCGCGCGATCTCTGCCAGGAACGGGTTGGTCCCCGGGTCGACGGCTGGGTCGTTGGGCATGACGATGCTCTACGGATCGGGTGGCGACGCGGGCTCGCGATCGGCGGGCGCCGTGCCGAGCGCCTCCAGGGCAAGCGCCAGCACCTCCTGTTGGAGACGCAGGAGCTCGGCGTCGGCGCCGCGATACTCCGTCAACGGCTCGGGTGGGGTGACACGTACGGGAGCCCTGCCCTCGCGGCGCAGAAGCCGATCGAGTAGTGCCACCGCACGACCCTGGATTGCCGCGACCAGTGCGGCCGGGGAGCGTGGGAGCTCGGGTGGCGGCGTCACCACGTTGGCCTCCGTCTCCGAGATCACCACGCGCGGCGTCGGCGCAGGTGATGTCGGTGGCGTTGGCTGCCGGGGCGGTGGAGGTGCGGGCGGCGGCGCAACTGGCCGCCCGCGGTCCCGCTCTGGTGCGGCGTCCGGGACGGGAGCTGGTGCTGCCTCTCGCGCAGGAGTTAGGTCGGGCGCGGACGTGGGAGCGGTCGCTGGCATAGGCTCCGCGAGTGTCGGCTGGGGGGCGGTCGCCGTGGTCGCTACTGGCGGCGCGACCGGCGCGGGTGCCGGTGTGAGCCCTGTCAGTGCGGTCGCGGTGGCGAGCGCGGGCGCGCTCGGCGGAGCCTCTCGCGCTGCCAGAATCGCGTCTCGAACCGCGGCGCCGCCGGCCGCGACCTCACCGACCTGATAGTCGTTGCTCCAGTGCACGGCGACGGTTGCGAACTTCTCCTCGAGGACGAAATCGTCCCCGGATGGGTGGCCGGCATCGATCAGGCGCTGATCCTCCATGATGTGGCACCGGACGCACTGGTCGACCCATCCCCGGATGTTGCCGATGGTGTCGAGCATTCCCTTGGTCAACGAATCCTGATACGAGTTCTCCTCCTGGTGGCTGTCGAGGTAGTCGCTTCCTGGGCCATGACAGCTCTCGCAGGAGATGCCGGCGTTCGCGTCGCCTTTGAAGACGGTCGCGTGGCAGGTCACACAGCTCCCCTCCAGGTCGTACACGCCATCCAGGCTCGCGTCCAGCCCGACGGCGCCTGCGTAGGTCGAGGAGTCGACGTTTTCCATCTGCCGGAGCGCGTTGATGTGCCCGTTGGGCGGCGGACCATCCTCGCGCTCCCACCACTCCTTTTCGTCGTCGTGGTCGTGGCAATTGATGCACCTATTGGGCCCGAGGTAGTCCTGCGCAGTGGCGGAGGTGGCGATGAGCAGCGCCGTGCTGCACAGCAACAAGACCGCGACCGGAACTCCAGACCTGAAGCTCGTACGACTCCCCACTATCGTTGGTCCGGATTTCGTGGAAACTTGAGATACGGCAGCCGGACGGCCTGACCGGAGCCGATCCGGATCACGCTCCGGTCAACGCGGAGCTCCGGCGGTGGCTCGAACCCCGCGGCGCCCCCGGCCGTGATTAGGTCATTCTGCTCGATGCCGTCGCCGCTCACGCCGAGCCCGCCGACGAGCTGGCCACCCTTGAAGAGCGGTGCGCTCCCCGGGAACCAGGTGATGCCGTTCTGGTTGGCGAACTGACGGTTACCGCCGCGGCTCGGCCCCGGCCCCTCCGTGCAGGGGTTCATCGTGTCGTAGACGAACAGGTCGAACCACGGCCCTGGCGTCGGCGGAGACTCCCGATCGATGCCAGGCGGGAACAGCGGCTGGCCGCCAAAGCCGATGGTGCGGCTCGTCAACGCCCAGCCTCGTCCGGTCGGTGGGTCCGGCTCCCATCGATAGTCGTCATATGGGTTGGAGTCAACATGAGCACGCAGCACCTCGTAGCCCTCCCGCGTGCTGAAGTAGTACGCGTTGCGCGCCTTCGACGGCACGACGTCGACTGCGTCGAACAGCGCATCGGCCATCCGGTACTCGGCGAGCAGCTCGCCGAGTTCATCGGTCACGGCGATGATCACTGAGGCGGTCTGGCCGAACGGCAGCCGAACCTGCGCGCGGGTGATGTCGGCCGTGTCGATCGCTTGGGTGACGATGCGCTCGACATCCGCGCGGGTCAACCCCTCCGGAGCGGCGCTCCCACGGGGGCCAATAAGGTAGCCTTCCGGCGCCTGTCGGCCGTCGCGTGGCTGAACAACGAATCCCCCCTGCGCAAACGTCCCTGGCGACGATCCGAGCGGCCGGCCGTCGGCGGCCGCGTCGACGCACTCGAGCGTCGTGCCGCACGAGCTGTAGAACGGCAACCGGATGCCGTCGATGAAAATGGCGCCCGGGATGGGCAGTGGGTCGGGGAACGCGATCGCGGTCGTGATGCCTCGCCCGTTCGCGATCGTGCCGATCAGCGCGGCGTACTCCGCCCGATCGGCGGAGACGCCGGCGACGCCAATGCCCCCGATGAGCTGGCCGCCACGATAGAGTGGGATGCCGCCCGGTGCCACATCGACATCGTTGCTGCCGGTGGGCGCGAAACCGTTTGGTGCATCGAAGAGGTTCGGTTTTCCGGTCGTGATGCCGAGCGAGAAGATCGGGGCGCCGTCCAGTCCGGTGACCGGCCCGCCCAACGCACAGCCGCGCGTGTCGGCCGGGTTGCACGGCAACAACGGTGCCCGGCTCCCGATGCTGTCGGTGCCGGCGATCGCCCGCGGCCGGTCGATGTTGATGCCTGGGTTGAACGGTCCGAGGTCGCACCCGCGGTTGATGTTTTCCACGCCGTAGAGGGCCGCGTTCGGGACGTTCGGCACGCCGGGGGGGAAGTGGATCCCGCTGATGAACCGCACCGTGCGAGTCGAGAGCGGTGCCTGATCGTTGGAGAAGAACGCCGTCGTGCGCGCCGACGAGACCGCTACGTCGGTCGCGGTTGTCGATGCGCCCGGTCGCGTGTAGACACCGAGGATCGCCCCTGCGCGATCGACGACGGCAACGGCCAGCGAATCGTCGGCGAGGGCGCCCGCGGCCGCGGTGATGACCGCGCGCACATCGTCCGCTTCGAGGATCTGCGCACGCCCTCCTCGGACTGTCTGCGTCCATACGGGAGGCTGGGCGACTCCAAACACGATCGCCAACGCGATGGCGACGCAGGCGGCCCGGGGGTGGCTGCGACGAGGGTGGGCGAGGCCGGAGCAGCCCGTAGCGAACGCGATATATTTAGGAGCCGATTGGAGCATAGCGTCGACGCCGAGCGAACAGGCCACTGTTTCAGGGCGGGTTCCTGCTTGTCAAGCGAGTGTTGCCGTACTCTAGGGCTCGTCGGTGACTTCGAACACCTCGATCGCCGCAACCCGACCGCGGAGACGGGTTGACCCGAGCGACCGCGTGGAAATCCCGTCGTGCAGCTGGTCCCGCGTGCTCCGGGTGATGACGATCTGGCCTGGCTGTGCCACCTCCGACTGAACGCGAGACGCCGTATTGACGACATCGCCGAGCACGGTGTATTCGCGGCGCCGCTGCGAGCCGACGTCGCCCGTCATCGCGCGCCCGCTGTTGACGCCGATGCGGACCTCCAACTGCGCTGCACCCGTCTCACACCGCAGCTCGGCCATCGCGCGCCGGATGCCGACCGCTGCACGGACGGCGCGCTCGGCGTGGTCCGGCTGGTCGAGCGGCGCTCCGAACACGGCAAGGACGGCATCGCCCAGGAACTTGTCGAGTGTGCCGTCTTCGGCGAAGACGGCGTCGGTCATGCACGCGAGACAGCGGTTCAGCTCCTGTGCAGCCGCCTGTGGGGAGCGGCTCTCGGCATAGGTCGTAAACGCGACGATATCGGCGAAGAGCACGCTCACGTCGCGCTCCTGCGCGATGAAGGCACCGTCCCCGTCGCCTTCCAGAATGCGTTCGACGACACTGGGGGAGTGGTAACGCGCCAGCCGCGCCCGCCGACGCTGCTCATCCTCGACGCGCGTCGCCAGCCGCGCCCGCTCGATGGCGACTGCGGCATAGTTCGACAGCGCCGTAAAGAGGTCCAGATCGGCCTCGACGAAGCGCTCCGCGCGCGTCGTGTCGGCGTAGAGCACGCCGATCACCTCCTGTTGATTCCAGAGCGGCGCGCACACGAACGACCGAACGTTGTGCGCCACGATACTCTCTGCCTGCGCGAGACCCGAGTCGAGTAGCGCGTTCCGCGCGAGCAAGGCGACCCGCTTCTCCATGACCTGTGCGAGTACGGTGCGGCTGACGGTGGCGTTGGCCGGCTGGGATCCGTCGCGGGACGTGACGACGCGCGCGACTAAGTCGGCGGTGTCGTGCTCGCGGAGCAGGACAAAGCAGCGGTCGGCTGCGATCGCTGTGAAGACCAGGGCGGCCACGCGTTCGAGGATGTCGGACAGCGACTCGACGTTGACGAGCGTCCGGCCGATCTCGGAGAGCAGCGCGAAGAGCCGGTTTGCGTCGACGCGCGTCGCTGCCGCGCCCGCGGTCCCCGGGACGTCGGTGACGGGCCGGTACACCGTGTCCTCGCCGAGTACCAGCTGCGCGTCGGAGAGCGACAGTTGGTCGCTAGCGGACTCGCTGATCTGCAACGCCAACCGGCCAAGCTTCACGATGTCGCCGTCGGAGACCGCTGCTTCGGTCACGGCTCTGTTGTTGACAGAGGTGCCGTTGCTGCTGCCGGCGTCGCGCACAGTGCAGCGTCCGTCGTACACGTGAAACACCGCATGCCGGCGCGACAGCGTGACGTGGTCAATGACCAGCGTGCATGCCGGCGATCGGCCAACGCTTGTCTCTCCCTCGGACAGCGCGTGGCGTCTGTCGAGGCCTTGCTCGAGGTAGCTCAGGGTGAACATGGAAGCGAATCGAGAGCATCCCAATTGTAGCGACCCGGGTCGCCAATCGCCCGACGGCGCGGGTCTCGTGATCAAACCGCGGCCGCCTCGTCGTTGTCTACCACTCAAGTAAGATGGTCGAAGGCTCCGAACGCGAGCGGCCTCGGTCCCCATGAATCGCGAGGGCCGACACGGCATGATCACGGCACACGGCGTCACCCACCCCGGCCGCGTCCGGACCGCCAACGAGGACACCGTCCTCATTGACGCGGAACAGGCTCTCCGCCGGGCAGTTGCCGCAGAAGAGAGACGGCTCTTCATCGGGGGGCCACCCGTTCCCTCCCTCGCGCGACAGCGTCTCGACGAACGGCTCAGCCGGTGAGCCAGCGACGCATCGTCATTCTTGGCGGCGGATTCGGCGGGGCGTTCACGGCGATGCACCTGGAGCGCCGGCTCCGAGGACGCACTGACGTCGACGTCATACTCGTCTGCCGCGAGAACTACCTCGTCTTCCAGCCGCTGCTACCTGAAGTCGTCTCGGCGAGCATCGGGATCGTGGACACGATCGCGCCGTTGCGGCGGCTGTGCCCGCGTACGACCCTGTACACCCGCGAGATCGCGCACGTCGACCTCCTGCGGCGTGCTGTCACACTCGAACCGGGTGTGCGGCTCCGTCCGGTCGAGTTGCCGTTCGACCACTTAGTGTTAGCCCTCGGTAACGTTCCCGCCTTCGGCGGAATGCCCGGGCTCCAGCACCATGGATTGCCGTTCAAGAGCATTGGCGACGCCTTGCATCTTCGAAACCACGTGTTGCACCTACTTGAGGAAGCGGCCGTCGAATCCGAACCAGACATCCGACGGACTCTGACGACCTTCGTCGTCGCCGGTGGAGGATTCTCCGGCGTGGAGGTGGCCGCCGAGCTGAACGATTTCGTTCGCGAGATCGTGCGCGACTACAAGGGGCTTGACCCAAGCGACGTGCGAGTGGTCCTCGTTCACTCGGGTGAGCGCATTTTGCCTGAGCTGGCGGACCGGCTCGGAGCGTTCGCGGAACGGGTGTTGACGAAACGCGGCGTCGAGATCCGTCTCAAGAGCAGGCTCGCATCGGCGACAGGGACCGCCGCGGTCCTTGCGTCAGGGGAACGCATCGCCACGCGCACACTCGTGAGCACTGTTCCGGCAGGGCCGAATCCGGTTGTGGCGAGCCTGCCGATCACGCGCGAGCGGAACCGGGTCGTGGTCGATCAGAACCTGGCGGTTTCGGGGCACGAGGGGCTGTGGGCGCTGGGTGACTGCGCCGCGGCCCGAGACGCGGTGAGCGGTTCCCCCGTGCCGCTCACCGCGCAGCATGCGATCCGTGAGGCGCAGTGCGTGGCCGAGAACATCATCGCGCAGGTCGACGGGCGCCCGCCGCGCGCCTTCTCTTTTCCGGGGCTCGGTAAGCTGGCGTCGCTCGGGCGCCGCACGGCGGTCGCTGAAGTGTTCGGCATCAAGATCTCGGGTCTGATTGCCTGGTGGTTATGGCGAACGGTGTATTTGATGAAGCTCCCAGGTTTCGACCGCAAACTCAGGGTCGCGGCCGACTGGACACTGGATCTATTGCTCCGGCAGGACATCGTACAGCTCAAAACGGAGCGGTCGCGTCCGATCCGCTACGAGCACTTCGACGCAGGCGAAGTCGTCGTCTGCCAGGGTGACGTCGGCGACAAGCTCTACGTGATCCAGTCGGGGGAGGCGGAGGTGCTCAAAGCGGTTGCGGATGGCGAACTGACACGAGTCGCGGTGCACAAAGCCGGCGCGTACTTCGGTGAGATGGCGCTGTTCAGCGATGAGCCACGCAATGCGACGGTCAGAGCGCTCACGTCGCTCGACGTGCTCGCGGTCGCCCGCAAGGATTTCCTGACGCTTGTGGGTTCGTTCCCGGAACTCCGTCAGGTATTCGAGAGCCTGGTGCGCGAGCGGGCAACTGACGAGACACTACCTGCCAGCACGCGAGGCGGGCCAGACCGATCGCACGTCGACTGAGTTGAGCGCGATCCGGGCGACGTCGGTCGCCTGGTCGAGCATGGCTGGCCGGCCGGTCTGATGGTGCTGGCAGTGGGGCCCTCGTTCCTCGACGTAGAGCACATCGTTCCTACCCGCTTCGCGGTAGCGGCTCGCAAGACACCCGCAGGCAAGCACTGAGAATCCGAATCGTTTCACGCGCATGGAGATGGGGGTCGCGTGCATTCGGAGCAAGTCTCATGCCGCGACGCACCCAGTGTGTTTTCCTCCGCTGCGAATGGCGCGGCCGAGCGGGAACACCCAAGACGTCGGCGATGCACGCAATAAGTTCGTCATCGTCGATTCGTTGACGCCCCTAACGATCCTGTTTTTGTAGTCGCGCGGTGAGGTTCCTCGATTGCCCCGGCAACCGGTCGTCACCCAGCGAGTTCATCCAAGCCGGGTACTCGACAGCGAGCGCGCTCACGCCGTCGAGCTGTGTGATCTCTTCAGCGGTGAGCTCAAGCTCGACCGACCCAAGGTTATCGTCCAGCTGGTCCATCCGACGGGCGCCGATGATGACGCTGGTGACGGTGTCTTTCCCCAGAAGCCAGGCGAGTGCCACCTGCGCGACGGAGCCGTGATGTGCCTCCGCGATCGGTCGCATGACGTCGATGATGTCGAAGGCGCGGGTCTTGTCGATTGGTGGAAAGTCGAAGCTGGCGCGCCGAGCGTCTGGACCAGCATAGCCGTCGCGAGTGAACTTCCCGGAGAGAAACCCGCCGGCGAGCGGGCTCCAGACCAGGAGGCCGAGTCCCTGGTCGCGCAGCAGCGGCACCGTCTCTCGTTCCAGCTCGCGGCCGGCCAGCGCGTAATAGGACTGTGTCGTTTTGAAGGCCTCGAGGCCCCGCTGCTGCGAGATGCCGAGCGCTTTCATCAGCTCCCACGCGGGGAGGTTTGAGCAGCCGATGTAGCGGACCTTGCCGTCGCGGACCAGGTCGGTCAGCGCGCGGAGCGTTTCCTCGATGTCGGTCTCCGGGTCGGCCCGATGGATCTGGTAGAGGTCGATGTAGTCGGTCCCGAGCCGCTTAAGGCTTGCCTCGGCGGCCTGGATGATGTGCAGGCGGGAGAGCCCGACCTGGTTCGCCCCTCGGCCCATCCGTCCCCGCACCTTCGTCGCGATGACGACGTCGTGGCGGTTGGCCGCCAGCGCGCGCCCGAGGATCTTTTCCGAATCACCCGTGGAATAGACATCCGCGGTATCGAAGAAATTGATCCCCGCCTCAATCGACCGTCCAACCAGCGCGTTGGCCTCCGTCTGGCCGAGCGCGCCGATCATCTCCCACTCCGCGCCAAAGGTCATCGCGCCGAGGCAGAGCTCCGAAACGTAGACACCGGTGTTCGCCAGCGGTCGGTATTTCATTTCCGCACTGTAATCACGGTCTCGCCGCCGCGACTCCCGAACGGCGTTATCGCACGTCCCATTGCTCGCGGATCCAGTCGCCCGCTTCCCGAAGGGACGGCGCGTACCCCCCCATCGAAAAATGCCCAACCCCTTCGAGCACGGTGAATCGCACCCGGGCCTGCGCGGATTCGAGCGCCAGCGCAGCCGCCTCGGCCGGATCGAACGGAACGACCTCGTCGGCCCGGCTGTGAATGATGTTGATCGGCATGTCGCCGAGCGCCGCGAGGTCGTCGTCCCCGGGTGAGCCGGCGATTGGAATCGCGGCGGTGAAGAAGTCCGGGTGCCTGGTCGCGAAGAACCAGGTGCCACGCCCGCCGAGGCTGAATCCGGTCACTAGCACACGTGATCGGTCGATCGCGTAGGTGCGCACGACGTGGTCGAGCAGCGCCATGACGCCGCGATCGGATATGTCACTGGTCCATCGACGCGTCGGAACGTCGGGCGCCACGACGATCGCGCGCCAGTCCCGGAGCGCCGGCTCGAAGATCCGCCGCATGTTAACGCTGCCGTAGTAGGCCCCCGATGAACCACCTGGATGGAGCGCCAGAATGAGGGGCCGCGGTTCCGCCGCGTCATACTCGGCGGGCACCGACACGGCATAGGTCATCGCGCCGTGCCCCTCGACGTCGAACGTGAGATGCTCGATGGCCGGCCGCCCGTCAGGTTGCGCCAGCGCGTCGCCGCCGAGCCCCATCGCCACGAGGGTCACCATCAAAAATGTGCGCATCCTTCTCTCGCTATGCCGAAACCACACGATAATAGAGGATCGTCGCCACAGATCCCCACGACGTCATGACAGTGCGTACACGGTTCGCCCCCAGCCCGACAGGCTCGCTCCACATCGGCGGGGTGCGGACGGCGCTGTTTAACTGGCTCTTCGCGCACCATCACGGCGGCCATTTCATTCTCCGGATCGACGACACCGACCAGCAACGCAACGTCACCGAGGCGCTGCGGCCGATCCTCGACGGCTTTCGGTGGCTCGGGATCGACTGGGACGAGGGGCCAGAGGTTGGCGGGCCACACGCGCCGTATTTCCAGTCACAGCGAAGTGAGCGATACCGCGACGCGGTCGAACGGCTCCTCGCGCGCGGCCTCGCCTATCCCGACTACGCCACGGCGGCGGAGATCCAGGCCGAGCGGGAGGAGGCGCAGCGGGCGCAGCGGCGGTTCATCTACAGCCGGCGCTGGATGGCCGACACAGAAGCCCTAGTGGCGAAGTTTCAGGCGGCTGGGCGCGCGAGGGTCGTGCGCCTCAAGATGCCCCGCGAAGGCGCCTGCGAGTTCGAGGACCTCATCCGTGGCCCCATCGCGTTCGACTGGGCGCTCGAGCAGGACCACGTTATCCAGCGGGCCGACGGAACGTTCCTCTATCACTTGGCCAGTACCGTCGACGACGACGCCTTTCGCATCACGCACGTCATTCGCGCGGTCGAGCATCTGTCGAACACGCCACGGCAGATCTTTATCGCGCACGGTCTCGGCTACGAGCTCCCACGCTACGCGCACCTACCCTACGTCGCCGCGCCGGGGCGTCGCGACAAGCTGAGCAAACGCAAGCTCGCCGCCTATCTGAAGGATGCTGACTTTAAGAAGGTGTACGACCATGGCGCCGCGGTGATGGCCGCGCTTGGCCGTGAGGTCACCCCTGAAGGGTTCAGTCCGGTCACGGTCGAGTTCTACCGCGACGTCGGGTACCGGCCGGAGGCGCTCGTCAACTACTTGCTGCTCCTCGGCTGGTCGCTCGATGACCGAACGGAGGCGTTCACGCGCAACGAGATGGTCTCGCTTTTCACACTCGCGCGCGTGAACAAATCCGAGGCGAGTTTCGATCCGCTGAAGCTGTTGGCGTTTGAGGAGCGGTACATGCAGGACACGCCGGCCGCGGACAAGGCCACGCTCGTGGCCCCGTTCCTGCAGGCCGCCGGTCTGCAAACGGCCAGTCCGTCGGCCGATGAGCGCCTCCGGCGCGCACGGGTGGTGGAGGCAGCCGGCGACCGCCTCAAGATCGCCGGCGACATTCTCTTCTACGCGGAGTTTTTCCAGGCGGATCACTCCTTCGCCTACGACGACAAGGCGTTCGCCAAGCGTGTCTGCGCTCCCGGCGCGGTTGACCGCCTGCGCCGGTTTCGGGTCGCGGTTGCCACCTGTGACCCGTTCGACGCGAAGACGCTGGAGGTGGCGATGCACCGGTTCGTGGAAGTCGAGGGCATCGCGATCGGTGGCATCATCCATGCCGTGCGCGTCTCGGTCACGGGTAAGGCCGTCGGCTTCGGCCTGTTCGATGGGCTCGCGATTCTCGGGCGGACCTCGTGTCTCGCTAGAATTGATAGAGCGATCGCGGAAGCCGACCGACGGGGTTGACGACTCATCACGGGAGCGGTTGGCACGATCGCGCGAGAGCCATGCGCACGCAGGCGACACCAGTTCCGTCCGGTCTCGACTTCATCCGGCAGGTCGTCGTTGACGACCGCGCGGCGAACACGCGCGGCGGACGCGTGCACACGCGATTCCCGCCGGAGCCCAACGGGTATCTCCATATCGGGCACGCGAAGGCCATTTGCCTCAACTTCGGCATCGCCGCCGAGAACGGCGGGCTGTGCAATCTCCGGATGGACGATACGAACCCCGAGACCGAGGACGTCGAGTTCGTCCGCGCCATCGAGACCGACGTCCGCTGGCTCGGCTTCGAGTGGGACGACCGGTTGTTTTACGCCTCCGACTACTTCGAGCGGCTCTATGAGTGCGCGGTGTGTCTGATTAAGGACGGGAAAGCGTACGTCGACGACCTGCAGGGTGAGCAGGTGAGCCGGTATCGCGGCCGGTGGAACGAGCCCGGCCGTAACAGCCCGCATCGCGATCGGCCAGTCGAGGACAACCTCGACCTGTTTGCCCGTATGCGCGCCGGCGAGTTCGAGGACGGGGCGCGCACGCTGCGCGCCAAGATTGACATGGGCGCCTCCAACATGAACATGCGAGACCCGACGATCTACCGCATCCGCCGGCGACCGCACTACCGGCGTCGCGATGCGTGGGTTATCTATCCCACTTACGATTTCACGCATCCGTTGTCAGACGCCTTCGAGGGGATCACGCACTCGCTCTGCACGCTCGAGTTCGAGGACCACCGTCCGCTCTACGACTGGTATCTACGGGCACTGACGTTTGACGACCCGCCCCAGCAGATCGAATTTGCCAGGCTGAGCCTCACCCACACGGTGTTGAGCAAGCGGAAGCTACTGGAAATGGTCACCACCGGCCAGGTGAACGGGTGGGATGACCCTCGGATGCCGACCCTCAGCGGCATGCGGCGCCGCGGCTATCCGCCGGCCGCTGTCCGCGAGTTCTGCGACCGGATCGGGATCGCCAAGGCGAACAGCGTCGTGCAGATGGCGCAGCTCGAGGACGCAGTTCGTCAGGATCTCAACCGGCACTCGGCGCGGGTGATGGCGGTGCTCCACCCGATCCGGGTGGTCATCACGAACTACCCGGAGCGCGAGTCCGAGCAGCTCGACGCCGTCAATAACCCCGAGGACGAAGCGGCCGGCACGCGGCAGGTGCCCTTCTCCCGCGTGATCTATATCGATCGTCACGATTTCCGAGAGGACCCGCCAAAGAAGTTCTTCCGTCTCGCGCCCGGACGGGAGGTGCGTCTGCGGTATGCCTACTTCATTACCTGCGTCGACGTCATCAAGGATGCAAGCGGCGAGGTGACGGAGTTGCACTGCACCTACGACCCGGACACGCGTGGCGGGTACGCTCCCGACGGCCGCAAGGTACGGGGCACGATTCACTGGGTGTCGGCCGAGCATGCGCTTGAGGCGGAGGCGCGCCTTTACGACTACCTGTTTGCCAACGAGAACCCGGACGACGTGGCGCCCGGAGACGCCGATTCCCACCGCCTCAACCCCGAATCGCTGGAGATCGTCAGAGGCTGTCGTGTCGAACCGAGTGTGGCCGACGCGCCTGCCGGCGCCCGCTACCAGTTCGAGCGGCAGGGATACTTCTGCGTCGATCCTGATTCGAGAACGGGGGCGCTCGTCTTCAATCGCACGGTCGCGCTGCGAGATACGTGGGCTAGGATCGAAAAGACGCAAGGTCGCGGTTGACCGTCGGTGACTCGCGTATGACAAGAGGGCACGTCATGTCGAAGCTGTTCTTGAGTGTGGCGCTCGCGCTGACGGGGATGGTCGGGTCGGCCGCGCAGCACGACGTTTCCGGCACATGGGACTTCGTCGTCGAACTCGACATCGGAAGCGGCGAGCCGACCTTTGAGTTCACGCAGGACGGCGAGACGTTGACGGGGACCTATCAGGGAACGTTCGGCGAAGCCGAGGTCTCGGGGACCGTGACCGGCAGCGCGATCGAGTTCCGCTTCGGCGGACAACTCGGCGACGCGGTCTACACCGGCACCGTCGACGGCGACACAATGAAGGGGACCTGCGACTACGGCGGCCTCGGAGAGGGCACCTGGGAAGCGGAGCGGCAGTAGTGGGTGGCGGCGAGCGGAGGTCGAGGATCTCCTGCTCGAACTCCTTCGACTGGATCAGGTTCATGAGCGCCACCACGTGGCGCCCTCGACTGATCTCGTCGAGGTAGTCGCGCGCGCCGCCGGAATCGGGCGGCCGCTCCAGGCGCCCCTGTTAGATCGCCTCGAGTTGGT
This sequence comes from uncultured Vicinamibacteraceae bacterium, assembly GCA_964646815.1. Taxonomy (GTDB): domain Bacteria; phylum Acidobacteriota; class Vicinamibacteria; order Vicinamibacterales; family UBA8438; genus CAZYFH01. The sequence continues at coordinate 5,812 of CAZYFH010000034.1, read as the reverse complement.
CCGCCAGCTGGTGGGACGCGCGGAGTGTGGTGGATTTGCCGCTCCGCACCATCGACTCGACCTGGTTCCGGATGCACCCCCGCTGGATCTCCACGACCGCCGCGGCGCGGGCGCCGCCGTCGATTTCACGCTGGAGCACCGCGCGATACGGCCGTTCGGCGATTTCCTCCGCCTACCCCCACGTATAGTTCGCGGTGCCGAGCCCGGTCACGTCGAAGCGCAGCTCGAATTCGAGGTTGAGGTTTCCGGAGATCCACAGCAGTGCGCGATAGGTCCCTCGGTTGCGACCGGCTGTGAACCGCAACTCGCCTGACGACCGTTCGGAAACGGAGATGACCCTGCGCCAGTTGCGACCGAGGTCGGTGCCCATCATGTGGAAGCGATCCGCCGGGAAGCGTCGGCCGTACTGATCGACCGGTTCGGCTTCGATGGTGATCGACTGCGGCGGCGACAGCTCGATTTCCCAGCCGGGGTCCAGATCTCAAGCGCGTTCGCCCTCGAGCGTCGCATACAAATCGAGGTCGGTGACGATCGGCTCGTCGCCACCGTCATGACGCTGCTCGACTGTTGCGGCCCTTTCGGTGAGGGCCGCCAATGCGAGATGACCGATGACAGCCCAGAGGATGACCGCCACCGCGCATGGGCAGGCTCGTCCACGATCGCCCTGAGAGCGGCCCAGCATGGCTCTCTCTCGAAAACCAGGGTCGTCACAGCTACGAGGGTGCCGCGGTGAGTAGCCGAGTTGCGGTTCCTCTAACGGCCTTTCACCGAGAGACCAATTTACCGAGCCGCTCCGAAACTCGCAGGCCTGCCGAGCTAGGTTGCCGACCCGAGCCCCATGGCGCGCCGCCAGGCGGCAATCTGGCCAATGTGGGTACCCTCGTGGGCGCCTAGTAGATACGCCGCGAAATCGCCAATCGTCGGGAAGTACTTGCGTGTCCCTTCGTCGGGGAACTCCTTGGCGAACATAGCCGGATCGGCGTTCGTGACGGCGTCCGCTGCACGCTCGTGCTGGGTCTTGAGCTCCGCCAAAATGCGGTCCTTCGGGGGGAAGCTCGACGCGTCGCTACTTGGCACACCCCCGGTCTTGAACGTCTCTTCCCACTCCTTCGGAAACGTTGACTCCTTGCCGAACTGCTTCGCGACGGAATTCGCCGCCGACGCTAGGTGACCCAGCGTCCAGGCCGGGTGGTTGACCACACCGTTGGGCTGCTGAACCATCTGCTCGTCGGTGAGGTCCTTGACGAGCATTTCGGCGTGGCCGAGGTTGAATCTGAACGCAAAGACGAGGTGCTGAACCATCAGTGTCTCCTTGGGGTCAGGTGAATCCAGGCCGAGAACGAGGGCCCCAGTATACTTCCAGACTCCCGCGATCGAGACCAGGAGAGGCCGTGATGACCGCCACCACGAACCGCCGAATCGAGCTCGTCGCTCACGCGAACGGCTTTCCGAAGGACAGCGACTTCAGACTGACCGAGGGGCCGGTGCCCGAGCCCGTCGATGGACAGATGCTTTGCCGCACCATCTATCTGTCGCTGGACCCATATATGCGCGGCCGGATGAACCCGGGACTGTCGTACGCCAAGGGCGTCGCGCTCGGCGACGTCATGGCGGGCGGCACCGTCTCCCAAGTGGTCGAGTCGAGGCTCGCCGGCTACGCGGCCGGCGATCTCGTATTGACCGCCAACGGTTGGCAGGACTACGCGTTGTCGGACGGCGCCGGCGTGCGCACGCTCGATCCCACGGATGCGCCCATCTCGACGGCCGTTGGTGTGCTCGGCATGCCCGGGCACACCGCCTACGTTGGCCTGCTCGACCATGGCCGGCCGATGCCCGGTGAGACAGTGGTCGTCTCCGCGGCGTCGGGGGCCGTCGGCGCAGTCGTGGGGCAGATCGCCAAGATCAAGGGATGTCGTGTCGTTGGCGTGGCCGGCGCTCCTAACAAATGCGACTACGTCACTAACGAGCTCGGCTTCGATGCGTGTTTGAGCCGCCATCGCGACGATTTGCCCGACGCGCTAGCGGCCGCGTGCCCCGACGGCATCGATGTCTACTTCGAGAACGTTGGAGGGAAGGTGTTCGAGGCGGTGCTGCCCATTCTGAACACGTTCGCGCGGGTACCGATCTGCGGGCGTATTGCCAACTACAACGACACCGAGCCGCCCCCGGGGCCGAACCTGGTGCCGAAGCTGATGAGCCTCACGCTGGTCCGGCGGATTACCTTTCGCGGCTTCATCATCTACGACCACCGGGACCGGATCCCCGACTTCCTGCACGACGTCGGCGAATGGATCCGGAGCGGGAAGCTCCGCTACCGAGAAGACGTCGTCGACGGCCTCGAGAATGCCGTCACGGCGTTCCAGGGCTTGCTGCAGGGGAAAAACTTCGGCAAGTTGCTCGTACGCGTGTCGGAGGATCCGACTCGGTAGCGGGGAGCAGCGCGCCGTTCGAAGCCTGGTGGTCGCGCACCTCACGGAAGAAACCGTCTGCCTTTGGCGAGACGAAGCAACGTCGTTCTGAAAGCAGAACGATGTTCCCCGAGGCGAGCCGGTTTCTGTAGGGATGTGCGCGACCACCAGGCGCTCGTCGGCGTGGCGCCGAAGGTCGAAGAATGCATAGATCCTCACTAGCTCACACGCGCCGCATTCCCGATCCGCTCGTCATCATCTGCGCGCTGATCCTCCTTGCGCAGATTGCTACCTACGTGCTGCCGTCCGGCGAGTTCGACCGCGACGGGCGTCAGGTCGTTCGCGGCACGTATCACCGCGTCGACGCCGAGCCGCTGCCGCCGTTCGCGTTTCTCACCGCGATCCCACGCGGCATGGCCGAAGCCCACGACATCATCTTCTTCATCTTCGTCGTCGGTGGCGTTTTCGGAGTACTACGGGCCACGGGCGCGACTGATGCCCTGATCGGCGCGGCGATTACACACCTCGATGGCCGACCCGTGTATCTCGTGGCCGGGATGGTGGGGCTATTCGCGCTCGGGTCGTCGACGGTCGGCATGGCCGAGGAGTATCTGCCCTTCGTGCCGATTCTCGTCACGATGTGTCTTGCGATGAAGATGGATGCCGTCGTGGCCGTGGGGATGATCTACGTCGGCGCCGGGATTGGGTATGGCTGCGCGGCCGTGAACCCGTTCACGGTGCTGGTGGCGCAGGACGTCGCGGGCGTCGCGCTCACCTCAGGCCAGGGGGTGCGCTGGCTGTTGCTGCTGATCTGCGCCGCCGTTGGTGTGCATCACATCCTCCGCTACGTGGCGCGGCTCAGTCGCGATCCCGCATCGAGTCTCGTGGGCGATGTCGATTACTCGACGGGGTTCCCACTGCCCGACGACGTGCGCCTCACGCGGCGCCGTGGCGTCGTTATCGCCGCGTTCGTCGCAGGGCTTGCGCTCTTCGTCTACGGCGTGGCCGCGTGGGAGTGGTATCTGACCGAGTTGACCGCGGTGTTTCTTGGTCTAGGTCTGGTCGCCGCGGTTGTCGCCGGCCTGGGACCCAGCCGTGTGGCGTCCGTTTTCTACGCGGGCGCGGCGGAGTTGACGGCGACCGCGCTCATCGTTGGCTTCGCGCGGGCCATTCAGGTTGTGCTGAGCGATAGCCGCGTGCTGGACACGATCATTAACGCGCTGGCCGCGCCGCTACAGTCGCTCCCGGCCCACCTGTCGGCCGTCGGGATGCTCGGGGTGCAGACGGCCATCAACCTGTTCATCGTCTCCGGCTCCGGGCAGGCCTACGTGACGATGCCGATCATGGCGCCGCTAGCCGACCTCACTGGCCTCACCCGGCAGACCGCGGTGCTGGCCTACCAGTTTGGCGACGGCTTCACCAACATGATCGTGCCGACCAACGCGCTCCTCATGGGCGTCTTGGGGTTGTCCCGGATCCCCTACCAGCGCTGGGTCACGTTCGTCGCGCCGCTCCTAGTCAAGCTGTTCCTGGTGGCGGTTGTGGCCTTGATGCTGGCGGTCGAGCTCGATTATCGGTAGTGCAGCCTGTCGGTTGACCAGCGGGTGGTTCGCCCGACACGCGGGGCTGACAGTACAATGCTGGCGCAGTGGAAGGAAGGAGCCTCATGCCGAAGCGTCTCCCTCTCGGCCCCCTGATGGCGATCCCGTTGGTTGTGGTCGCCGCCTGCGGTGGCCCCGCGGCCGACACTACCGGCGGGCCCGCCGACGAGCCGACGCGCGTGGCGGCGCCCGAGCCGTTGTTCCCGGTGTCCGACAGTGGGATGAGACTCGAGTTCGTCGCGGATCCCGTCCCGCTCGGCGATCTGGTCATGGAGACGATCGACGGGGAACGGATCACGACGGCGGATCTCCGGGGTAAGGTGGCGCTCATCAATTTCTGGGCAACCTGGTGCGGTCCCTGTCGCGAAGAGGTCCCGTACCTCGTCGGGCTAACGGAGCGGTACCCCGACCATCTGGTGGTCATCGGCGTGTCCGAAGACGAAGGGTCGGCGGACCGGGTGCGCGACTTCGCACGTCAGTACGGCGTCAACTACCCCATCGTCATGTCCACCGCCGAGATCAAGCGTCAGTTCCCCGGCGTGTTCGCGTTGCCGACATCGTTCGTCGTCGACCCCGAGGGACGGATCGTGCAGACGCACGTCGGCCTGATCAGCCCCGCGGTCCTGGAGCAGGAGACCCGGTATCTGACATCGCTTCCGACCAACGTCACCGTGGCGACGGTGGAACCGAATCAGCAGATGCGGTTAGCCAACGCCGCACAGGCCACGGAGATTCCCGGTGTCGATCTGTCGACGCTATCGGCGGAGCAGCGCGAGTCGGCGCTGCGGCGCCTCAACGCGGAGGGCTGCACCTGCGGGTGCGCGCTCACGCTGGCGCAGTGCCGGATCAACGACTCGACATGCGGTGTGAGCCCGCCGCTCGTCGACCAGATCGTGGCGGAGATCGCCGGCGCGAACTGATTGCCCAATCGCGCCGGTTCAAGGTCCAAGGCCGCCTAAGTCCTAATCTCGCGGCTACGCCTCCGCCGTCCGTGCGGTGGCCCCCTCGGGTGCAATCCCCGTCTCGGTAGGCTCGTCCGTCTGCCGCTCCCGCCGTCCAAAGATCTTGCGCATCGTGCCCCTGAGGTCCTCCAGGATCAAATACGTCGTCGGCACCAGGATGAGCGTGATGAAGGTGGCGAACACCACACCGAACGCCAGAGAGACGGCCATCGGCACGACGAAAGCTGCGTCAAAGCTTCGGTCGGCCATCATTGGCGCCAGGCCGAAGAAGGTCGTGAGCGACGTCAAGAGAATGGGCCGGAAGCGATTGACGCCAGCCTCGCGGACGGCCACTTCCATGTTCGCGTGCAGCGCGCGCTTGCGGTTGATGAAGTCGACCATGATTAGGCTGTCGTTGACTACGACGCCGGTCAGCGCAACGAGCCCGAACATCGACATCATCGTCACGCTCAGTCCCATGAACAGATGCCCCCAGACGGCACCGACCAGACCGAACGGGATCGCGCTCATGATAATGAGTGGCTGTACGTACGACTTCAACGGCACCGCGAGCAACGCGAAGATCATCAGCAGCGCGAGCAGGAACCCGCGCTGCAGTCCGCCGATGGACTCCTGTTGCTCGGCCATCATTCCTTCGAACGTGTAGAACACGCCGGGAAATCCGGCCAGCACCTCCGGCAGTATTCGTGTCTCGAGGTCGGCGATGACCGCGCCCGCGGACGTCACCGACGGGTCGACCGAGGCGGTCACGTTGACGGCCCGGTTGCGGTCGATTCGCTTGATCGAGGCGAAGCCGCGACCCGGTTCGACCACGGCGACCTGCGAGAAGGGCACCTCGCCG
>CAZYFH010000033.1:0-43062 GCA_964646815.1 uncultured Vicinamibacteraceae bacterium | reverse complement strand
ACCCCGCGAGATCGTACTCGCCGTCCGCATAGAAGCCGGGCATCTCGGCGGTTTCACCACCGAGCAGCGCGCACCCGTTCTCCTTGCAGCCGTTGGCGACGCCCTCGACGACCGCCGCCGAGATGTGTGGTGCCAGGCGGCCGGTCGCAAGGTAGTCAAGGAAGAAGATAGGGCGCGCGCCCTGCGCCAGGATGTCGTTCACACAGTGGTTGACGAGGTCCAACCCCACCGTACGATGCTCGTTCGCCGCGAAGGCGACCTTCAGCTTGGTCCCGACCCCATCTGCGCTCGCCACCAGCACCGGCTCATCCATCCCGCCGAGCTCTGGCCGGAACAACCCGCCGAACGCCCCGATGTCAGACAGCACGCCGTCAGTGAACGTGGTCCGTGCCAGCCGCTTGACCCGATCGACCACGTCGTTGGCAGCATCGATGTCGACGCCGGCGGCTTTGTAGTCCATCCGGCTCTTAACCTTAGAACTCCAGGACGCGCGCGGCCGAGGCGGCGACGGCTCGCTCGCGCGTGCCTTCCGGCGCCCCATAGTAGATGTCCCGCAGGCGCACGTAGAAACGCTCCTCGGCAACGTCCTCGTCGAGCATGTCGAACGCGTCGCGCAGCAGCAGCAGCGCCGCGTCGAGGTCGGCCCGCTCCGCGAGCACGCCATGGATCACGCCAGGCCGGCGGAGGGCCGCGGTGCCCAAGGCCAGAACGATCGGCGCGCGTGCCGGGTCGACGGCGCCGGCGCCGACGTCGAAGAGCGCATCGAGCACCCCACGCTGCCCGCTCATGGCAAGCGCGGCCGCCGCGCTCGCGGCGTTGCGCAAACGGCCCTGATCGGCGGCGGTTGTCGCTCCGAACCGCAGCGTCTCGACGATATAGCGCGTCTGACCGGTGCAATCCACGCCCAGCAAGCAGGCCGCGGCAGAGACGACCGGCTGGAGGTCCTCCGACACCTGACCCTGCGCGGCGGTGACGGTCGCGAGTGCCCGAGCATGACCGATTTTGCCAAGCGCGATCAGCGCGTCATCGCGCAGCGGCCCGTCCGTCCCGGCGATGCGGACGAGCGCGTCGACGGCGTACTCCGCCCGATAATCACCGAGCGCCTCGATGACGGCGCCGCGAAAATAGCTCTCGCCGCGGTCGATGTCGCGGACGAGCCGCGCGCGCACGGCAGCCTCGTCGTCGTGTGCGGCAAGCGCACGCACGAGAGCGGGGCGCACGAACTCCGATGTCTCGCGGTCGAGCGCCGCCAGCAGTCGCGGCACAAGCGCCGGATCTGGGGCGTGTTCGGCGTAGTCGTACGCGGTCGCCCGCACGCGATCGTTGGTGGCATCGAGCGCTTCGCGAAAGAACGCGCCGACGCGGGCCTCGCCGAACCCGACACTGAGCACCGCAGCGCGAAACTGCACATAGCGGTCCTCGTGTCGACGCGCCGCCTCCAGGAGGGCAGGCACGGCGACCGTCGCGGTGGCACGCCGCACCACACGCGAGGCCTCAACCCGCACGCTGTATTCGAAATCTCCGAGGCGGCCGATCGCTGCGCGCAGTTCGGCGCCTGTCGGCGGCGCCTGGGCGCGCCCGGGTGCCGGTGAGTTCGCGACCACGAGTGTCACAAGCGCGCCGACGACTAGGACGCGTTGGGTCACGACTTGGGCTCTGGGACAGCTCCGTCGCCCTGCATCTTGAGCACCATCTGCATGTAGGCTCGCTCGTCGCGCGGCGGCGCCACGGGGTATTCCTTCGTGTAGCACGCCGTGCAGTAGCGGTCGTTGCGCGGGCCGACTGCTGCCCGCAGCCCGTCGATGCTGAGATATGCGAGCGTGTCGGCGCCCATGAAGTCACGGATCTCGTCGACGCTGTGCTTGGCGGCGATCAGCTCGTCGCGATGCGGCGTGTCGATGCCGTAGTAACACGGCGATACGGTCGCCGGACAACTGATGCGCATGTGGACTTCGGCTGCGCCTGCCGCCTTAAGCATAGAGACAATCTTTTGACTGGTCGTCCCGCGGACGATGGAATCGTCGACGAGCACGACACGCTGTCCCTCGAGGATACTGCGCACGGTGTTGAGTTTGACCTTGACCTTGAACCCGCGAATCGACTGCTGCGGCTGGATGAACGTCCGCCCAACGTAGTGGTTCCGGATCAAACCCATCTTCAGCGGAAGACCGGAGCTTTCCGCGTACCCGATCGCGGCGCAGAGACCGGAGTCCGGGATCGGCACCACGGCGTCAGCCTCGACGTAGGCCTCCTGCGCAAGCTGGCGGCCGAGGTTGGTGCGCACCTCATTGACGCTCTGGCCGAAGACATAGCTGTCGGGCCGCGCGAAGTACACGTGCTCGAAGACGCAGTGCGCGGACGGTGTCGCCGGGAACGGCTTGTAGGACCGCGCCCCGGCGTCGCCAATCACCAACACCTCGCCTGGCTCGACGTCGCGTTCGTAACGAGCGCCGATGAGGTCGAGCGCGCAGGTCTCGGAGCAGACGACGTACGCATCACCGAGCCGACCGAGCGCGAGCGGGCGGAAGCCATGCGGATCCCGCACCGCGATCAAGTTGTTCGGCGTCAGCATGACGAGCGAGAAGGCGCCGCGCACCTGGGAGACGGACTCGACGATGGCACCCTCGGCAGTCGCGGCATCCGACTTCGCATAGAGGTGCAAGACCACCTCGGTGTCGCTGTTGGTTTGAAAGATGGAGCCGCGGTGGACGAGCTCGTCTCGTAGCTCGGTGGCGTTGACGAGGTTGCCGTTGTGGCAGAGCGCGATCTGGCCGTGCGCACAGTCGATCAGGATCGGCTGCGCGTTGACGATACGACTGTCACCGGACGTCGAATAGCGAACGTGCCCGATTGCGGACGGCCCGGCCAAGTCGGCGAGGATTCGGTCGGTAAACGCGTCACCCACGTACCCCATCGCGCGCGACAGCCGGACATGCCCGGCGTCCGCCACGGCGATCCCGGCACTCTCTTGACCGCGGTGTTGGAGCGCATAGAGGCCAAGATAGGTCATCGATGAGGCATCGGGATGCCCGTAGATGCCAAAGACACCGCATTCGTCTCGGAATTTGTCGGTCACGGGTATCAAAGCTCGCCGTTCAAGATTGAAGGTTCACGATTCTTGGGTCGCAGCTGTCAGCACACATCATGCGGCGGACGGCTCGAAGTACCGAGACAACCCGGTAGCCCACGCGTGCTCCGCCTCTGCGAGCGGCAGATCGATAACGACCTCATCCTCGACCAAGAGGCGCAGCCGCGACCCACCCGTCCGCCCGAGTAGACGCGCGGGAACAGCGGCCGTTGCAGCACGTGCGCGGACCGTGTCGGCGTGGCACTCGGCTAAGGACACGACGATCCGCGTCGGCGCTTCGCCAAAGAGCGCTGCGGTCCGCGCGGGCGCCTCCGTCCCACTGCCGCTCGGTGCAGGCGGAAGGGTTAGCTCGGCCCCGATCCCGCCGCTGTCGAAACAGCATTCGGCGATGGTGACGGCCAGACCGCCCTCTGCGCAATCGTGCGCCGATTCGAGGAGGCCCTCGGCGGCCAGATCAGCAACCAGGCGCTGCAACACCCGTTCGGCCGTGAGGTCGATCGCAGGCGGCGCCCCCCGTACCAGACCGTGGATCACCTTGAGATACTCGCTGCCCCCGATCCCGCCTTCCGCGGCCGCCTCGCCCAGCAGCATCACGACCGCACCGGTCCGCCGCACGACACGGCCGAGGACGCGGTCGGCGTTCTCCATGATCCCGACGACTCCGAGCACTGGAGTCGGGTAAATCGGCTGGCCATCGGTCTCGTTGTACAGACTGACGTTGCCACCCGTGATCGGCACGTCGAGCGCCCGACACGCCGCGCCAATGCCCTCCACGGCGCGCGAGAACTGCCACATGATGTCCAACCGCTCCGGGTTGCCGAAGTTGAGACAGTTGGTCGCCGCCACCGGCACCGCACCTGCACAGGCGACGTTGCGCGCCGACTCCGCTACGGCCAATACGGCGCCGCGATAGGGGTCGAGATAGCAATACCGACCGTTCCCGTCGACCGAAAACGCCAGGGCGCGCCGGGTTCCCTTGACCCGTACGACCCCGGCGCCCATCCCGGCACCGACAAGCGTGTTGGTTCTCACCATGTGGTCGTATTGGCGGTAGATCCAGCGTTTGCTCGCGATCCCCGGCGAGGCGAGCAGGCGGAGAAGGGTGTCGGCAGGAGGTGGCGCCACGCCGAGCGCCGAGGAATCGAGCGTTTGCCGCGCCGCCAGGTCGTCCGGTTCCCGCGTGGGCCGGTTGTAGATTGGTGCCTCGTCGGCCAGCGGCCTGTTCGGGATCTCGGCCACGGTCGTGCCGGCGTTCTTTACACGCAGCAGGCCGTCGCCGGTCACGGCGCCAATCCGGACGGCGTGAAGATCCCATTTCTCGAAGATCCGCTCGACCTCGGGTTCACGTCCGCGGCGCACGATGAATAGCATCCGCTCCTGAGATTCCGACAACATGATCTCATACGGCGTCATGCCGGATTCGCGCTGCGGCACCAACGCGACGTCGATCTCGATGCCCGCACCACCGCGCGCGCCCATTTCACACGACGAGCAGGTCAAGCCGGCAGCGCCCATGTCCTGGATGCCGACGAGCGCGTCGGTGGGCATCACCTCCAGACACGCCTCGAGCAGGAGTTTCTCCATGAATGGATCGCCCACCTGCACGTTCGGTCGCTTTTCGGCCGCCGCATCATCGAACTCCGCGGATGCCATGGTGGCGCCGTGAATCCCGTCGCGCCCCGTCTTCGCACCGACGTAGTAGACCGAGTTCCCCAGGCCCTCGGCGCGCCCAGTCATGATGGCGCCGGTCCGGGTCACGCCGAGGCAGAACACGTTAACGAGCGGGTTCCCGGCGTAGGTCTCATCGAAGGCGATCTCCCCGCCGACCGTCGGGATGCCGATGCTGTTGCCGTATCCGGCGATCCCGGCCACGACACCTTCGAGCCGCCGGCGTGTGAGTGAAGACTCGAGCGGTCCGAACCTGAGCGCGTCGAGGAGCGCGATTGGCCGCGCACCCATCGTGAAAATGTCGCGAATGATGCCACCGACCCCGGTGGCGGCGCCCTGATACGGCTCGATGAACGAGGGATGGTTGTGTGATTCGATCTTGAAGACGGCCGCCAGACCGTCGCCGATGTCGATCGCGCCGGCGTTCTCCCCCGGACCTTGCAACACGCGAGGGCCTTCGGTCGGCAGCGTGCGAAGATGAACACGCGAGCTCTTGTAGCTGCAGTGCTCGGACCACATGACCGAGAAGATACCGAGCTCCAGCAGGTTAGGTGGGCGCCCTAGAATCGAGACGATCCGCTCGAACTCCTCTTCGGTCAGCCCGTGCGCGGCGACGGCTCGACGATCCGGCGTCTCGCGCGAGGCCTCGCTCATAACGACTCTCCCAGGAACCGAAGACCGATGAAAGCTTCGACGGCCCCCGCGACACCGAAAGCGCCAGCCAGGATGGCCCGCGTCGGCGACGGGAACTGAAAGACCCCGAACACGACGGCGAGCAGCAACGTCAGACCGGCCGACCCGAGGAAGATCACGCCAGCGCGCCGTCGAGCCGCCGGGGTCATGGACATGGGCCTAGCGAGTCCCCTGCGGGACCCCCGCGTGCTCGGCCAGTGCCGCCACGACCGATTCAAGCACCACTCGACCGTCAGCGCTCCCAACCGCTTGTTCGCACGCGCGCTCCGGATGAGGCATCAGCCCCACGACGTTGCGCCGATCGTTGCAGATGCCCGCGATGGCCGCCGTCGAACCGTTCACGTTCCATGCGTCGTCGAGGACGCCGTCGGGCGCCGTGTATCTGAATACGACCCGCCTGTCCGCCTCGAGCGCGCGAATCGTGTCCGGGTCGGCGTAGTAATTGCCCTCGCCATGGGCGATGGGCATGCGCAACACCTGACCATGATCGGCGCACTGCGTGAACGGCGTGTCGGTCTGCTCAACCCGTACGTGCACGTGTTCGCAGATGAACTTCAGGTCGCGGTTGCGCTGCATCCCGCCGGGAAGCATCCCGGCCTCCAGCAGCACCTGAAACCCGTTGCAGATTCCGAGCACTGGCCCCCCCGCCGCCGCGAACTCCGCGACGCGCGTCATGATCGGCGAGAAGCGCGCGAGGGCGCCGGTGCGCAGATAGTCGCCATACGAGAAACCGCCCGGGAGCAGGACGACGTCGGCGCCAGCCAGGCCGCCGGTTTTGTGCCAGACAAACGTGGCGTCGTACCCAAGCACGTGCTTCACGGCGTGGTAGGCGTCGTGATCGCAGTTCGACCCGGGAAAGACCACCACTGCAACGTTCATCCGTCGACCTCGACGCGATAGCTCTCGATCACCGGGTTCGCGAGGAGCGTGTCGGCCACCTCAGCGGCCAGCGACCGCGCCTGGTCGGCCGACGCCGCCTCGAGCTCCAGCTCGAAATACTTGCCCTGCCGCACGTCGTGCACTGTCCCGTAGCCCAACGTGTGGAGGGCGCTCGTGATGGTCTTGCCCTGCGGATCCAGGATGGACGGCTTGAGCGTGACGAACACCTTGGCTTTCATGATGCCGCGCCTACAGTGCTCACCCCGAAGACACGCTCGAAGATCGCGTCGACGTGACGGAGCTGCCCGTCGAGCTCGAAAGCCCGTTCGACTTCGTCGCAGGTCAGCACGCCCATGACGTCGGCGTCGTCGAGCAGCAGGCGTTTGAAGTCAAGGCCTTCGTCATGCGACCGCATCGCGTTGCGCTGGACCCAGATATAGGCTTCCTCCCGCAACGTGCCGTGCCTGGCCAGCGCGAGCAGTATCGTGCCGGAAAAGATAACGCCGCGCGATCGTCCGAGGTTCTCCCGCATCCGATCGGTGTTGACCACGAGCCCGCCCACGATGTGGGTGAACCGCCGGACCATGTGGTCCAGCGCGCAGAAGCTGTCGGGCACGATGACGCGCTCGACCGACGAATGCGAAATGTCCCGCTCGTGCCACAGCGCGATGTTGTCGAACGCGGCCAGGGCGTTCGCCCGAAGCAGCCGGGCGAGTCCGGTGATCTGCTCGCAGCCAATCGGGTTGCGCTTGTGTGGCATTGCGGACGACCCCTTCTGCCCCGCCGCGAACGGCTCGGCCACCTCGCCAATCTCCGTCTTCTGCAGGCCGCGCACCTCCACGGCAAACTTCTCGAGTGACGCACCGGTGATCGCCAGCGAACCAAGCAGCTCGGCGTGGCGATCGCGCTGCACGATCTGCGACGCCACCGGCGAGGGCGTCAGGCCGAGCTCGTCGCAGACGGCCTGTTCGATCGCGGGATCGAGGTGTGCATACGTGCCGACGGCGCCCGATAGCTTCCCGACGCTGATCACGTCGCGGCCCTGCACCAGCCGTTGCCGGTCGCGCGCAAGCTCCGCGTGCCAGAGCGCCAGCTTCAACCCAAAGGTCATCGGCTCGGCGTGCACGCCGTGCGTGCGTCCAATCATCGGGGTGCGCCGGTGTTCGTTGGCCCGCGTCCGAACCGCATCCATCAGCGCATCGAGATCCGCCAGCAGCAGTTCGCACGCCTCACGCATTTGTAGCGCGAGGGCGGTGTCGATCACGTCGGAAGAGGTCATCCCGAAGTGCAGCCAGCGCGCCGATGGCCCGACGTGCTCGGCGACGGCGGTCGTAAAGGCAATGACGTCGTGCTGGGTCGTGCGCTCGATCTCGTCGACCCGCACCGCGTCGACCGCCCCACGCTCGGCGATATCGCGAGCCGCATCGGACGGCACGAGACCGTGCGCCGCCATCGCCCGGGCCGCGGCCATTTCAACACGTAACCAAGTGTCGTATTTGCGCTGGTCGCTCCAGAGACGGCCCATCGCCGCGGGGGTGTAGCGAGGAATCATGAATTTAGGTGGGGCTGCACCCAGGACCTGCCGCGTCGTGCGCGACTTGGCCATTCCCGTCGGTCCATAGCGCGAAAAAACTCACGTCGAGCCGTGCGACGGCCTGACTAGCTCGTTGCAATTCCATGGTCCGGGTCCGGCGCTCCAGGGTTCCAGTGGTCCATGTCGACGATCCCCCTAGAATGGCAGCGCCACCTGCCGAGCGGCAGCCGCAACGGCGCCGCCCGCCACTGGCACGTCGGACCAGGCACCCAGGTCCACCGTCGCCGCGATACGATCCTGCCGAGCGACGACGACGTCGACATCAGGACGACCGCAGGCGACCAATGCCTCTCGGCATGTCATCTCCGCGATCTCCGGTACGTTGTTCACGCGGCTCAGGTGCGCCAACACGATGCAGCGTACCGAGTGGTCCAGGTCGTCGCGGATGAAGGTCGCGAGCGACTCGTTCGACAGATGTCCTTCCGCGCTGGCGATGCGCGTCCGTGTCGACCGTGGGTATGGGCTCACCCGCAACAGCTCTATGGCGTGGTTCGACTCGATAACCAGCACACGGCAGTGGCGAAACCGACCCACAATGGCGCGCGTCAACATGCCGACGTCAGTCGCGTAGCCGACGGCGCCGTCGGGCGTGTCGATGCGAAATCCAACGGCGGCGGCATCGTGCGGTACGGCGAACGGCTCGAACCCTAGACCGCAGACGTCCGCCGTCCGCCCAGGCGTCAACACGCCCCACGTAGCCACACCCGGCGTGCTCCACTCGGACCGAATCGCCGCCGTGGCGTACACGGGGACGTCGTGCCGGCGGGAAAGCACCCCCGCGCCCCGTGTATGGTCGCCGTGCGCGTGGGTGATCACGATCGCCTCGATGCTCGCCGGCGTCACCCCCAACTGCTCCAATCGCCCCGTGACGTCTCGGTAGCTGAGCCCGACGTCGATCAGCACAAAGCGACCCGCGTGGGCGAGGAGCGTCGCGTTGCCGCCGCTGCCACTCCCGAGCACTGTCAACTCGACAGACACGACGGGCCCTCCTAGTCGCCCCGTGCGTGCGCCAGACCCGCGTCAGCCGAGTCCGAGCTGCGCTTCCGACACCGCCACGTCACCCACAGGACCGAGCACCGTGGCCGCCAACCCGCCGTCTGCAAACAGGTCGAGCGCCACACGTTGAACGTCGCCGGCGCTGACGCGGTCGAGCGCGGACAGCGTCTCCACCAGATCAATCTGGCGGCCGAAGTACATCTCGGACCTGGCGAGCTGCGACATTCGGCTGGTGGTGCTTTCGAGACCCAGAACGAGATTGCCTTTCAGATGGTCCTTCGCGCGCTGCAGTTCCGCGTCCGGCATCGGCGTGGTCTTCAGGCTTCGCAACTCCTCCACGACGAGGTCCACGACTTCGGGCACTGCCGCGGCATCACAGCCTGCATAGATCGTCAGGTTGCCGACATCACGGTACGCGACCAAACCGCTGCTCACGGCGTAGGCCAATCCCCGCTTCTCGCGCACGTTCTGAAACAGCCGGGAGCTCATCGAGCCGCCTAACACCGTGTTGAGCACGTAGGTTACATAGCGATCAGGGTGGTCGTGCGGATAGCCGGGCGTACCGAGGCAGACGTGACTCTGCTCCAGGTCCTTGTCACGCACGTTGAGGCGCACGGCGATGTCAGGCGCGCTGGCCACGACCGACTCGGCGTTCTTCGGCAACGCGCCGAACGCATTCCCGATGAGGTCGCGGACGACGCCCGGCTCGATGTGTCCGGCGGCGGCGACCACGAGATTGCCAGCGGTGTACACGCGCCCGAAATAGTCGCCGATCGCGTCCGCGTCGAGGGCGGCAACCGACGCGGCGGTGCCGAGAATGGGTCGGCCGAGTGCATGGTCGGGCCAGAAACTGGCAGAGAACAGCTCGTGGACCAGATCGTCCGGTGTGTCCTCGACCATCTTGATCTCTTCAAGGACGACCCGTTGTTCACGTCCGATGTCCTCGGCATTGAACGCCGGGTGCAGCAGCAGGTCGGAAAGCACGTCGACCGCCCGGGGCAGATGCTCGTCGAGAACCTTGATGTAGTAGCTGGCGCACTCCTTGGCGGTGAACGCATCAAGCTGCCCGCCGATTGAGTCGATTTCCTGCGCGATGTCTTCTGCCGTGCGCGTCGCCGTTCCCTTGAACAGCATGTGCTCGACGAAGTGCGCGATGCCGGGATGGGCGGGCCCCTCGTGACGAGAGCCACGCGTCAGCCACGCACCGAGGCTGACCGACCGTACGTCGGGCATCGCCTCGGTAAGGAGACAGAGGCCGTTGTCGAAGACCTCGCGTTCGATCATGTCCGAGACAACACCAGTGATCAGGAGACGCGTCAGCCGACACAGATATCGCGCAACTGACTGTATTTAATGGAGTTGTTTCAACCCCACCAACTCTCACATAATACCACAGAAGGCGATCCGGACGACAGGCACCGACGGGAGTACGATGGTGCCACCTCCGCGGCCGTCCCGCCATGCCAACGCGCCACGACCTCACCGAGCTGGAACCAGCGGAGCTCGAGGCGGTATTGACCGACCTCGACGCCAGGCCATTTCACGCGCAGCAGATCTACCGGTGGATCTATCGTCGAGCCGTGACGGACGTCGCCCTGATGACTGACCTGTCGCGGCCACTGCGCCAGCGGCTCGCTGAGTCGTCCACGATCGCGACACCGGTCATCGGGCGACGCGACGACTCGAACGACGGGACCACCAAGTTCCTGCTCCGTCTCCGGGACGGCCTCGAGGTCGAGTCGGTCTTCATACCCGACACCCCGGCCATGACCTTCTGCGTGTCGACGCAGGCGGGATGCGCGATGCGGTGCGCCTTCTGTCTCACAGGCAAGATGGGCCTGCGACGCAACCTAACCGCCGGAGAAATCGCCGCGCAGGTGCGGATCATGGCCCACGCGTTGGCACTGACTGGCCGCCGCTTCAACGTCGTGCTGATGGGGATGGGGGAACCGCTCCACAACTACGAGGCGACGATGAAGGCGCTCCGCATCCTGTCCGCCGACTGCGGGCTTGCCGTGCCACTTCGGCGGGTCACGCTGTCGACGGTCGGCGTGTTGCCGGGGCTCGCGCGTCTGGCGCGCGAGCCCATCATGCCCAACCTCGCGGTCTCGCTACACGCGACCACCGAGGAATTGCGCGACCGGCTCGTCCCCGTCAGCCGCAAGTACGGACTGACGGATCTGATCGCCGTATGTCGCCGCTTCCCGGTCAAGCGGCGGGAACGGATCACGTTCGAGTATGTGCTCCTCGCCGGCGTGAACGACGCGGTGGCCGACGTCCGTCGGCTCGCCGCACTACTGGACGGCATGCGCGCCAAGGTCAACGTGATCCCGCTCAACGAGGCGCCTGGGATTCCCTACCGCCGTCCGACGGACGCCCGCATCGATGCGTTCGGTCGCGGGCTGGCCGATGCCGGCGTCCGCGTGTCGGTGCGTAAGAGCCGCGGTCGCGACATCCGCGCGGCCTGCGGACAGCTCATCGTCGAGGGTGCCCGTCAATCACCGGGTCAGCAGATGGCGGCGCGGCTGTAGCGGTCGATGGTAGTCCGCGGCGCATCTCGCGGACGACCTTACCGGTAAGCGCCTCACCCGCGCTCTCAACTCGGACCTGCACGCGGGTGTTGGGCGCCGGACCGGGAGGAATCCGAACCTTGAGGTAGTTGTCGGTCAGCACGAGCGCGCCGTGGGCGTCGCTCAGCGTCAAACCCGGGCGCACCGAGCCGACCTGGTCCGCACGAAAACGACTCGCCAGGGTGGCGCCGACCGCGCGCACGGCACGGGCCCGCTCACGCACGCGCGCGCCGTGCACCTTCCCGGGCATCCGGCTAGCACGGGTGCCGGGACGATCCGAGTAGGGAAAGACGTGCAGCGACGTCAGCGGGCTGGCGTCGAGGAAATAGAGCATGGTCTCGACGTCCGCCTCCGTCTCACCCGGAAAGCCGACGACCAGATCGCTGCCGATGGCGGCGTGGGGTAGACGCGCGCGGATGCGCGTGACGACGCGCCGGTAGTCGTCGCGCGTATACGGCCGGCGCATCGCGCGAAGCACCGAATCGCTGGCATGCTGCAGGGGTAGATGAAAATGCGGCGCCAGGCGCGGGCTCGTCGTAACCAGATCGACGATGGCCGGCGTACAGTCCATTGGCTCGAGCGAACTCAACCGGATCGACACCTGCGATGGATGCCGGTCAAGCGCCTCCAAGAGCGCGAGCAACGACGTCGGTGGTACCAGATCGCGGCCATAGGACCCGAGGTGGACGCCGGTCAGTGCCAGTTCCTGATACCCAGCCGCGACCGCCGCCTCGACCTCGGCCAGCACGCGCAGCGGCGACACGCTGCGCCCCGGTCCACGCGTCGAGGGAATGATGCAGTAGGCGCAGGTTTCGTCGCAGCCGGTCTGCACGCGCAAGGTATAGGTCGTCCGCCCCGTGCTGCCGGGCGGGATCATCAAGCCGCAGCCGCCGTCGCCTTCGCCGAACCGCTCTGCTGTCGTCGGCCGCGCCGCATCCAGCAGCCGGTCGACCAACCGCTCCTTATCGTCGTTGGGCACGACTGCGACGACACCTGGCAGCGCCGCCACCTGCTCGGCGTCGCGCGTCGCGTAGCACCCAGTGGCGACGATGCGGGCCGCGGGATTGATGCGCGAGATGCGGCGGATCGTCTGGCGCGTGCCGTGGTCAGCGGTGGCGGTCACCGTGCAGCTGTTGACGATGATCAGCTCGGCCGCCTCGGCCGGCACCGCACGTCCGCCCGCCGCCCGAAGCCTTCGTTCCAGCGCGAACGAATCGGCCTGATTGACGCGGCATCCGAACGTCACCACGGCGTAGTTCATCGACGGGAGTATACGGCTAGGGCGCGAGGTGGGTCGCGACGCCGCTCGAACGCAGATCCTGTACTCGTTGGGGAGCGCCAGCACCGGCCATGGAGCGCTTCTGCGCGCCTCGCGGGCGCGGAGTAGAGCTCTCAGGTCCCCACGTTGCGCCCGCGGCGAGGTTCGGGGTGCAGCGCCCCGTCCTAAACAGGCGCGAGACGGTAGTCGGTGACGGCCGCCGTCAGACAGGATTGCGGGCTGCCACCACCGCACGTCCGTCGCGCGCACGACGTGGCCGTCACAGCGTAGTCGCCTCTGTGGTTCGCTAGCGACCGTACCCGGCAACGTGAGCCTCAGCTCGACGGGCGTCTCCGGATCGAGCGGACCATCGGTGCGAAACAGGCCCCCTGAGCGGCTGACATTCTCGGTTGTCGCGGTCCGCCACTCGGTATCAACGCGCCCGCCGATACGTCATGGCGAGGCGCACCTCTAAACGCGCGTGGCGCGGCACCCGCTTGGGCTCACCGGCTCCGGCTTCGTCCATCGGCTGCGCGTTGGCGGTCCGGCTCCGCAAGATGAGAGATAACACGTCGGCCTCCGAACCGAGACGACGCCAGAGGTGACCGTAGACGTCGCAGTGCAGCCAGAGCGTGCCGGATGCCGCGCCGATCATCTTCCACACCCCCGCCACGTCCGCATCGCGGACAGGCGGTGTCGACCGGACGCGGTGATGCGGCTGGAATCTCACTCATCGACACATGACCCGTCACCAACCCGCCATACCGGCCGCAAGCACCCGGCAAAGCCATCATCGGGGACCAAAATTCTCACAACCTATTGGTCTTAAAGTAGATCTGACAGACTCTAACGAGGAACCCGCCAACGGCGTCTGCTGTTCCGCCTTGAGTTACGCGGTCTGGGAAGACACCACGTTGACGCACTCGAACTACTTTTCAACAATGGTTCACACACATACGTCTCATTGTGAGACACATCTGTCAGTTTTGTGCGAGCTGAGAAGGCAATTGGGTTCACCGCATCATCGATATAGGATGGCGCAGTCACCGGCAGTTGCTTCCCTTCGGAGGAGGATCCACCATGCGTCTCGACTTGATCCACGGAGGCACCGCCATCGTGGTGTTCATGCTTGCAGCATCTGCAGGGAGTCCCCCGGTCGCGGTCGTTGCTCTGGAGGCGAACCCGAGGCTCGACGCGCTAAAAGATGAGGTAGTGCTGGAGATCGACGCCCGGCGCGACTTCACGCAACAGATGGTCGACAGCGTGTTCAGCTTCGCCGAACTCGGGTTCCAGGAGTACCAGACCGCGCGCTACGTGACCGGCATCCTCGAGGCGAACGACTTCGCGATTGAGACCGGTGTCGCCGGGATCCCGACCGCCTGGGTCGCTCGCTGGGGATCTGGCCGGCCGGTTATCGCGCTCGGGACCGACGTGGACGGCATCCCGCAGGCATCGCAGATGCCGGGGCTGCCATATCGGCGGCCGATGATCGAGGGTGCGCCCGGCCATGGCGAGGGACATAACTCCGGACAAGCGGTCATCGTGACGGCCGCGCTCGCCGTCAAGACGATCATGGAGCGGGAGCAACTCCCCGGGACCCTCGTGCTCTGGCCAGGGGTCGCGGAAGAGCAGCTCGGGGCCAAGGCGCACTATGTGCGCGCCGGCCTCTTCGACGATGTCGACGTCGTGCTCTACACCCATGTAGGGACCGGGCTGGCCGCATCCTGGGGAGACAGCGCTGGCAACGGCATGGTGTCGGTCGAGTACCTCTTTTCGGGCGAGAGCGCCCATGGGGCGGGGTCACCCTGGGATGGCCGGAGCGCGCTCGATGCCGTCGAGTTGATGAACATCGGATGGAACTTCCGTCGCGAGCACCTCCGCATTCAACAACGATCTCACTACGTCATAACGGACGGCGGCGACCAACCGAACGTCGTTCCCCCGACTGCGGCCGTCTGGTACTTCTTCCGGGAGACCGACTACGACCAGATCACGCGGATGTGGGAGATCGGCGACGCGATGGCCACTGGCGCGGCGATGATGTCCGGCACCACGATGACCTCCCGAGTCCTTGGCGCCGCGTGGCCGCAGCACATGAACCGCCCGGTCACCGAGGCGATGCACGAGAACATCCGACGCGTCGGCCTGCCGGCGTGGACCGACGACGATCAGGCGTTCGCGAAGGCGGTGCAGAAGATGCTCGGCGCGGAAGAGACGGGGCTCACGACCGAGGTCAGCGAGGAATTACGCGGGCGCGAGCGGATACCCGACGACGAGCGGCGCGGGGGTGGCTCCGACGACATCGGAGATATCTCATGGACGGTCCCGACTGTGTCGCTCCGGTTCCCCTCAAACATCGCCGGTGGGCAGGGGCACAACTGGAACAAGGCGATCGCCATGGCGACCCCGATTGCCCATAAAGGGGCCACGGCCGGCGCGAAGGTCCATGCGATGACCGTGCTCGACCTGCTACTCACGCCCGATCTGGTCGAGCAGTCGTGGGACTATTTCAAGACCGTGCAGACGAAGGACCGTCAGTACACGACGTTCCTGCGGCCGGAGGACGAGCCAGCCATCTGGCTGAACGAAGACATCATGGCGCAGTTCCGCCCGCAGCTCGAGGAGTACTACTATGACCCGTCACAATACGACACTTACCTCGCGCAGCTTGGAATCGACTACCCGACGCTGAGCAGGGACTGAGTCGTCGCGCGTATGCCTCCTGCGTCGCCGCCGATGACCCCGAACACACTCGCCAAGGCGCTCCCACCGGCCGGTCGGCAACCTTCTCATGCTCATGCAGATGACCGCCTCGCGTCGTGGCGGGGACCCACCGGTAGCGATGCTCCGCCCGCGCGACCAAGTTGACACCCGGAGCTCCCGATGACCACACCCCTTCGTGTCTTTGCGCTGGCGACCGCACTCGTGCCGGTCCTGCAGGCCAGCCCGCCAGGATTCGTCATGTGGAGCGCGGCGGAGTTGGAACGACGGGATGCGGCCCTGTCCGCGCGGGTAGGTGCGGACCACTCCGCGCGCGAGACCCTGGCCGATTACGGCGACCCTAGCGGTGCCCACCGCTTCCGCTTCATCCGTCGGGAGGCCGACGGCGTCCCTGAGCAGCATGCGCACATCGAGGACGTCGTGCTCATCAAGAGCGGCCGCGCCACCGTGGTGGTGGGTGGCGAGTTGGTCGACCGCAGCGGGCGCAACGGGGAATTCCGCGGCACCCGCATCACGGGTGGAACGCGCTACGCGGTCGGCTCCGGCGACATCATGCGTATTCCGGCCGATACGCCACACCGCTACCTGGTGCCCTCCGGGGGCCATGTGACCTATGTGCTTGTGCGAGTCCCGGCATTCGTGGGAGTCCCTATTTCGCGAGCGGACGCGGCTGATCTAGCGTTCGACCCGCCAGGATTTGTGCTGTGGCAGTCCGCGGAACTGGGACGACGCGACGCCGCCCTGTCCGAACGGGTGGGCCCGGACCACTCCGCCCGCGAAACCCTCGCCGACTTCGGCAATCCTAGCGGAGCCCACCGCTTCCGCTTCATTCATCGGGACGCGGACGGGGCCCCCGAGATCCACGACGAGATCATCGACGTCGTGTTCGTGAGGAGCGGGGAAGGGACCTTACTGGTGGGTGGCGACATGCTCAACCGCAGCGGCAGCCTAGGCACCGGCATCGCGGGCGGGATGCGGCATCCGGTGGCCGCGGGTGACCTGCTCCACATTCCGGCCCAGACGCCGCACGGCTATCTCGTGCCAGAAGGTGGGCACGTGACCTACGTGCTGGTGCGCGTTCCGGCGTTCGTCGTGGAGGCACAGTAGGGCACGACGGCATGACGACGAACGTCCTGACCGGCACGCCGCTTTATCTAGCGCCCGAGGCCGTCAAGGGCGACCAGCTCGTCAACGCGCGCAGTGACCTGTACGTGGTCGGCTATCTTCTGCTGACGGCGGGACGCGCGTCCGGCGAGCGCGCGCGCCCTCGGACAGGCGCTGGCCTCGTGTGCGGCGAACACGGCGTGGTCACTCGACCGGGCCACCGAGCTGTAGGCCGTCTGGCGCCGCGAGCGGGACGACGCGCCTCCGACGCTCGCGATCGATCTCGACGAGCGGTAGACTGAACGCATCGATGGCCTCCGAGGATCGCGCCGTAACCGAGTCGTCTCCCGCCGACGGCGCACTCGGACGGGTTTTCGAGCGGCTGCCGACCGCCATCGCGGTCTTCGACCCACAGGGCGAGCTGACGCTGGCCGATCCGGTGCTCGAGCGGTTGCTCGCCCTGAATCGCGTCGATTGGGTCGGGCGACGCCTCGCGGGCCGCGCATCCGCAGCACTCGCGGTGGCCGATGGTCGAGCGGGCGCCATCGATCTGCTCTTCATTGACATTGTCATCCCCGGGACGAGCGGCACCGAGCTTGCGAACCGGTTCAGCGAGCGCTCGCCCGGGACCCGCGTCGTCAATACGACCGGATATACCGACGACGAGACGCTGCGCCGCCATCCGATCGACCCGCGGTATCTAGTCGAGAAACCGTTCCTGCCGAGCGACTTACTTCGCACGGTGAGCGCCGCTCTCGACGCGACGGTCGCTGCGCGCGACCCGGCAGCCGGCTAGGAGCCCGTGGCGACAGCCGCACCAGACCCAGCAGTGCCGCGCGAGGCGTCGCTCGGACAGGCCTTGGTCCCGGTTCTACTGCTTGTCGGCTTGCTCGGGAGCTCGGTCTACCTGTTCGGTGACGGGTCTTCCTCTGGCCCCAACCAGGTCGCGCTCATCCTCTGCACCGGAGTCGCCGCCGTCGTCGGACTCACCAACGGCCACCGATGGACGGAGATCGAGGCGGGCATTAGCCGCGGCATCTCCATCTCGATGGGCGCCATTCTCATTCTGCTTGTGGTGGGGTCGGTCATCGGCACGTGGATCCTCGCCGGGGTCGTGCCGACGATGATCTACTACGGGCTGTCGCTCCTGGCGCCGTCCATCTTCTATACCGCAGCCTGCCTCATCTGTGCGGTTGTTGCCCTCGCGACCGGCAGCTCGTGGACTACCGCCGGCACCATCGGCATCGCGCTCATCGGCATAGCGACAGCCCAGGATCTTCACCTTGGCCTGGCCGCTGGAGCCATCATCTCGGGCGCGTACTTCGGGGACAAGATGTCGCCGCTGTCCGACACAACCAACCTCGCGCCCGCGGTCGCCGGCACCGACCTCTTTGTGCACATCCAGCACATGCTGTGGACCACTACGCCAAGTCTGCTCATCGCGCTCGTCTTGTTCACCGTCGCAGGCGTCGTCGGACCGACGCCGGAAGGCGGCGGAGAACTGGCCGCAGTGCGGACGGCGCTTGACGCGAACTTCACGATCGGCCCGCATCTGCTCTTTCCGGTGCTGCTCGTCCTGACTCTGGTCGTACGGAGGGTGCCGGCGTTTCCGGCGCTGCTGATCGGCGCGCTCGTGGGGGGATTGGTCGCGGCGATCTTTCAGCGCAACGCGGTGCTCCACTTCGTCGGGGACTCCGGTCTGCCGGACGCCGTCGCGCTCGTCAAGGGTGTTTGGCAAGCGCTCTACAGCGGCTACACGCTGGAGTCGGGCAATGCGGTCATCGACGATCTACTCTCGCGCGGCGGCATGGCCAGTATGCTGATGACCGTCTGGCTGATCATGACCGCCATGATGTTCGGCGCCGTCATGGAGGTCACCGGGATGCTAGAGGCGATCGCTCAGCGCATTCTTCGGGCGGTACGCGGCACGGGCAGTCTAATCTCGGCCACGCTCGCCACGTCGTTCGGCATGAACGTGCTCGCCTCCGACCAATACATCGCGATCGTCCTGACGGGACGGATGTTCCGGAGTGAATACGAACGACGGCGGCTCGACCCGAAAAACCTGTCGCGCACGCTCGAGGACTCCGGCACGCTCACGTCGGTGCTTGTCCCCTGGAACACGTGCGGCGCATACATGGCGACGACTCTGGGCGTGTCGACGCTCACCTACGCCCCGTTCGTCTTCTTCAATCTTGTCAACCCGTTCGTGGCGGCGCTCTACGGCTTTACCAACGTCGCAATCGCCACACGCGAGGCGCCACGCGGCGACGCCGGATCGGCAACAGCGCAGCGATCCAGATCGGAGTCCACGGGGGCTGGCGCGACCATCACACCGGAATCACCCACTGGCGCCGCCACGCGACCCGCAGGCCCAGATACAACAGCAGCCCGACGGGGCCGAGCATGAACGTCAGCACCAAACAGGGCATGACCAGCAGATGAGCGATCCCGATACGCCTCGCGTCACGTACCTCCCACGCGCCGACGAACAGATCGAACGCGAGGAAGTGCACCCAGCCGGCGAGCAGGAGATACGGGCTCTCGAAGAGTCCGGCTACGTCCGCAAGTGCACCGAATCCGCCGTCGGCACAGATGATGTTCATGCCGATCACGACGAGGTAGCCCCCCCCCCGACCACCGCGGGCAGCACGACAGCCGCGATGAACCCGCTCGGCCATCGCCAGCCGGGCGCGAACACGAGCACGGCCCACCCCGGTAGTACCGTGGCGTTGGCGATGGAAAACAATGACTCTGGCGACATCTCGCACCTCCCTCGACAACCGCGAAAGGGGTCTCGAGCGAATGGCAGGCCGGTTCGAGGCACTCAGTCGCGCAACGCGGTAAGGCGGGATGCCCCGCACCTGGGTGCTCTGTTGCGAATGACCGTTGTCAGACACGAGCCATTCGCGCGCGGCGACGGCCGTGAAGAGGAACCAGGCCAGCAGACACGCCACGGCGATCGCCGTGGCGAAGGACAGCTCGACGACCGGACGCCCCATCCCCGATTGCCAGGCGAGCGCTAGGCACGCACCCAGCCAGAGCGGCCAGACCAAGCGCACGCGCCGGCTCACGAGGGACGTCGAGATCACCGCCCGCCCGAGCAGGAGCGTCAGCATCGGCACCGCCTGGAGGCCCTGGAAACCCACCGCGTGAAGCAGCAGCAGATTACCCGTCGCCGGAACGTGCCGACCCGGCGTCACCACGCTCATCCAAATCCCGACCCCGAACGCCACGAAGCTCACGAGCGCACCGCGAGGATCACCGGGGACGGCGCCGCCCGGAAGTACTACGCGGCCAGAACGACAAAACACCCGCGGATGAGTAGCGCGTCTAGGAAAAAGATGCCGCCGATGATCTGGTCCGCGGGACCTACGAGAAGCGGGGATCGAGCCCGCGGAAGTCCTGCATCCTCTCCACGGAGCACGCATACAGCGAGGCACCAGTGAGGAGACCCGCCCACCATCGCCCGCCGCGGAGCGACCACGGGACACCAGCGGCCAGGACCACGATCGTCAGGCCAAAGACCCCACCGACCCGTTGAATGTGCCGGTCTCCACCAAATTTCCCTCCGGCGCGACCTCCACGCCCAGCAGTGCAACGGCCGCCAAGCAGACTGCACCGAGGATGAGACTGAGCACGCCCATGGCGGTCAGGGGACGCGACCAGGCGAGCGTGGAACGGAGCGCCGCAACGAGAAACTCTAAGCGTCTCGACGTGGTAGGAAACCTCGACTCTGTCGGCCGACAACCCCAGCGTAGACCGGTCCCCATGATCGCGCAAGGAGACGCCGTCGAATCGGGCCGGCAACGGGTGACCACCGGTCGGATAGGATATCCGCACGCCCAGCTGAGGACGGGACGAGGCATGGCTCAACGACCTACTGAGATCCCACTGGGTACCCGCGCACCCGGGTATCCGCGCGCCGCCGCCCACCGCGTGGCATTCGTGCCATCTCGCGTTCCCGTCGCCATCCGAGTGGACGGGATGCAGATCGCCGCTAGCGCGGACGTCATCGCCGTGGAGGAACGAGGGTATCCACCCCGCTACTACTTGGCTCGTGACGGCGTTGACATGACGCGGCTGGCCAAGACGGACAAGACGACCTTCTGTCCGTTCAAAGGGCTCGCAACCTACTACGTGATTCGAGGACCGCAGGGAGAGATTCTCGACGCAGCCTGGAGTTACGAACAGCCGTACCATGAGGCGGAACTGCTACGAGACCGCATCGCGTTTGATGCCGCGACCGTCGGGGAGACCGTGGAGAAGGCTCCATGAGCGATCGTCACGGCATCGGAAGGCGCCCATAACCATTTTCCCATCTGGTCTTCGCAGGGCATGTTCATCTACTTCGTGTCCGGCTTTGTGCCCGAACCAATGGACGCCTCGCGCATCCGCCCGCCCGGCGGCGAGCCTGGGATCGTCGTGACATCGTGTTCGATTGCGTGACCGAGAGGTTCAAGGTGATCTTGAGCGAAGTGCCCTCATAGCCCGTGTGCAGGTGCCTCGGTCACGGTGCGTCCGCGAGCACCCGGTCGAGCGCGAGCACGCGGCGCACGGCGGCGTTGACGGCCCTCCCCGTGAACGACGCGCCGGCAATTGGCCGGATGTCACGTCGGACCACCAGCTCATCGTGCAGCACCTGGTGATCGTACTGGCGCAGCCAGTCCTGCGGCGGCAGATACTGCGTCGGCTCGAAGAAGACGGTCACGTCGACCCGCCGCACGCGCCCCATCGTGTCGAGTGAGATGAGCAGGCTCTGCCGGTTAGTCTTGACGTCGTGCGTATCGACGTAGGCGCGGCCAACCACCGCCCCGTCGCGGCGGGCGACATAGCGGGGGAAGATCTTGCCCCGCATCTCGACCTGGGCGAGTGTCGCGACGACGGCCATCTGCTGGGCTGTCAGGATCACGCGGTCGCGCGCGACCGCCGCGTCTGGATAGACGGCGGCCAAGGCCTCGGCTCGCGTGATGACCCCGTTCTGCGCCGCCGCTGTGCCGGCGATCAGCAGCGCCGGCAGCACGAGGCCGGCGATGGTGTCCGTGCGCGACATCTTAGAGGGCCGGTTCCGACGACGCCGAGATCCGGCTGCCCACGGCCGCGTCAGCGCGGGAAGCGCATCCGAAACGCGGTCGTGGAACGAACGTTCACAGCGTCCGATCCGGAGTCTACCGCCGCACCGGCCGCCGGCGCGATGAAACTGGCTGCGATGCCGCGCGCCTCGGCCCACTCCAGCCCGGCGTCCACACCCATCACGTAGAGCGACGTGGAGAGCACGTCAGCGGCGAGCGGATCGTCATGCCACACACTCACCGACGCGCGGCGGACGACCGTGTGGCCCGTTCGGGGGTCGAGGATGTGACCGACGCGCGCACCGCCGACTATGAGATCGCGCTCTGACCCACCGCTGGTGGCGAGGGAGCCGTGGTTGAGCGACAGATCGACAACCGGATGGTCGCGCCGGACCGGGTGGGCAATGGCGATCGGCCAGGCCTCCCCGGGCTGCACGCCAGCAACTCCCACCTGCCCACCGAGGTCGACCAGCCAGGCGCCGGCCCGGCCGTCGTCTACCTCCCGCACACGCCGGAGCGCCTCGCCCTTGCCGAAGGCCCCTGCGTCGACGACCACGTCTGCGTGCCGCACGACGGTGCAGCGCTCCGTATCGATGCGAAGGTGACGGAAGCCGGCGCGAGCGGTCGCCGCAAGCAACTCGTGCGGTGTGGGCTGCCGTCCGCCGGTACGAAGACTCCAGACACCGATCAACGATCCAATCGCGGGGTCGAACGCGCCTCCGGTCTCACGATGCCAGGTTTCCAGCTCGCCGAGGAGCGCGCAGAGCGTGCGTGGTGCGACCCAGGGCACATCCACCGCCTGGCGGTTCAGCGCACTGAGCGCACTGTCGTCGCGCCAGGTGCTCAGCTCCGCCTCGGTCCCCTCGAGGATCCGGACCATCTGCTCAAGGCGCGCGAGTCCTGCCGCGCGGTCGACCGCATCCGCAACGAGCGTGGCGCGCGTGCCCATCAGGTAGACGGACCGCTCGACGCGGACCGACGCCTGAGGGCTTGCGGACGTCGGCACGCAGAGGCACAGGAATATGCCGAGCGCACCGCGCTTACTCATGGCTATAGACGAAGGGCTTCCGGCAAGCTGTCATCCGACTCGGGGTCCGACGATCTCGTCGCCCGCCAACCGATCACCAGGTGCACGCCGTAGCCAGCAACGAAGAGCGCGCTAGTCGCGACGTGGATCCAAACCAAGACGGTGAGCAGGGTCGGATCGGCGGCCACCTGCAGCAGGTACCCCGACAACGCCATCGTCGCGAAGCTAGCAAGCGACGTCCAGCCAGTGCGGCGGTTGGACGGATTCGACGACAACAGCTTCCGCAGCGTGTGCGACCGGAACAGCATGCCGAAGAGAGCGATGAAGACTGGTGCCGCTACCAGATGTGCGGCCAGCATCGAGGGCTGCCACGAGTGATTAATGACGGCGAAGGGGTCGTGGGTGATCATGGCGTACTTCATATAGAAGTACGCGCCCCCCGTCACGGAGACGATCGCGTGAAAGGCGTTGAACGCCCAGCGTTCCCACCGCGTCATGGCACCACCTGCCCGGCCATCTCCACCGCCAGGACCCGATCGAGCGCGAGTACGCGCCGCACGGCGGCGTTGACCGCGCGCGTCGTGAGCGTCGCCCCTGCGATCGGACGGATCGCCCGGTTGACCGCCAAGTCGTCGCTGAGGAGCTTGTTGGTGTACTGGCGGATCCATGGCTCAGGTGCGAGGTAGTCCAGCGGTTCGAGAAACGCGGTCACATCGATGCGTCGGACGCGGCCGTCGGCGGCGAGCGATACGAGCAAGCTCTCCCGCTTCGTCCGCACGACGTGCGTATCCACATACGCACGACCGACCACCACGCCGTCGCGGGTAGCGACATAGCGCGCGTAGATCTTGGACTGCACCTCGTCGCGCGACAGCGTCGCGACCTGCTCGACCTGCGCGGGCGTCAGGTAGACGCGATCCGAGGCGATCGTCGCACCAACGAAAACGGCGGCCAGCGCCGCTTCGCGCGACACGATGCCGGACTGCGCCTCGCCGATGGCTGGCGCGATGACGAGCAACGCGACGACCCCCGTTGCGAGCCTATGCAGCGTCATCGCGCACCCGTTGCACCGTGAACCGTACACCCCACAGCCTCGCCTTAGAACGCGTACCCCACGTTGACATTGAACTGGTTGAGCCCGCCGCGCGCCTTGTTGCTGACCCACATGTGGTCAACCTTCACGACGATGTTCGAAATCGGCTTCAGCTCGACGCCGAGCACGGTATAGGTGCCGTCCGTCGACAGGCTCCGATCAAAACCGAACGGCAACCGTTTCTGCGTATCGACCTTCTCGTAGCGAACGTACGGCGTCAACGCCGCGCCCTGATTCCCCCCCACTTGCGACAGCACGTTGTAGCCGACTTGCACGTAGCCGCCCGTCATCCGCTCCGCGACGCCACTCGTCCCGGTCTTCCCCAGCACCGCGTTCAGCTGCGCCATGTCGTCGAGGTGCGCTTCGGCGTAGAGGGCGCGGAGGTCGAGGCCTCGAATCTGCATCTGCCCGTGCACATCCACAATGGTTGTACGGACGTCGTAGTCAACGTCGTCGACCACGATGTCGCCCTGTCCAGACCCTCCGGTGTACAGACTCGCGCCGAGAAAGATGCCCGGCGTCGGGGTCACGTCGACACGACCGGTGAACGCCATATGGCTCGCTTTGGCCTTCGACCCTTTTTGCCGGCCTCCGCGGACGCCGCTCGCGGAGAAGCGCTCGCCGTTGAAGCCGTTGACGACATAGGCGCGGAACGCGACACGGTCGAACGCGCCGTAGACACCAGCGCCGTTCTCCCGCCACGTCGACGGAATGATGGACCGCTCTGTGACGGGGCGCTCGGCACCCAGGAAGACGGTCGGCTCGTGGAACTCGTTGACCAACCCCATCGGGACGAGCAGCATCCCGGCGCGCAGTCCAATGTTCTCGTACGCGCGGTAGTCGACATAGGCGAACTCGACGAAGATCTCGTTCGAGTGTTCGACCTCGATTTCCGAGTTGAAGAGGAACTTGTCATTGAAGCGGTAGCCCGCGTAGACGATGGCGCGGAGGAAATCGAACTGCGTCCCCTTGCTACTGGGTAGTCCTGCTTCGTCCTCCGCCGCGAAGTTTTCGTAGAGCATCTCGCCGTAGCCGGCAAGCGACACGCCCGGCCCACGCTCGTACGTCGCCGCCGCGGACGGGGCCAATCCCAAGGCACGCGCGTCGGTCTGCGAAAGCTCCTGCGTCGGCTCGCCGCTGCGAAGACGCTCGACCTCATCAGCGAGTAGATCCAGACGACGTTCCAGCTCACCGATGTCGACCTGCTGCTCATCGGTTGTTTCAGCCCCGTCCTCCTCAACCGTTTCTGTTTCTGTCGCGTCCGTGTTCCCCAGTCCGGGAGCCTGTACGACCGCCTCGGCCTCATCCTTCTGCGGCGACGCCACGAGTCCGGTTCCGAGCAGCACGAAGGCAAGCATGATCGTCGTACCGAAGCGAACGTTCAACATCGTGGCCCTTCTCTTTCGACGTATTGCGCGCCACGACGCCAGGCTCGTACAATGCGAGCCGTTGGACGCATCTAGCCGCGAAACCTCACCGTTGGGAACGCGCGAGTGCGTTCGGCCGACTCGCCGGGTGTGACAGCACCCGGCGGGTCTTTCCTCAAAGCCTGACGCCATCCGCTGCATCCGGAAGGCACCAAGAATCCGCGCCAGACAACTCGAAAATGAGACTGTGTCTCAGTTTCAACATGGCACTATATATCCGACCGATTTGGTCGGTCAATGGAATTGAGAACCAATCTCATTATTGAGGACATCTTGAGATCGACTGCCTTCGTGCACCGATGACGACGCCGGCGCTGTCATACCGACGGATCTTCTCCTTCTGGGCTCCGCTCGCCAGCACCTGGCTCATGATGGCGGTCGAGGGCCCTTACCTGGCGGCCATCATCGCCCGACTGCCGGAGGCGACCGTCAACCTCGCGGCGTTCGGCGTCGCCTTCGCGTTCGCGATCCTGATCGAATCCCCGGTGATCATGCTGATGGGCGCCTCTACCGCGCTGGTCGACGACGGGCCGAGCTATGGGGCACTGCGCCGGTTCACGTATGGTCTAAGCGCAGGTCTCACACTGATCCAACTCGTCGTGCTCTTGCCGCCCGTGTTCGACGGTCTGGCGCGGGTGCTCCTGCTCCCAGACGATGTGGCGCGTCTGACCCACGGCAGCCTGGCCCTCATGCTGCCGTGGACCGCCGCCATCGCCTACCGCCGCTTCCGTCAGGGACTGCTCATCCGCCGCCACCTGACGCACCGCGTCGCCTATGGCACAGCGATCCGGCTGGTCGCGATGACCCTGACGGCGCTCCTCGGTTACGCGCTCGCGCGCTCGGCCGCGCTGCCCGGCGCGCACGTCGGAGCGCTCGCGTTGTCGGTCGCGGTCATCGTTGAGGCCGCGGCGAGCCGGCTGATGACACGGAGCATCGTGCCCGAGCTGCAACGCCGCGCGCGCGCACCTGAGCGCATGGCCTCTATCTGTCTGCCTGCCATCGTCCAGTTCTATCTCCCGCTCGCGCTCACCTCTCTGCTGGCGTTATCGATTCAGCCGCTCGTCACTGCCTTCATGGGACAAGCTCGGTTCGCGCTCGAATCGCTCGCCGTGTTACCGGTCATCCACGGCCTGACGTTCGTGTTCCGGGCGATCGGTCTCTCGTACTTCGAGGTTGGCATCGCTCTGATGGGTGATCGGCGCGAACACTTCCCGCGGATCCGCAACTTCGCCGGGGTGCTGGCGCTGGTGTCGACCGCAGGACTGGCCACGATAGCCTTCACTCCCCTTGGCGGCGTGTGGTTCCGCACCGTCTCCGGGCTCACGCCGGAGCTGACGGCGTTCGCCGTCGGACCCACACGCATCCTCGCCATCTTCCCCGCGTTGGCGGTCATCCTGCACACCGCGCGCGCTCTCCTCGTCCACGCCCATCGCACTCGACCCATCACCTGGGCGACCGTCGTCGAGCTGGCCGGGGTCGCGGCCATGCTGGCGATCGGGATTCATCGTCTGGATCTCATCGGCGCGATTGCCGCATCGGTCGCGATGCTAACCGGTCGTGTCATCGGCACGCTGTGTTTGATTCAGCCGTGTCTACGCGTGTTGCAGAGCGCGCCGACTCCCGCCGCGCACGCGACCGCCGCAGCGGCGGTCGCGAAATAGGGATCGGACCATGCGCGGTCAGCCTCTTTGGACGAGCGAGTGGATCGTCTGCGGGTTCTTCGCCTACCTTGTGGTGCTCGCGAGAGTCCGCCCCATGCATGGTCGGACACGCGGCCGCATCGTGCTCGTCAGCCTCGTCTGTGTCGGTCTGGTCGTGATGCTGTCGCAGCTCCCCCTATTACCCAGCCTTCGCGTGACCCGGGAGTGGATCTCCGCGATCTACCTGCTCCACGCGTATTGGCTGTGCGGACTCTTCTATCGGGGTCCGATGCTCCGCCTCGAGGATCGGCTGCTCGCGATCGACAGGTGGCTGTTTCGACAGGGTCGCCTGTCGGCGTTCCTGTCGCGGGGCCCGCGCCTGGCGCTGGTGTACTTCGAGCTCGCCTACCTAATGGCCTACCCCCTCGTTCCACTGAGCTTCGGAGCATTCATCGCGCTTGGCCGGCGCGCCGAGGCCGACCGCTTCTGGACGGCGGTGCTCCTCGCAGCGGTGGCGTGCTACGGGATGCTGCCATGGATTCAGACCCGTCCGCCGCGGGAGATCGAGCGCGCCGACCTCGTCGACGGACGCGGGCTGACAGTGCGGCGTCTGAACCTCTCGCTGCCCCACCATGCCAGTGTGCGGGTCAACACGTTTCCGAGCGGGCACGTGGCGACCGCGACCGCGGCGGCGCTTGCCGTGATGACGGCCAGCATGCCGGTGGGAGCCGTGGTTGCCGTCGTCGCCATCAGCATCGTGATCGCAACCGTCGTTGGGCGCTATCACTACGCGATCGACAGCGTGCTGGGTACCGCGGTGGGCGTCGCCGCATGGTGGATCGCGTTCCGTTAGCGGCGGACGAGGTGCCGGCGGACGTTATAATGCACACGCGTCTCCGGGCAATCTACGCAAACGCCATGGGTTGAAAAGTACAAGAAGCGATGCGGATCCGACATCTCGCAGCGGTCTTCGCCACGCTCGCCGTCGGCGTGCTCACCCCAACACCGGTCTCTGCCCAGGACGAGCTGGTAGCCGTGATACAGATCGAGTCCGGCTACCAGCCGGCGATATGGACTCCTTTCTCGGTGCCGACCTGATGTGCATAGACCTGGAGTAGGGCATGTCGGTGGTCTGGTTCAGCGGAGACAGTCCGCAGATGCTGATGGTCCAGCATGCGGAACGGCGACACATCGAGTGGGATGCTGAGCAGCTGAGGATGATGCAGCGGATGCCAGCCGCGGGTGGCGGCAGACGACCAGCCCGATCTCGACATCTCGGCGCTGCGCTTCGAGGAAACGGGCCAAACGGGGACGGGTAGCGACTGGGACGCCTTCGAGGTGCGAATGACCGATATGGGCGACCAGACCACCACTTTCTGGATGACGACCGACATCGACGTCGGGTTGTTCGAAATCAGCCAGCGGGTCGCGGAGGCCTCCGATGCGCTCCGGATACCGACCGCTGGCGGCGCTGCGGCCGGTGCCCAGCAATTCCTGCGTTACCAGGGTCTGGCGCGGGCGCGGGCGCTCCCGAACGGGCGCGTCGTCAGGATGAACATCAAAGCCGATGGGCAACCGACGACCATCACGATGAACCTGGAGCCGGGGGCCTTGCCCGCAGACGCGTTCAACCCGCCGGCCGACTACGAGCGGATGCAGATGCCGTCGATCCAGGGCGGCCTGCCCGAAAACTGAAGGAAGGATCGCTATGACCGTGAAAACGTTCGCCCTCCTCGCCGTCGCGACGATCGGCCTGCCGGCCGTCGCACACGCCGCCGACTACCATCACATCCACCTCACAGCGACGGACGCCGCCGAAGCGAAGCAGTGGTACATGACCCACATGGGGTGCACCGACTACGGCCGGGCCAACGCCTGCGCCGCGGGCGGCACCCTCATCATCTTCTTCGAGCGGGATGCGATCGACGGCCCGAGCGTGGGGAGCGGCGTCGACCACATCGGGTTCTCGTTCCGCGACCTCGGCGCCAAGATGCGCTCCTACGAAGAGGCTGGCGTCACGATCGTCGAGCCGATGCGGGAGATCGACGGCCTCTTCAAGCTGGCCTTTGTCGAAGATCCGTGGGGCACGAAGATCGAGGTGGTCGAAGACCACGAGTGGATCGGTTTTCATCACCTCCATCTGCGGTCACCCGATCCCGACCGAACTCTGGCCTGGTACGAGAACATCTTCGGCGGAACGCGTGACCGCCTGAAGGGGCGAATCGGTGGGCTCCGCTACGGCCCGGTCTGGCTGCTCGTGGGGCAGCACGAGGGCGAACTGGCTCCCACCGCCGGCCGGGCCTTCGATCACCTTGGCTGGGAGTTTCCGGATCTGCGCGCGGCCGCCGAGGAAATCAAGGGGAAGGGGGTGGCGTTCACGATGGAGCCGCGCCCGTTTACCAACCCCCTCGGCGAGGAGATGATGATCTCCTTCGTGGAGGGTCCCGACGGCGTCAACATCGAGATAGTGCAGCCGTAGCCGAGCGCCCTTACCCTTCGACACTGGCGGGTGAGGCACTCATCGAGGGGTGGGAGTGATTAGACCTGGGGCTTCGCTTGCGCGTCTGCGTGGCCCAGGTGCATCCTCGCCTTGCCGGCGCGGACCAGGACGAACCGAGCGCTGATCGGCCCGACCGTCTCGTAGATCCCGACGCTGGCAAGCAGGACGATCGGGGCGTAGTCCTCGAAGTGCTGGCCCATCGCCAGATCGGTGGTGCCACGACCGGCCGCTGCCGACGGACAGTGCCAGCGTGACGACATACCCGCGGTTCGTCTGATTCGTCCTCTTCTACGTGAACCAATCATCGCCGCAGCCGTTGCGACGCGGAGGACGTGGTGATACAAGAGATACGATCGAGAGAGGTGGACATGATCACGAACGCGCCGACGCGGCGGTGGTTTCTCCAGGGTGCCGGACTCGCGGCTGGGGGAGTGCTCGGTCAAACGTTCGGCGGCGGGATCGCGGCGCAAACCCCGACCGACGCAACCCCTGGCGCGCGGTTCCGCGAGCTGCTCCGGCGCTCCGAACCAAGCCGGTGTATCAACTGCGGGGATGTCGCGACCGCCAAGCTCGCCGCCCTGCACGGCTTCGAGATCGTCATGACTGGCGGCAGTGCACTCTCGCTCAGCAAGTACGGGTTTGGTGATTTCGGCATGATCACGATGGACGACCTGGTGGAGTTCTGCGATCGGACCGCGGAGGCCATCGACGTCCCGATCATCGCCGACTGCGATGACGGGGGTGGCAACCCGCTCAACGTCTACCGCACGGTCCAGCGGATGGACAAGGCTGGCGCCGCGTGCGTCATGATCGAGGATCTCTACGGAGCGAAGCACCTCGCCGGCTACGACGAGGGGAAGATCATTGGCCGCGAGGCGATGGTCGACAAGGTGCATGCGGCGGTCGACGCCCGGCGCGACCCCAATCTGGCGCTGCTCGTCCGGAGCGACGTCGTGGCCGACGGCGGCCCGCTGGACGAGGCGCTCGAGCGGGTCGCACTCTACGCCCGCGAGGGCGGCGACGTGATTTTCGTCCCTGGCATTCCACTCGACCAATGCCCGCGAGCGGTTGAGATGGCCGAGCGCCCTATCCTCACCGGCGCGCCGTCGGTTCGCGACGCGCAAGAGAACCGGGTGAGCATCCTCTTTGTCGGTGCCATGGGCGCAATCGCCATTGGCGCCATGGACCGCGCGATGGCGGAGCTCGCACGCGACGGGCGGATCGGTGACGCGGGGGACATGGCTACGGGGCCCGACCGCCGGTTGCAACTGATCGAGAACGCCGCGGCCGTCGAGCGCGCCACGAGATACAACGTGCGGCGAGAGGATGGTCAATAGCCGCTCATGAGTCGTCGGCTGACGCAGCGACTCGTGCGCGAGCTGGCGCTCGCGCTACCCGAGAGCCACGAACATCAGCATCGTGGTCATCCCGACCTTCGAGCGAAGAATAAGATCTTCGCGACGCTGCCAAACGACGGCCGCACGGTCAACGTCAAGACCACGCCCACTGACCTGGACCTCCTCGTGTCGACAGCTCCCGACACCTTTCGTGACATGTGGGGCGGCGCTTTGGTCGGAGTCGACCTGGGGCGCATTAGCCGTAGCCGCCTGCGTGGGCTCATTATCACGGCCTGGAGACTGGCCGCGTCGAAACGGCTGCGTGATGCGAACGCAGACATCGTCGGTTCAGCCTCATAGCTGACATCTGTTGACCCGTCACCCGAGGAGGGTGCGATGGTTTCCATTCTGGCACTCTGGCTGCCGATCCTGGTGGCGGCGGCCCTCGTCTTCGTCGCCAGTTCCTTCATTCACATGGTGCTGACCTATCACAAGGCTGACACGGGACCGATGCCTGATGAAGCGACGGTGATGGACGCGCTGCGGCCGTTCAAGATTGCGCCGGGCGACTACGTGATGCCATGCGCGGGGACCACGAAAAAGATGAGGTCGCCGGATTTCGTCGAGCGGTCCAACGCGGGACCGGTCGCGTTCGTGACGGTGCTCCCGAACGGTCCCATGGCCATTGGTAAGAGCCTGGCGCAGTGGTTCGTCTATAGCCTCCTCGTCGGCGCGATAGCCGGCTATGTGGCGGGGATCGCACTGGCACCGGGCACCGACTATCGTGTCGTGTTCCGCATCGTGAGCACGGTCGCCTTTGCCGGCTACGCGCTGGCGCTGATGCAGAACACCATCTGGTACTACCGCGGCTGGGGGTTCACACTCCGGACGATGTTCGACGGGCTCGTCTATGCGCTCCTGACCGCCGGGGCGTTCGCGTGGCTCTGGCCCGACTAGTGGCCCAGCGCTGCGAGACATTCATCACGGGCTGCTAGTGGACTTGTAATAGACCTTGGTAGAGCGATTTCCGTCCGGGACGTACAGCCTGCCAGCGGTGTTCCTCGGTCACATATGACTATGCTCCCTCCTCACGCCTTGCCAGCCGGGCGTCGCGGCTCGGACCTCACTCCACCAAGGTCTATTACAGGCCACTAGCGGACGGTGGCGCGCACGACCCGCTCGATCGTCAAGCCCTGCACCACGATAGAGAACACCACGACGCCGTAGGTCGCCGCGAGGATGACCGGCTTGTACGGGCTCTCCGGCAACGCGAGCGCCAACGCCACCGAAATGCCGCCGCGGAGGCCGCCCCAGACGAGCACCGGGACCGCACCGGCCGTGAACTCGCTCCGCAGCCGGAGCAGCGTGATCGGCCCGGCAACCGCGACAAAGCGGGCGAACAGCACGACCGGGATTGCCAGCACCGCCAACCCGACGATCTGACCGGTGATGGTGATCGCGACCACCTCGAACCCGATGGCGAGGAACAGCAACGAGTTGAGCACTTCGTCAATGAGCGACCAGAACGTCTCGATGTGCTGGCGGGTATTGGCGCTCATCGCGAAGCGCTTGCCGTGGTTGCCGATGAACAGGCCCGCCACTACCACCGCGAGTGGTCCGGACACGTGCAGGCGCGCAGCGACAGCATAGACCGCCATCACAAGCGACAGCGTGATGAGTACTTCGAGGTTGTGCTCGTCGATAGTCTTCATGACCCGGTAGGCGGTGTACCCCGCCCCGAGTCCGAGCAGTACGCCTCCGACTCCTTCCACCGCGAGCAACTCGGCGGCGCCGGCTAGTGACGCGTCGCCATGCTCGCCGCCACCGCCGGCCATCGCGACCAGAACCGAGAACAGGACCACGCCGACACCGTCGTTGAACAGGCTCTCTCCCGCGATCTTCGCCTCGAGTGCCTGCGGGACGTGCACCTCCTTCAAGATGCTCATGACCGCCACCGGGTCGGTCGGTGAAATCAACGCCCCGAACACGAGGCAGTATGCGAACGGCATCGCAAACCCGAACGCCGCGAACCCGTAGAACATCAGGCCCGCCACGATGACCGTCGAGGTCAGGATGCCGACGGTCGCGAGCATCGAGATCGCCCACCGGCGACTTATGAGCGCCTCGAGATCGACGTGAAGCGCGCCGGCAAACAGAAGGAAACTCAGCAGCCCCTTCATTAGGGTGTCCTCGAAATCGATGTCCGTGAGCAGGCCGCGGACCGCAGCCTCCAGACCGATTGGCGGAAAGACGGCATCGGTGGCGAGGAGGAGGACCGACACCGCCAGAGCGATGAGCACGAGGCCGATCGTGTGCGGCAGCCGAAGCCAGCGGTGATTGAGATAGCCGAACACCGCGGCGAGCGTCACGAGCAGCGCGACGAGGTTGAAGATGGAGGCGACACTCATCGGCGGCGCGTTGTCTTCCGCGTCTTCTTCCGGACGGGCGCGCGTGCAACCGCCTGGCGGGAACTCAGCTCGCCCAGCGCCACGCTCCGCTGGTAGGCGGCCAGCACCGCCTTGGAGACGACAGTCCGAAAACTCCCCTTCTCGAGCTGATACAGCGCGTCGGCGCTCGTGCCGCCTGGCGACGTGACGCGGTTACGAAGCTCGGCCGGGTGCACGATCTGCTGCTGCGCATAGATCGCCGACCCTCGAATGGTCTGCACGACCAGCTCGCGCGCATCGTCGCGAGAGAACCCGAGGTGCACCGCCGCGTCGATCAGCGCTTCCATCAGGAGAAAGACATAGGAGGGCCCAGAGCCGCTGATGGCGGTGGCCATGTCGAGAAACCTCTCGTCCTCGACGTAGAGCTGGTGGCCCAAGGCCGACACGATGGCGCGCGCCTGTTCGTGCTGCGCCGCGGAGACTTCCGGCGTGGCCGCCCAGACGGTCATCCCCTCTCCAACCTGCGCCGGTGTGTTGGGCATCGTTCGGACAATCGCGCGGTGCTTGAGCGCGTTTGCCATCGACGCGATCGTCGAGCCAGCCACGATGGAGACCACGAGCGCGTTCGAGGCGATGTGGCCGCGGAGGTCCGCGAAGACCGCCGGCAGCACCTGCGGCTTGACCGCAAGCACGACGACACGCCCGTTGCGGGCAGCGATCCGATTGTCGCTTGTCGTGCGGACCCCAAACCGTTCGCGAACCTCGGTCAGGCGCTCCACGTGACGGTCGCTGGCTATGATCCGTTTCGGCTCGAGCTGGTGCCGAGACAGCAGGCCGCCAATCATCGCCGAGCCCATCGCCCCCGCGCCGATGAACGCTAGATTGAGGTCCTTCAAAGCATCGGTCTTCTTCACACTAGCTCCTTGGTAGTCCGGCACGCCGAGCGCCACGCAACTTGGGTATTCTAGGGGGCCTCCGAGGTACATGGATCCCATCTCCCATACGCTGATCGGCGCCAGCCTGGCCGAGACTCCGCTCGGGCGCCGTACCGCCATGGCCATGCCAACGTTGATCTGCGGGGCGAACGCCCCCGACCTCGACGCCGCAACGATCCTGCTCGGAAGCAATCTCTCGCTCGGGTTCCGGCGCGGCTGGACGCACGGCGTGCTGGCTATGGCAGTGTTGCCGATCGTGTTGACCGGATTGATCCTGCTCCTCGACCGCATCGTGGCGCGCCTGCGCCGCAAGGAGGCCCGTGCCCGCGCGGGCCCAGTCCTCGCGCTGGCATATCTCGGAGTGCTGACGCATCCGGCGCTCGACTGGCTGAACACGTACGGCGTGCGCGTCCTGATGCCATTCGACGGCACGTGGTTCTACGGCGACGCCCTGTTCATCATCGACCCTTGGGTGTGGCTCCTCGCAGCCACCGCCGTCGTCCTCGCACACACGCGCTCGCGCCCCAGCATCGGCGGGTGGCTCACGTTGGGCGTGGCGGTGACCTCGCTGGTTACCGGTTTCGCGGGCACGCCGAGGGTGTCACGGCTGCTGTGGTGTGCGGGGGTTGCCGCAATCGTCGGACTACGCCTCTGGGGAGGGTGGCAACGCCATGTGCCCCGCGTCGCCACCATCTGCCTGGTGAGCATCAGCATCTATATCGTGATGATGGTCGGTCTCTCGGACTTCGCGGAGCGACAGGTCCGTGCCTGGCTGGCCGAACGCGACGACCACCCGGTGGCGATCATGGCCAGTCCCGTTCCGGCCAACCCGTTGCGTTACGACATCGTCGTGGACGACGGCGAGCACTATCACTTCCTCGAGCTCAACTGGCTGGCGACAGAGCGAATCCGCATCGCGGGCCCGTCGGTCGACCGCGGACCGCGTGGTCCCGTGATCGAGGCCGCACTCACGGCACCGCACGTACAGGGGGTCCGGACCTGGATGCGGTTCCCCGCCTTCGTCGTCGAGGAGACCGTCACCGGCTACCGGGTGTCCATCTCCGACCTTCGCTACGCGCGGCGGCTCGGCGGGGGGCTCGGCTCCGCCGTGGTCGAGCTCGATCACGAACTCAATGTCCGCTAACGGGGACCTGTCGAACGTTGCAGCCTCGTGGGCTAGACTGACATCGCGGTTGAGGATCCGAATGCCCGCCCTCTTCTTCGCGCTCCTCTCCACACTGGTCACAGCGCTCCCCGCTGCGGCTCAGCCGCGTCTCACGATGGACTGGGAGGCAATGGCCGATCGGCTCGTCACGCAGCTGGCCCCCGAACCGGGCGAGAAGATCCTGTTGGTCTCGCGGCCAGGCGATTTCGATGAGCTCATTCCACACTTGCGGTACGCGCTGATGCAGGCGGGCGCGGTCGACCTGGGGGTGATCGACGTCGTGGCCGAGCCGTATCCCGAGGACTGGGATCCGGAGGTGCTCCAGCGAGCAACGGACCCGGCGCGCGCCGCGTATCGGGACATGCTGCGCGACGTCGACGGGGCGATCATGCTGCCGGGTGC
This sequence comes from uncultured Vicinamibacteraceae bacterium, assembly GCA_964646815.1. Classification (GTDB taxonomy): domain Bacteria; phylum Acidobacteriota; class Vicinamibacteria; order Vicinamibacterales; family UBA8438; genus CAZYFH01. Next base: position 7,506 of record CAZYFH010000033.1, on the reverse strand, counting down.
GCGACCGGACCACGCCGTCTACACGGCGTTGCAGGATCTCCTGCACGAGGGGATCGGCCGGACCATCCACTTCCACTGGACACAGAATGGCAGCGCGTTTCCGATCCCCGGTCAGCCGATGCCTGGACAGGCGGCGATCGATGACGCGTACCAGCGGGCGCTCCTGGAGACGGACTACCGCGCGCTCGACGACCATCAGAGACGGTTCGTGGACGCGATGCGACGCGCCGAGGTGCGCGTCACGACGCCGCACGGAACCGACATCAAGTTCCGTATCGGAGAACGTCCCGTGAACTTCGGGAACGGCGACGCGTCAAAGGCCCGGACCGACGACGGTGTGGTGCTGATCGACCGGGAGATTGAGCTGCCGGCCGGGGCCATTCGGGTCGCACCCGTCGAGGAGACGGTCGATGGGACAATCTCCTTTCCGTCGTCCCAGTGGAACGGACAAGGTGTCGAGGGGCTACGAATACGATTCGAGCGCGGCCGCATCGTCGACGTACGTGCGACGCGAGGATTGGACGACGTCGAGGACGAGCTAAACGCCGCACCCGAGGAGTCCCGCGCCTTCCGGGAGTTTGCCCTCGGCTTCAATCCGCTCCTCGCGGTACCCGAGCGCAACGCGTGGATTCCCTACTACGGCTACGGTGCCGGCGTCGTCCGGCTCTCGCTAGGCGACAACTCCGAACTGGGTGGCACCGTCACCGGCGGCTACGTGCGCTGGAACTTCTTCACCGACGCGACGGTCACAGTTGGCGACGACGTCTGGGTGCGCGACGGTCGCCTCGTGCGGTGAGGACCGAGGATGATGACGCGCCACGAGAAGCTCGCGATCCCCGTCGCCGGCGGACCCGCACCCGGCATCAACAGTGTCATCAGCGTCGCGACCATCCGGTTCATCCTCGACCGGGTGTGACGCCGGCCGCGCCGTCACCTGTTGGCAGCGATCCGCACCCTTGCCGTTGCGGTATGATGCGGCCCTCCCCACTCTTGCGTAGCGTTTCATGGCCACGGACGCACCCGCAGCTCGGAGGACAGTGAAATGATGCGTTCCCACGCCGTCAGCAGCATGCTCGTTGGTCTTGCGGCGTTTGGCGCGGCATGCGCCGCCGAGCCGCCGTCAGTCGAGATTGTGATCACGAACGGACAGGGCGAGATCGCCGGTGAGGTGACGACCGACTCAGTGATCCTCCAATCGCGACTCACGACCCGAGACGGGTGGGTCGACGGCGATCTCACGGGGGCGGCCGGCGTGGCTCGCTTCGAGGTGGCGACGAACGTGGAGTTCACGACCATCGTGACGATGACGGACTGGATCGACGCGACCGCTGACAACGACCACGTCGTGAAGACGCGGGTCGACGGCCTCACGCCCGGCACGAACTACTTTTACCGGGTCGTCTATGGCCCCGACGCCGAGCACACGGTCTACGGTCCGGCGCGGTCGTTTACGACCCACGCAGGCGCGGGCGGCGACGTCGCGACCAGCTTCATGGTCGTCACCGGGATGAACTACTACCAGTTCTTCGACAACCCGAATCGGGCCTACACCGGTGCCAACAAGGAGCTGGGCTATCCGGCGCTCGCCACGATGCTCTCGATGAATCCAGACTTCTTCGTCGCAACCGGCGATAACGTGTACTACGACGTCCCCTTCCAGAGCCGCGCCGACACCGCCCCGACAATGCGAAAGAAGTGGCACGAGCAACTCGGCAAGCCGCGCTTCATCGACCTCTTCGCCGCGGTGCCGACCTACTGGGAAAAGGACGACCACGACTACCGATTCAACGACACCGATAACACCAGCGAGCAGGCACCGCTGCCCTCCTTGGGGAAGCGCATCTTTCTGGAGCAGGTGCCGATCGTCGACCCCGCTGAGCCGAACCCCATGACGTATCGAACCCACCGCGTCAGCCAGGACCTGCAAATATGGCTGACCGAGGGCCGGGATTATCGCAGCTCGAACATGGCTGACGCCGGTCCAGGCAAGACACTCTGGGGCGCGGAGCAGCTCGATTGGTTCAAGCGGACGCTGAGTGAGAGCGATGCGACGTTCAAGATCCTCATCTCACCGATCCCGATGGTGGGACCGGACGACGCCGACCAGGCGGGTCGTCCTGCCGACAACCACGATCCGCTCAAGCGCGACAACCACTCGAACCCCCAAGGCTTCCGGTACGAGCGCGACGAGTTGTTCGCGTGGCTGATCGAGAACGACTTTCTGAACAAGCATTTCTACATCGTCTGCGGCGACCGCCATTGGCAGTACCATTCACTTCATCCGGACGGCTTTGAGGAGTTCTCGACCGGCGCCATCATCGACGCCAACGCGCGTGTAGGCCGCCCGCCGGGCGACCCGGAGTCCAACGATCCGGATGCCCTCATCATGCAGTACTACACGTACGACGAACCGACCGGGGGATTCCTCAATGTCACCATCACGCCAGGTGAGGCTCCGACGGCAGCGTTCCGCTTCTACGACGAGCAGGGCGCGTTGATGTACGAGGATGTCAAGACGGCGAGCTGAGCAGGCACTGCTGCGATATGCGTGAGCCAAGGATCCTCGCGGTATTGGCGTGTCTCGTCGGCGCTGCGGGAGCGATGCTGGTGGCGGGTGGCCAGCAACCAGCCCTGCCGCTCGAAACGACGGAGGTAGCGGCGGATTTGTATGTGATTAGCGGTCGCGGTGGCAACGTAGCAGCTCGTATTACACCGGACGGCGTCCTCCTGGTTGACGGCATGTTCGAGCGCAGCCATGCCGAGATCATGGAGCGCGTCGGCGCTCTGACGACCCAGCCGATCCGATACGTGCTCGGCACTCATCACCACGGCGACCACATGGGTGGCAACCTGCCGATGTCGCGGCACGCGCGGATCATCGCGCACGAGAACGTACGGACGAACATGGTGATCGGCGAGCAAGCCGCACCGCCGAGCATCGTGTTCACCGAGCAGACCTCCGTGTTTCTGGGAGAGGTCGAAGTGCAGATGCACTACATGGGTCGCGGCCACACGGACGGCGACGCGATCATCGTGTTCCCCGATCTCGCGACCATTCACGCGGGCGACCTGTTCGTCGCCGGCACCCCGTTCATCGACTACGAGAACGGCGGGAGCAGCGCCGACTGGATCGGCGCCCTGGACGGCATCCTCGCCCTCGACTTCGACACCGTCATCCCCGGCCACGGGCCGGTCATGACCAAGGACGACGTCCAGATCTTCCGGGACCGATTCGTGACCCTCCGCCGACGGATGACGCAGCTCATCCAGCAAGGCGTGCCGACCGAAGCCCTCGTGACCCGGCTGCAGACACACGACCTAGCGTGGCCGCTCAACCGTAGCGGCTTGTTTGTCCGCCGCAGCTTGCCGGCGTTCTACGAAGAGATGTTGGAAGAGACGCGAGCGACGCCGGCGACACCGGCGCCCGTCGATCCGAGCCTCGAGCCCCCGGCGTCCAGCCCGCCGGAACAGGCTCCGCCGACCAAACTCGACGACTGACGGGCGGCCAGATCGCGGCTACCCGTCGTCGTCCAGCTCCCTGGGACGCCAGATGTCGACGAGTCGGCCAGGGGTCGTGAGTCGCAGGTCGGTCCAGCTGTCGATCGACAGTTCGATGTGCGCTAGCGCCGCGGTCGGCATCGACTCCGCGCGCCCAGTCAGCCGGCAGACAAGGTCCTCGAGTGTCGGGTTGTGCCCGACGATCAGAAGGCGGATCGCCGAGCTGCCGACCTCCCGCACGACATCGACCACGTCACTGGGATCAGCCAAATACAGCCGCCCGTCGGTCACGACGGCCTCCGCGCGCCCGCACCGCTCCGCGACCGCGACCGCCGTGAGCCGCGCGCGGGTGGCGCTAGAGCTGGCGATGACGTCCGGCTCCAGTTGCCGCTCGGTTAACAGGCTCCCCATACGGGGGGCGTCGCGCTGCCCGCGGGCATTGAGGGGGCGTTCGTGGTCGGCGAGGCCCGGGCGCTTCCAGCTCGGCTTCGCGTGCCGCAAGACGAGGAGGGTCTTCATCGCGCCTGGGGAACGTGTCGTTGGCTCGCCACCGACGGGACCAGAGTATGCTCAAAGGGCATAGACCCTGGTCTCGATCATCGTGATGCTACTCGTCCTGCTGCTCGACGGCTATACGTTGATCGTGTTCGGCACGGTGATCGTCTCCTGGGTCCAGCTCCCGCCAACGCACCCGGTCGCGAGCTTTCTCCACACGGCGACGGAGCCACTGCTCAGCCCCATTCGTCAGCTGCTGCCCGCGATGGGCGGGATCGATTTCTCGCCGTTCGTGCTCTTCATCGCGATCCGGCTGGTCCGCGGATTCGTGCTCTCAGCGGTCGGCGGCTTCTGATCCGGGAGCTCACCTCTCGGCCGAGCGTGCCGATCCGGACAATACCGCGTCGGTGCGGCCTGGGAAGGCAAGTACAATCGCACAGGTGGAGAGGCCACAGTGAGCGACTCGTCAACTACGGTCAACGCCGCCCAGGCGCCACCACCGGAGCCAGCGACCATCCGCTGCCAGGCGTGCGAAACCGAGGTCGCGGAAGCGACATTTATCGACGAGCTGCGAGTCTGCTCCTCATGCGGGTGGCATGGGCCACTTGCGGCGCAGGAATGGATCGAGCACCTCGCTGACCCGCAGAGCTTTCGCGAGATCGGCAAACGCCTCTTTTCCGCCGACCCGCTCCGCTTTCACGATTCGGAACCGTATCGGGACAGTCTGCGCGAAGCGGAACAGCGCACCGGCATGCGCGAAGCGGCGCTCTCCGGCGAGGCGCAGCTCGACGGACGCCCGCTGGTGTTGATCTCGCTCCAGTTCGACTTTCTGGGCGGCACGATGGGATCCGTCGGTGGCGAGAAAGTGGCGCGCGCGTTTCAGGTCGCGACCCGCCGGCGCCTGCCGGTCGTCTCGATCCTCGCGAGCGGTGGCGCCCGCATTCAGGAAGGCATGCTCGCGCTGATGCAGATGGCCAAAACGGCGACCGCGGTCGTAGAACACCACGCCGCGGGGCTGCCATACATCTCCGTCCTAACGAACCCGAGCTTTGGCGGGATGTTCGCCAGCTTCGGTTCCCTGGGAGACATCCTGATCGGTGAACCGGGGGCACAGATCGGCTTCGCTGGTGCGCGCGTCGTCGAGGGCACGATCGCCGAGCGGATACCGGAAGAGGCGCGCCAGGCCGAAACGCTGCTCGCCCACGGCATGGTCGACATGGTGGTACCGCGCCGCGCGCTGCGGAACCAGCTCGCCGTGCTGGTGTCGCAACTCACCGACAATCGCGACATCGGGTGGCCGAGCGTGCAGCTCCCGCCCATCCCCAAGCCGGCGCGATCGGCATCGGAGGTCATGGCAATCGCGCGCGCGCAGGAGCGTCCGCGCGCCCGTGACTACATCGACCGGCTGTTCTCCGCGTTCACGGAGCTACACGGCGACCGCTGTTACGGGGATGACCCGGCGATGATGGGCGGCATCGCCGATCTGCGCGGCCGTCCGGTCGTCGTGATCGCGCAAAGCGGTCAGGTGATGCCGATGCCGGAGGGGTACCGGAAAGCCCATCGCCTGCTCCGTCTCGCCGAAAAGACCGGTCTCCCCGTCGTGACACTGGTCGACACGCCGGGCGCGTTCCCCGGTCTCGAAGCCGAGCATCGCGGCATCGCGCTGACGATTGGTGAGAACCTCGCGGCACTGGCTACGCTGGCCGTGCCGATTGTAAACGTCGTCATCGGCGAGGGGGGCAGCAGCGGCGCGCTCGCCCTCGGGCTCGCTGACGTCATCCTGATGCAGGAGAACGCCATCTACTCGGTCATCGCCCCGGAGGGTGCAGCCGCCATCCTGCTGCGTGACTCGTCGAAGACCGACGAGCTGGTCGCAGGCCTCAAACTGCGCGCGCATGACCTCCTGGAATTGGGCATTATCGACGGCATCGTGCCAGAGCCGGGCGGCGGCGCCCACCGCGACCCCGAGGCCGCCGCGCGACTTCTGATGGAACGCATCGTCCACCACCTGAGCGAGCTCGCGCGCGTCAAACCGCACCGGCTGGTCCGCAACCGGGCAAACCGCTTTCGCTCGATCGGCCGATTCGAACGAGGCATCGTCAAGAAAGCGCGCGACCTCGTCGCCCGCATCACGGACCCGCGATAGCCCGTCGGATCGACCCACCGCCAGTAGGCGTCCGTCTGGCGATCAGACTATTATTTCCCTCTGAGACGGGCGCGCTGGATCGCGGGCACCGGCCGCACCGCAGTTTATTCTTCGATGTCGAGAGAGGTAGCAAGATGCGCACGCACCTTCTGACCAGTGTTGGGGCTCTCGCCAGCGGTCTGCTGCTGGCGGGAGGGACCGTCACACCAGCGACGGCCCAAGAAAACCCGTTCGAAACGTCGGTCGATGTCCGGATGGGCGAGCGGTTATTCCGCGCTCAGTGCGGTCGCTGTCACGGCCGGGATGCCACGGGCAACGATGAGACTGGCGCGCCCGACCTGACAACCGGCACGTTCACGAACGCTAGCACGGATGGCGGGCTTTTCAACGTCATCCGCGAGGGCATCGACGGAACCGCCATGATCGGGATCAGCCCCCGGGCGTCGGATCAAACTGTCTGGCAGATCGTCTCCTACATCAATTCGTTGAACCTCGACCCGACGGACTACAACCTCCCCGGCAACGTAAGCGCCGGCCAGCAGGTCTACAACGGCACTGGGAACTGCGCGAGCTGCCACATGGTCAATGGCGCGGGTGGAAGACTCGGGCCGGACCTCTCCGCCGTGGCCAACCGGCGCGACCCCGACGAACTGAAGACCGACCTGACCGATCCAAATGCGGACGTCACACCACGCTGGTGGACACTGCGGGTCACGAAGGCGGATGGCTCCGTCGTCGAAGGGCTTCGGATGAACGAAGACACCTTCACGCTTCGCATCATGGACGGCGACGAAAACCTCTGGCACTTCCTGAAGAGCGAGATCCGGTTGAGCGAACGGATCACGACCTCGACCATGCCGAGCTACGGGAACACGTTGACAGCCAGCGACGTGGACGACCTGGTGGCCTATCTCTTCTCGCTTCGGAAGGAGAGCTGATCATGAAGCGGTTCGCGTTCGTCATCGCGCTCGTCGCATCGGCCCAGCTGGTGAGTGGCCAGGAACCGGCGGGCTCCAACGAGGCCACGCCTCCCCTGTCACCCGTGACGTGGGAACGACTGCTCAACGCCGCCGACGAGCCGGAGAACTGGCTGATGTACTCGGGCACCTTCGATAGTCAGCGGCACAGCCGCCTCGATCGGGTGCACAACCGAAACGTGGGCGAGCTCGAGCTGAAGTGGGCCTACCAGATCCCGGAGATCGACCGCGCCGAGACCGTGCCGTTGGTCGTCGACGGCGTGATGTTCGTCACCGAAGCGCCGAGTAACGTGGTCGCGCTCGACGCGGCCACTGGGCGGCAGTACTGGCGCTATGACCACGAGCTGCCCGAGGACCTGCGGATCTGCTGCGGCCGAAACAACCGCGGCG
>CAZYFH010000032.1:0-44348 GCA_964646815.1 uncultured Vicinamibacteraceae bacterium | reverse complement strand
GGTCGAAGATCCGGTTCAACATGCACTATCACGCCATCGGGAAGGAGATCACCGATCGCACCGCCGTCGGCATCACCTTCTATCCGAAAGGCGTCGAGCCGCAGCGACGGCTGATCTCGTCCCACGTGGGCGACAACGAGGATTTGGACATTCCCGCCGGCGAGAGCAACGTACGTCACGACGGGTACTACCGGTTGAAGGAGAATGCCCACCTCACCGGGTTCCAGCCGCATCTGCACAACCTTGGCAAACGGCAGTGTCTCGAGGCGATCCTGCCGGACAACACGACGCAGATGCTGAACTGTGCCGACTGGGACTTCGGGTGGCACATCGTCTACAACTACGCCGACGACGCGGCGCCGCTGCTGCCGAAGGGGACGTCGTTGCACGTGATTAGCTGGCACGACAACTCGGAGTCCAATCGGTGGAACGACGACTCGCGCAACTGGGCTGGGTTCGGACAGCGTTCGAGCGATGACATGAGCTTTTCCTGGGTGAGCTGGTACGAGCTCAACGACGAGGAGTTCCAGGCTGAACTCGACGTCAGACAGGCCGCGACGGACAACGACGACGAGTGACCGGCGGGACGTCAGGTCTTGCAACCACCGCCTGGGAAGCACCGATGACGATTCACATGCGCGCGGTCGTGCCGGCAGTGACGCTGTCGCTCGTGCTCGCCTCGGCCGGCGTGGCGAGCGGCCAGACGCGGTGGGCGCGGGGGCAAAACGTCCAGCCTGTGTTCGAGGGCTGGGAGCGGAATGCCGACGGGTCGTTCAACATGGTGTTCGGCTACCTGAACCGGAACCACGAGGAGCAGCCAATAATTCCCGTCGGCCCGAACAACGTGCTCGAGCCGGGCGATCCGGACCAGGGACAGCCGACGCACTTTTACACGCGGCGCCAGCAGTTCGCCTTCGCGGTGCGCGTGCCGGCCGATTGGGGCGACAAGGACCTCGTCTGGACGGTGACGCACAACGGCCGCACCGACAAGGCATATGCGTCGCTCTGGCCGGTGTGGGAGATCGACGCCAACGTGATGCGCCTGAACCGGGGCTCGGGGGCCGCTGACGGGTATGCGGACAACCAGCGACCGTCCATTCGCGTCGACGGCGGCTCGACGCGAGCCGTGACGCTGCCCGACTTGCTCGAGGTCGCCGTGGTGGCCGGGGACGACGGCATACCGCCGCCGAACCCGCAGTTTGCCGAGCGCCGGATGCGCCGCGGACCGAAGTCGCAGGCGATCGTCGACCCCAGACGAGCCGCGACCACCGGTCTCGCCGTTACTTGGTTGAAGTGGCGAGGCCCGGGGTCCGTCTCCTTCAGCCCGCAGGTTCCCGAGATCGCAGATGGGGGGCGGGCCGTCACGACGGTCAGCTTCTCAGAGCCCGGCACCTACGTGCTGCAGGCGGTGGCCGACGACACCGAGCTCATCACTCCGATTAACGTGACCGTGACCGTGAACCCGGCGCCGGCCGGGCCGTGAGCAGGCGCACGCCGTCGGTCCTCTCGCAAATCGCCGCCCCTCTTCCCGACGCGACCGTCGGGGCCCGTCTCGTCCGTGACATCATTGAGGACGGATGACGCTCGTTGAGGGCACACGGCTGGGACGCTACGAGATCGCGTCGGGGCTCGGCGCCTTTGACATGGGCGAGGTCTATTGGCGCGCCATACACGCCTCGAGCGCACGGTGGCCATCAAGATCCTGCCGGACCACGTGGCCAAAGACCCCGATCTCCACGTGCGGTTCAAGCGGGAGGCCCGTGCGATCACGGACACGCTCAACGCGCTCAGCTCGGACCGAGTGTATCGTCGTGGCTCGTCGCTCGAAGACACCGTGACCTATTTCACCGACAGGGCCGGCCAGTGGTTCGATCCGGAGGTGGTGAAGGCGATGCGCGCGCTGCACGAGCGGGGTGCGCTGGTGCCGGCGGCCGACGTTGGCGGCGACGACGGTGAACGGGAGGAGGAACCATGAGGTCGCTGGGGGTCGTCATCGGGCTCGGCATCGTCCTCGTCGCGGGCTGCGGTCGCCAGGGCGGGACCACACCGACGTCCGTCGAAGCATCGGGCAATGACGGCCCGACGGCGGTCGCCGACACCCCGACTCGCGCTAGGGCCACCGATGGCACTTATGTCTCGTGGCGCGAGCACATCATCGACGACACGGCGGCCGGCGGCGTCGCCATCAGCGGGAGCGACGGGCTGGTCATGGCCGACCTCGACCTGGACGGGGTCCTCGACGTCGTGTCGGTGCACGAGTCGGACGTCACCTACGACGGCGTGCCAGACGGCCACGTCCGCATCGCCTATGGCTCGGCCGACCCGGATGTCTGGGACCTCTATACGCTTGGTGAGGGTGAAGAGGTCGGCGCGCCGGAAGACGCGACCATCGCAGATCTTAGCGGCGACGGCTTTCCCGATATCGTCGTAGCGTGCGAGCTGGCACACCTTATCTACTTCGAGAACCCTGGTCCGGCAGGTCGGTCCGCCCACTGGAAACGGGTCATTCCGGCGGCAACGCGTGATCGTGGATCCTACATTCGGGTCTTTACGGCCGATTTCGACGGCGATGGGCGCCCGGAGGTCGTCACCGCCAACAAAGGGGGGCAGAACCCGCCGCGCGGCATTACCGAGACCCACCCGATATCCTGGTTCGCCGTCCCCGATCATCCGCTCGATGGCGAGCGCTGGGTCGAGCACGAGCTCGCGCGTGTCATCGTGCCGATCAACGCCCAGCCGGTGGACCTGGACGGCGATGGGGACCTCGACGTGGTCGGCGGATCCCGCATGGAGACGCGAGTGTTCTGGTTCGAGAACGTTACGGCGGGGGACATCGACTTCGTCGAGCGTCCCATCAACATTGAGCCGGCGTCACAGGTCACCGGTTTCAACATGGACTACGTCGATCTCAGCGGCGACGGGCGTCTCGACATCGTGCTCCGCGATGCGCGGAGCGGGTTGATCTGGATCGAGCAGCCGGTCCGCATGGACGACCGGTGGCGCGCCCATCCGATCGGAGACATTGCCCCCGACGTGATGGTGGGGTTCGTGGTGGCCGACATTGACGGCGATGGGCGTCCGGACGTCCTGACGGGCGCATACAGTCAAGGGGCGCGCGATCGGGATGCCGACGCGAAGCCCGAGAGCGCCTCCGGCCGACTCGCGTGGTTCGCGCACCCCGGCGACGCGACCGGTATCTGGACGCGTCACGACGTGTCGCGGCGTCGGCGCGGGATGTTCGATAAGTTCGTCGCGGGCGACATGGACGCGGACGGCGACCTCGACTTCGTAGGCACGCGCGGCAACAGCGACCCTTACGATGGGGTCTTCTGGCTCGAACAGGTGCGGACCGCCGCGCCGGTGGCGGTGTTCGAGCAGGCGCGTCCGCAAGAGAGCATCCAGCTGCCGCTGCCGTGACCGTCCACCCTTCCCGCCTCCCTCGTGGCCGCGTATGATCGGCGCGCTCGACGGCATCCGCGTTCTAGACTTCGGCCGCTACATCGCTGGCCCGTTCTGCGCCGCGCTGCTCGCGGATCTCGGCGCCGACGTCATTCGGATCGAGAAAGTCGGCGGCGGCGAGGATCGCTTCCTCGCGCCGATCGGCGCCGATGGCGACGGTGCGTTCTACGTGCAGGTCAACCGGAACAAGCGTGGCATGACGCTCAACCCGCGTCGGCCGGAGGGACAGCACGTCCTGCATCGGCTCCTCGCGACGACCGACGTCGTGGTCGCCAACCTGCCTGACGCGGCGTTGTCGACGCTTGGTCTCGATTACGCCGCGCTCAGCGCCGTCAAACCCGACGTGATCCTCACCAGCGTGTCGGCGTTCGGCCCGGGCGGGCCGTTGTCGCACAAGCTCGGTTTCGATGCGGTCGGGCAGGCGATGTCCGGCATCATGTATCTCTCCGGGCGGCCCGATGAGCCGACGAAGGCGTACGCACCCTATGTCGATTTCACAACGGCGCTCGCGGCGACCGTCGGCACGCTCGCGGCGCTGACCGTCCGCGCGCGAACCGGGCAGGGGCAGGAGGTCAAGGGATCGCTGCTGGCGTCCGCCCTCACCATCGCCAACGGTTCGCTGATCGAGCAGGCGGTGGTGCGGCCGGATCGTGTGGCGACGATGAATCGCAGCCAAACACAGGCGCCGTCGGATGCGTTCCGTACGACCGATGGGTGGGTGCTGATCCAGTGCATCGGCCAGCCGCTGTACACACGATGGGCGGAGCTGATGGGAGAGACGTCGTGGCTCGAGGACCTCAGGTTCGCCGATGACCGGAGCCGCGGCGAACATGGTGCCATGATCAGTGAGCGGATGGGCGCCTGGTGCGCGGAGCGCACGACGGCCGACGCGCTTGCCGATCTTGAGGCGGCCCGCATTCCGGCGGCCCCGGTGCTGTCACCTCAGCAGGTGCTCGACGACGCGCACGTGCGGGCGGCTGGGTTCCTCAAGCAGATCGCGTTTCCGGGTGCCGACGTCGCGCCCCCGGTGGCCGAGCCGCCGTTCGCACTGACCTCGACGCCAGCCGGCGTGCGGCGGCGTGCGCCCACGCTCGGTGAGCACACCGACGCCATTCTTGGGGATCTCGGCTATACGCCGCCCGCGATCGCGGCGCTGCGCGATCGCCGCATCATATAGTGAGCTGGGACCCGCCGTGTCGCGAGACGGGAAGAGAGAGGGGAGAGGGATGACCACACCAACCCGGATGACCCCGAGCGAAGCGTTCGTCGAGACGCTGGTGGCGCACGGCGTCCGCGACGTCTTTGGCATCGCCGGCTCGGCCTATATGGACGCGATGGACCTGTTTCCGCTCGCAGGCATTCGGCTGGTGTCCGTGGCACACGAGCAAAACGCGGCGCATATGGCGGACGGCTACTCGCGAGTTACCGACCGCCACGGCGTCTGCGTCGCGCAGAACGGTCCGGGCGTCACGAACTTCGTCACGGCGATTGCCGCCGCATACTGGGCCCACTCGCCGGTGGTGGCGATTACCCCCGAAGCGGGCAGCCTGACGGCCGGGCTCGGCGGTTTTCAGGAAACTGACCAGCTGCCTATCTTCTCGAAGATCACTAGGTATCAGGTCCATGTGAACGCGCCCGCGCGAATTGCTGAGCTGACCCATCGCGCGCTCACGATCGCGCTCGACGAGCGCGGCCCCGTGCAGGTCAACATCCCGCGCGACTACTTCTACGGTGAGATCGAGACGGCGGTGGCCTCGCCTCAGCCGGTCGAACGAAGCGCCGGTGGAGATGAGTCGCTGGCGACGGCGGCGCTATGGCTTGCCGGAGCACACTTTCCGGTCGTCATCGCGGGTGGTGGCGTCGTCACGTCGGACGGGTCTGCCGAGGTCGCTGCGCTCGCGGAGCACCTCACGGCGCCGGTGGTTACGAGCTATCTCCACAACGACGCATTTCCAGCGAGTCACCCGCTGGCCTGTGGCCCGCTCGGGTATCAGGGTTCGAAGGCCGCGATGCGGCTACTTGCGAACGCCGACGTTGTGCTCGCGATCGGGACACGCCTTGGACCCTTTGGCACGCTGCCGCAGCACGGCATCGACTACTGGCCGACGTCAGCTCGCGTGATCCAGGTCGACAGCGACAGCCGCGTGCTCGGACTCGTCAAGCCGATCGCGCTCGGGATCTGTGGGGACGCGCGTCTCGCCGCCCGCTCGCTGATCGAGCGGTTACGAGCAACGGAGCCGACGCGCGCGCGCAACGTGGAACGGGCGGACCAAGTCGCCGAGACAAAGGCGGAGTGGGCCACGGAGCTCGCGGGCAAGGCCAGATCGTCGACCGGTGATCGGATCGACCCACGCGCCGCGTTGACAGAGCTGGCGCGGTCGATGCCGCCGCACGCGATGGTTGCGACCGATATCGGCAACGTTTGCTCGGTTTCCAACAGCTATCTGCACTTCGACGAACCGCGGAGCTTCCTGGCGGCGATGAGTTGGGGGAACTGTGGATATGCGATGCCCGCCGCGATGGGCGCAAAGGTCGGGCGTCCAGACCGGCCGGCCATCGCCTACGTTGGCGATGGGGCGTGGGGCATGAGCCTGACCGAGACGATGACGTGCGTGCGCGAGAACATCCCGGTGGTCGCCGTCGTGTTCGAGAACGGACAGTGGGGCGCCGAGAAGCGCAACCAGCTCGATTTTTTCGACGGCCGGTGCGTCGCGACCAACCTGAACAATCCGAGCTTTGCTGAGATTGCGCGCGCGATGGGAGCCGCCGGGATCACCGTTAGTCATGCCGATCAGGTCGGTGACGCCCTTCGCGCGGCGGTCGCGTCCGAGACACCAACGGTGCTCGAGCTCCACCTGACGGACGCGCTTGCCGAGCCGTTCCGCCGGGATGCGTTCAAGCCGCACCCGGTGCGGCTCCTCGACAAGTATCGGGCGCTCAGCGGCGTCTCACCGAAATAGTGATGGCCGGGGCGGCCGTGTGCCTCACCGCGCCCCGTTCGACGGGGCACTCAGGTTGCCGAGATACATCGCGCGTCACATCGGTATCGGGTCTCACGCACTCGTGGTGGCGGCGGTGTCCGCGAGCGGAGCGGTATCGCCGCCAGGGTCGCTGGCGCCCGACACCATCTACGTGAACGGCGCTGTGGTGACGATGGATGCCGCGGAGCGGCTGGCACAGGCTGTGGCGGTACGGCGGCGACGAAATCGTCTCCGTCGGCGCCGACGCCGCGATCCGCGCGCTGGCGGGACCGACGACCGCCGTCCCGGACCTCGAGGGCCGCATGATGGTGTCCGGCTTCTACGCCGCCCACGATCACTTTCCCGGATCCGGCCGGGTCGCGGTGTTCTCCGTCGACCTCAATGGTCCTCCCATCGGCACGGTTGAATCGATGGACTAGCTCGTCGACGCGGTGCGCGCGCGGGCCGAGGCGACGCCGGTGGGCGGGTGGTCCAGGGGCGCGGCGATGACGATACGCTGCTGACCGATCTTCGGCATCCGACGCGGGACGGTCTCGACCGCGCGTCGACCGTGCATCCGATCTACATCAGTCACACCTTGGGACACCTGGGCGTGGCGAACAGCCTGGCCCTGGAGCTGGCCTGGATCACGCGTGAGACCCCGAACCCACCCGGCGGTGTGGTGCAGAAAGACGCGCAGACAGGCGAGCCTAACGGCTCTCTTCGAAGAGAGCGGTGGGATGGTCAGCCGGCTCATCCCGTCGCCATCCGCAGAGGAGACGCTCGAGGCGTTCGAGCTGGCTGTGGCCGACTACGTGGAGGACGGCGTGACGACGGCGGTCATCGCTGCCGGCGCGCGCCAGAGCCTCGTCAATTTGCAGCGTGCCCGAAGCGCCGGATTGCTCACGTTGCGCATCGTCACCATGATGTCTTGCGGCGAGCCCGGCCGGCCGTCGGCAGCCGAGGCGGGAGGGGCGGTGTCGGGGTTCGGCGACGAGCGGTTGAAGTTGGGTGCGATCAAGATCGTCCAAGACGAGTCAAATCAGGGCTATACCTGATACTTCACCCAGCCGTATCACACGCCCTTCAAGGACGCCGCCGCCTATCGTGGCTACCCGCGCCGGTCCAGGGCGGAGCTGACCACGATGGTCAAGGAGTTCCATCGCGCCGGCTACCCGATCGCGATTCACGCGAGCGGCGACGCGGCCATCGACGACGTACTGCACGCCTTTTGGGACGCGCAGCGAGAAGTTCCTCGGCGCGACGCCCGTCATCGCATCGAGCACTGTCAAATGGTGCGTCAGGACCAGCTCGACACCATCGCCGAGCTCGGTCTCAGTCCCTCGTTCTTCGTCGGGCACGTGTACTACTGGGGCGGTCGACACCGCGACATCTTCATGGGTCCGGAGCGCGCTGCCGGGATCAGCGCGCTCCGGTCGGCGATCGATCGGGGAATCCGCTTTACCGTCCACGACGACACGCCCGTCACACCGGTCAATCCGCTGCAGCTGATGTGGGCGTCGGTCAATCGGCTGACGAAGACGAATCATGTGCTCGGCCCAGACGAGCGAATCCCGCCGATCGACGCGCTCCGCGCCGTGGCAGAACTTCGAGGAGGGGATCAAGGGGTCGATGGAGCTGGGAAAGTTGGCGGATCTCGTCATCCTGTCCGACAACCCGCTCACGGTCGAGCCGTTAGCCATCAGGGACATTCGCGTGCTCGAGACGATCGTCGGCGGGCAGGCCGTGTTTCGCGACGCCGCCGAGTAGCGGTCGTGCATCGACGGCCGGCTATACTCTTCGGCGATGAGCCTCCCATCCGGCACCTCTGAACACCCGATGCTGGTGCTGTCGTGCTCGCTCAACCCTGGGAGCCTGTCGCACCGGCTCGCCGTGGCGGCCGATTCGGCGCTCCGCGCACTGGACATTACCCGCGAGCTCGTCGATCTGCGCGAGTGGGATCTCCCGTTCTGTGATGGCGACGAGAGCTACAACCACCCGTCGGTCTCGGCGATGAGCGACAAGGTGGCCAGCGCCCCGGCGATCCTCATCGCGTCGCCTGTCTACAACTACGACCTGAACGCGGCGGCGAAAAACGTCGTCGAGTTGACCGGGCAAGCGTGGCTCGAGAAGCCGGTTGGGTTACTGTGTGCGGCCGGCGGGCACACCAGCTATATGGCACCCATCGGGCTGGCTAACAGTCTCATGTTCGACTTCCGCTGCCACATCGTTCCGCGTTACGTCTACGCTACGAAGGACGATTTCCAGCCGTCCGGCGAGCTGGCCGACGGCATTCGGCTGCGCGTGGATCAACTGGCCCAGGCGGCGGTCGATCTGGCCGCCGCGCTTGCGTGGATCCGATCGCAATCGTGATCAGCGGAGTGTTCGCTGTGTTCCGCATAGCCCCAAGCTCTCACCCTGAGCCGAACCGTCGCGGTGAATCTGCGCGGCGCAACTCGGCCCCTGCGCTCGGGCCGAAGCGGCATGCCGCGCTCTACCAGCAGCACATTGGGTTCGTGTTTCAGAGCTATCACCTGTTCGACGACCTGACGGTCTATGAAAACCTCAAGGTCCCGCTGTCCAATCACGACGTGCGTCGGTCGGAACGCGATTCGATCGTATGTGACTCGCTCGACCTGTTTCAGATCGTCGAAAAAAAGGACGTCTACCCGAGTCAGCTGTCCGGCGGCCAGCAGCGACTCGTGGGGGTGGCGCGCGGGGTGATCGCCAAGCCCAAGCTGACACTGGCTGAGGAGCCGACCGGCAACCTGCATTCGAGCCAGGGTTGGGAGATCATGGAACCGTTCAAGCGGTTGAACGACGAGGGGCGACTGTCGTGCAGGTGACGCACTCGGACGAGAACGCTTCGTATGGCCGTCGGATCGTGCAGCTCCTGGACGAATGGATCATGAAGCCCTGACCTATGACGATAGCCACATCGCCCAGCCGGATGGCGGATTTCGACCTGACCGACGAACAGCGCCAAGTGCGCGCGTCCGTTCGTGAGTTTGCCGAACGCGAGATCCTGCCACACGTCGAAGACCACGAACGCGAGCGCCGCTATCCGACGGCCCTGATCCAGAAACTGGTCCCGCTCGGGTACCTCACACCGATCCTACCGGAGACCTACGGCGGATCCAGCAGCGACATCGTGACTTACGGCCTCATTTGTGAGGAGCTCGCCCGAGTCGACTGGGTGGTCGCCTCAGTCGTGTCGGTAACTAACTCGCTCGTGGCCGGTTCGATCGTGCGCTTTGGCACCGAGCAGCAGAAGGCGCGGTGGCTGCCGCCAATATGCGACGGCTCGGTGTTGACATCGGCGTGTCTCACCGAGCCTGGGGGCGGCACGGACCTCGCGAGCCTGCGGACACGAGCCGTCAAGGGTCCGAACGGATGGACCCTCACCGGCTCCAAGGTCTTCATCTCGCACGCGGCACACGCCGGGCTGCTGCTCGTCGCGGCGACTGTCGACCCGGCGCAGAAACACAAAGGGGTGACGGTCTTTCTGGTCGATCCCCAGACGGCTGGTGTGGACGTCTCCGAATTCCCGATGCGGACGCTGCAGCGTGACAATCTCGCGGCCATCCACTTTGACGAGGCCAGTGTTCCTGACGACGCCGTGCTCGGCCCCGTTGGGGGCGGGTTCCCAATTCTCGGCGCCGCACTCGACATGGGGCGGTTCTCGGTTGCCGCCCGGTGTGTCGGCCAGGCGCAGCGATGCGTCGATCTGGCCCTGCCGTATGCGCGCGAACGCGAGGCGTTTGGAGAGCGCATTGGCTCCTTCCAGATGGTCCAGCAGAAGATCGCCGACATGATCTGTCGCGTCGAGTCGGCGCGCGCCCTCGTCTACCGCCTCGGCCGCATGAAGGATGCCGGGGTGGAGCGGTGCTCCCTCGAAGCCTCGATGGCCAAGCTCGTCGCCAGCGAGGCGGCGACCGCCAACGCGCTCGACGCCATTCAGATCTACGGCGGCTATGGTTTTTCGGCCGAGTATGAAGTCGGACGCCTCTTGCTCGAGGCCAAGGCACTCGAAGTGGGTGAAGGCACGAGCGAGCTACACCGCAAGATGATTGCGGAGTTCGCGCTCGGTCTACGCTAATGGCCTGTATCGGGTTACTCAAGAGCGCTCACCGGGCGGGGCATCCCGCGCTGGCCGGCGCTAGACCATGCGTCAGCGCCGTCACAGACGGTGTATCTGCTCCCTCGTCGCGCCTTGTCAGCCGGGCGTCGCGCGCCGGTGAGCACTACCGATTCACCCGAGACAGGCCACTAGGCGGGGGATGCGCCCCCGAACCTGTCCAGGCGATCCGCAGGGACCTCGGGGAAGCCCCGCTCTGACCCGCTAGGCGAGGTTTGGCCGGCCAGGCGGCCCCCAAACCAGTACAGCATCCGTGGTTCTGCCGCATAACGGGCGAGCCACGAACGCCCCGATCGGCGCAACGCCCGCCCGCGGTATGCTGGCGCGGAGGAGGTCAGATGCCACACGTTCGCACACGATCGTCGGGTCCCGGCATTGGCCGTCGGGCGTTCCTGCGGGTCGCGCCAGCCGGGCTCGCGACCGGGGTGGTGTCGGCACAGTCGTCGCCGGCGTCGCTCGCCGAGTCGCTCGAGTGCGCGGCCTCGCTCGCCGATCTCGACTTCACCGACGCGGAGCGGGAGCTCATGCGCGCCGCAGTTGCGCGCAACCGCCAGCGTTACCGCGAGCTCCGTTCCGTCGAGATCGGCGCCGGAGTCGAACCAGCCTTTCACTTTCACCCGGATCGACTAGGCCGCCGTCCGGCCGGCGGGGCCACCCCCCACGCTGCGATCCCCTATGCGCGCGCGACGCCACGACCAGCGCCGCCGTCGCTCGATGCGCTCGCGTTCGCGCCGGTGACCGAGCTGGCGACACTGATCGAGCGCCGTGAGGTGACCTCGACCGCCCTGACCGAAATGTACATTGCGCGTCTGAAGCGTCATGGCGACAGGCTGCGGTGTGTCGTGACGCTCACCGAAGCGCTGGCGCGGGCGCAGGCGGCCGACGCCGATCGGGAGATTGCGGCCGGCCGGTACCGTGGGCCGCTGCACGGTATTCCATGGGGGGCTAAGGATCTGTTGGCCACCCGCGGGATCCGGACGACGTGGGGTGCTCAGCCCTACGCCGACCAGGTGATCGACAACGACGCTAGCGTTGTCCGTCGGTTGCGCGACGCCGGTGCGGTGCTCGTCGCCAAGCTCTCGATGGGCGCACTCGCCCGCGGCGGTGTCTGGTTCGGTGGCTCGACACGGAACCCGTGGGATCTCGACCGTAGCTCGAGTGGATCGTCTGCGGGACCGGGCGCCGCCACGGCGGCCGGACTCGTCGGCTTTGCCATCGGCAGCGAGACACTCGGGTCCATCATCTCGCCCTCAGCGGCGTGCGGCGTCGCGGGGCTGCGTCCGACGTACGGCCGCGTGAGCCGGCACGGCGCCATGGCGCTGAGCTGGACGATGGACAAGATCGGGCCGATGTGTCGGACGGTCGAGGACTGCGCGCTTGTGTTCAATGCCATCTATGGGCCGGACGGGCGCGATGCGTCGGTCGCCGACGCGCCATTCCGCTGGGACCCCGACCTCGACCCGGCACGATTGCGTGTCGGCTATCTGGCCGATGAGTTCGACGAACCGCGAGCAGACGCGTCAGGCGAGCGCGCCACCGCATGGGAGCGCCGGCGGCCCGCGTTGCGCGCGGCATTGGACGTCCTGCGTGATGCGGGGGTCACACTGGAGCCGATCGCGCTGCCGGAGTTTCCCGTCGACGCGCTTCGCATCATCCTGAATGCGGAGGCGGCCGCGGTGTTCGATGATCTGACGCGGGAGCGCGGCGTCGACGAGTTGACGCGGCAGACCGCTGGCGCGTGGCCCAACAGCTTCCGATCCGCGCGCTATATCCCGGCGGTCGAATATCTGCGTGCGCAGCGTGCGCGGACGCTCCTCATCGAGCGGATGGACACCCTGTTCGCGACCTACGACATCGTGGTGAGCCCGACCCAAAGTGCCAGCCTTGCCCTCACGAATCTGACGGGTCACCCAGCTCTGGCGGTCAAGGCGGGGTTCGTCGACGGGCTGCCGGTGGCGTTGATGGTCACCGGGCGACTCTACGAGGAGGCTGTGGTGCTGGCGTTTGCAAGGGCGTTCGAGCGGCGCACGCTGTGGCACACACGCCACCCGCAGCTGTGACGCTTGGTGTCCCTAGTCGTCGCCAGGCCGTTCGCCCGCGCTACTCGAACCGCACGGACTCAAGTAACGCGGCGAACGGGTCCGCCCAACGCACGACGGTGCGATCTGGTCCGGTGAGCTTGAAGAAATAGGGGCCGGCCGGTGTCTCGACGACCGCCGCCGTCAGACGGAACCCGGGCTTGTGGTACCGCATCCCCGAGCCGGGTCGCACCTCGGCCGAGAACGTGCCCGGGACTTCGAGCATCGTCACCGGGAGCTCGTCGACGAGGAAACTCGTGGTCGTGGCGACATCGGCGGAGGCCCGGCCATCCGGCTGGAGCATCTGGTTCGTCCAGCGTTCGAGGTTGGCCTCGACCGTGCCCCCGCCACCGCCGAAGAAGAAGACGACCAACTCGGCGTCTTCGGCGTCACCATCGGCCTTCGGCAGCGTGAACTGGGCCAAACGCATCGGTGACGCGACGTCCTCCACGATCCATTCCTCCGGCGGATCGAACAGGAGGGTGCCCTGGCGAGCACCGAGCGGCGCGACCGTCATCCCGATCGCGAAGCCGACGAAGAGCGAGGTACTGACGGCGCGGCACCCCAGGCGCATGGTCATGTCCACAATAAGCCCTCCAGATCCTATTAGCCCGTGGACAGAATCCGCAACCTTCGGGATTGTAAGCAGTCATTTGTCACGCGATCCGCCGCCGGGACGCTCCGCCTGACAGATGCGAATATGCTCCCTTGCCGCGCGTTGTCAGCCTGGCGTTGCGGCTCGGATCTCACTCAACGCTTGACTGTTACAGTCCACTTTCTCCCGGGCGGGCGCTCGGCGAGTCCGCCACTCCGCTACAATCGAGATCCGCATGGTCGCGACAGCCACATGTGACATCGAGACGACCGGCCAGGGTGACGTCCGTGATATTTCGGGGGAGGTGACCGTCGCGGTCAAACACTCGGGGTTGGCCGACGGCGTCGTCACGGTCGCGGTGATTGGTTCGACGGCCAGCGTGACGACAATCGAGTTCGAGCCCGGTGCGACAGCGGATCTCGGGACTGCCCTCGACCGTATCGCGCCCCGCCACGGTCCGTATGCCCACCACGAGCGGTGGGGTGACGACAACGGGTCGAGTCACGTGCGCGCCGCGATGCTTGGGCCATCCATCACGCTTCCCTTCAGCGACGGACAGGTGAGCCTCGGGACGTGGCAGCAGATCGTCTTGGCCGAGTTCGACACGCGGCCACGGAGCCGCCGCGTCGTCGTTCAGATGGTTGGCGACGAGGCGCCGTCGTGAACGCGGAGCTCCCGTATGTGAAGCACCGGCTGGACAATGGGCTCGACGTGATCATCCACGAGGACCATGGATGCCCGATCGTCGCGATCAGCGTCTGGTATCACGTCGGTTCGAAGAACGAGCGTCCGGGACGGACCGGTCTCGCTCATCTGTTCGAGCATCTGATGTTCGAGGGATCCGCGCACCATGACGCGGGCTACTTTCGACCGTTGCAGGAAGTCGGCGGCGCGCTCAATGGGTCGACCAACGCCGACCGCACGAATTATTGGGAGGTGATCCCTTGCGGAGCGGTTGAGCGCGCGCTGTGGCTCGAATCCGACCGGATGGGGTATCTGCTTCCGGCTCTGACCGAGGCAAAGTTCGTGACCCAGCGCAACGTGGTGCTCAACGAGCGCCTTCAGAACTACGAGAACCGGCCGTACGGCGTTGCGTCTATGGCGCTACTCGCCGCGGTGTACCCGACGGCGCACCCTTATCATTGGCCGACGATCGGTGCACCCGCCGATCTCCACGCAGCGACGCTCGGGGACGTGCGCGACTTCTTCTCGGCCCACTACCACCCTGGCAACGCGTCGCTGGCTATCGCTGGCGACATCGACGCGGACGCGGCACTCGCGGTGGCCGCGCGGTGCTTCAACGAGATCCCATCCGGCCCGGTGCCGGTCGCCGTCGCGCCGCAAACCCTGCCAGCGGTGTCGTCGCCGCCGCCCTTGTGTCTCGAAGATCGTGTGGAGCTGCCCCGAATCTATCTGGCCTGGCCCACGCCAGCGCTTTTCGCGGACGGAGATGCGGACCTTGATCTCCTGAGTGAGGTGCTGGCCGGCGGCAAGTCGTCTCGGCTGCAGCGGGCGCTATTGCACGACCGCCAGCTGGCGACCGACGTCGCCGCGGGGCAGGAGTCCCGCGAGATCTCAGGACTGTTCACGATTGCGGCCACGGCAGCGCCAGGCGCCGCGCTGACCGAGATCGAGGCGGTCGTCGCCGCCGAGCTCGACCGCCTCGCTGTTGACGGTCCGAGCGAGGACGAGATTGCACGCGCGAGCGCACGCGTCGAGAGTGATTTCGCCCATCGCCGGCAATCAGTCGGCGGCTTCGGTGGCAAGGCTGACCAGCTCAACGCGTACAACGTCTTTGCTGGCACACCCGGCTATTTCGGCGCTGATCGCGAGCGATATGCGGGCGCCACCATCGCCAGCGTGCGCTCGGCTGCCGCTACCCATCTCGCGTCCGCCACGCGCATCGCGTTGAGCGTTGTGCCAACGGGATCCACCGCCGCGGCGCTTCCCGGTTCGACGCCGGTGACCACCACCTGATGGGCGTGGACCGTTCGCGCTTACCGGCGGTCGGCGCCGTGCCGAAGTTTCGGTTTCCCGAGATCGATCGGGCCACGTTGCCGAACGGTGTTCGGCTCTGGACGATCGACCACCGCGAGACGGCGCTCGTGACGTGGCTGTTGCTGCTCCGCAGCGGATCGGCGGCGGACCCTCCAGACCGCGCTGGGCTGGCGGCGCTCACTGGCGATCTGCTCGACGACGGCAGCAGCGAACGAACCGGCATCGAGCTTCATGCGGCGCTCGGCCGCATCGGCGGTGCGCTCGGAACTGAGGTGACGAGCGACGCGACCGTCGTGTCCATTACAGCGCTCGCGCGCCACGCGCGCGAGGCGATCGCGCTGCTCGTCGAGATCGCGGCACGCCCGAGATTCGACCCGTCGGAGGTCGAACGCGTTCGTCGTCTCCGGCTCAACCGACTCTCGCAATTGAAGCTGGTGGCGTCGGTCGTGGCGGACCGTACGTATCTGCAGGCCATCTACGGGTCCCATCCGTACGGGCACCTGTCGATTGGCACCGAGGCGTCGCTGCGGACCATCAGCGTCGATGACGTGAAGGCGTTCCACGCGCGCCACTACAGCGCCCGAGAGTGGACGGTGATCGCCGCCGGGGCGGCGCCGGCTCACCTCCGGGAGGTCGCAGAAGGGGAATTGGCGAGGATTGCCGAACTCGCGGGGTCGACCGGTACCGCAACGGCGCCAGCGGCGGTGCCGCCCGCCCCGCCGGCACCTTCCGATCGGCTGGTGTTCGTCCCCCGGGCAGGCGCGACGCAGTCGGAGATCCGGCTCGGTCACCTCGGTGCCGCCCGTCGTTCACCGGACTATCACACGCTGTTGGTGCTGAATATGGTGCTTGGTGGGCAGTTCGTCAGTCGGATTAACCTGAACCTACGCGAAGACAAGGGATATACATACGGCGCGCGGACTGCGTTCGATTGCCGGCGTGGCCGCGGGCCCTTCGCGCTACATGCGGCGGTCCAGACGGCCGCCACGGCGGACGCCATCCACCAGGCGGTCGAAGAAATCACCGCGATCCGAGGCGCCCGGCCGGTCATGGCGGACGAGCTCGACGTCGCACGCGCCGCGCTGACGAGCGGCTTTGCTCGCAACTTCGAGACCGCCGGGCAGTTGACCAGTGCTGCTGCCCACCTGGCGCTGTTCGACCTACCGGCCGACGACTACAGTGATTTCGCGCGGCGAGTCGCCTCGGTCGATGCCGACACGGTCGCACTGGCGGCGTCCCGCCACCTCCATCCAGACCGGCTCGTTGCGGTCGTGGTCGGCGCTCCTGACCAGGTGCGGCCATCGCTTGGCGGCCTCGGCTTCGGGGAGCCAGTCGAGCGCTGATACACTCAGCGATCGAGGTCGGTTCGGGGCGAACCGACGAACGGTCACATCCGTCTGAACGGATGAGGCGCGCTAACCCTTCGGTCCCCATGTCCCTGGTCAGATACGGTATGCGTCTCGTCGGCATTGCGGGACTGCTCGCGGCGACACTTGCCGTCGCGACGATCTGGCTGCTCTTCACGGAGCCGCTGACGGTTGCCGATGCGGTGAGCGAGCAGGACCTCTCGCCTGTCATACGCGAGCTCGCCGGGATCCTGTATGACGCGCTGAGAAGTCTGCTGAGATATCTGTAAGCACCATCAGCGGGGCTCTCGCGTTCCAGGGCTCCAAGGTGTCATCGGGGAAAACCTAGGGTGACGGGGTAAGGAATCAAGAACAGTAGGGCGTGGAATCATGAGCGATGGGGTGAGGACCGGGAGCAGTGGGACACGGATCCCCTCATAGGTTCCTTCTGAGAAACCTGACGAGCGCGAACCCGGCCAACCAGCTGAACGGCGCGATCCCGGTGCTGTAGTGACCGCACGGCAGCTCGACCACCTCGGGGTCCATGCCGCGTGTTCTGAAATCGTCAACCAAAGCGCGTGAGAGCCTGACGGGGAACGAAAGATCGTATCGCGCGTAAACCAGCAGCACGCGTGTAGAAGCGAGGCGATTGACATATGGTGCCGGGCTGATCGGGTTCCACAACTCGCGGAGCAACGGCAGGTCGATCGATCCGTTCAAGCCGGCGCGGACATGAGCGGTGGACAAACCCTCCCAGACGACGTCGGCGAAGAACGGAGAGATGTGATTGAGCGCGGCGGCAGATACCCGCGGGTCGTGTGCGGCAGTGAGCATCGAGAGACACGACCCGAGGCTCGTTCCAAGCACCGCGACCCGCTCGTACCCGCGCACTTGCAACCAGTCGATGGCGCGGCGCGCATCGATGACGGCCTGGCGACATACCTGGATCGTCCGGCCGACGTTCGCGCTGACGATGTAATCGGCGCGGTGGAGTTCGGCCGGCATGCGCCAGTCGTGATACGGCAGGCTGAGGCGGAGCGCGCTGACGCCGTTCCGTGCGAGTAGCCGGCAGAGCACCATGTGGCTGTCCGCGTCCGCGTTCCAATGGGGGAGGACGACGACGGCCCGCCGCGTCGACCGATGCCTCCCGGCGCTCGGCACGTATCGCGCGTAGACGGTGTTGTTGGCCGCGTGCGGGGTCTCGTATGCGCTCGGAAAGCGCAGGCAGCCCTCGTCGAGGCGGTACTCTGTGATCGGCGGCGCCGCGAAGAACTGGTCGGTGTCGGTCATGACCTCACGCGTCCAGCGTCGCAACACTTCCGCCGGCGACCTCGAGCGGCCGCCGTTCGACCCGATCCAATCGAGCCCCCACTCGAACGGTCGCACGACACGATCGGTCGTCACCGCGACGAGTCGTCGTTCCCACGCGTGAAAGAGCCGAGAGATCACGGTACCGATCGGGAATGCTACTATGTCCCGGAGGCAACGGGAGACCGATGAGTGTGAAACACGTCGACGTCAAGCAGGCTTACGCGCTCCAGACCGGTGATGACTACACCTATGTGGACGTGCGGTCCGTTCCCGAATACGAGCAGGGGCATCCGGCCGGAGCGCGTAACGTTCCGCTGCTGCACCTCGACGCCGGGAGCGGGCGGATGCAACCAAACCCGGAGTTTCTGACGGTGATGCAGGCGGCCTACGCCGTCGACGCCAAGCTGCTGCTTGGGTGTCAGATGGGCGGACGGTCGGCACAGGCGGCACAATTGCTGGCGTCGGTCGGCTACACGGATGTCATGAACGTTGCCGGGGGGTTTGGCGGAGCGCGCGATCCCGCCACCGGCCAGGTCCGGAACGAGGGATGGGTGCAGGCAGGGCTCTCGGTCGAGACGGAGACGTCCGCAGGCGCGAGCTACGCGGATATCAAACAAAGCACGGATAACGAGCGACCCGCGGGAGAGTAGCCCAACTCTCATCGCGCCGACCTGTTTCACACGCCTCGGATCGAGGACTCGTGGGCCATGGCTAGGTCCAGCAGCGCCTGCGTTCCGTCGCGCCGACCAACCAGCTGTACCCCCATCGGAAGCCCCCCCGCGTCGGTCCCACACGGCACGGAGATGGCTGGGTGGCCGGTCAAGTCGAACAGCTGGGTCAGTCGCAGGGTGAGCGCGCGGACCGACTCACTCACCAGACCTACGGTGACACGCTCCGTCCCGAGCGGTGGCGGTCGAATGGGAAGCGTGGGCAGAAGGAGCACGTCATGCTCAGCGAGCACCTCGTCAACCTCCGCGCGCAGCGTCTCCCGTAGCGCCTGGGCACGCGCATAGTCGCTGGCGGAGACGTCACGGCCCATTTCGAGGCGGGACCGCACGGTCGGGGAGTATAAGTGACCGTGGGTGTCGAGCATTGGCGCATGATAGGCGTAGGCCTCACGCAGCTGGGTGTGCCGGTAGACCTCGCCGATGTCGGCCGCATGGGCGATGTCGACGTCGGCGACCGCGCATCCGGCCGAACGCAGACGGCCCACCGTGGCGTCGAACCGCTCTCGGATCTGCGGGTCGACGATATCGAAGAAATAACGGCGGGGAATGCCGAGGCGAGCCGGGGTGGCGACGCGCGACGCCGGGACGCCGCTGCCGGGAGATGCGGTCGTGACACCCAGCATGGCCTGATACACGAGCGCCGCGTCGCTGACAGTGAGGGTGAGCGGGCCGACGTGGTCCAGCGATCGGGCCAGTGGGACGACGCCCTGGCACTCAAGCTCGCCAAAGGTCGGCTTGAGTCCGACCACGCCGCACGCGGCGGCCGGGATCCGGATTGAGCCGCCGGTGTCGGAGCCGATTGAGGCCAGCGCCATGCCGGTGGCAACCGACACGGCGGATCCGCTACTCGACCCTCCCGGGATGCGGTCCACTGCGTGCGGGTTCCTGGTTGGCCCGAAGGCCGAGTCCTCGCCGGTCGTGCCGAAGGCAAACTCATGCAGGTTGCATTTTCCGATGAAGACGGCGCCGGCCGAGCGGAGACGCGTCATGACGGGGGCGTCGCTGGCGGCGCGGTGCGTGGCCCGTGCCCGAGAGGCCGCCGTCGTCGGGTGCCGTTCGAGATCGAAGACATCCTTGACGGACAGCGGTATCCCGCAGAGCGGGCTCGAAGAGCGTCCGGCCGCGAGTGCAGCATCCGCATCGCGGGCCTGGGCACGCGCCTCGGCAGCGAGTACGGCGATGAACGCGTTCAGCGCCGGGTCACGATCCGCGATAGCCGAGAGGCACTGCTCCACGAGACCGGTGGCGGTCACCCGGCCGAGACGGAGCGCTCCGGCGATCTCAGTGATGGACGAGACGGATGACGGATGGCTCACGTGCGTCGGGGGTACAGTTGGGCGCCGCCCGGGACGATTGTAGAGTGTAAGCTGGCGGAGAACCGAGGAGTCCGTGGTGAAAGTGCTGCTGCATTCGGCCGGGGATGCATCCCGCCTGCACGGCGGTACTCCTCGGTCACATATCCGGAATATGCTCCCTCGTCGCGCCTTACCAGGCGGGCGCCTCGCTGCCCTCCGTGCGACGCGGACGGTCACGACGGGCTCCTAGGTGCGCCACACAAAGATCATCGCCACCATCGGACCCGCAACCGACACCGACTCGGAGGTCGACGCGCTGCTCGCTGCCGGCGTCGATGTGTTTCGCATCAACTTCTCGCACGGAACGCGCGACGGGCATCGACGGATGTGGGAGCGCGTTCGCGCACGCGCGGGACGCTCCGGGCGCATCGTCGCGGTGCTGCAGGATCTTGCTGGCCCGAAAATCCGCATTGGCGCGCTTGCGGACGGACCGAGCGTCGATGTCGCGACGGGTGCCACGCTTCGGATTGGCACCGGGGAGTTTCTCGGAAGCGCGGAGCGTGTCTCGACCACGTTCGCAGGCCTGGCCACCGCCGTGAGTCCCGGTGACGAGCTCATGCTCGATGACGGACGGATCGCGCTCCGGGTCGTCGACAGTGACGGGTCTGAGATCGTCACGCGTGTCGAGCACGGGGGCGCGCTGGGCGCGCACAAGGGCATCAGCGCGCGGGGCGTCGACTTCCCGTTGTCGGCCTTGACGGAGCGAGACGTCGCCGACCTGGAGTACGGATTGACGCTCGGCGTCGACTTCGTGGGCCTGAGCTTCGTGCAGACCGGGGACGATCTCCGGCGCGCGCGCGAGATCGCCAACCGGGCCGGCGTCACCGACCTGGCGCTCGTGGCGAAGATCGAACGCCCTCAGGCGGTGGACCGCTTCGACGACATCCTCGATGCGGCCGATGGTGTCATGGTGGCGCGCGGCGATCTCGGCCTCGAGATCCCGCTCGAACAGGTGCCGCGCGTGCAGAAAGACCTCACCCGTCGGGCGCGGGCCGCCGCGGTGCCGGTCATCGTCGCCACGGAGGTGCTCGATACCATGCGCCGCGCGCCGCGACCCACACGCGCGGAGGTGAGCGACGCCGCGAACGCCGTCGGCGACGGCGTGGATGCGATCATGTTGTCTGGCGAAACGGCGGTCGGGTCGTATCCGGCGCTCGCCGTGCAGACGCTCGACGAGGTGATCCGCGACGCGGAGCGGTCGCCGCCGAGCGTGGCGGCTAGCGGTGAGGTCGGCCATCGGCACGGTCGGGCGCTGTGCGAGGCGGCGGTGACACTGGCGGCGACGGCCGAGGCCTCGGCCATCGTCGCTGTCACCCGAAGTGGCGCGACCGCCCTCCAGCTCGCCGCGCTGCGCCCGCACATCCCGATTCACGCAGTGACCGACGAGCCGACCGTGGCTCGGCGGCTCACCATGGTTCGCGGGGTCGCTCCGATCGTGGTCTCGACGGATCTCCTTGAGACGGACGCGCTCAAGCAGGCACTCGTCGAGCGTCGCACGGTGTCGGCAGGCGAGGCGGTGGCGTTCGTGCGTGTGCACGACGAGCTGTCGCGCGCCGACGCCAACTTCGTCGAGCTCCAGCGGTTGTGACCACGTCAATCCGGCAGCGCGAACACGTAGAGCGCGTTGCCGGTCTCGGGAGTGAAGATCTCCGGGCTGAGACTCGCCGAGAGGCCGCGAAACAGACCCAGCCCCGTTGGCACCGCGACATACTGTTTCCCGTCGACCGCGTAAGTGATCGGGTAGCCGTGCGCGGCATGGCCAAGGCGGGTTTCCCAGAGGACATCGCCGTTCGCGACGTCGAACGCCCGGAAGTACCGGTCGACATCGCCGACGAACACGAGCCCACTCGCCGTGGTGACCGCCGAGGTCAGGAACGCCGCCCGTTGCTCGCGGCTCCACCGCTCTTCCAGCGTGCGGATATCGTAGGCGGCGAGCTTGCCGACGTTGTCATCGGTGCCCGGCATGTGCCGCATCTCGGGGATGCCGGCAACCCCGCCGCTCCCCTCGACGAGATCGACAGGCCTGCCGGTCAACGTCATGCACATCTGCTGCAGCGGAATGACGAGCGTGCCGGTCTCGGGGCTGTACGCCGAGGCCTGCCAGTTGTGTCCGCCAAGGAGCCCGGGGCACGCCTCCACGGGGTCGCCGACCTGCGCGTCGCGAATGTCCTGGCGGTATCGCACCCGCCCGGTGCGCTGGTCGATCGTCTCGAAGATGTTCTGGAAGACCGTTTCCCGGACGCCGAGAAATTGCCCGGTGCGCCGGTTGAGCTTCCAGAGCAGCCCGTCCTTGGCCGTGGTGAACAACAGCGGCTCGCCGTCGACATCGATCAACACCCGCTCGTAGACGCTGTCCAGATCGAGCGTTTCGGCTGGCACATGCTGGAAGTACCACTCCACTTGCCCGGTCGACGGCCGCAGCGCCAGCGTCGAGTTGGTGTACAGCGCGTCGTTGCCGGTCGACATGCCTCGACTGGCCGCCACCCACGGCTTGGCCTGGGCGGTGCCGATGTAGAACAGGTCCAGCTCGGGATCGTAGCTGCCAGGAATCCAGGCGTCGCCGCCGCCCCGGAGATGCGGCGGGATGTCGCCCCAGGACCCGCTGTTCGGGTCGCCGGGGAGCGCGATCGTCGAGGTGCGCCAGAGCTCCTCACCGGTCGCCGGGTCGTGGCCGGTGATGAAGCAGCCGTTGTCGGTGAACCGCTCACAGCCGTTGATACCGCTCACCACCACCCCGTTCGCGATGATCGGGGTGCTGGTCTGGGTGAAGCCTTCGGTGTAGTCGGCCTTGACGGTGCGCCACACCTGGTCGCCCGTCCGCGTGTCGATCGCCACGATCGCCGCGTCGTACGTCGACAGAAACACCTTGTCGTCGTACAGGGCGAGTCCGCGCGTCGCCCCGACACCGGTCAGCGCGTCCTCCGGGAACCCGTAGCGATACTGCCAGATGACCTCACCGGTCGCGGCGTCGATCGCCTGCACCACGTTGCCCGGGTTGGCGAGAAACATGACGCCGTCGTGCACCATCGGCGTCGTCTGGTTGACCCCGTTTCGCATGGAGAGCACCCAGGCAAGCCGTAGCTCGCTCACGTTGTCGGGGGTGATCTGGTCGAGCGGGCTGTACCCGTGGTTGTCGAGCGTGCGCCGCCACGTGAGCCAATCGGCCGCCGGCGGCTGACGCAGCATCGCATCGGTGACCGGCGTGAGCCCGGCGGCTTCCCGGTCGCCGAACCGGACCGTGCCAGCGCCAGGCGCCGCAGGCGCGAACACGGACGCAGCGGGGAGCTCACGCCCGTCCGTCTCCAAAATGAGCGCGACGATGCGCCGGTACGCCGCGTCACCGAGAGAGCCCGCCTGACCGGGCGGCATCTCGGTGCGAAGGTACTCGAACAACTCGTCGGCGCCCCGATCCCCCCACACGCTGGTAAAGGAGACGCCGCTGAGGGCCGGGCCGTGCGCGCCGCCCTGAAGTCTGGGACCGTGACACTCGGCGCAGGCCTGCTGATAGGCGGCCCGCCCATCTGACGGCTGTTGTGCCGATGCCACGGCCGGGAAAGCCGCGACCCCGGCGAGGGCCAGCACGATGCCCGTCCATCGGACGTGGGGCTCTGGAGTTTCCTGACGGCGTCCACACTCGCGGTCACGTCTCATCACCGGTCGTCTCCTTGCGACGATTCGTCGTCGACGCTAGTAACGTATTGAGCGTTTTGCCCGCGCGGTATGTTGCGGCTGCGAGGAAATGCCGAAGGAGATCGTTCCCCGTGATGTCCGACTGCTCGGCGCTCCGATTGTCTGCGGCCATCTGGATTGCTCCTGTCGGATCGAGCGGCTGACCGTACGGTGTGTCTGCCATTCTTTCAGGAACACACGCCTTTCGCACGCCGAGGCGCGTGTCTGGGGCGACGGGCCAGGCGCGCACAGCGGCGGGGGTTCGGACGAGGTCCGTCCATTGCTAGATCATCGCGTCATCCCAGAACGGCGCCCCGCGCGCGAAGCGGCCGGGGTCGAACGGCGTAAGATCCACGGTCGTCGTCCGACCGTCACGCACGAGCTCCGCCATTGTCGCACCGACCGCGGGTGCCATCATGAGGCCGTGACCGCTGAAGCCGTTCGCGACATAGAAACGCGAAAGCCCGGGGTGCTCGCCGAGCACCGGATTGTGGTCCGGCGTCATCTCGTAGAGCCCTGCCCAGCCGTCGAGGAGCTCGGCCTCTTCGAGCGCGGGCAGCCGCGCCACCAGTGGCGGTCGAAACTCCCGTTCCCACCGGCTCATGTCACACACGAAGTTCTCACCCGCGGGTTCGTCGAGCTTGGTGCGGGCCACGACAATGCGGTCGCGGTCGGAGGTCTCGTCGGGATCCTCGTGTCGCCAGTGGACACCCGTCGGATCAACCACGACCGGAAACCGGTACGGCCATGTCCGCGGCAGGGCGCAGCGAAACAGCTGTTGGCGCACCGGTTCGACCGGGACGGCGACACCGGCGCACGCTGCGACCGTGGCGGCGTATGGGCCCGCGGCATTCACGACGGCGTCGGCGTCGATGACCTCGCCGGTGCCGAGTCTCGCGCCCGTCGCGTGGCCGCGTTCCCGCAGCACCTCGGCGACTGTGCCTCTCACGTACGTTGCGCCGGCAGCCACTGCCGCGTGCCTGAACCCGGTGAGCACCGCGCGCGGGTTGGCGTAGCCGTCATCCGGGCCGAAGACGCCGAAGCGGATATCGTCCAGAACGACGTCGGGGAGACGGCGTCGAATGTCCTCGACCGTGAGGCGTTCGACCCGTGCGCCCAGAGCGCGCTGGTGCGCGAAGCGTTGCTCGAAGCGCGGGGCGAGCGCATCGTTGACAAGGAACAGATAGCCGCGTTTCCTGAACCGCGCGCGCGGCCTGTGACCTGGCACACGCAGCACGTGGTCGAACCCCCGATAAAACCGCACGCTGTGCTGGGCTAGCGCGATGTTGGGCGCCGAGCTGAACTGCTGCCGGACCCCGCCCATGGCCAGGAACGAAGACGCGCGGCGATACGACGGATCGCGCTCGACGACGGTCACGACACATCCTCGATGGTCGTGGCACAAGTGATAGGCGATGCTGGAGCCGATGACGCCACCGCCAATGATCACGATCCTCCGGTGGGCAGCCATGGGGGGTCGGCGTGGTGGACGGGTGGGCGGACGATCATACAAGCGGAGCAATGCCGCGGAGCGGCAGTCGAGGCTCGGCACCCTGTTCGAGATACTGCTTCAACGACGCCAGCGAATCCACCCATCCCCTTTCGATGATGTCGTAGTACCGCTGCCATCGCGCGCTGTCCTGCGCTCCGCTTTGCCGTACTTCGAGGCGGGTCGCCGGACCGTCGATCCGGCAGCGGATCTCCAGCGCCATCGGCCCGACGGGGTCGCTCTCGGGTGGCAGCCAGTAGGCGTCGGCGAGAAAGAATTCTCGGCCGTGGCGGAACTCCATTACCGTGCCGTAAAGCACGCCGCCCAGCGTGCCGAGGACATCGTCTTGAAACGGCGTAGCCTCCCACTCGACGGCATAGATGCCGAGCGGGCGTGGGGTGGTGACCGAGCGCACGGTACGCCACCAGACGGCCAACGCGTCGGGATCGAAGAACGCGGAGAGCACCTGGGTCGGAGCCGCGGTGATCACGACGGAGTGGTCGAACTGCAGTCCCTGAGCCTGCGCCATCTGAGCACCATCGTGGCGGATCTCACCGATCGTATCACCGCGTGACCGACGCGTGTGCCCGTGCGATCTGGTTGGCGTGATCGTGCGCATGCGCCGCGTAGATCTGGAGCCAGTTCTCGACCGTGTACCGCGCGTGCTCCCGGTGCGACCCATGTCGCCGTCAGTCGGCGTCGTCCAGGCGTTCGAAGACCTCGACGGTCGTGACGCGCGCCAGTCGGAACGCCTCGAGTGACGCGGCAATCGGTCGGTCGTAGTACAGCCGTTTCGCGCAGACCTCCTGGTCATACGCCTGAATCACAGGTCGGTCGAGCGCGACGAGCATCCGTAGCTGGATGGCGCTGGTCATCTCGCTGTCGGCTAGGTGATGGACGATCGGTCGCGCCGGCAACGGCCACGACGCGTGGTCCGTCCGTGTAGCGATCGATGAGCTGTTGTCGAGTGGTGTCGTCCATCTGTGCGCTTCGATGCCGTCGAGCGTGCGTTGTCAGTACAGTAGGTGGCGGCGCCGGATCGGTTCGAACGCCGCGATGTCCGATTCCCAGCTCTGAGCGATCTCGGCCGGGGTAACCTCGTCGTCGATCTGTGTGCGCACCCGATCGGACCCCGACAGGATGTCGATCGGTCGGTGTTCTCGCTCGTACTCGTACGGCGGCTCACGCCATGCAAATGCGTCGGCTCTCTGCTCACGGCACGCGGCGATCAGCGCGACCGCCGTCAGCACCGGCTTGAAGAGGCGCCGGTCGGTCACGTGAAGCTGGCAGCCACCGCAGGTGTGCCTGGCGTGCTTCTGGAAGGCCGGCTCGAACGCGACCGCCCGTGCGCTGACGCCGGGTAGTGACTGTCCGTTCAGCCGTGTCGCCAGGCGAGCACCGTCGATCCAGGGCGCGCCGGCCAGTTCGAACGGCCGCGTGGTGCCGCGCCCTTCCGAGAGGTTCGTCCCCTCCAGTAGCACACATCCGGGATAGACGGTCGCGCTGTCGAGCGTCGGCAGGTTGGGTGACGGCATCACCCACGGACAGCCGGTGTCGTCGTGACACATCCGGCGCGACCACCCTTCCATCGCGACGACCTCGAGGTCCGCGCGGATCTCGAAGTACTCGTTGAACAGGCGGGCGAGTTCGCCCATCGTCATGCCGTGCCGGAGGGGGATCGGGAATTGACCGACGAACGAGGCAAACTGGGGATCCAGCACAGGTCCTTCGACCGCCAGGCCACCGATCGGATTTGGCCGGTCGCAGACGACGACAGGCACGCTGCTTCGGCCCGCGGCGCGAAGGCAGTTGGCCATCGTGGAGGCATAGGTGTAGACGCGCGTGCCGACATCAGGCAGATCGATGACGAGCCGGTCGAGGCCGTCGAGCATGTCGGCCGTCGGCTCGCGCGTGTCGCTGTACAGCGAGTAGATCGGCACGTCGAACCGGGGGTGGCGGGCGTCTGGCGATTCGATCATGTTGTCCTGGCGGTCTGCATGAAATCCGTGCTGTGGACCGAACAACGCGCCCAGCGTCACGTCCGGGCGTTCGGCGAGGCGGTCAGCAGTGTGGCGCAGGTCGCTGTCCACGGAGGCTGGGTTCGTCAGCAGACCAATGCGCTGGCCGGCGAGCGCGCCCGAGGCCAGCAGCCGTTCGCAACCAAGCGTCACCGACACGAAGCCGGCGCCTGGAGAGCGCGTCTGGGGATATTCGTGATGAGGTACTCCATCACCGTGCCGCGCCGCCGGGCGACGGAGTTGATCGCACGCCTGGCCGGAACGGTGTACGCCCTGAGGCCGGCGCGCACGGCCGCGGCGTTGCCGTCGTACAGCGCGGCGACATCCGGTGCGGTCGAGTTGCTCAGGAGCACCCAGCACCTCTTTTTCGCGAGGCGCACGACGGTCCGTTGGAGCTGCGTCTGGTCGTCCAAGGAGAATCCCCGAGGCGTGTAAGACGTAAAACGCGCGGTGGTGCTCAGGGGCGCGTACGGCGGGTCGAGATAGATGAAGTCTCCTGGGTTGGCCGACTCCAGCGTCTCCCAGTACGGCGCAGAGCGGACCGAAACGCTGGGATGGGAGAGCACCCGTGCCACCTCGCGAAGGTTGTCCGGGTCGCAGATCTTCGGATTCCTATATCTGCCGAGTGGGACGTTGAACATCCCCTTTGCATTCAGGCGAAAGAGGCCGTTGAAGCCTGTGCGGTTGAGATAGATCAGCATCGCCGCCAGGTCTGCGGAATACCCGCCGGCCCCGTTCAGGAGCTTCCGTCTGGCCGGGTTGAACTTTCGGTCGCGCGTCCCGTAGTAGTGCGCATGCGGATCGCGCGTGTGGGCTGCCGCATGGCGTCGCAGTCGCTCGATGACAGCCTCGGCCTGGTTCCGAACACGACTGTAGCAGCCGATGAGGTCGACGTTGCTGTCAGTCAGCCTCGCGTGATGTCCGCTCAGGAGACCCGCGGCGACGAGGTCGAAGAAGACGGCCCCGCTTCCGATGAACGGCTCGTGATAGGCGCCGAATAACGCTGGATAGAACTCCCGCAGTCGTGGCAGCAGCTGGCGCTTGCCGCCCGCCCATTTGAGGAACGGTCGGACGTTGGGTGTTGCGAGTGGCTGATCGCTGACCTCGTCGGGAGCGGCTGGTTGGTGACGGGCGCGCATCGATGCCGGCTTCGGGTTGCGGCATCGTAGCACGCGGCCGCCAGGGATTCGCGCGTCATCGACTACTCGTGTCCCGGGTGCGCGGCGTCACGTTCTTCATCGGCGCCCTTTCCTCTTCTGAGAAACCGCCGAACGACGCCACGTTGACACTCCCGGCGCGCACCGCGCGCTCGAACCTGCGCTTCAGCAGGCGCCGCCAGGCAGGGATGAGGCACAGGAGACCGAACACGTCGGTCAGCACGCCGGGTGTGAGGAGGACGGCCGCTGCGACGAGAATCAGCACGCCATCGACGAGCGACTCGGTCGGCAACCGGCCCTTGTCGAGATCCGCCCGCACGCGGCCCAGCGTGGCAAGGCCCTGGTGCCGGGCCAGCGACGCGCCGACGACACCTGTCCCAATGATGAGCCCGATGGTGGCCAAGGTGCCGACGCGCTGGCCGATCTCGATCAGCAGCACCAGCTCGATGACCGGAACCGAGACGAACAGGAGAAGCAAGCGTCCCACGGTATTACACGTCGCTCACATCGTCATTCCGACCCGCCGCCATCCAAGCGGCCTATCGGAAGCGCCGGCCCATCACCGGCCGGAGCGCGTGGCAGGCCCTCGCGACACACGTCCGCGCGTCGTCCAGTGCGCCTATCCCAGTGGCGGCATCCGCTCGTGCCACTCCGTCGCCTGCTCATACGCGTGCGCGAGCGCGAGCACGTCGACTTCGCCAAGGGCGCGGCCGCAGAGCTGCAGACCGATGGGCAGGCCCTCGCGGCTGAATCCGCACGGGACGGTAATCGCCGGAATGCCGTACGCATTGAAGGGCGCCGTGTTGCGGACAAGGATCCCGGTCACCTCGCCCGGCGACAGCTGCGCCGCCTCGATACTGACCGGCAGTTGCACAAGGGTCGGCGTGACCAACACGTCGACGTCGTCGAACACCGCTGCAATCGCCTTTCTCACGAGCGTGAGTTGATACAGCGCGTCGGCATAATCGGTCGCGGACACCGCGGCGCCGCGCTCGATGCGCTCGAGCGTGCTCGGGTCATATAAGTCTCGCTTCTCGTCGAGCAGATCGGTGTGATACGCGTAGGCTTCGACCAGAACCGTGCCAGCTTCTGGCCGCGCCGGAAGCTCCACGTCGCGCGTGCTCGCCGTCAGGTCGCCCAGGGCATCGAGCGCCCGCTCGACAGCCGCCAGTATCTGCGGGTCGACGTCCTCATAAAACGACGTACGGGGGATCCCGAGGCGCAGCGCCGATGTGCGGCGCCGGAGTGCGCTCGCGTAGTCCGGGATGTCGGCGTGGATGCTAGGGATGTCGCGCGGATCGTATCCGACCATCGCCTGCAGCATGAGCGCGGCATCGCCGACCGTACGACACATTGGGCCGACGTGATCGAGCGAGACGCTGAGCGGGATGATGCCGCGAATGCTCGCCAGACCATAGGTCGCTTTGAGACCGACGATGCCGCAGTGCGCGGCCGGAATACGGACCGATCCCCCGGTATCGGTCCCCAGGGCGCCGGCACACAGTCGCGCGGCGACCGCTGCACCGGAGCCGCCGGACGACCCCCCGGGGATACGGTCCACATCCCATGGATTGCGTACGGGGCCCGACTGCGTGAACGCCGACGTCGCGCCGTAGGCGAACTCGTGCATGTTGAGCTTGCCCAGGATGATGGCGCCGGCCGCCTCGAGCTGCGTCACCACCTCGGCGTCCTCATCCGGTACGCGGTCCGCGAACACGGCGCTCGCGGCGGTCGTCCGCACGCCCGCCGTGTCGATGTTGTCTTTCAGCGCGATCGGTATGCCGTGCAAGGGACCGCGCCACCGGCCGTCCGCCAGCTCCGCCTGGAGCGCTTGCGCGCGCGCGACGGCGCGCTCCTCGGTCACGGTCACGAAGGCGTTGAGCCGACCGTCCAGGCGCCGGATGCGATCGACGTAGGCCTCAACGAGCTCCAGCGGCGAGAGTGCGCCGGTGCGAACGAGGCGCTGCGCCTCGGCGATGGTCAGGTTGGTCGGATCGGCTGGCTGCGCGAACAGAGGACCGGTCAACGCGCATGCGGCGGCCGCGGAGGCACTCGTCGTGAGGAAGTTGCGTCGTGTGTAGGCTGTTGACATGTCACATCCTGCGGCGCGGCCAAGCCAGACTAGCGGGGGGAGGGAAGGGCGAACACGTAGATCGCATTTGTCCGATTGCCCCCGACCGGGGCCGCGAGGTACTGCCGGCCGGCGACTGCGTATGTGATCGGGAAGCCCTGCACGGACGCGGGCAATCGGGTCTGGAACAAGACGTCTCCGGTGGCGGCGTCGTGGAGGTACAGATGGCGGTCGGTGTCGGTGCCGATCACCAAGCCGCCTCCGGTCGTCAGGGTCGCCGCACCCGGACGTGTAGCCATCGAGTGCCGCCAGAGCAGCTCGCCGTTGTTGATGTCCATGGCGATGAGGTGGCCCGGGTGGTCCAGACTTTCGGGATGGACAGTGCTCCTTCGCTGGAGCCAACCCCGATCGGCGTAGTAGTCGTTGCCTTCCTCCCGTTCGAGCTCGGTGAACATCCCCGAGACGCAGGTCGGGTGGATCGGGATGTAAAGCGCCTGCGTGTCGGGGTGGTAGGCGCTCGCGCGCCAGTTCCGGACTCCCAACAAGTCGGGACAGAATTCGATCTCGACGCCGGCCTGCGGGATCATCCCGGGTCGGTAGGTGACCTCGCCCGTCCGCGGGTCGACGTCTATCACGTTCTGGTAGCCGAGATCGTGCGCGGCCACGAAGGCCCCGGTCGTCCGGTCGATTTCCCAGAGAATTCCCATCTTGCCCATCTTGAAGAGCGACCGGCGTCCGTCGCGATCGATGAGGACGCTTTCGAATACCTCATCGAGGTCATGGGTTTCGCCTGGGACGAACTGGTAGTACCACTCGAGCGCGCCGGTCTCTGGGTCGAGCGCCAGCACGCTGTTTGTGTACAACGCATCGCCGTCCGTCCCTCGGGAGACGCGAGCCCACGGTTTGGCCTGTGACGTGGACCAGTAGGTCAGGCCGGTCGACGGATCGTAGCTGCCGGGAATCCACGAATCGCCACCGGCACGGAACGTCAGCGGGAGGTCGCCCCACGTATCGCCGCCCGGCTCGCCGGGGCGGGCGATGGTCGATGTGCGCCACACCTCCTCACCTGTCTCGGCCTCGTGGGCGGAGATGAAACAGACGTCGTTCTTGTAGTTCTGGCACCCGGTCATGCCGGCCACGATCTTGCCTTTCACCACGATCGGTCCGCTCGTATACCGGTAGCCGTGCGTGTAGTCGGCGACGGTGGCGTCCCATGCCACGTCGCCCGTTCGTGCGTCGAGGGCGACGATGTGGGCGTCCGACGTGTTGACGTAGATCTTGTCACCGTAGATCGCGATCGAGCGCGTCCGCATGCCGGCGCCAACCGCATCGAGTGCGTCCGACGCCTCGAACTCGCGGCGGTACTCCCAGAGGCGATCGCCAGTCACCGCGTCCACGGCTTGGACGACGTTCCGGGGACTCGGAATGAACATCACGCCGTCGTGCACGAGCGGCGCGGCCTGAGAGAGCCCGGGGCCCAACGGCCACGACCAGACGAGCTGCAGTTGGTGAACGTTGTCCGTGTTGATCTGGTTCAGCGGACTGTAGCCCCAGCCGTCGAGCGTCCGCCGCCAGCTCAGCCAGTCGGCCGGGTCGGGTTGCTCGAGCATCGCGTCGGTGACCGGAACATAGCCGCGGTCTTGAGCGCTCGACGTCGCCTCCGCCGCACCCACGAGCAGCACCGAGGCGGCCGCAAGTCGCCGCCAGCTCATCGTCATGTCATCGCCCTCACGATGTGGGACCAGCAGCCCGATTATGTCACCGGCCGGGCCCGTACGTGGCACCCATTCGAAGAATCGCCCAGGGTGCGCTACCTTGGGGAGCAAGTGGGGGATGATGCGGGCACCGACCGGATCAAGTGTCGCCGGGCTATTTGCGTCATTTGCGGCTAGAGGGTCCGCAAGAGAAAATGTGCTCGGCGAAACGTGTCCGAAGGAGAAATGTGACGACCGTATCAAACGTCGAGCTGCACGACGATCTCCGCAATGCCGTCGGCGAACTGTGCCGGCGTTTCCCCGATACCTACTGGCGCGATCTGGACCGGGCCGAGGCCTACCCGGTGGACTTCGTCAAGACGCTGACCGACGCGGGCTATCTCGCCGCGCTGATTCCTGAGGCGTATGGCGGATCGGGTCTGGGCGTGATGGAGGCGTCGATCATTCTCGAGGAAGTAAATCGATCCGGTGGCAATGCCGCCGCCTGTCATGCGCAGATGTACATCATGGGGACGGTGCTAAGGCACGGCTCCGATGCGCAGAAACGCAAGTATCTTCCGAAGATCGCGAGCGGTGAGCTACGCCTGCAGGCGTTCGGCGTGACCGAGCCGACGACCGGCACCGACACGACGCAGTTGAAGACGATGGCGGTGCGCGACGGCGACCGGTACATCGTCAATGGACAGAAGGTCTGGATCTCGCGGGCGGAGTACTCGGACCTGATGCTCCTTATCGCCCGCACCACGCCACTCGACGCGGTCAAGAAGAAGACCGAGGGGCTGTCGGTGTTTCTCATCGACCTGCGCTCAGCGGTCGGCAACGGCGTCACTATCCGGCCGCTTCGCACGATGATGAACCACGCGACGACCGAGGTCTTCTTCGACA
This sequence comes from uncultured Vicinamibacteraceae bacterium, assembly GCA_964646815.1. Taxonomy (GTDB): domain Bacteria; phylum Acidobacteriota; class Vicinamibacteria; order Vicinamibacterales; family UBA8438; genus CAZYFH01. The sequence goes on along the minus strand of CAZYFH010000032.1, from coordinate 11,376 downwards.
ACCTCGAGGTGCCGGTTGAGAACCGCGTGGGCGAGGAAGGGCGCGGCTTTCGCTACCTGATTGACGGCCTGAACGCCGAGCGGATCCTGATCGCGGCGGAGTGCGTCGGCGATGGGCGGTGGTTCATCGAACGGGCCATAAAGTACGCGAACGACCGGGTCGTCTTTAACCGACCCATCGGCCAGAACCAGGGCATCCAGTTTCCGATTGCCCGCGCGCACGTCAACGTCGAGGCGGCCGACCTCATGCGTGTACGCGCCGCCGAGCTGTTCGACGGCGGGCAGCCGTGCGGAGCGGAGGCGAACATGGCCAAGCTTCTGGCGGCTGACGCGTCGTGGGAGGCGGCCAACGTGGCGGTGCAGACGTATGGTGGCTTCGGCTTCGCCGAGGACTACGACATCGAGCGGAAGTTTCGCGAGACCCGTCTCTATCAGGTGGCGCCGATCTCCACGAACCTCATCTTGTCGTACCTCGCCGAGCACGTGCTCGGCCTCCCGCGGTCCTTCTGACGTGTCGTCGCGCCCCCTCGACGGGGTCACGGTCGTCGCCCTCGAACAAGCGGTCGCCGCACCGTTCGCCACGCGGCAGCTCGCGGATCTCGGGGCGCGCGTGATCAAGGTCGAGCGCCCGGGGATGGGTGATTTCGCGCGCGGCTATGACACCACGGTCAAGGGGTTGTCGAGCCATTTCGTCTGGCTCAATCGATCGAAGGAGTCGCTCACGCTCGATCTGAAGCGGCTGGAAGGCCGCGAGGTCCTCAGCCGGCTGATCGCTGGGGCCGACGTGTTCATGCAGAATCTGGCGCCGGGCGCCGCCGACCGTCTCGGGTTCGGTGCGGCGACGTTGTGTGAGGCTGCGCCGCGTCTGATTGTCTGCGATCTCTCCGGGTACGGTGCGACCGGCCCGTATCGCGATAAGAAGGCGTATGACCTGCTCGTGCAGGCCGAGTCGGGGCTCGTCTCGATTACCGGCACCGACACGGAACCGGTCAAGTCGTCGATCTCAGTCGCCGACATCGCTGCGGGCATGTACGCATACAGCGGCGTGCTCACCGCGCTGTTCAGACGGGAGCGGACCGGCGTGGGAGCCCGCATAGAGGTCTCGATGCTCGAGGCGCTCACGGAATGGATGGGCTTCCCCCTCTACTACACGATGTACGGGGGGTCGCCGCCTCCCCGGAGCGGCGCCCGCCACGCGGCGATCGCGCCGTATGGGCCGTTCGCCGGAGCCGACGGCGAGACCGTCTTCCTCGGGCTCCAGAACGAGCGTGAGTGGGCCAGGTTTTGCACACACGTACTCGAGCAGCCGGATCTGGCAGTCGACGCGCGGTTCGAGTCGAACGTAAAGCGGGTGGAGCATCGTGCCACGCTCGACCGCGAGATCGCGGCGGTCTTCGCCCCTCTCTCTGCCGACGCGATCGTCGACCGTCTCGACGCGGCGGGCATTGCCAACGCACGCATGAACTCGGTGGCGCAGCTCGCCGCACATCCTCAGCTCGCCGCGCGTGATCGCTGGCGCGACGTGGAGTCGGCCGCCGGCGCGATCCGGGCAAGTCTCCCCGCCGCGACCATCGACGGTGTCGAGGCGCGGATGGACCCAATCCCTAGTGTCGGCGCGCATAGCGAGCACATCCTCGACGAGCTCGGATACGACGCCGCCACGATCGCCGCGTGGCGCGCGGCGGGGATTATCTAGAACGACGGCAGATGGTATTCTGACGCGCTGAGGTCATTGAACGCATGACAGTCAAAGAAGGATGGACCGGTCGAGTCTACGAAGACTTCGAGGTGGGGGACGTCTATCGTCACCCTCTCGGCCGCACCGTGCTCGCGGCGGACAACGTGTGGTTCACGCTGCTCTCCCAGAACGTGAACAAGATCCATTTCGACTACGCGTACGCGGCCAAGACCGAGTTCGGCAAGCCGCTCGTAGACTCGACGTTCACGCTGGCTCTCGTCACCGGCCAGTCGACGATAGACCTGTCGGTGAACGTCATGGCCAATCTCGGGTGGGACGAGGTCCGGCTGCCGGCCCCGGTCTTCGAGGGCGACACGATCTACTCGCAGAGCGAGGTGCTTGCCACACGTGAGTCGAAGTCGCGGCCCAATGTCGGCATCGTCACCGTCAAGACGTCCGGCTTCAATCAGGACGGAACGATCGTCATGACGTTCAAGCGGACGTTCATGGTGTATCGACGCGGGCATGTGCCGCCGATTGCGAGCGTCCGGCCCGCCGGGAGCGAGGCTTGAAGTGAGTTACTCGGCAGCCGAACGGATTCGGGCTGCCGCCAGACCGGCGGCGGCCATCGCGTTCGTCGCGGCCGGCGGCGCGTGCGGGGGTGAGCCACCGACCGTCATCGACGGCGATCTTGCATTCGTCAACGTCAACGTCGTGCCGATGGACACGGAGCGTATTCTCGAGGGTCACACGGTAGTCGTCGAGGACGGTCGCATCACCGCCGTCGCGCCGTCGATAAGCCTCGAACCGGCCGAGGGGGTCGACGTCATTGAGGGTGAAGGACGGTATCTGGTCCCCGGCCTCACCGAGATGCACGGCCATCTCCCGAGTCCGCGATTGACCGACGCCGATATCGGCAACCTCCTGTTTCTCTATGTCGCCAACGGCGTCACTACGGTCCGCGGTATGCAGGGCGATCGGTCGCAGTTTGCGCTGCGCGATCAGATCGACCGCGGGCTGCTGCTCGGACCGCGGCTGTTTCTCGGCAGCGTGTCGATGAACGGCAACAGCGTGACCACCCCCGAGCAGGCATCGCAACTCGCGCGCGAGTACAAGGTGTCCGGCTTCGATCTGATCAAGACGCACGAAGGGCTATCGCTGGAGACGTTCGACGCCCTCGCCGACACGGCGACCCAGATCGGCATCCCCTTTGGGGGGCACGTCTCGGACTTCGTCGGCCTGCGGCATGCGCTGGCGCGCGGGCAGGCATCGATCGACCATCTGGACAACTATGTTGAGGCGCTGGCGTCGAAGGACACTCGCGCGGCGGACGAGCGCGGCCTGATCGGCGTCGGTCTGCTGCTCGACCAGGTCGACGAGTCCCGCATTCCGGAACTCGTCGATGCGACCGTTGCCGCCGGCGCCTGGGTGGTCCCGACGATGGTGCTGTGGGAGACCGCGTTCTTCAACGACCGCGGCTCGGTCGACGTGTTGCCCGACCGGCCGGAGGTGAAGTACATGCCGCCGGAAACGGTCGACCGGTGGCGGCGGGCGGTCGACATGCGTCTCGGCGCATCCGATGTCGACACCAACCGCCAAGTAGCAGCCTTACGCCGCATGATTCTCAAAGCACTGCACGACGGCGGCGCCAACATCGCCCTCGGGACCGATTCGCCGCAGATCTTCAGCGTGCCCGGATTCGCGATGCATCACGAGATGGCGCTCTACGTCGACCTCGGCATGACCCCCTATGAGGTGCTTGAGATCGCCACGCGACGGCCAGCCGAGTATTTCGGCGCCGCCGATGACTTCGGCACGATCGCCGTCGGCCGGCGTGCGGACCTGCTGATGCTGTCGGCGAACCCGCTCGACGACATCGCGAACGCCGCTGCACGGGCGGGGGTGATGGTCAGCGGGCGGTGGATCCCGGGCGAGGACGTCGCGCAGCGGCTGGCCAGAATCGCGTCGTTTTATGGAAACTAGCGGAGGACTGGAGCGCGCACCGATGACGGCGATTGAGACGCTGGCAGAGTTCGTGACCACAGCCGAGGTTCCGGACGACGCGCGGAATGTGGCGCGAGATGCGGTCCAGGACACGCTCGGTGTGATGCTGGCAGGTACGGCCGAGCCGGCGGCGGCGATCGTGCAGCGGGTGACCCGCGCCGAGGGCGGCGCTGGACGAGCCAGTGTGATCGGGACGCGGATCGCCACGAGCGCCACGTGGGCGGCGCTGGCGAATGGCACGGCGGCCCACGCGCTCGACTTCGACGATATGTGCTGGGTGACGCTCGCCCACCCCAGCGCGCCACTCGTGGCCGCTGCGCTGGCGACCGCCGAGACGATGGATGCGTCGGGCGCCGCGCTGCTGGACGCCTATGTCGTCGGATTCGAGGTGGAGGCGGTGCTCGGCGCGGTCATGAACCCGTCCCACTACGAACAGGGTTGGCACGGCACGTCGACCATCGGCACGATCGGCGCCGCCGCGGCGGCGGCTCGCGTGTTCGGTCTCGACTCCGAAGGTATGGGTCGCGCGCTCTCGATTGCGGCCTCCGAAGCCTCTGGGCTCAAGGAGAACTTCGGCACGATGGTCAAACCGCTGCAGGGTGGACTGGCCGCACGCAACGGTGTGCTGGCGGCGCTGCTCGCGCGCGAGTCGTTCACCGCCTCGCCGAGCGCGATCGACGGTCCACAAGGGTTCCTCGTGGCCATGCAGAGCCAGGGCCACGATCTGGCGGAGGCGACCGGGCACCTCGGGGAACGATGGGAGATTGTCGACGGGGGTATCACCGTCAAGCTCTATCCGTCGTGCGCGGCGACGCATCCCACGATCGACGCGCTGATCGATCTCCGACGCGAGCATGACCTCGACGCGGACACCATCGCCTCGGTGGACGTGTCCGTCGATAGTGTCACGCCGACGGTGCTTATCTACGACCGCCCGGCCACGGGACTCGAAGGGAAGTTCAGCCTCCACTATTGCGCGGCCGCGGCGTTGGCGTTCGGTCGTGTCGAGATCGACACCTTCGCGCCGGAGGCGATGCACAGCCCAACCGTTAAACGCCTCGTGCCGCTCGTCGCGATGCGGGTCGATGAGACGCTGGGGCGAGAGGCGCCGCCATTGACCGAGGCGCGCGTCTGTGTGCGACTGGTTGATGGCCGCGTCCTTGAGCGCGTCGCCACTGGCGCGCGCGGCTATCCGGAGCGTCCTGCGTCGCGGTCCGAGCGCGACGCCAAGTTCACGTCCTGCGCTCGACGTGCCGTCTCTGGGGAGGCGGCAGCAGACGCGCTCGCGGTGCTACACGAGTTGGGGGCAGCCCGATCAGTGCGGAGCCTGGTCGCCTCTCTCGCCACAGACTCCGTAGCGCAGCCGGTGTAGCAGGGTCATGGCGACACCCTTCCGCGTACGGCGAAGCCTGCTCTTTGTCCCGGCCGACCGGCCAGACCGGTATCCGAAGGCGCTGGCCACGGGTGCGGATGCCGTCTGCATCGATCTCGAGGACGGCGTCTCGTTCGGCGCCAAGACGGCGGCGCGCGACGCGGCCCTGGCGTTCCTGGCGGATCGCACGCCGTCACGCGCGGAGGTGTCTCTCCGGATCAACGACCCGAAGACTGATCTCGGGCAGGTCGACCTCGAAGCAGTGCGTCGTGGCCGGATCCGGCCGGACGCCCTGATGCTGCCCAAGTGCGGCGGCGTCGATGAGATACGCGCGGTCGAGCAGACGCTGGCATCGGCCGTGCCGGACCTCCCTCTGATCGTGATGGTCGAAACCGCCCGCGGGTTGGCCGCGGCAGAGGACATCGCGTCGGCCTCACACAACGTAGCGGCGGTGTTCTTCGGCGCGATCGACTACTCGGCGGACGTCGGCTGTGCCGTCGACTGGGATGCGGTCCTCTACGCACGCTCGCGCGTCGTCGTGGCCGCGGCGCTCGCTGGGGTCGGCGCGCTCGACTCGCCATTCATGGACGTGCCGTCGCTTGACGCGCTCGCGGCGGAGTGCCGTCGCACCCGAGCGCTCGGCTATGGAGGGAAGGCGGCCATTCACCCGACCCAGGTCGTGGTCATTCAGGACGCGTACTCGCCCGGGGCAGACGAGGTGGAATGGGCGCGGACGATCGTCGATGCCTACACGATGAATGACGGCGGTGTCCTGCTCGTCGACGGCAAGCTGATCGAGCGACCGGTCATCGCTGCGGCTAAGCGCACGCTGGCCATCGCCGCGACGGTCGAGAAGGAGTCCGGCGCGTAACCCCTGAGCTCACTGGCGTGGCATCCGTAGCGCAGGCCTTGAGGCCTGCAAGGCGCGGCTAAAGCCTCGCGCGCTACATGTGGGGTAACACATCGGCAATCAACCCAGTGAACTCTGGGGTTAGGCGACGACTGCCATCGCCCCGCGCTCCTTCCGCATCTCTTCCGCGCGCTCGAGCGCCAGCAGATTCTGCACGACGGGGAGGTAGAACACGCCGTCGCCCTCGACGGTCAGGAGGTCGTCGTCGGTCGCAACCCAGCCGATGTCCTCGAGCACCCCCCAGACGACGCGGTGATCTGCCAGGAGGTCCCTCCCGAACAGCTGTCGATACCGCGAGCGGCTGACCGACAGGCCCTGAAGCTCCTGGAACAGAAGGTGTAGCCGCAGGTCGGCTTCCGTGTAGTGAAACCCACGCATCACCGGGAATCGGCCGGCATCGACATCGTCGAAGTACTTGTCGACCCGCACCTGGTTCATGTAGGCCCAACCGGGCGCGGTCGGCGTGCCGAAGAAGAACGAGATGCCGGCGAAACCCCATCCCCAGGCGTCATAGCCGATCAGGTGACCCTCGTCTTCGCGGAACGGCCGTCGAAACAGCTCTTCGTAGAGGTAGCTGCTTGGTAGCGCTCCTGTGCGCTCGAAGTCGTAGGGGGTCACCTGGTGGAAGCCGTTGGCCTCTAGGAACTCCTTGCCGAGACGATACATCTCAAGATTCTTCGCGGTGGAGGGAAGCTCAGCGCGCCGATGCCGCGAAAAGTCGGTTCGACCCGCGATATTGAGTTCGTAGTGCGTCACATGGTTGATCCCGGTTTCGACCGTCGCCCGTAGATCATTGAGCATCACGTCGATCGTCTGATTTGGCCATCCGAAGATGAGGTCGACGCTGATCGGCAGCTCCAGGTCCTGGCACGACGCGATCGTGCGAAAGACCTGATCGGACGTTTGCCGCCGCCCGCTCAGCTTGATTAGCTCATTGTCGAGTTGCTGCACGCCCATGCTGATGCGGTTGATCCCGCAGGCCTTCATGGCGGCGAGCTTGTCCTGGCTGAACGTTTGCGGAATGCCCTCGAGGGTCACCTCGATGTCGGACGGCACGTCGAAGACGCTCCGAACGGTGTCCATCAGCATGCCGTACTGATCGGTTTTGTACAGGTTGGACGTCCCCCCACCGAAGTACACGCTCGCCAGCTCCGAGCCACCCAGATGCGGGCGGATCATCTCGCCCTCGCGCTTCAGATAGTCGAGATACCGATCCAGTTGGCGTCGATCCTGGTACACCTCGCTCGGGAAGAGGCAAAAGCCGCACCGGTCCGGTTCGGTCGGCAGGCAGTACGGCGTCCCGACATACAGGTTGACGCGCTTACGGACGGTTTCGGTGGACTCGCGCCGGCTCATGATCGCCGGGACCGAGACGTCTTGGTCGTGCCAAAACACGGGCGACGGATGACCGTGGAGGACTTTGTTGCTCTGCCGTCGCAACCGATGTTTGTCGATGTAGGCGCGTGCGGCGCTGGCGTCGAGCATGCGCTAAGGGGCGTCCCTGGAGTGTGTTCCGTGCTGTGGGAGCGTATCGGCGTAGCCTACGTGCACGCCGCGTGCGATTGTCGGCGGTCGTGGGATGGATGTCAAGAACACGTGGCTCGCAGCGCCTACTCGACGCGCGCGAGAACTGCATGGTGGTAGTTGACTTCGATGTCGGTCGGTTGCGCCGGAAGTGGGATCTCGAGATCGATCTCGTCGGCGTCCACCCACACGCGATGCGTCTCGGGCGGGTGGTCGCGGAAGACGACACGGATTGGGACCGGCATCCGAAAGCCTTCAGGGACATCCTCTTGTCGGATCGTTCCGTGCAGCACGAACGGCGCGTCCGCGTCGACGAGGGGGGAGACATCGAGATCCGGACGGTAGGTCGGGACATCGGTGCCGTAGACCCACTGGTCGAAGAACCAGTCCATTGGCTCGCCCACCGCGCGCGTCACCGCGGCCTCGAACGAGCGCGTCGTTGCGACGCCGTCGAGATTGGCACGCACATACTCGCGGAGCAGCCTTCGGAAGGGCTCGTCACTGCCGGTATCGAGGTCGGTCATCATCATCCGGATCATGTGTAGGATGAAGGCGCCTTTCTCGTACACGAGCAGCCGGTAGTCCATCGGCGTGTCGGCGGTCTGGAGCCGGTAGCCGGCGACGACCGCGCCGGACCGATGGCCGTCGCTTTGCTGGATGACCTCCGGTCGAAAGCCATACCGCTTCAGCCCGATGCCCTGACCGATATTGACCTCGCCGAGCGCGTCGAGGCGCCAGGCGTCGAGCATCTCCAAAAACTGTTCCTCGTCCTCAAGGCCGACCAGCGCGTATAGCGCGGCTGCGTAGTGCGCGAATCCCTCTGAGATCCATTGGTCGCGGTAATGCTCCCAGCCGACGCCCACACCCCACCACTGGTGCGCCACTTCGTGAGCCCTGAACGCCGCTTCCTCACCGGTGTGCATCCCTCCGAAGGCCCGAAACGGGAGCAGGATGAGTCCCGGAAATGCCTGTCCGCCGTAGGTCGGCGTCTCGGTGGCGAGTAGCGAGTCGAATGGATAGGGCCCGAAGTAGTCGGTGTAGGTGCGGATGGCCCCCACCAGATCCTCGATCGTCTTCGCACGCGTGCCAGGAGCGAACCCGAGATGATTGCGGTTTGCGTAGACGGCGATCGGCGGTAGGTCGTCGAGTCTCACCTCGTCGACCTCGAATCGGCCGTATTGGAACGACATGCGACCGCGCACCGGCCGATCGGTCACCCATCGCATGATGCGTGTGTCGTCCTCGACGCGCTCCTCGACCAGCGCACCGCCGCTCGCCACCCGGTAGCCATCGGACATGCGGAACGTCAGGTCGAACCGGCGTAGGCGATTGTCGAAGTGGGTCGGAATCCAGTAGGTCGTGTCCTTAACCAGGAGGTTACGACTGCGGGGCAGTCGTTCCACGAGCTCCCCCTCGTAGGCGACCTCGAGCACGAAGCGTTCGCCGGCGGCAACCGATTGCGGTAGCAGCACGGTCACCCAGGGCTCGTAGCGGTCCTCGTCCAAACGGCGGTCGTGTCGTTCCTGGACGAAATGGACCGGCTCCCCGGTGAGCGGCAGTGGTTCATCCGCCGGCACCGCAGCGTCCGGGTTCGTCGCGTGAGGCGACGTCAACAGGGCGACGGCGTGCACATCCTCCGCGCCAAGTGACGCCGCCGGTCGCCAGCGTACGTCGGTTACCTCGACCACCTGGGAGATGCGCAGGCGCACCGCGGCGAGCGGTGTCAGGGGGTCGATCAGGAGCGCCACGCTCGCCATGACGTCGCCATCGCCCTCGATCGCGAGGTCGACGTCGGTGCGCGGGACGGCGACGCGCGGCGTCCACCCCTCATGGTCGGGTCGGCGCGGCCTGAGCGGAAGCCCGAAGTCGCGAAAGTCCCAATCATCGTCGTTGTTGGCATCGGCGCCAGCAGGGCCCACCACTTCCGGGTCACGCGGGAAGCCGGCAAAGGCCAGCTCGGCCGCCGACGGGTCGAAGTCGGTCAGCACATGCGTGCTCATCCAGACGTCGGTCAGCCGTTGGCGACGGTGGTACCGCGCCACGCGGACCTCCTCTATCTCGCGAGGTTCGATCTCGATCGAAATCCAGTCGTGGTCCCGGCTGTGAATATCACCGTAGAAATAGGGTCGAGGGTCCGCGGGCAGGGGTGGCACCGCGTCGTCGCGCCACAGAGCCGTTAGCACGCGGCTGTCGGGGTTGATTAGCTGATGCTCGAGCAGCGCCTCGCGGCGGTCCTCGAGCAGGTCGGCCGCCTTTTGGACCTCACGCCCCGGCGTGCCGTCAGCTAGCGCCCGTAATCGATCGGCGAGGTCGTCGGTAAACCAGAGGATCAACCGGTCGAACTCCTCCTCGAGGAGGTCCGCGTCGAGGATCTTCGCGATCTGCTGGTGCTCGATCCCGTCTGGGGGGTACGCGCGGACGTATCCACGGCCCAGATAGATCGCGAGTGGCGTGCGTCCACCTACCGGCACGACATAGAGGTCGCCGTCGGTCAGCTCGAGCTCGAAGCGGTCGATTCGCAGGCGGCGGTCACGAACATGTCCGACGGCTTCCGGACGCGCCTCGCGCAGCAGCTCGTAGACCGACGGTGGCCCGAGACCGGGCGAGTGGTCCTCTTGGGCGGCCGCACTTCCGGCGGCGAGCACCAATGCCAGGAGTGCGGTGCGTTGAATGGGATGACCGGCGAACGCTGGGGCCATGGTCATGTGTCCGCGACGGCGCCAGTATAGACTCCCTTGCACACATGCGCGGGTAGCGGTCGCTCCGCGTGGTGACGCCGCGACGCACCGGCTACGGGGGGTGGAAACACGCGGTCCGTCAAGGGCCACGTTTTTGAGCCGTTCTTCACTTCGTCCAGCTCATCTCGTGCAAGGGGCGCAGGAAGACCGCCTGCCCGTGGGCCCTCGTTACCGTTTTTAGGGTGGTCAACCCCCTCGACCCAGCCACGGGTGAGAACCCCTTGGACGTGCCTCGAGCCGCCCACCAGGCGGTGGGCCGAAGCACTACGACACAAGCGGCGCTCGCGCCGCCGCGAGCGAAACGCTACCTCCGACGTCAATCGTGGGGGTGCCGTGAACCGCGAAAAGACCCTGGTGGGTCCTACCGCTCGCGGTAGGTGATCAGCCCGCGGGTCGGGTCGTAGGGTGACACGCCCACCTTGACGCGATCGCCAGGGACGACCTTGATCCGGAATCTGCGCATCCGACCGCTGAGCTGCGCAAGCACCTCGTGGCCGGTGTCGGACTCAACTCGATACAGGCCGCCGCTGTGCACGGCTGTGACCAGGCCCTGGATGTCGATGAGATCGTCCTTTGCCACAGCGCTCGCTCCGGATGTGAATCATACCAGCTTCAGGCGAGCGTCGATCTAGGCCCGCCAGGCGAAGCCCATCGCTGTCAAGGTGAGCGAAGCATTCCGAGGATGACGTCATGATGCAAAGCGGAATAGCCCCAAGGTCTGGAAACAAGCGAATGTCCGCCGGAGGCGAGACTGACAGCGACCCCAATACCGCGAAGTCGATCGCACGTTGGCGAAAATCTCGCGTGATCCTGATCGCTCAGCATCAGCGGTCAGACAACCGCGAGCGCTGGTCGGCCGAATCCTGACCCAACGTGACTAGCGACGCACAACGTGGTCATATCCGTCACATGGGGGGGGTAGGCCAAGGCGGTCGCGCAGTATTGGATGATCACGATGCGGATTGCGCGACGGATTCTGAAGACTTCGTTAGCTGTTTGTAAGCTTTTTCGTCGCTTGAGACACGAAGAGACCCAGGAACATGGGCCAGTCGAAGAATTGGTGCGGAAGGGGGGATTTGAACCCCCATGGACCATCGGTCCGCCAGCCCCTCAAGCTGGTGCGTCTGCCAGTTCCGCCACTTCCGCAATCG
>CAZYFH010000031.1:0-45168 GCA_964646815.1 uncultured Vicinamibacteraceae bacterium | reverse complement strand
ACATGAAGGTCTACATCATCGAGCGTGAGTCGATGGAGGTCCTGACGGCGTTCGGGGACGGCGGCCGCCAGCCTGGTATGTTCTTCGCCGTGCATAGCATCGCCGTCGACTCGGATGGCAACATCTACACAACCGAGACCTACGAGGGCTCGCGCGCGCAGAAGTTCGTCTACACGGGTATGGGGCCGGTGCCGGCCGGCGCCGAGGGCGAGAACAGCCAGGGTGTGCTCTGGCCGTCGCGGTAAGCCGAGGGACTCGTGAAGCGGGCGCGGAAGGCCCGTTGATGGCTATCTGAGGCCGGTCCGGGGCGCGTTCCCGGGCCGGCTTTCTGTGTGTACGGGCTACCGCAAGGCGCTCCGCTTGATCCGGAAGCCGTCGGCCGTTTCCTCCCGGAACTCCGCGTGGCACGCCTGGCACGCACCGCGAAGCGCCGTCAGCCCGGCCGTGGCTGCCGTCCGGTTCTCCGCGCCGGCGGCGCGTGAGATGGCGGTCACAGCGTCGAGCGCCTGGCCGACGAACGCGATGGCGTCTGGCTGCTGCTGCGCCGTCCAGAATGACTCCACCTTCGCGAACTCGCGCCTTAGCTTGTCGGTGTCTTCGCCCAGGTCGCCCCAATAGCTGGCGTCGATGTGAATGTTGACGTCGCTTGCGAGAAAGCGGAGCTCCTTCATGGCGGCGTCGTAGTCCGTCTCGGTCACCGCGTCCTGCCCAGAGCCACGTGCCAGGAGTGAGCTAACGGCGAGCATGATGATGATCGCGACACGTCTGCGCATCTCGGACCTCGTTGGTGCCCTTGGAGACTCTGCCACACGCGGTGCGCGCCGTTTCCCGGCTCGGACCATGCGACAACCGACCCGGGGGTCGCTCCTGATCCCTCGTGCGACCGGGCTGGCACGTCATGGCGCGCCACAGGGTGTCGATATCCTATCGCACTATCATTGAGTTCGTGCGTCTGACCATAGGGCGCTACCGCGTCACCGGAAAGTTCGACGATGGTGCATGGGCGTCGTCTACGCCGCACGCGATGATCGACTCGACCGATCAGTCGCCATCAAGATGATTCGCGATCTCGGTTTCGGCGAACCGAAGCGGGAGCGTTTCCTCCGCGAGGCCCGTGCCGCCGCCGGCGTGAATCACCCCGACATCTGTCAGTTCTTCGAGATCGGGGAGGAGGATGGCGAGCCGTTCATCGCGATGAAGCTGCTCGAAGGGGAGTTGTTGGCCGCGCGGCTCGCCAAGGGGCCGCTGTCACCGCCCGAGACCGTGCAGACGACGCTCGCCGTGCTTGGCTTGCTCCAGCACCGCGGCTTCGTGCGCCGCGATCTCAAGCCGTCCAACCTAGGCATGCCATCCTCGGCCTGGAGATCCTGTAGTCTGAGGACGGAGGAGATCTCATGATGCGTCGCGTCGCGATCGGGTGCGTCTTGGTGCTGACGGTGAGCGTGGCCACAGGACTCGCCGCGGATGACCGCTTCTGGCCGCAGTGGCGAGGGCCGTTGGCGACGGGCGTCGCGCCCGGTGCCGATCCGCCGATCGAGTGGAGCGAGACGCGGAACGTGCGCTGGAAGGTCGAGATACCAGGACACGGTTCCGCATCGCCGGTCGTCTGGGATGATCGGGTGTTCGTGCTGACGTCCGTATCCGTCGGTGAAGGAGCGGAGTCGAACGAAGGGTTTTTCAGGCGGCTACGAAACCGGTTCACCGGCGCCGTCGGCTCGGGTGAGTCGCAGCAATTCGCGATCCTCGCCCTCGACCGGCGCGATGGTCGCATCGTCTGGGAGCGCACCGCGCTGACCGATCAGCCGCATGAGGGTCGGCACGGGACCGGTAGCTGGGCCTCGCCGTCACCGGTGACTGATGGCGAGGTGGTCTGCGCGTTCTTCGGGTCGCGCGGTCTCTACTGTTACGACATGGACGGCGCGTTGCTTTGGGATCGCGACTTCGGCGACATGAGGATTCGCATGGGGTTCGGCGAAGGCGCGTCGCCAGCGCTCCACGGAGACTCCATCATCCTGCTCTGGGACCACCAGGGGCAGTCGTTCATCACAGCGCTCGACAAGACGACTGGCGAGGAACGCTGGCGGACAGAGCGGGACGAGATGACCTCGTGGACGACGCCGCTCGTGGTCGAGCACGACGGCCGTGCTCAGGTGGTGACCAGCGCGACGGATCGCGTCCGCAGCTACGACGCCTTGACGGGGCGTGTACTCTGGGAAGGGGACGGCGTCACGCTGAACGCGATCCCGTCCCCGGTGGCTGCCGACGGAATGGTGTTCCTGATGAGCGGGTTTCGTGGCAACCAGCTCTACGCGGTTGACCTCGCCCGTGCCGGCGGCGACATTTCTGGCACGGAAGCCATCGTCTGGTCGCTGGAACGCGACACGCCCTATGTGCCGTCGCCGGTGCTCCACGACGGCATCCTCTTTTTCACGAAGAGCAACTCCGGCGTCCTGTCTGCCTACGACGCGGCGTCCGGCCGCAAGGTGTTCGGACCGGAGCGCCTGCCTGGGATCCGTGACGTCTACGCGTCCCCGGTCGCTGCCGACGGTCGTCTCTATGTGACAAGCCGAGACGGGACAACGGTGGTGCTCGCCGCTGGTCGCGAGTTCTCGGTGCTGGCGACCAATCAGCTGGAGGACGGGTTCGATGCCTCCCCGGCCGTGGTCGGCGGCGAAATCTATCTGCGCGGTCAGCAATACCTTTACTGCGTCGCGGCTGGCTGATCGGCGACACAACCACCGGCGCGAACGCTATAATCGTCGCTTACGCCGATGCGCATCGTCTCCATCGCCGCCGGCGCCGGCGGCATGTACTGCGGCAGTTGCATCCGTGACAACGCGCTGGCCAGGTCGCTGATGGACCTCGGCCACGACGTGGTCCTGCTGCCGCTGTATATGCCGCCACGCACTGACGAGGCGAGCGTCAGCGAGAATCGCGTGTTCTTCGGTGGGATCAGCGTCTATCTCGAGCAGCACTCGGCGCTCTTTCGGGCGACCCCCTGGATGGTCGACCGGCTGTGGGAGGCCCCATGGCTGTTGCGAGCCGTCACGCAACGCGGTGTCCAGACGCAGCCGGAGCAGCTCGGTGACCTGACCGTCTCGATGCTCGAAGGCGAGCACGGGCACCAGCGGAAGGAGATCGACAAGCTACTGCACTGGCTGAGCTCGCAGCCCATGCCGGATGTGGTCGATATCTCGTACTCGTTGCTCATCGCGCTCGCTCCCGTCCTGAAGCAAACGCTCGGATGCCCCGTCTGCTGCACCCTGCAGGGCGAGAGCATCTTCCTCGAACACCTCGCCGAGCCATACCGTACCCGCGCCCTCGAGCTGATCAAAGGGCACGTCGCAACGGTGGATCGCTTCGTCGCAGTGAGCGACTACTACGCCGCGCACATGAGTCGCTATCTACAGATTCCTGGAGCCAAGATCGACGTCGTGCCGCTCGGCGTCAACGTTGATTGTTACAAGCCTGGCAACCGCGACCCGGGCGCGCCGTTCACGATCGGCTATCTCGGGCGCATCGCGCCCGAGAAGGGATTGCATCTGCTCTGTGACGCCTATCGGCGGCTCCGCGAGCGGGGAGATCTCGATGGCGCGCGTCTCGAGCTCGCCGGTTATCTTGGGCCCGAGCACCGCGCGTATCTCGATGGGCTCCAGCGACAGGCACGTGAGTGGGGACTGGAGGCGGAGATCCAGTACCGGGGCGAGCTCGACCTCGACAGCAAGGTCGCGTTCCTCCAAGCGCTTGACCTCTTCGTGGTGCCGGCGACCTATGACGACCCGAAAGGCTTGGGCCTCATCGAGGCGATGGCTTGCGGTGTACCCGTCGTGGCCGCGCGGCGAGGAACTTACACGGAGCTCATGCAGCGGACCGGGGGTGGTGTGCTCACGCCGCCAGAGGATGTCGACGCGCTCATCATGGAGATCGCGAGCCTGAGCGCGGACGCGTCGCGGCGGAAGGAGCTTGGCCAGCGGGGCGCCCGAGGCGTCCGAGAACACTACACCGCCAAGGCGATGGCACAACGCGCGATCGACGTCTACTCTCGCCTCTGTGCGCCCGGCTCCGAGCAGGCCGAGGCCGTTTCCTGAACCCCTGCCGGGACTCATCCGTCGCCGTCAGCGGCGAGGGATCGCCACTGCGTCCGGACCAGAAACACCACGATCGCCAGACCGACCCAGCGCGTCGGTCCGTCGACGAAGACCACTGCCCCGTTCACGATCATGAACAGGAACACGGCGCGGACGGTGAGCTGAATGCCGCGCCGACGCTCGCGGTAGCTGGCGGGCGCCGCCCACCACCATGCAGACTCGCCGATCCATAGGGCGGTGAACGCATAGTTGATCCAGAGACCGCCGCCCCAAGCGAGTCCGACAAGGGCCGCCGTCTGATCGGCCGTGTCGGCGTAGGCCGCGGCGTGGCTCCAAGCGTGGTACCAATGGAAGGCGGCAGCGACGTGCAGGAGGTAGGCTAGGCAACCGAGCGAAAAGGCGAGGCGGCCCCCTCCGGCGTTGCCGCCGCCGCGGCCGGCCCTGATGTGCTCCGTGAGTGCGTAGAGGACGAGCGCGGCCCAGATCGGGACGCGGAGCAGCACTTCGCCGATCATCGATTCGATCACGAGTCCTAGCTTACGGCCGATGTCCTATCTTGGACCGTACGAGATCGTCCGCGCTATCGGCGCCGGAGGGTGGGCCAGGTGTACGAGGTGGCCGACACCCGGCTGGACCGCACCGTCGCCGTCAAGGGTGACACGGTGTAGGCTGGACACGGTGCGTCGAGTCTGCCTGAGCGTGGTCCTAGCCGCCGCGACGCTGTCGTGCGAGGTGCTCTCGCCTCCGACGCTGGCCGACTTTGGGTTCAGCGACACCTTGCCGGATGCCACCACGTTCGATTCGGCACTCGGGGCGCGGCTGGCCCGCGGCTGGTCCGACCGGCCGTCAGACTACGAGCCGCGTACCAGGCACTTCCAGGCCGACGGTACGCCGACCTACATCAATCGGTTGTTCCTCGACCCGAGCCCGTATCTGCAGCAGCACGCGCACAACCCGGTCAATTGGATGCCGTGGAGCGATGCGACGTTCGAGCTCGCCCGAACGTTCGGGCGACCAGTGTTGTTGTCGATTGGCTACTCGACCTGCCACTGGTGCCACGTGATGGAGGACGAGTCGTTCGACGACGAGGAGATCGCCGCGTATCTCAACGAGCACTACATCGCCATCAAGGTGGATCGCGAGATGCGGCCGGACCTTGACTCGATCTACATGAGCGCCGTCCAGCTCTTCACGCAGGGCGGCGGCGGCTGGCCGATGACCCTCTGGCTCACCCCCGATCGGCGGCCATACAGCGGCGGGACCTATTTCCCGGCGCGTGACGGCGATCGGGGGGTGTCCCTCGGCTTTCTCACGCTCCTCGAGCGGCTGAAAGCGGCGTACGACGATGAACCCGACCGCGTCGCTGACGTGTCCGACCAGGTGGCCGGGCGGATTCGAGCCGCGCTGACCCCGCCGGAGACGGAGGGTACGGTCGATGCGTCAACGCTTGACGCTGCGGTGACGTTCTATCGCCAGCGCTTCGACAGCGACCACGGTGGCCTCCTGAGCCGGATGAAGTTTCCATCCAGCCTGTCGACGCGGTTTCTGCTTCGTGAGCACCGGCGCACCGGCGACGACGAGGCGCTCGGCATGGTGACCCAGACGCTCGAGCGAATCGCCGCGGGCGGGATTCACGATCACGTCGGGGGTGGCTTTCATCGATACGCCACCGACCAGGCGTGGCTGATTCCACACTTCGAAAAAATGCTCTACGACAACGCGCTTCTCACGGTGTCGTTTCTGGAGACGTATCAGGTCACCGGACGTGACGACTTCGCTGAGGTCGCGCGGTCCATCCTGCGCTATGTCGAGCGCGACATGACGTCACCGGACGGTGGCTTCTACTCCGCGACCGACGCCGATAGCCGCGGTCCAGACGGCGAACGTGGAGAAGGCTGGTTCTTCACCTGGACGCCGGACGAGATCGCCGCGGTCGTGGGGCCCGATCGCGCGCGTGCGGTCACCGCGTACTTCGGCGTGACGGACGACGGGAACTTCGAGGACGGGCGAACGGTCTTGCACGTGGCGCGGCCCCAGCTTGAGGTCGCGCGTGAGCTGGTGCTCCCTCCGGCGGAGCTCGACCGCCTGATCGACGATGCGCGTGATTTGCTCTACGCGGCCCGTCGTGAGCGCCCGGCGCCGCTTCGCGACGAGAAGATCCTGACCGGGTGGAACGGTCTGATGATCTCGGCGTTCGCTCGCGCCGCGCTCGTACTCGATGACGACGGGTATGCCGGACGAGCAGAAAACGCGGCGCGGTTTCTGCTCGATCAGCGGCTGTCGGATGGGCGGCTGGCGCGGGTCGCCGGGGGCGGCGCGACCCAGGCCGCGTATCTCGACGACTACGCGTTCTTTATCGCCGGCCTGCTCGATCTCTACGAGGCGACCGGCGCTCCCGAGTGGCTCCGTGAGGCGCTGGGACTAGACGCGGTGCTCGAGGCGCAATTCGAGGACCCTGAGCTCGGCGGCTTTTTCCTGAGCTCGAACGATCACGAAGCGCTGTTGGCGCGGGAGAAGCCGCAGTACGATTCCGCCGAGCCGTCCGGTAACGCGGTGCAGCTGCTCAACCTGGTGCGCTTGCACGAGTTCACGACGAATGATCGATTCCGGCGGCGTGCCGAGCGGGCGCTCGGCACGTTCGCGGGCACACTGATGACGACGCCAACCTCCGCGGCCGAGATGCTCCTCGCCGTCGACTTTCATCTCGATGCGGTGAAGGAGATCATCCTCGTGACGCCAAACGGTCGCGACGACGCTGGGCCATTCCTGGACCGCCTCGCCACGACGTTTCTCCCCAACCGCATCCTGGCGGTCGCGGTCGAAGGACGCGATCTCGACGAGCAGGCGGAGGTCGTCCCACTGCTCGAGGGCAAGTACGCGATCGATGGGCGTGCAACGGCCTACGTCTGTGAGAACCGCGTGTGTGACCTGCCGACGACCGACCCCGAGGTCTTCGCTCAGCAGATCCGGTCCACCGGCCCGTCCTGACCGGACGGGGCTTCGCCCCGCGAACCCCCGCAGGCGATCCGCGGGGACGCCGAGAGGCCCGCTCCGCGCCCGCGAGGCGCGCTGTTCTCGCCTTGGCCATTTGCCCACGGCTGCAATAGATCACCAGCTTGGGCCACGCGACGCCCGTCGTGCTTGCGCTGATCCTTATCCGTCGGGCGGCGCCTCGATGCAGAACAACCGCCGGTCGGTGCGAATTAGGAAGAAGCTGCCGGCGATTGCTGGCGACGCCAGCGTGCGTTCGTCGAGCCGGTTGCGCGCGACGACGCGGAGCTCGCGCCCCGGTGCCAGCACGACCGTCTCACCGGCCTCGCTCGTCAGATAGATGTGGCCGCCGGCCGCCACCGGAGACGCGGCGAACACGCCACCCAGGCGTTCCCGCCAAACGACGTCTCCCGTCTCGGCATCGGTCGCAGTCACGATACCGTTCTCGGTGGCCATGTAGACGAGTCCGTCGTAGACGAGCACCGACGAGATATAGGGGGCCCGAGTCGGGTGACGCCACCGGACGTGCGTCTCCGACACGTTTCCCCGTCCGCCCGCTGCGATGGCCAGATACGGTCCGCTCGCGTAACCGCGGCTGGTGTAGATGACCCCGTTCCGATACACGGGCATCGGGAGTCCGAGCGGTACCCGCGTGCCCGCGTGCCAAAGCGCCGCACCGGTTTCCGGGTTATAGGCGTCGACACGATCGCTGGAGTTCACCACGAGCTCGTCGCGGCCGTCATGGGTGATGACCAGCGGCGTGCTGTAAGACCTGAGCCCGGTGCCGCGGTCGACCTTCCAGCGCGTCGCGCCGGTCGCGGCGTCGAGTGCCAGGAGATACGCCGCTCGCGGATGATCAACCTGGAGCACGACCAGGTCGCGGTAGAGCACGGGTGAGCTCCCATGCCCCCACAGCACGTCGAAGGGGTCGTGCTCACGGCCGAGGTGTCGCTGCCACAGGAACCGGCCATCCATGGTAAGCGCGACGATCTGGCCGGTGCCGAACCACGCCACCACGACCGTCCCATCGGTTACCGGGCTAGGCGTCGCGAAATTGTGATTGCGATGCACCGCCGGGAGCGGGTCCTCAGCGTCGAGCCGGAGGTCCCACAGCGACCGACCGTCGGAGAGTGCGATCGCGTGCACGATCAGCGTGATGGTGGCGTCGTCCCTTGCGAGGCGCGCGGCCTCGCGTGTCTCGGGAAACTGGGCGCCCCGCTCATCGATCTCACCGGAACCGACCTGGGACGTCACGAACACACGGTCGTCCCACACCACTGGCGACGATGTGCCGGCGCCGGCCAGGTCCCGTGTCCAGCGGACGTGCTCGGTGGACGACCAGGTGACGGGGGGCCGCGCGGTCTCGGCGACGCCGTCGGCGGTCGGACCCCGCCACTGTGGCCAGACCTGAGCGTGCAGCAACGATGCGGTGATGACCACTGCCACGCAGATGCTCGCAACGCGCATGTGGTCCGATCTTGACACAGGGACGCCGAACTCGACGCATGTGTGCCTGACCACAGATCACAACACTCGCAGACACATTGATTCAGGAAGTTGAACGGGAGGCGCCCACCACCAGGCACGCTCTGGAGCGATTTCCGGCCGACACGCTCAGCTGGAAGCTGCACCCGACATCGATGTCGCTCGGTCAGATCGCGCACCACGTGGCGTTGAGTTTCGGCGGCATCGCCGAGATGTTCCTGCCCGACAACGTGCGCCCAGTTCCTACCCCTGGTGTCGATCTGGAGATGCCCGAGTTCGGCGACACGCCGCCGCCGCGAGCGCTAGCGAGTTGGTCCGACCCTCGACGCGAGCGTGGCGAAAGCCAAAGGGTCGCGGTGTGACCGTCGACGCCGCGCTGCGACTAGCTCTCGGTCTACCTCCGTCTGCTCGGGTTACCATGCCGTCGATCTACGTTCCGAGCGCAGACGAGAACTCGTTCGCCGGTTGACCCGCGAATCCGAACGGGCGCCCTGCGGCGAGTGCAGGGCACCCTTCGACCTCACCGACCCGGGCTATAGTTCGCCCGCAACGTCCCGGCGTGAGGCGGAGTCTCCGAGATGGGACCCAGCCGTCCATTGGAGGAATCGATGACCGATCTGCCCAAGAGGTGCGTCGCTGAGGTAGTGGCAACGTTTATGCTCTGCTTCATCGGCACGGGCGTCATCGTGGCCGATGCGGCGTTCGGGGGGATCGGATCGCTGGCCATCGCCGTCGCGCACGGTCTGGCGTGGTCGATCGCCGTGTCGGCCACGATGAATGTCTCAGGTGGCCACATCAATCCGGCGGTGACCGTCGTGATGCTGGTCACGAGACGGATCACACCGGGCAACGCCGCTGCCTACATTGTTTCCCAACTCATCGGCGCGACCGTAGGCGGGGCGGTGGTGTTGATGATCTTTCAGGGCATTTCAGGCGGCGGCGAAGCAATCGCCACGACCGGGCTGGGCACACCAGTGCCCGGTGCGGGGGTGTCGGCCGGCACGGCATTTGTGACCGAAATCACGCTGACGTTTCTGCTCGTGTTCGCCATCTTCGGTACCGCTATCGATTCGCGAGCGCCGGACATTGGGGGTTTCGGCATCGGACTCACAGTCGCGGCGGCCAACCTGATGGGAGGACCGGTCTCCGGCGCGTCGATGAACCCGGCACGGACGCTTGGGCCCGGTCTGGTCAGCGGCGTCTGGAACGCCCATTGGGTGTATTGGCTCGGTCCGATCGTCGGCGCGCTAATCGCGGGCCTCATCTACCACCACTTGGTTCTCGACGGTCGCGACTCCTGATCGTGACGGCTATCGTGACTGGTCGTCGTGAGACGACGCGTTCGCGCCAGGCCGGGGACGCCGGTGGGCGTAGCAGCGCTCGCGCTATAATCTGCCCCACGTAGGGCCTATCTGGGTACGGCGGCGTCCGCCGCGAGGCTGGACATTCGCTGCATGTGTCCAAGTTCATGCCGTAGGAAGTGATGCCGCGATTGTCTTGCCCGTGCGCAGTGGTCAACGGGCATCGAGCGGCGACGCCCTCTCGTCCGGGAGGCGGACAGATCATGCGTAACGTCGCGTTCGGTGTGGTGCTGGCATTACTCCTCGCGCCGTGGCCGGCCGGCGCACAGGAACCGGTCGATCTCGTCGTCCACAACGCCAAGATCTTCACGGCCGACGAGCTGCTGTCGACGTACTCGGCGGTGGCGGTGCGTGACGGGCGGATCATTGCGCTCGGCTGGGACGGCGTGCTCGACCGATACCGCGCGTCCCGCACGATCGACGCCGGCGGCGCGCTCGTTGTGCCAGGATTCATCGATACCCATCTCCACATCAGCGGCGACGCCGAGCGCCATGTGAGTCTGGCCGGACTGACATCGATGTCAGAGCTGAAGGCGCGCGTCAGTCGCAAAGCCGAACAGCTCGGATCGGGCGAATGGATCACCGGATACGGCTGGTCGGAAGACGAGCTAGCGGAACAACGGCGTCCGCTCCGCTGGGATCTTGACGACGCGGCTCCGATGAACCCGGTGGTGCTGACGCGCGCGGGCGGGCACAGCTCGGTCGTGAACTCGCTGGCACTCGAGGCCGCGACGCTTGCACCCGACTCCGAGACCCTGCCAGGCGGCATCATCGAGCTCGATGATCGCGGCGAGATGAACGGCGTCCTCCGTGAAGGCGCGCAAGGCCTCGTCCGTCGACTGGTCCCGGACCCGACGCCAGAGGAACTCCGCGCCAGTTTCGTCGACAACCTGCGCCGCCTGCTGGCGCTGGGTATCACCGGCATCATCCAGGCCGGCACTACCATCGAGGGCTACGCGGAGTGGGAGGAGGTGTATCGCGCGCACCGGGGTGAGCTACCACGGGCCGCTGTGCAGTTACGCGTGCCGCCGGACGCCGACCGTGCCGTCGAGCTGATGACGAGTTTCGGCAAGAAGACCGGTGATGGCGACGTGTGGCTTCGGGTCGGGCCGATCAAGTTTTTCGTCGACGGTGGCTACACCGGCGCTGCGGCCTGGACGCTCGAGTCATATCGCGGGCAGCCGGGTTACACCGGTACCGGCCCGCTGATCGATGAATCCAGCCTTTACCGAATCTCCAAGACTGCCCACGAGTCGGGTTGGCAGATGGGATTTCATACCATTGGTGATGCGGCCATCAAGCAGACGATCGAGGTGTGGGCGCGCGTGATCGATGCCTCACCGCTGGCCGATCACCGACACTACTTGAACCACTTCACGGTGCGGCCGCCTGCTGAGACGATGCGCATGATGGCGGCGCACAACATCCATATCGCACAGCAGCCGAACTTCACCTTCACCCTTGAAGGTCGCTACGCCGAGCATCTCGACGGCGAGCGGCTTGCGACCAATAACCCGCTTCGATCGCCGATGCGTCACGGTGTGTTCGTCGCGCTCGGTAGCGACATTCTCCCGATCGGGCCGATGGTCGGGCTGTATGCCGCGGTGACACGGAAGGGGATGTCGGGTACGGTGTACGGACCTGGCGAGGCGCTGACGATGCCGGAGGCGATCGTCGGCTATACCCGGCGCGCGGCGTATCTGACGTTCGAGGAGGACCTGAAGGGTAGCCTCGAGATCGGTAAGCTGGCGGACATGGTTCTGCTGTCGCAGGACCTGCTCACGATCGATCCCGTGCACACGATGGACACCGAGGTCGAGATGACGATACTCGGCGGCCGGATCGTCTACGAGAGAGGTCGCTGAGGCGAGCAATGCGCCGCAGAACCACTATGACGACGGCGTTGACGATTGCCGTCGTGGCGGTCCTCTGGTTTCTGACGGCGGGGACGCCCACGGCCGCCGCCGTTGCCCTCTCGCTCGATCTGAGCGAGGTGCTCGCCGCGCAGGGACGCGAACTGCCGCGGCTTCGGAGCCTCCTCGTGTCGGTCGACGGTGAGATCGTCGAGGAGCACTACTTCAACGGCGCAACCGCGCGGCGTGTGGCCAACCTGAAATCGGCCTCCAAGTCGATCATCTCGATTCTCGTCGGCATCGCCATCGATCGTGGCTACGTGACCGGGGTCGACCAGGCCATCGCGGACTTTTTCGGCGACGAGCTTCACAATGCCGATGCCGTGAAACACACGATCACGGTCGAGGACCTCCTTACGATGCGGTCCGGCTTGGAGACGACGAGCAACCGCAACTACGGGCGCTGGGTGCAGAGCCGTCATTGGGTCCGACACGTGCTGACACGACCGATGGTCGACGCCCCAGGCGGGCGGATGGTCTACAGCACCGGCAGCACTCACCTGCTGTCGGCGATCGTGACGCGCGCGTCGGGCATGAGCACGCTGGAGTTCGGCCGGCGGTATCTGGCGCGTCCGCTCGGCATTACGCTCCCCGTGTGGATGCGAGACCCGCAAGGCATCTATTTCGGCGGGAACGAGATGCAGATGACACCGCGCGACATGGTCGCGATTGGCGAGCTGTATCGCCGTGGTGGCGCTATCGACGGTCTTGAGATCGTCTCCGCGCAGTGGATTCGTGCCTCGCTCGTGCCACGGACCCGCTCCCGCTGGAGCGGACGGTACTACGGGTACGGCTGGTGGATGCGCGCGCTCGCTGGCCACCCGGCCCACTACGCGTGGGGGTACGGCGGACAGTTCATCTTCGTCATTCCCGACCTCGAGGCGGTCATCGTCGCGACTTCCTCCCCCAACCCAGGCGAGGGTCGGCGCTGGCACCGTCGCGGCCTCGACGCGCTCATCGAAGGGCATGTGGTGCCGGGGATCCGGCGAGCGCGGCTTGCGGGGTGACTGACGAGCCCGAGGGGCTGAACGACACATAAAGGAACGCATGCCTAGGAATCTTCGGGCTTTGGTGATTGTGGTGGCGGGGGGCCATCGCCGCATGCGTTGGATCCGACCCCGCCGAAACCGCGGACGAACCGGACGCCGCGATGCCCGCTGACACCGGCGCGGGATCCATTCTTTGCGTCGACCCGAGCGTCGACCCCTTGATCCGGACAGATGCGCGCGTCGAGAAGCTCGCCGATGGGTTTGTCTTCACCCAGGGCCCCGGCTGGCTGCGGAGCGAATCGCGGCTGCTGTTCTCGGACATGCGCGGGAACACCATCTTCCAGTGGGCCGAAGCGGAGGGCGCGAGTCCCTTCATCGACCCGGTGTTCGAGGGCGACACGACCGGTCGGCGCTCCATCAGCTCAAAGGGTCTGACGCTCGATGCCGAGGGCCGGCTGGTCATCTGCGAGTGTGGCAACAGGCGCCTCTCTCGCGTCGAGGCCGACGGTTCCCGAACCGTGGTCGTCGAGTCGTACGACGGCATCGGCTGAACGGTCCGAACGACGCGATCTACGGGTCGGACGGGTCGCTGTACTTCACGGACCTGCCATGCGGCCTTGATGGGCTCGAGGCGTCGCCGATGCGCGAGCTCGACTTCAACGGGATCTACCGCCTCCGCCCGGATGGCGAGCTGGAGCTACTCGTGCGTGACCAGACCCGCCCGAACGGCATCGCTCTCTCGCCGGACGAGACCACGCTCTACGTGGCGAACTCAGACGCGGAGAACAAGGTCTGGATGGCGTACGACCTCGATGTGGACGGCGCGTCGAACGCGCGGGTGTTTTACGACGTAAACGACCAGACGGCGGACGGCGCGGTCGACGGTATGAAAGTCGACATGGCGGGGAACGTTTTCGCGACCGGGCCCGGCGGCGTCTGGATCATCACGCCGGATGGCACGCATCTCTGGACGATCCTGATGTCCGAGGTGACAGCGAACGTAGGGTAGGGAGACGACGGACGCACGCTCTACTTGACGGCGAGCACCGGAATCTATCGTGTCGCGCTCACGACCCAGGGGACGCTCCCCAGTCCGTGAGGAAAATCTTCACCGCTTACGCGTCGCACCGTGTTCCTCACCGGTGCCAACATCCTCCGCGCTCTCGAGGAGACGCACACGCGGTCCTGAACCCATTGATCTCGTTCAACAGAATCTCGTCAGGCGACGTCACCTTCGCGGCGCCGATCAACTACCGGACCGAAGACTTTGCGGAGGGCCTGCGTCGGCTCCTTTTTCCGCGCTGCACGCCGCTACCGGAGCTCCCTGAAGAACGACCGTATATCGTCC
The DNA here is from genome assembly GCA_964646815.1 of uncultured Vicinamibacteraceae bacterium. GTDB lineage: Bacteria > Acidobacteriota > Vicinamibacteria > Vicinamibacterales > UBA8438 > CAZYFH01. The sequence continues at coordinate 30,993 of CAZYFH010000031.1, read as the reverse complement.
ACGAGTAGGTCGGGTTCCTCGAGGGCCGCGAAGTGGCCTCCACGCGGCATCTCGGTCCAGTGCGTGATGTTGTAGGCGGCCTCTGCCCACTTGCGGGGTGGAATCGTGATCTCGGCAGGGAACACCGCGCCCGCTGTCGGCGTCTCCAGATAGCCGAGGGGACGGCTCGACGGAGTGTGTCGTGACTCGTAGTAGATGCGGGTCGAGGACGTGATGGTCTGCGTGACCCAGTAGATCATGACGTTGGTGAGCAGCTCGTCCTTCGTGAACTTTGCCTCGACATTGCCGTCACAATCGCACCATGTGCGGAACTTCTCGACGATCCAGGCGGCCAGACCGGCAGGTGAGTCGTTCAATCCGTAGCCGAGCGTCTGCGGCCGCGTTCCCTGGATGCTGCTGTAGCCGCGCTCGTTCGCGAACGCTGCCTGCCGCGCCCGCGTCCGCTCCAGCTCCTCGAGTGGGATCTCGGCCTCCGGGTCGTCCAGACCTGCCGGCGGTCCGGCAGTGATAAAGTTCAGGTGCACACCGACGACGCGGTCGGGGTGTTGCGCCGCCTGCCAGCGGCTGATAATGCTGCCCCAGTCGCCGCCCTGTGTGCCGTAGCGCGGGTAGCCGAGCCGCGCCATCAGCTGGCCCATGATGTCCGCCATCCGCTCCGGGTTGTAGCCGCGGTCTCGCGGCTTGTCAGAGAAGCCGTAGCCGGGAATCGACGGCGCGACGACATGGAAGGCGTCCGCGGCGTCGCCGCCATGCGCGGTAGGGTCGGTCAGCGGCCCGATGATCTTGTGGAACTCCAGGAACGACCCGGGCCAGCCGTGCGTAATGATGAGCGGCATCCCGTCATCGTGCGGCGACGCCTGATGGATGAAGTGCACGTCGAGCCCGTCGATGCGCGTCTTGAACTGGTCGAACGCGTTCAGCTGCCGTTCTTGGGCGCGCCAGTCGAAGTTGTGCAGCCAGTAGTCGACCAGTTCTTCGAGATAGTCGCGATCGGCACCGTAGGTCCATGCGGTGCTCAGGAGCTGGTCCGGCAGACGTGTGCGCGCTAACCGGTCACGGAGATCGGTCAGCACAGCCTCCGGGACGTCGATCTCGAAGGGGCGGATCGCGGTCGGGTCCGAAGGGGCTGTCGCGGCCACCATCGTCGGTACCCGTGAGTCGCGGGCGTCATCGCTCATCGGGGTCTCCGCAGTGCAGCCGAGAGCCGGAATGGCGACGAGCTCCGCGAGCAGGAGGCGCCGCCACGAGAAGATCGGTGTCATCGGGGTCCTTCCGTTCATCGACGTGGCAGGACCTATAATTGTCGGCGACCGCGACTGAGGGCGCAACAGCGCCTGGGGAGCCTGAAGATGCTGAAGAGCTGGATGTCTAGATTGCTCGTGCTGGGGTGGGTCCCGACCCTGCTGGTGGTCGTTGGTCTCCACAGGCTCGGCGACGCGCCGGTCACCGCCCAAGAGCGGACACCGATCAAGGTGACCCGCATCTACACCGGTGACGACGGCAAGACGCACGCCGAGGAGCTCGATGTGCCGCTTGGCGCCCCTCTGGGCGCAACGGAGATGTCGGAGCCCGTCGCCGTGACCAACGTGCAGTTCAGGCGGACGTCACCGGACTACTTCATCGACTGGCACACCGCCCCGCGCCGGCAGTACGTGATCACGCTGGCCGGAGAAAGCGAAGTCGAGATTGGCGACGGCTCGACGATCCGGCTCCACCCCGGACACATCCTGTTGGCCGAGGATACGACCGGCCAGGGCCACATCTCGCGCGCGGTAGGTTCGGACGACCGGATCTCGATCTTTTTGCCGCTGGTCGAGCAGTAGATCGAGGTCACTAGCCTTGCGCGGCGCGCTCCCGTTCCACGAGCTCGCGGCGCAGGATCTTACCCGATGGCACTTTGGGGATCGCATCGATGAATTCGACCTTGCGCACCTTCTTGTGCGGGGCGAGTTGGCCGGCGACGTGGGCCATGATCTCGTTCGCCGTGGCGGTTGCGCCCTCGCGGAGCACAACAAACGCCTTCGGCACCTCGCCCGCCTCTTCGTCCGGGCTCGGAATGACCGCCGCATCGGCGACGGCCGGGTGCGACTGCACGGCCGCCTCTACTTCGGCGGGTGCCACCTGGAGCCCCTTGTACTTAATCAGTTCCTTCATGCGGTCGACGACGTAGAGATACCCCTCCTCGTCGGCTTTGCCGATGTCACCAGTGTGCAGCCATCCGTCCCCGTCGATCATGTCGCCGGTCGCGTCTGGATTGTTCAAGTAACCCTTCATGACCTGCGGGCCACGCACCCAGATCTCGCCGAGACCGCCGCCTGCGGCGTCCTCGCCGGTGGCGATGTCGACGATCCGGTATTCGGTGTTTGGCATCGCGGGTCCGACGGAGGCGATCTTGATCGGTAGTCGGTTGCGCGGGTGCACGTGGGTGACCGGACTCGTCTCCGTGAGACCGTAGCCCTGACGCACGACGATGTCGTTCCGCGTGGCCGCGGCGGTCGCGACCGATTCGGGCAGCGGCGCCGCGCCGCACATCACGCTCTCGAGCTTCGAGAGGTCGTAGTTGTCGACGAGCGGGTGCTTGGCGAGTGCCAGCACGATCGGGGGCACGAGGTAGCCCATCGTCACACCGTGCGTCTGGTGCAACGCGAGGAACTGCTCGAGGTCGAACCGTGGCATCGTCACGATCGTGGCGCCGTTCCGGATGGCGCTGTTCATGATCACGACCATGCCGTAGATGTGGTAAAAGGGCAGGATCCCGATCAGCACTTCCTTGTCGGAGATGTGCTCCACGGCCTGCGCCTGCACGAGGTTGGACACCAGGTTGTGGTGGGTCAGCATCACGCCCTTGGGGAGTCCGGTCGTCCCGCTCGAATAGGGGAGCGCGACGAGGTCCTCCTTGGGGTCGAGGTCGACGGCGGGGGCGCCGCCGTCGGTCATGAGCGCGGCAAACGGAGTCGCGCCATCGGCCTCGCCAAACACGAACACCTCCGTGACCGCCGTGCCGGCGACCGCTTGCTTCGCCTTCTCAAGAAACTGGGGGATCGTGAGCAGGAACTTCGCGCCAGAGTCCTTCAATTGCCGCTGCACTTCATCTGCCGTGTACAACGGGTTCATCGTCGTGTTGACGCCGCCGGCGGTCGAGACCCCGTGGAACGCGACGGCGTATTCTGGCAGGTTCGGGCTGTAGATGGCGAAGACGTCGCCCTTCCTGAAGCCGCGGCCAGCGAGCCCAGCAGCGACGCGCGTGACCGCCCCCCGGAGCTGGGCATAGGTGATCGTTCGGCCCGTCGGCCCGTCGATTAACGCCGGCTTGTCCGGCCACCGGTCAGCGTGCTCGAAGACGAAGTCATGTAGCGGGGCGACCGGGATGTCGACCGCTGGAAAGGGACTCTGGTAGCTCATCGGCGCCTCCGCCCAAAAGTCGATCATAGCGCGGGGCTTCAGCCCTGCGGCGTCAATTCAACAACGTGCCGCCGTCCACCGGAATCACCGCGCCGTTGGTATACGCGCCGGCGCGCGACGCGAGATAGACGGCCACGCCTGCCATATCCTCCGGCCGTCCGATTCGCCCGAGCGGACACGCCCGCTCGATGTCCTCGCGGTGTCGGGTCAGCACGTCAGCGGTCATCTTGCTTTCGAAGAACCCCGGCGCGATGGCGTTGACGGTGATATGCCGCGGGCCGAGCTCTACCGCCAGCGTGCGGGTCAGGTGATGGACGGCGGCCTTGCTCGCCGAATAGGAGAAGGTGCCGGTCTGCACGAGCTGCGGCACGTGGAGGCCGTCCATCGACCCGACATTGATCACGCGGGCCGGATCGTCCCGCGCGGCGCCGCGCTCGAGCATTGGTGTCAGATCGCGCGTCAGGAGAAACGGCGCCGTGACGTTGAGCCCGAGCACCTTGTCGAACGCCGCCTCCGGAAACGTCTCGTACGGCGCGCCCCAGCTTGCGCCGGCGTTGTTGACCAGTACATGCAGCCGCTCCTCGCGTTCGGCGAGCGCGTGAATAAGCCCCGCGCGCCCGTCTGACGTTGCAACGTCGGCTGGGAGCGAGATGCACGGGCCGGCGGGCGACAGCTCCTTGGCGACCTGGTCGCACACCGCCTTCTTTCGGGAGGAGATGTACACCGTCGCGCCCGCCCGTAGATAGCCCTCCGCTATCATGCGGCCGATCCCACGTGAGCCACCGGTCACGAGCGCCACGCGGCCGGCCAGAGAGAAAAGCGTTCCGAAATTGATGTCGGCCATGGGGAATCTGATTCTAGTCCAGGAGTGCTCATGTGCTCATGGGTAAGAGCTTAAGGCTCAAGGCCCAGGGCGCGGCGTCAGAGCGCGGATCTGTGCCTCGAGACCGGCGACGAGGTCGCTGTTTTCGACCGTTAGGCGCCGCCTGTGCGAGGCGGGAAGGAATCCGAGGGGTGAGGGACCTCGATGATGAGGTAGCGGTCCTCAGACGCTGAGGCCGCTGCCAGGTTGCTCACACCCGTGCCACCCTAGCGGCTGAGCTCGGGCACAGGGCACGCCGATGGGGGCGCACGACCTGATGATTGCCGAGACTGCGGTGTGCCTCGGCTATGATGTCGCGACGCGTGGCCGTCTGAGCTTCTTTCGCATCAAGCGACTGATCGTCCACCACTGGTAGGGTCGTCGTTCACGTTGTCGACAACGGCTCTCGGATTAGTGCCGGAGAGAAACGAATGGGGCGATCAGTGGTCGTGGTCTGCACCATGTTGATGGGTGTCGTGCCAGGTGCCGCGGCGCAAGAACGGCCCGGAACACCCCGGATCCCCCCTCTTGAAGCTGCGGCGTGGACCGACGCGGCGCGCGCAGGCATCGAAGGATTCGGTGTCGGGCTCGACACGGCGTCCAACCTGCTCAAGACACTCGCGCACCACCCCGCGGCGCTGCACGGCATCGGCCCGCTCGCCGCGTATATCCGCGGCCGCTCGATGGTCACCGCCGTAGACCAGTTACTGATGGGGCTGCGCGTTGCGTGGCTCTGTCGGTCCGAGGCGCTCTGGGCGGAACTGGCGGCGGAAGCTCGCTCGATTGGCCTCGGCGACGCCGACGTGCGACGCGTCGTAGAAGGTCCCGACGCCGACGGATGGGGTCAGTGGGACGCCGCCGTCGTCCGCGCGACCGACGAGATCTATCGCGATTCGTTCCTCGGCGACGTCTCGTGGATGATGTTGGCGACCCGGTACGACGCGCAGCAGTTGTTGGACGTCATCTTCACCGGCGCCGAATACATTCTGCTCGCGATGCTGGCGAACAGCTTCGACGTGCCGCCGGACGACCGGTTCACCGACCGATTCCCGGCCAACGTCTCGCGCACGATGATGCCGGCCCGCGCGACACCGGTCCGGCTGAGCGAGGCGCGGCTCAATCCAATCCCGCGTGAGGAGTGGTCGGGCGAGGTTCGAGAGCTTCTCGATCCCCGTGGCACCGGGGCGCCTGTGCTCGGCCTCTACGCCACCTTGGCGCGTCACCCCACCTTCTATCGGCCGCGGGCCGTGCAGTCAGCCTACATCCGCACCGGCGCGACGCTCTCGGATCGCGCGCGCGAAATTCTCATTCTGCGCATCGGCTGGCTGTGCGGAGCCGAATATGAATGGGCACAGCATGTGCGGGCGGCGCGTCGTGTGGGGATAAGCGATCAAGAGATCCACGATATCGCGATTGGTGCCGCCGCTCCTGGGTGGGATCCGTTCGAGGCCACCCTCATTCGGGCAACGGACGAGCTGCATCGAGACGATAGGGTGTCGGACGTCACCTGGCATGCGCTGGCCGAGCACTACGGCACGGCCGAGCTGATTGACGTCGTGATCACCGTGGCAGGCTACCGCATGGTGTCGATCGCCTTGAACTCGATCGGCACGCCACTCGAGCCAGACCAGGAAGGCTTTCCGGTGCTGCAGCGTTAGCGATGCCCGTGGGGCCTCACCGACCGCGGCAGAAGATACCCACCGCCCTCGTAAGGGCCATCGCCGCTGTAGGAATCATTCCCGCGCTCCCGATGGCCACCTGCACCTGAAGTGAACCGTCGCCCAGATTCATACGATCGTGGAACCCGCACGTGACGGGGACGTCAAAGACGCCTGTCAGACCGTTCGTTCCTGGGGCGAGGGAGCCGGTTGCGTTGAGCGATGGACAGTCGGTGTGGATGGGATGCGGGTTCGACTGGATCACCTGGGTGTTCGAACTCTGATTCGTGGCGAACACGAGCCCGCCCACGACGATGGTTCCCGATGTCGGCGCCACGCCGGCGTCGGTGATCGTCACGGTGAGCATCGTCGGCCCGTCGCGCAATGGACAGGCCTGGCTCTAGAGCAGCTCATCGTTCCCCGTCTTCTTCATTCGGGATTCGCCGTCCGGTTCAACCTCGACCAGTAGGCGTTGAGCGCCCGCCTCGTCTCTGAACTTGAACGGGCGATGGTGGTCTGGATCCGCTACGGGCCACTAGTTGCCTCTTGGGAAGACCCGCTTCGTCTCGATCACGTCGAATCGCTCGAACACGCCGTGTATGACGTAGGGGTCCTCGCCGTATGTCGCTTTCGCCTCGGCCAGGCTTTCCGCCTCGAGGATGATCAGGCTGCCGACCATCTGGTTGTGCTCGTTTATCAGAGGTCCGCCATAGCGGAGGCAGCCGGCGGCGTCCAGGCGCGCCATATGCTCGAGGTGGGCTGGCCGATGGGTCTGTCGGTGTTCGAGGCCAGGGCGGTCGTGACCAATCAAGGCATACAACGGCATCGTATGTCTCCGCTCTATCCGAGATGCTCTGCGTTAGCCAGCGCACGTACGTGCCACGGTGGTGTGGCGTCGACGACGGTGACCGAGGCGTTCGCGAAATAGATCCCGCCGTCGCTTGGTTGATCGAGACGGAGGTGACGTTCGACCAGTGCGCCACACACGAAGCCGTGGGTGACGACGGCCAGCGCGCCGTGTGTGGCGTTGATGAGCAGCCGGAGCGCACGCCATAGGTTGGCGACTCGCGCGTGGAACGAGGGCCAGCTTTCTCCGTACGCCGGCTCGAAGTCGTCTGCGAACACCTGGTCGCGCACTTTCGAATACGGCTGCCCTCTGAGTTCTCCCATGTGTCGCTCGCGAAGCCGCGCGTCGAACGTGAGCGTAGCGCTCGTCGTGTCGCGCACCGACTCTGCTGTCGAACGCGCCCTCGCGTAGTCCGACGTTACGATCCGCGTGAGCCCCGCGTCGCGCAACCGCGCGGCCAGACGGCCAGCCTGCCACTCGCCGCGACGGTTCAGCGGCGTGTCTGGCCATTGGACCGTTCGCGACGCATTGAGCGCCGTCTCAGCGTGCCGGATCAGATACAGACAGCTCATGATCGTCTGTTTCGGCGGTATTGTATGCCAGGAGTGAGGCAATGGTGAGCGCCGGCGACGGCACGAGCGACACAAAGACGATCGCGTCGTGGTGCCTCTACGACTGGGCCAACTCCGCGTTCACTACGCTCGTCGTGACGTTCGTCTATTCGGCGTATTTCACCGCCGCGTTTGCCGACGATCCGGGTCGTGGTACCGCCCTCTGGTCTCGCGGCATCAGCATCAGCGCGCTCCTCATCGCGGCGCTGGCGCCGATCGCCGGGGCCCTAGCCGACCGCGGCGACCGGAAGCGCTATCTCGGGGTCTGCACCCTGGTGTGTGTGGTCGCGTCGGCCGCGTTGGCGTTCGTGCGGCCGAGCCAGCCGAACGCCGTCGTGCTAGCTCTCACGATCTTCGTGCTCGCCAATGTCGGATTTGAGATCGGTCTCGTCTTCTACAACGCGTTCCTGCCCCGGATTACCACGCTGGTTCGGATCGGACGTGTGTCAGGTTACGGGTGGGGTCTCGGATACGCCGGTGGGCTGGGTGCTCTGGTCGTTGCGCTATTCGTTTTCGTACCGGAGACGCCGCTCTTCGGGATCAGCACCGAGGAGGGATTCAACCTGCGGGCGACCAATTTGTTGGTGGCGGTCTGGTTCCTGGTGTTCAGCGTGCCCGCCCTCCTGTTTCTCAAGGACGAGCAGGTCGCGCGTCAAACGCTGCGTGTCGGTCGCGCCTTTGGCGATCTCGCGACGACGTTTCGCCATCTGGGACGCTACCGCCAGACGGCCATGTTCTTGCTGGCCCGGTTGTTCTACAACGATGGGCTCGTCACGATCTTCGCGTTCGGTGGCATCTATGCGGTCGGCACCTTCGGGTTCAGCTTCGAGCAGTTGGTGCTGTTCGGCATCGTCATTAACGTCGGCGCCGGCATCGGGGCGTTCGCCTTCGGGTTTCTCGACGACAGGCTGGGTGGCAAGACCATCATCGCCATCAGTGTTGTCGCGCTCTCTGTCGCAACCCTCATCTCTGTGGTGGCGCAGACCCAGGCGATGTTTTGGGTGTCCGCCGTACTCGTCGGGATCTTCGTGGGGCCCAATCAATCGGCGAGCCGATCGCTGATGGCGCGGTTCGTGCCGAAGGCTCACGAGTCGGAGTTCTTCGGGTTCTTCGCGTTCTCTGGCAAGGTGACGTCGTTCATAGGCCCGGCGGTGCTCGGTGTGCTGAGCGACGCGTACAACCAGCGTGTCGGCGTCGCCAGCGTGCTACTGTTTTTCCTAATTGGGGGTGTGCTGCTCTGGCGCGTCGACGAGCGGCAAGGGATCGCCGAGGCAGGCTCGTCGCAGCGGTAAGTCCCTGCCCGTAACAGGAGTCGTGACCCTCATGTTTTTGCTCGGTAGACTCGTGACCCTCGCCCTCGTCGCGGTCACGTCGGCGTGCGGCGGCGGTGCGGAACTGGTGCTCGGTGCCATCCGCCTCGTCGATCGCTTCACCGCGGGCACGGTCGACGGATCCCTCACCATCACCGACGTGCCGGACGGCATCGCTTGGGCGTTCGGCGGTGAGACGCCAGTTCTTGAAGAGGAAGTCGCAACGTGGGGTTGGAGGGCCGGCCCGGACGTCACCGGCCTGGCGGTACGAGATGGTGCACTCACGGGACGCGCTACGGGCGCCTTTCCGGTGCTCGTCGTCGAGGGCGCGCACGAGGTCGACGAGCGTGACGGCCTCTACGCGGTCGACATCCGGCTACGCGTGTCGGATGGCGAGAACCTGTCGCTGGCGTTCGCCGGTGGCGACGCGGTCGAACTCGACGGCGTGCAGCAGCAGATGGCGGCGAGCCTGGGGTTGCTCTCGACGCCGCTCCGCGCTGGCGACACGTTCGAGACCTACACGATCCTCCCACAACAAAGCGTCGGCATGGCGAGTGTGCGACATCTACTGCTTCGATCCACCGACGCGGACGGCGCGACGTTCGAGATCGAGCATCTGCGGGTGACATCACGCAAGGAACATTTGGCCGCCGTGGCGTCGGGAATCGGGTGGCAGGGCTTGGACGAGCGATATCACGAGGCGCTGGTTGCCCGCTCGCCGGAAACGCTCAAGTTCGACGTCGATCTGCCGTCTACCCCCTGGCTCGATCTGTCTATGGGGACGCCGGAAGACGGCCCCGTGACGTTTCACGTCGCGCTCTGGGCTGGCGGTGTCGAGCGATCGCTGCTGGAGCAGACGGTCACGACGCCCTATCGGTGGGAGCGACGTCGTGTCGACCTCGGGGACGTCGGAGGGGAAACGGTGACCATCACGCTGTCCCTGACGGCGGAGAGCGACGGGACGCTCGGATTCTGGGGCTCCCCCCGTCGTGCGGGCGGGAGGGGAGTCCGCGCCGGCTCGTCAGGAGGCTCCGCTCGGGGACCGGCCGCAGGGGGGTATCCTGATCCAGGCCGATACGCTTCGGAGCGACCACCTCGAGGCCTACGGCTACGACCGATCGACGGCGCCGACACTGACCGCGCTGGCCAGTGAGGGTGTGCTGTTTCGCCATACCGTGGCGCAGGCCACCTGGACGAAGGTCTCAACGCCGTCGATCATGACGTCGCTCTATCCCCTGTCACATGGTGTCCGCACCTTCAACGATCGACTGCCGGCGGCCGCCACGACACTCGCCGAGCGATACCGAGACGCCGGCTATGCCACCCTGGGGCTGTCCTCCGTGCTGTTCAGCGGTCAGTTCACGAATCTGCATCAAGGCTTCGAGGAGCTGCATGAGTCGGGGTCGGCCTCCACGCCTGGACCGAAGACGGCCCGTGAATATGTCGACCGGGTGGCTGCGTGGCTGGAGCATCACCGCGATGTGCCGTTCTTCATCTACCTGCACGTGTTCGATCCCCATGATCCATATGAGCCCTATCGTCCGTATGACGCGCTCTGGGCCGATCCGGGGCACAAAGAGGAGCACGAGGCGCAGCTCGACGCGGTGCGTGAGATCATCGACGACCCGCTACGACGTAACTTTGGCCGGACCCTCATCGTTTTTACGAGCGACCACGGCGAAGAATTTCTCGATCACGGACGGATGTTTCATGGGCAGACGGTCTACGGCGAGCTGACCTGGGTGCCGCTCGTCGTCCGCTGGCCGGGCCACATCGCGGCCGGCGGCGTGATCGAGGAGCCGATCCAGTTGATCGACATCATGCCGACGCTGGTCGACGTCAGTGGTCTCGCGCCGGTCGACGAGATGCAGGGTCAGAGTCTCGTCCCGCTGCTTGGCGCGGGTGATCCGACAGGCTGGATCGCACGCCCAGCCTTCAGCGAGAAGGCCATCACCGACGACACCTTCTCGCCACCACCACGTGATACTGAGTCTTATGCGGTGACCGACGACGCCTGGAAGCTAATCCACAACCGCGTGCGGCCAGAGGGTGCACCGGAGTTCGAGCTCTTCGACGCGCGTGACGACCCGCTCGACATGACGAATCTTGCCGACTCGCGGCCCGACATCGTGGAACGCCTTGCGCGCGAGATCGAGCGATGGCAGCGGGTCGCCGAAACCGAACGGCTGCCGGACGACGCAGAGTCGACTGAAGGGCTGACGCAGGAACAGCTCGAGCGGCTCCGTAGCCTCGAATATATCCGATAGGCGCCCGCGGAGTGATCATGACGACTTCCTATCGAGATCTCTTCGACCTCGGCGGCAAGGTGGCGATCGTCACTGGCTCGACCAAGGGGATCGGACGAGCCATCGCCGAGGCGATGGCGGCGTTCGGCGCACGGGTCGTTATCTCGAGCCGGAACGAGGATGCGTGCCGCGACGTGGCGGGAGGCATCCGCGCGGCGGGCGGAGCGGCGATCGCGGTGGCCTGCAACGTGTCCCATCGTGATCAGCTGCAGCAGCTCGTCGACCGGACCACCGGCGAATGGGGCCAGGTCGACGTGCTTGTGTGCAACGCCGCCGTGAATCCCCACTTCGGACCGATGGTCGACGTCTCGGCTGAGGCGTACGACAAGATCATGGACACCAACGTCAAGCACGTGTTGTGGCTGTCGAACATGGTGATTCCGGAGATGGCCGCCCGCAAGGATGGTGCGGTCATCATCATCTCCAGCATCGGCGGGTTGAAGGGGCACGACAAGCTGGGTATCTACGCGCTGTCGAAGGCGGCCGAGATGCAGCTCGCGCGCAACCTCGCGGTCGAGTGGGGCCGGCGCAACGTCCGGGTCAACTGCATTGCGCCCGGGCTCGTGCGGACGCATTTTGCCAAGGCGCTCTGGGACAATCCGTCAGTCCTCCGCGAGGCGCTCGCGTCGTACCCGCTGGGGCGGATCGGCGAACCGGCGGATATCGCTGGTGCGGCGGTGATGCTGGCCTCGAAGGCGGGCGCGTTCGTGAGCGGGCAAACGCTTGTCGTCGATGGGGGCGCAACGATCTCGTCGGGACGATACACGTAGTCACGAAGGCTAGTAGCTGGTGGTGAAGGTTCCGCGTTGCACTGAGACCCCGCTGGACCCGAAACGCGTTCGCCTTTACTGGGCGCGAGGAAGGAGAATACTCTCAGAATTTGACGCCACTGGTACGTGGGTCAGCGCCGGTCGAATGCGGCGGGGTTTTCACCACGGCAGCTAGACTCGGCAAATGGTAGAGTTGCGGCTTCGATGGGAAGCGGGATGCCATGAGACCTTTGATCAGGCTCGTCGTCGTCATCGCCATCGCGGCGCTCGTCACCGTCGGCGGCTGGACCCACGCGCTCGCCCAGGACGACTGGATGCGCGTCGATATCGTTCAAGTGCTGCCGGACAAGCTTGATGACTACATCGAGCTGCAGCTTGAGGAGGTGAACCCCGCCCTGCGACGCGCGGGTGTGCCGTATCGTTCTGCCTGGCGGACCGCGGAATTTGGCAATACCTACGAGCGGCTGTTCGTGACGCCGATCGCCAACCTCGCCGACTACGACACCGGCGGTCCCCTCGCGCGCGGGATGGATCCGGCTGGCCTCGCGCAACTCCGAGACCGCGTGCGCCGGTTCACCATGTCACGCCAGAGTTACGCCGTTCGCTATCACCCCGAGCTGAGCGTCGAGGTCGACAATCCGAGCGGGCTCTTTCTCGCCCGCGTCGTCACGATCCAGATCGGCCCGGGGCGGGGTGCGGAGTGGGAGGCGTTCCTCCGGGAGAACTTGCCGATGTTCCGGAACGCCGACGTCGTGTTCGGCGTCTACGAACGCGTCTTCGGGCCGGGACCGACATCCTGGCAGATCGTCGAGAACTACTCGAGCTATGCCGAACTCGGATCGACCACCATCGTCGACCGGGCGTTCGGCGAGCAGAGCGGAGAGGTCGCGTTCGGCTTGAGCGGCGTCGTGACGTCAGTCGAGCGGACCGTCCTGCGGTATGATGCGGAGCTGAGCTTCTCGGCGCCGCCGTCGAGCACGCAGCAGCAGGACAACTAGATGGTCTCCACGCTCTACGAAACGTTTCTGGTCGTTCACCTCGTGGCGCTCTTTCTCCTGGCCGGAGTGACTTTTGCCGCGCTCGGTGCGCCCACGCCGGACCGACGGCGGTTCTCGCTCATGTGGTCGGGGATCCTCTCGGTCGTCGTCTTCGTGACCGGTTTCGGGCTGCTCGGCATTCGGCAGATGCCTTTTGAGGGATGGGTCACGGTCAAGCTCGCTTGCTGGCTGGCGGTCGCGGTGATGGCACCGCTGGCGTTTCGTCACGTCGCCGGGAAGTCGTCGCTCGCCGGCGTGACGATCGGCGCGTTCGTCCTCGCGGTCGCGATGGTGATCTATCGGCCGTTCTAGCGGGTGACCAGGGTCTGCCTCGGCGGCGCGTGATCTTCGGGCACCGGCTCCTCAGAGCGCGGTTCGGCCCGCCGCCCTACTCCGGCGGGGGCTCCACGGCTTCGATCCAGTAACTGCCAACCATTTCAACAATCTCCCGCAAGTCCTCGAAGTGTTCCGGCTTCCGGATGAAGACGCTGACGACGAGGTCGTAGCTTCGCCGCACTTCCTCCTCAGCGCTCGAGGTCGTGAAAACAACGACCGGGATACAGTGCAGGCTGGCGTCGGCCTTCACTTCTTCGAGCGCCTCACGGCCATCCTCCCTGAGCATGTTCAGGTCGATCAGGATCTGGGTCGGCCGAGGCGACCGTGCTGGTACAGGTAATCGAGGGCCATTGCGCGCTTCGTTGACGACTATAATCACCGCCGGCCGAACGAAGCTTTTGACAACATGATCCGGCAGACGTGTACGAGGGGCGCCGGCCGTCGATTCTGACTCGACGCGAACAGATCAAACGGAGGAGACTGACGCTGCGGAAACGGGAGAATCTACGTCGACACACCACGCGTCACCGGCGAGAAGTCTCTTCTACATCTCAGGCCCAACTGTCCAGATTGGTTTGACGACGTACACGGCCAGATCGAAGATTATGACGATTCCCACATCCCGCCGTTTAGTGTCAATCGCCATGCTGTCTCCCTGTCAGTCGAGCCTGCCTCACTCGGAGAGGACGAACCACGCCTTCGCGATCAGGCCATCGACCCGCCGGCCGAAGCGCGCGAACCGCTGGTCCCGCGTCTGACCGTGGAGGAAGCGGACGTAGATCTGCTGCAGGATGACGATGAGCTTGAACAGACCGAAGACGTGATACCAGCGGATGCGGCTGACGTCGAAGCCCGTCCGGTCCGCGTACCGGGCGACCACGCCCTCGCGAGTCAGTCCGCCCGGGTGGTGGGTCGGCATCGCCGCCGCCTCGATCCACGCCGGATCGTCGGTTGCTTCTGCCCAGAAGATCAAGAGATAGCCGAGTTCCACGAGTGGGTCACCACGCGTGGCCATGTCCCAGTCGAGCACCGCGACGGGGGTCGCCGGATCGGTGGTCTTCACTAGCATGTTGTCGAGCTTGTAGTCGTGGTGGAGCAAGGTGGCGTGGCGAGACGGTGGTACGTCGCGCCGAAGCCAAGCCACGATGCGGTCGACGCGGCCGTCGTCACCCGCCTCCGCGTCTCGGACTGCCTGCCAACGGGCGTTCCACCCCATGAGCTGCCGTTCGAGGAATCCCGTGGGGCGCCCCAGGTCGCCGAGCCCCACGCTCTTGGGATCGACGGCGTGCAGCGAGGCAAGCGTATCCACGATCATCTCGGACAACCGCCGGTTCAGCCGGGGATGGTCGCGAAACGCCGCCGGCAGGCTCCGACGGAGAACGAACCCGTGACGCCGCTCCATGACGTGGAAATCACACCCGAGAATTGAGGGGTCCTCGCAGAGGGCGTAGCTGCGTGGCGCGAGTGGAAACGCCTCGACGAGTCGCGCCAGCACCCGATGCTCTCGCCGCATGTCGTGCGAGGAGGGTGCCACTGGTCCGAGCGGTGGCCGTCGCAGCACGAACTCACGTTCGCCCAGCCGCAGGAGGTAGGTCAGGTTGGCGTGACCACCGCCGAACTGGCGCACCTCCAGCGGCGCATCCACGTCAACGCCGTCAAGATGCGTGCGGAGCCATGGGTCGAGCCGCTCCGCGTCGACCCGCTCGTCGGGACGGACGTCGATAAGCTCCGGGTCATCGGCGGCTTCGTCGATCATCGCGTGCGGCGCGGGCCCTATACTATCCAACGCTGGAGATGAGATGCGCGTAATCAACGGGCTGGACGAGCTCGAGTCGCTCGCAGGCGTCGAGCTCGGCGCGAGCGAGTGGTTCGCGGTCACTCAGGACATGGTGACGCAGTTCTCGGAGCTGACGGGGGACCACCAGTGGATCCACCTCGACGTCGATCGTGCCAGGACCGAGCTGCTCTTTGGCGGCACGATTGTCCAGGGGTTCTTCACGCTGTCGCTCGTGCCGAGATTCAGTAAGGAGATCGTCGAGATCCGGGGCGTCTCCCGCTTGATCAACTATGGGGTCAACCATGTCCGTTTTCCAGCAGCGGTGCCGATCCCAGCTCGCCTTCGCGGCGTGCAGCAAGTTCTCTCCACCGAGCGCGCGGGCACCGACCACGTTCGGATGGTGAGCAAGTTCGTCATCGAGAGGGAAGGACAGGCCAAGCCGGTCTGTGTCGCCGAGACCGTGACCCTCGCCTACGGTTGAGCGTCCTTCTTCAACTCCAGTCGGCCGATCGCGCGCTGATGGACCTCGTCTGGGCCGTCCGCCAGCCGTAGCGCACGGGTGTGCGCCCACGCTTGCGCCAGCCCGAAATCGTCCGACACGCCACCGCCCCCGTGCAACTGGATCGCCCGGTCGATCACGCGGAGCGCCATGTTGGGCGCGACGACCTTGATCATCGCAATTTCGGCCCGGGCGACCTTGTTGCCGACGGTGTCCATTAGGTGCGCTGCCTTGAGGGTCAAGAGCCGCGCCTGTTCGATCTCCATCCGCGAGTCGGCGATCGCCGCCATCACGACGCCCTGCTCGGCGAGCGTTTTCCCGAAGGCGACCCTCGCCTTGGCCCTGGCGCACATCGCCTCGAGTGATCGCTCGGCAACCCCGATCGTCCGCATGCAATGGTGAATCCGACCCGGCCCGAGACGGCCCTGGGCGATCTCGAACCCACGTCCCTCTCCGAGCAGCAGGTGATCGGTGGGCACGCGGACGTCGTCGAACGTGATCTCCCAATGTCCGTGTGGTGCGTGGTCGTAGCCAAAGACGTTGAGTGGGCGGACCAGCGTCACCCCGGGCGCGTCGATCGGCACCAGGATCATCGACTGCTGCTTGTGGCGCTCCGCCGACGGGTTGGTCTTGCCCATGAAGATGAGGATCCGACAGCGCGTGTCGCCGGCGCCCGAGATCCACCATTTGTGGCCGTTGATCACGTAGTCGTCACCGTCGCGCTCGATACGCGCGCTGATGTTCGTGGCATCCGAGGAGGCGACGTGCGGCTCGGTCATCGCGTAGGCAGATCGAATCTCGCCGGCGAGGAGCGGCGTGAGCCACCGCTGCTGCTGTGCCTCGGTGCCGTAGCGGACGAGCACCTCCATGTTGCCGGTGTCGGGTGCTGAGCAGTTGAAGACTTCTGGTGCGATCGCCGATCGCCCCATAATCTCGCACAGCGGGGCGTATTCGAGGTTGCTCAGCCCGGCGCCATGCACGCTGTCCGGGAGGAAGAGATTCCACAGCCCGGCGTCTCGGGCCTGCTGCTTCATCTCCTCCATCACCGGCGGTGAGACCCAGCGGTTCTCACCCGACTCGACCTGGTCGACATAGGTTTGCTCGTTGGGGTAGACCACCTCTCGGACAAACGCCTCGAGCTCGGATCCGAGCGCGGCCACCCGCGGGGGTAGTTGGAAGTCCATAAGTGCGGCGTCATTATAGGGGCAGCCGCTCGGGGTTGTTCCCGAGGCCGCGCTCGACCACTGGGGTCAGACGGCGTTCTGACCGCCGTTTCGCTAGTAGAATGCGCCTCTGGTCGTCGCACCGCCACGATGGGCGGGTGTGGCCGCGTCGGGGATGGGACGCTCGCATGAGGACGGGTCGCCGCCGTATCGGCTGCATGCTGCTGCTGGCTTTCGCCGCGGGCGGCTCGGTCGCCGTGGCCCAGCCGGCCGGGCTCTCACGGGATGAGATCCGCCAGTTTCTCCTCACGGCCGACGTGGTCGCCGCCGAGCAGACGGGTAGAGGCACCACCCATCCGTGGCGTCTGACCTTGAGCGACGGGCAGGTCGAGCACGACGCGCACTTCCAGTCGGTCGACCGGAACGAGGGGCCCCGGCGGTTTGGCGACCGTTACGAACGCAACTTCGTCGACTCCTACCGCTACAACATCGCCGCCTACCGGCTCGCCGAGTTGCTGGGTCTCGGTGAGATGATGCCAGTGCATGTCGAACGCACCTGGGATGGCCGCACGGGGTCGCTGAGCTGGTGGATCGACGACGTGATGTTCGACGAGGAGACGCGTCTGAGCGATCGTCAGTGGCCGGAGGACATGCAGCGGTGGAGCGCGCAGATGGCCCGGATGCTCCTCTTCGCTGAGCTGGTGCAGGATACCGATCGCAATCAGGGCAACGTCGTGTATACGCGAGACTGGAAGCTGCATATGATCGACTTCTCGCGCGCGTTCCGAACGGACGGGACGTTGCAGCGACCAGACGACCTCGCGAGAGTCGACCGCGCGCTCTTCGCGAGACTCCAGGGTTTGACCAAGAATGAGATCGAACGACGCACCAACCCGCATCTCAGCGGTCGGGAAATCGACGCGGTGCTCGAACGTCGCGATGTGATCGTCGAGCACTTCACGCGCTTGATCGAGGCCAAAGGCCGGGATGCCGTTCTGTATGAGTGATTCCGTCGTTATGTCTGGATAGGGGAGGACCTCATGCACGTTGCACGACAGTCGTCGGTGTGGCTGTTCACGGCGGCGCTCCTCGCGTCAGTGCCGGCGTCGGCGCAGTACGCCCCACCGGCCAGCGCGCTTACGTGGCTTGAGAACCCCGTCGCGGTTGAGGCTGCCCTCAGGACGGTGGAGGTGATCGAGCTCGAAGACATCGGCACCGGCGTGACCAAGCCGATGAAGGCGACGCTGGTCGCCGGCGGGCGCGTGGAGGCGTTTGTCTGGAAGGACGTCAAGCCGGGTATCTACCAGGGCTACTGGGAGAGCTACAAATCGGAAATCGCCGCCTATGAGCTCGACAAACTCCTCAAGCTACGGATGACACCGCCCTATGTCGAGCGTCGGCTCGACGGCGAGCTCGGCGCGGCGGGATTCTGGGTCGACAATGCCGACACATGGAAGTCGATGGGCGGTCCTCCCTCGCCACCTTCGCTCTATATCGGGAAGTACAACTGGCAGCTCATTCGCGCCAAGATGTTCCATAACCTGATCTACAACAAAGACCCCAACCTGGGGAACTGGATGGTGGATCCCGTGTGGAACATCATCATTATCGACAACTCGCGCGCGTTCACGACCGACACGGACGAGCGGGTCCACGCGCTGACTCGAGTGGATAGCGACCTCTGGGATCGGTTCGTCGCACTCGACGAAGCGACGCTCGCGACGACGCTTGGCGAGTGGCTGACTGGCGGCGAGATCGACGCCATTCTCGAGCGTCGCGACGAGATGCAGCGGGACATCGACAAGCTGGTCGAGGACCGAGGCGAACGTGCGGTGTTCGTCCGGTATCGTGTCCCGCCGCCACCAGCGCAGTTGCCGGCGGCGTTGGACGAGCCTGCCGAGGTGGATCTCGAGGCCCTTGCCGGTCGGCTCTTCGACGCGCTCAACGAGACTCCGGTCGTACTGGAAGGATCAGAGCTGAGCTGGATCGGCACAGTAATTCGATTGGCGGATACCCGCGGACCCCACGAGTCGGTCGCCAGCGACGGGCTCCATGCCGGACACACCTACGGACTGGTCCACAACGACGAAGGGCTGATGTGGCTCGCGCGCGACCACACGGATCCCGCACCGCACGATGCGCTCGGCGAGTTCGTCGGCCGGAGAGCGGAGGTCTTTGGGATTACGCAGCAGGCCGATGACGTGTATGTCGTCCGCGTGTCGCTGAGCCGGTCGATCTCTTTGACGGGGCTCCGCCCCTAGCCGACTGCTACATCGCGGTCAGTCGGCGAGGTACGGAATCGTCTGCGGCCCTTCAGGCAAGACGCACACCCGCGCGCCGCGACCGAAGCGATCGAGCTGCGCGCGCACGGTGGCGCCAACATCGCTGGTCGGCGTCAGGTGCGCGGCTCGCACGTCGGCGACCGAGAGGCCGTCCGCTTTCAGGAATACCTCTGCGCGCTGCTGGATCTGCGCTTGGATCTGCACTTCCCACTGGTCGTGACGGTTGTGCTCGGCCGAACAGATCATCGTGAGAAGATCCGCCGGCGTCTTCCGCTGAGTCAGGATGTCGCGATATTCGCCGTGCGACGGCAGACCGTCGCAGCACTCCGCGGCGCACACGATGGCACCACCCCGTTTGACAACTTGCGCCGCGGCCGACATCCCCTTGACGCTTTGGTAGAGGTTCTGATCGAGCGGGTAGCCGCTGTTGGTCGTCACGACGACATCGAACGGCGCGTCGAACGCCTGCATGGCGGTTCGCTTGACGTCCGCCGCCATCCGCTTGTGAACGGCGAAGATCTCGCCGGCGCGGGCACTGGTGATCCGGCGGTCGCGGTTGATCGCCACGTCGATGCTGAAATCGACGCCGACGTGCGCTGCGATCCGGCGTATCGCGTCGTGAATCGGATTGCCCTCGGTCACGCCCCACCGGGCGTTCGGGCTGGCGATCATCTGGGCATCATGGAGACGCATCGTCGTCTTGAACCCAGCGAGCCCCGGCGCCACTAGCTTGGGGCCTCCGCTGAAGCCCGCAAAGAAATGCGGTTCAACGAAGCCGGTCGTTACGCGGATATCGGCATCGACCCAGTGCCTGTTCAGCCAAACCGGGACGTGGGGTTCGACCTCGCCGAGGTACACGAGCGTGGCATCATCGAACGCGTCGTGGTTGATGATCCGATAGCGATCAACGATCGGCTCGCCGAGCATCTCGATGAGCTCCGCGCGCGTGTTGGCCCGATGCGTCCCGGTTGCGATCAGGATGGTGATGTGGTCATCTGGCACCTGAGCGAGCTCGCTGAGCAACACAGGGAGGAGCGTGCGGCTTGGCATCGGCCGAGTGATGTCGCACACCGAGATAGCCACGCGCTGGGCAGGTTGGACCAATGAAGCGAGCGGGCGCCGGTCCAACGGACGCCGGAGGGCTTCGCGTATCGCCGCGGCTTCGTCCCGAAGACCATCGACGTAGGTGGGTTCCAGTACGGTCGTCCGGTCAGTCGGGAAGTCGACCGCCAGGCGCCCGCGGCCGTAGGCCAAGTCGACGTTCACGCGTCGATCATACCGCGCCCGCCGCGGCGTCCGGGCACGCGCACGCAGTCATGCTCCGGTCAGGATGTGCGCGACCTGCTGTGCGGCCTCGGAGGCTCTCGCCGCGATGTCGTTGTCGGTGATCGTGCTGAGCGGGTGGGTGATGACCGCGGGCTGGAGTCGCTCCGCGCCGAGTGCCGCGCGCTGGACCTCGGCTTCATGGAGGAATGCGCGGGTCACGATGACCGCCGTTGGGATTCCCCGGCGCTCCAGCGCGACCGCGTCGTGCAGACTGCACGACGTGCACGACCCTCAATCGCCGATCGCGGTGATGACGGCGTCGGACTCCCGGGCGATCTCGGCGAGGAGCTCCGGCGCGGCCGGTTTCGAGAAGCTGTCCTTCTTGAAGATCCGGACCGCGGCGAACGAGGTGTCGGCCTTGAGGAGCGTCACCGTCTGGCGCAGCAGCTTCGACGCGTTCCACTTGGAATTGTCCAGGACGCCGAGCCTGATGCCATCCAGTTGGGTGAGGCGCGGGGCGGGCGTCTGCGGCTCGGCGGTGATCCGGCCGCGCGGATCGTAGACGATCTGACCCGTGGGCAATCGTAGTTTGCTCATCAGAACCTCGCTCGCCGCGCGTCTCGCCGGACGCCCCGCCCGCAGTCTCGTGCCGTCACAACGCGCACGTGCCGTCCGTGCATTCGCCACGCTGCGGGGGGCGTCCGTCGAGCGCCCGTAAGACCGGGGTGGTCATGTGACCCCAGCCCGGCAGGAACGCCGAAAAGCGCCCGGCCTCGCCGCCGGCGACAAACAGGTGGATGTCTTCCGGAGCTGGCACGATCGGCACGCGGGCGCCGGCTTCGCGCTTGTACCATCGGGGCAGATTTCGGTTGTAGATGGTGCCGTACCGACCACCGAAACTGATGTCGTCGTACGTGTTTGTGGTCTGCGACCAAAGGTAGCGCCGTACGTCGCTCCGGGTCCAGCACCGGGTGGCAATCGTCTCCGCGTGCTCGGGTCCGATCACGACCGCGCACGATCCGCTGCTGACCGCGTTGTTGTGGGCGATCGTGCTCATGGCTGAGACGAGGCTGTCGAGGATCCCTTCCGGGTCGTTCGCCACGTGGTTGGTGACACTGTGGGGTCCTTCGACAGCAATCCCAAATACCGTGCTGTCCTCGCGCCGATACCCCTGCTCGACATGATAGGGCGCCCATGGGCTTGCCTCTTCGTTCTCGGCGATGCAGAAGCTGTACTTACCGGGCTGTCCCAGCGTGCTCTTGTCGAGGTCATCAGGGCGCCCGCCGCCGACGTTGAGCAACACCAGGCGGATCGCCCGTCCGATCGTGGCGTTGGCGCGGTACCCGGAACCAAAGACGTTGGCGCCGGCGTTGAGTCCGATCTTTCGGCATATCGGGCCGTTGATCACCACCAGCGGCGCTGCCATGTGGGTGGTCGCCTGGACGCCGTTCAGGTTGAAGGGCGCGCTCGTCAACGCCAGCAGCGCGGTGCGGACGACCGGCGCATAGCTCGGCGCGCACCCCGCGAGGACTAGATTGATCGCGAGGACCTCTCGTGTCATGTTGCCCCAGCGAGGCGGAATGCGGGCTTCGAGGTGGGCGGAGTCGCCGCCGAGCGCCTCCACCATCGCCTCGATCCGGTCCGGCGTCGGTGGAACCACCGGTAGTCCGTCGGTCCATCCCTTCTCGAAATACCACTCCACTAGGTCGACGTCGGCGGGCGGGACGTCGACGGCGATCGGGTTCGATGGCGCTGTCATCGCCTCAGGACTATATCGGATTGTCGGGATGCGCCGGCGATCGGCCTCCCGACCGACGAACCCGTGGCGACGCTGCGGATTGGCGGAGGTCGACCGAGTGTTACCTAGTGCCTGTATCGGGTGAATCAACAGCGCTCACCGAGCCGGGCATCCCGCCTGGCGGCGTTGCTCCTCGGTCACATACGGGGTGTATGCTCCCTCGTCACGCCTTGCCAGCCGGGCGTCGCGGCTCGGACCTCACTCCACAAATGGCTGTTACGGGCCACTAGGGCCGGTAGTCGCCGAACCCCTTGCCTTCTCGAGCGAGGCGTTCCAGCAGCGGTGCCGGCGCGAGCCAGTCCCCGTGCTCGTCATGCAGCCGGCTCATCGTGTCGTAAATGGAGCGGAGGCCGACGAGGTCCGCCCAGAACATCGGCCCGCCGCGGTACCGCGGGAAACCGTAGCCGTGAAGCCAGACCACGTCGATGTCGCTGGCGCGGAGCGCGAGCCCCTCCTCGAGGATCTTCGCGCCCTCGTTGACGAGCGGATAAAGGCAGCGTGGGATGATCTCGTCGTCGTCGATCGGTCGCCGCGTGATCCCGAACTCCGCGGACACGGCCCTCACCAGCTCCTCGACGACGGGATCCGGGATCGGCGCGCGACTCCCGGTCTCGTAGCGATACCATCCGGCGCCGGTCTTCTGACCGAAGCGTCCGAGTTTGCAGATTCGATCCGCAATCGGCGAGTAGCGCAGGTGCGCGGGCCGCGTCGCTGCCTGCCGCTTGCGGATCCGCCATCCGACGTCGAGGCCCGCGAGGTCGCCCATCTGGAACGGGCCCATCGGGAAGCCGAAGTCGTAGATGACCCGGTCAATCTGCGACGGCAACGCACCCTCCTCGAGCAGGAAATCGGCCTGGCGCCGGTACGCGTAGAGCATCCGGTTGCCGACGAAGCCGTCACAGACGCCAACCAGGACGCCGATCTTGCCGAGCATCTTCGCGAGCGCCATGATCGTCGCGATGGTTGGGGCCGAGCTCTGTGCGCCACGGACATTCTCCATCAGGCGCATGACGTTCGCCGGACTGAAGAAGTGCGTCCCGATGACCTTGTCTGGACGTGTCGTCGACGCGGCGATCTCGTTGACGTCGAGCGTGGAGGTATTCGTGGCGAAGATCGCCTCCGGCTTGCATGCCCTGTCAAGCGCCCGGAACACCTGCTTCTTGACGTCCATCTCCTCGAACACCGCCTCTATGATCACGTCGGCCTCGTCGAGGTCTCCGTAGTCGAGCGTCGTCGACACGCGCGCCATCCGCACATCCATTTCGGCCTGCGATAGGCGGCCCTTCGACACCGTCGCGGCATAGTTTTTCCTGACGGCCGCGAGGCCCTGGTCGAGGGCGTTCTGGGACATCTCGAATACGGCCACCGGGATACCCGCGTTAGCGAAGTTCATCGCGATACCGCCACCCATCGTGCCGCATCCGATGACTGCGGCGGTCTTGACGTTCTGGATGGGCGTGTCCTTTGGGACATCCGGTATCTTTGCCACCTCCCGCTCGGCGAAGAACGCGTGACGCTGCGCCTTCGATTGGTCCGAGGCGACGAGGCGCGTGAAGACCTCGCGCTCCTTGAGTGCGCCTGCGGAGTAGGACAGCGTGACCGACGCCTCGAT
Organism: uncultured Vicinamibacteraceae bacterium; assembly: GCA_964646815.1. Taxonomy (GTDB): domain Bacteria; phylum Acidobacteriota; class Vicinamibacteria; order Vicinamibacterales; family UBA8438; genus CAZYFH01. Next base: position 7,457 of record CAZYFH010000031.1, on the reverse strand, counting down.
GCATTCGACACAAGCGTAGGGTGCGTCGAACCCACGCGCGCGCTTGGCCATCGTCTTGCGGAACGCGCTGAACATCTCAGGGTTGCCGCGTGCCTCGTCGAGTCGGTCGTCGATCGCGGAGATGCGGCGCAGCGACGCGCCGTCATGCGCCATCTGCCGCGCACGCGCCACTGCGACCTCAACGAGATCGCCACTGTCGATGACCTCGTCGATCACGCCGAGCGCGTGGGCTCGTCCGACCGGCAGGAGTCTGCCGCCAACGATTAGCTCGAGCGCCGCCCGCACGCCGATGAGCCTCGGCATGCGCTGTGTCCCGCCGGCGCCCGGCACGATGCCGAGCGTCACTTCCGGCAGCCCGACCCGCGTGCCCGGTGAGGCGAGGCGTACATGGCAGCCGAGGGCGACTTCGAGCCCGCCGCCTGCCGCGACCCCGTGGATCGCCGCCACCACCGGCTTGGACGACGCTTCCAGGTCGTCGATGACCTTGGGGAGAAATGCCGCGCCCGGTGGTGGCGGCTGACCGAACTCGCGAATGTCGGCCCCGCCGCAGAACATCCGTCCGGCGCCCGTAACGACGATCGCAGCTACCGAGTCATCAGTGAGCGCAACGGTCAGTTGCTCCGCCAGCCCCCCGCGCACGGCGTAGCTCAGGCCGTTCACCGGTGGATTGGTCAGCGACAGGATAGCGACGTCGTCTCGGCGTTCGAGCGTCACGGTACCGGGCATGGAACTCCTCCTGTAGACGCGTCTGCCCGGAGATGGGCGCGGTCAGCGGCCCGCGATTATAGCCTGCCGCCGCCCGGCAATCAGACCAGCTCGCGGTCGACCGGCCTCTCGCCGGACAGCATGGCGTAGAATCGGTCGCGATCGCCGCGGGTGTCCGATGTCAGCAACGAGACCACCGGCACAACCAACAGCGGGACGACTATCGTGACGTAGGAAGGGTCGACGCCTTCACCGTTTACGGTGAGGCCGTACGCAAGGATCTGGCGAACGGCAGAGGCACCCTCGGGTGCGCTGAAGCCGGTCGCGAGGGCGAGCTTGATCAGGCCGAACCAGATCAGGCCGCCCGCGTAGCCGGTGAGCATGCCCCAGTACGCCCCCTGCTCGGTTGTGTGGCGCCAGTGGATGAGAAAGCCGACGGACACGGCTGGCGGTACCACCATCGCGAACCCGAAGACGAGCAGGTCGAGGATCGAGAGGTCGGTCTGCGTGGCGACGACCCACGCCGCGAGCGCGGCGACGAACGCGTAGATTGTGGTGGTGAGCTGATACGCCTTGAGTCGGCGCGCGGAATCGTAGTCACGCGTAAACGGGAGCCAGTCGCGCACGAACATCGTCGCGCTCGAGAGCAAAATCGGCCCGCCCGACGAAATAACCGCTGCTAGCACGGCCGCCAGCGCCACGCCGCCGACAACCGGGCTGATCTCTGACGCCAGGGTGGTGAGATTGCGATAGCCGCCGAGCCCGGCGTCGAGACCGTAGCGCGCGGTGGTGAGGATGCCGATGAGGCCGGCGAGGAGCGCCATCGCGGCGCCAATCACGCCACCGACCAGGAAGGCCGGCGCGATCTGGCGCTCGGTCCGCGCCGCGGTGGCGTAGTTCGTATAGACGGACGCCGCCGGGGTGTGGACCGCGACGGCGAAGAACATCGCGAACACCGGGAGCCACCCGGCCCCGGCGAAACCCCACCAAGCAGTCTCGCTACGCCCGGCCGCCGCCAGGTGCGCACCAATCGTGTCGGTGACCGTGGCCCAGCCACCCAGCTGATCAATGCCCATCAACCCCACGGTGAGCAGCCCGACCAGTACGACCGAGCAGTGGATGAGATTCGTCACCGCCGTGCCCCACAGGCCGCCGAGCGACACGTAGATGGAGAAGATGACAGCGGCCACCATGACGCCGACGAACATCGGGAGCGGTGTCAGCGTGCTGATGATGACGCCGATGACGTACGCCTCGATGAGGTTGACGATGATGTACTCCGTCTGGACGCACAGACTCGTCAGCCATTGGCAGCGGCGGCTGCCCCAGCGAATTGTGAACAACTCGCCGACCGTGTGGAGCTTGAGACGGCGATAGTAGACGGCGAAGAACAGACCGACGAGCCACATCGCCAGCAACGTGCTGATGCCATACCACCAGAGGTTCCAGACGCCGCCGTTGATGACGTCGCCGGCGACGCCGTAGGTGCCGGCTCCCCCGATGCGCGTGCCCGCGATGCCGAACGCGACCATGGCCGTCGGCATGCCGCCGCTCGCGACGGCCCATCCAGCCGACGTCGTCGTGCGGCGCGCCATGGCACTGCCGGCGGCGGTCGCCGCCACGAGGTAGGCGATGATGACGGCAACCGCGATCGTGTCCATGAGGCGCGGCCCGAGCGGGGCGCACGACAACGAGGTTCACTCCTGACGGGTATAGGGTGAACCAATAGCGCTCATCGGGCGGGGCATTCCGCCCGACGGCGTTGCTCCTCGATCACTTGCGGGGTGTCTGCTCCATCGTCGCACCTTGTCAGCTGGGCGCCGGTGACCATTACCGATTCACCCGATACAGGCCACTAGTTCGTGATCGCCACTAGCACCGCCGTGAGCGCGTCACGTGCTTTCCCACGCATCTCTTCGTCCGTGGCGTCCTGTATGGGATGGGGCACGTAGACGGCGCGCCGCGCGAGGTCGGGCATCCCGAGGGCGGCGGCCTGCCGTTCGGCCGCGCTCACGAACTCGCTCGAAGCGACCAGGGCGGTCGGGATTCCACGCGCTTCGTAATCAACCAGGTCGTGCACACTGCACGACGTGCACGATCCTCAATCAGCGAGCGCCTGGATGACCGCCTTGCATCGCTTTGCGACTTCATCGCGCAGGTCGGGTGGCGCGGGCTTTGTGAAGGTCGGCTTGCGCAACCGAACGACTTCGATCCCCGGTGCGCGCGCGTGGAGCAGAGTCTCGAGCTCGTCACAGAAGACGTCGCCCCGGGCCTTCGAAATGTCGATAATGCCGATCGGGCCGTCGAGTCGGCCGCTTCGAGCGGTGAGCCGCCGACCAATCGGATCGCGTTCGTCCGTGGGGTCGAGGATGACCGATGAGTCGCTCATGAGGCCTCCGCTCGGACACCCTACCACACTCCGCGGCGGCACCTCCTATGGGGTAATCTCCCGCGTAACGGCCGTCGACCCGGCGCCGCCTGACGCCCAGCCGCCGACGACGGCCGAGAACTTCCCAGCCGTCCCTCCGGCCACGACGACGAGGATGTCCTCCGGCCGCGAGAACTTGGGGAAGGGACGCGCGAGCGCGTCCGCGGTTGGCTGGCCGTCCGGGCCGAGCCACGCCTTCGGGAGCACCCGCGTCGGTGTGCCCTTCTCGCACTCTTCGTCCGGAAGCACGTCGCGGAGCGGCCGCGCGGTCACCTCCTGCACGCGCGCGCGAAGATCCGTCTTCGTATAGCCGTCCTGCTCGAACGTTCGCGCGTGCTCCGGCGAGACGACGAGCAGCACCTGGTCCATTCCATGTAACTTGCGATGTGCCACCGTCTCCAGCGAGTACGCCATGCTCGTCGCGAGCGAGGACGCGCGCCGTGAGATCTGGTCGCGAATCGCGCGCGGTGCCTCAGCCGCGAAGAGCGTGACGGTGCTCTGCTCACGGTCGAACCCGCGCTCAACATGCAGCGGATCCCAGCAGCTGGCTTCTTCGTTTTCGCCGATGCACGCGGTGTACTTTCCTGGCTGGCCGAGCGTGGCCATGTCGATTTCGCCCGGTCGACCGCCGCCGACGTTACGGACGACCAACTGCAGCGCCCGCCCGATGGTCGCGTTGGCGCGCCTGCCCTGGCCGAAGACGTTGCGGCCGCAGTTGAGGTCGATCGTGTGACGGATCGGTCCGTTGATGACAATGAGCGGGCCGACGAAGTAGGTCGTGCAGAGCACGCCGTGGAGATTGAACGTGTCGGTACATGCCGCCTCGACCGCGGCGATGACGACCGGTAGGTAGTCGGGCCGACAGCCGGACATGACCGCGTTGATGGCGATCTTCTCGACGGTGGCCGGCGCTAGATTGGGCGGGATGTGCGCGACGACATCCGTCGGCGGGCGCGTCGTGCCCGCGAGCATCCGTAGCACCCGCTCCTCGGTCGGTGGAACTACTGGGAGGCCGTCGGTCAGCCCTTGATCGGCGAAGAACTCGAACGGGTCGAGGTCGACCGGCACCCGGACACGTCGTGCCGCCAGCGTCTTGGCCCCTCGCGTGACGGCGAGGCGTCGCGCGATGTCTGGGTCGTGCACGCGGGACCCGCAACCCGGGCGCCAGTCCGGGAGGGTCTCGCCGGGGCGCTCGATGTCCGGTGACGCGGCGTCGCAGCGCTCGGCCGCCGCGCGGGTCAACGTCACGACGTCCGCTTTGGAGAAGCCCTCGAAGCTCATGAGCACCGTGCCGTCGCCACCGGTCAGGATCAGGGCCGGGACCGCATCGAATCCGTATTGCTCAGAGACCAGCAGCTCAGCATCGAGCACGGCTGGTACGGTCAGCCCGTGCCGATCGACGAACGTCCGGGTGTCGTGCGCGTCGTTCTGCGAGACCCCGAGGACGCGCAGGCCGGCGTCGCCGAGCCCGTCGCCGATCCGCTGCACGACCGGAGCCATCACGTCGCAGGTGGGACAGTCGTGCTTGAAGAAGAAGAGAAGTGTCGCCGGGGTGGTGCTCGTCTCGGCGTCAAACTTGTGCGTGGACCCGGCCGCGTCGCGGAGACTGAATGACGGGGCGACTGCCCCGGAAGATGGGATTGTCGACATGGTCCCTTGATATACCCTAGGTTTCCCCTGATGGCTACCCCCACGATCATCACGTGCGCCGTTACCGGCTCCGCCGACACTGCGGCCAGGAACCCGGCGGTGCCGGTTGCGCCGCTGGACATTGCGGCCTCGGCCATCGCGGCGGCGCAGGCGGGGGCGGCCATCGTTCATATTCACGTGCGCGATCCTGAAACGACACGGGCCAGCATGGACCTCGCCCACTACCGCGAGGTGGTGCAGCGAGTGCGCGACAGCGGCGTCGATGTCGTTATCAACCTTACGACGGGGCCGGGTGCTCGATTCAATCCCGGGCACGACGACCCTCGGATCGGGGCTGTCGGCACAACGCTGGCGTCACCCGAGCGCCGCGTCGAGCACATCGTCGAGCTGAAGCCAGAGATCTGCTCCCTCGACATGGGTAGCATGAACTTCGGCCCCATGGTCTTCATGAATGTGCCGGATCATCTGGAGAGGATGGCGGGGGCGATGCGCGAGGCGGGCGTCAAGCCGGAACTGGAGGCCTTCGAAGCGGGTCACATCCGGTTAGCGGTCAAGATGATTGCCGACGGCACGTTCGACCCGCCGCCGCTCTTCCAGATCGTGCTCGGGGTGCCGTGGGGTGCGCCGGCGACGGCCGAGGCGATGCTGTTCATGCGAAATCAACTGCCTGCCGGCGCCAACTGGGCCGCGTTCGGTATCGGCGCCGCGCAATTTCCGTTCGTCGCGCTTGCCGCAATGCTTGGCGGCCACTGCCGGGTGGGGCTCGAAGACAACCTCTACCTCGAGAAGGGCGTCCTCGCGCCAAGCAATGCGGCGCTCGTCGAGAAGGCGGTGCGACTCCTCACGTTGATCGGAAAGGCGGTCGCGACCCCTACCAACGCGAGAGAGATTCTGGGGTTGCGGACCTGACGGCCCGTCCGGGGAGCGGCCGAGCAACGCCCCCGTGGACCGCGCTACTCGAAGATGCCTGCGAATGGAAGGGTGAAGCCTGGCGGCACTTTCTCGCCGTTTAGCGTGGCCGTTTCGGTCAGACGCCGACGGTCATTCGGCGAGCGGTAGACATCCACGGTGCAGGCGGCGCCGTCGATGATCCACGCGAGCCGAACTCCGACGTCGAAGTACTCCTGCAGCTTGCGTTGAAGTTCGCCCAACCGTTCTGTGGGCGACGTGACCTCCACGACTAGCTCCGGAGCTACTTTGAGAAACCCATGCGTCGCGTCCGGCGCGCGTCGCGTTCATTGGAGAGAAACAGCACCTCAGGAGATCGGACCGTGTCCGGATGCCGCTCGGTGAATATTCCAACCTCTCCAACTATGATGGTTCCTAGATTCCGCGCACGTACGAACGCCATGAGGGCCGCTCCGACGTCCAGTTCGATTCGTCCGTGAGCCGGGTTGGTCGGCGTCATGCGCACGACGCGGCCGCCGACGATCTCGCACGGATTGAGACACGGCTTCCCAGCGCTCGTCTCCCGTCAGCGGCTCCCGTACATCATCAGCGGGATGTGCGTGCATCGTTCATGCCGCTACTCCGGCAGCGCCAGCGCGATCAGCGCAGGGATCCGTTCGCCACCGACCGTCAGCGCAATGTACTGCTTGTCGTCGAGCAGATAGGTCATCGGCGTTCCGATGGCTCCACCCGGGAGGTCGACCGACGCCACCTCGGCGCCCGAGGCCTTGTCGAATGCCACGAGCCGCGGCCCATCGTTCGCGCCGCCGGCGGTCAGCGCGAAGATCAGCAGCGTTTTCGTGAGCAGTGGTCCCGCGCGGCTGCTGTCGCCGCCCAGAGGCGGCAGGTCGAGATCGCGGAGCAGCGCGTGGTTGCGGATGCGGTCGCCGTTCCCCATCGGCTTCATCCACACGTGATCGCCGGTGTTCAGATCGATGGCCGTCATTCGTGAATAGGGCGGCTTGAACAGCGGCAGCCCCTGCGGCATCTGCGGCCGTGTTCGTGTCTCGCCGCGTCGTTCGATGACGTCCAGTGTTGCCCCCTCGTCGGGTTGCGACTCGCGATACTGCATCACTGAGTAGCGGTTGTCGGAGGGGATATAGAGGAATCCTGTCTCGGGATCGAACGCCGCCCCCGACCAGTTGGCGCCGCCGCCGGTACTCGGTCGTTGGATGGTGCCGTCCCACATCTGGGGTGTAAAGATCGGTCCGAGGCGATAGCCGTCGACTGCCTCTAGCGCCATCTGACGGATGTCCGGCGTGAAGTCGACGAGGTCATTAACTTCGGCACCCTGGTACTCGAACGGCGCCGGTCTGGTTGGGAACGGCTGCGTCGCGGACGGCACCTCCCCCGGAACATCGGTGTCGGTGGAGACGGGACGCTCCTCGATCGGCCAGATTGGCTCACCAGTTTCGCGGTTGAAGACGTAGGTGAAGCCCTGCTTGCTGATCTGGGCCAGCGCTTTCACAGGACGTCCATCGACGACGACGTCGACCAGGTTCGGGGCAGCAGGGAAGTCCCAGTCCCACAGCCCGTGGTGCACCGCCTGGAAGTGCCACGCGCGCTCGCCCGTCTCGATGTCGAGCGCCACGACGCTCTCGGCGAAGAGATTGTCGCCGAGCCGATGCCCGCCGTAGTAGTCGGGCGCCGGCGTGTTGGTCGGCAGGTAGAGGTGGCCCAACTCGGGGTCGGCGCTCATGAACGACCAGACGCCCACCTTGCCGGT
>CAZYFH010000030.1:0-47240 GCA_964646815.1 uncultured Vicinamibacteraceae bacterium | reverse complement strand
TGGTGCGCGAACCCAGAGAACAAGGTGTAGCGGTCCCGGTGCCCGTCGATGAGCGCCAGATATTCAGTGGCCTCGTAGCCTGGGCCCGCCGCGGTTGGAAACCATGACCCCGCATAGAGGCCAAGTGTGCTGCAGATGTTCACCATCCGCTTCGGCGACGCCGCGGCGGCCCGCGCCAGGGTCGGCTGCATAGATTCCAACAGCGGCAAGGCCAGGGCCACGCCAGACGCACGCAGAAACGTCCGTCGATCAACAGGAAAAGTCATCGTCATTGGCTCCCGAACAGGTCGCTCTGAACGACCTTTTCCGAGTGTTCATAAAATCCATACCTCCAGTGCATTCGCGCCTTGGGCCACGGCCTGCGACAACTGTCATCGAACGACAAGTTTGCCTCGACGGTTTCCCTGTCGCCCACCTCGACGGCAGTCGGGACCCCAAGACGCTAGCAACCATTAGAGCCTCCCCCAACAGCCGGCTGCGGATTTACTGGAGCAGGACGTCGCAACCAAACCGATCCGCCGGCGGCTGCTGGTCCAGCACAACGCTCTGGTCGGAAGTGGTCAAGTTTGGGCAGACCCCAGATCCCTGCGCATCTGATCGAACTGCTCTTTTTCCGCAGAGGATTGGTTTCGGGGCTCGGTCAATCTTGACCCTGATCCATTTGGTGAAGATTACCTCGACCAGTGCTCGTTGTTGAGGGCGGTGTGTACAAGGTGCCCCCCGGTTTGAACCGCCGCCGTGAACGTGACTGCGGCTTCGTGGGTACGGTGAAAGGACGAACCTTCAGCCCGGCCAGATTGCCCACGTCCGCTCGTGCAAGTACCTCGTCGAGAAGGAAGCCCGCCGCGCTTTGTCTCCTGCCGACGCTGGCCGGCGATGCCAGCCGCACAGATCGCTGATCCAGCCGTGGTGGCATAATCGCCAGTGTTGCCCAGTCCACAGGAGAGGCCATGACCAAGAGACTTCTGGTGTCGTTGAGTCTTGTGACGCTGTCCGCCGCGTGCGTGGGCGGCGCGGCGCAGAGCGGTCCAGCGGTGACCGATGCATCCGGTGCCGAAGTGCCGACCGGTCTGACCGCGGATGATCGCGCCGAGATCTTGGATCTCGCCGGCCGTTACAGCCACGGGATCGACCTGGGGGACACCGCTGCCTGGGCGGGAGTGTTCACCGACGATGGCGTCATGGAACTGGTGACGCAGGGAATCGAAAACACCGGCGATGCGCTCCACTTGATGGCGGCCGGCAACCGCGACCCGTCGGGTCCCCAGTCACGGCACATCCCGACGACCTTTCTCATCGAAGGTGCGGGGAACGAGGCGACCATGCGCTCCTACGTCACGGTGATCGGCACCGGTGAGGACGCCCACGTCGTCTTCCAGGGCCGCTATGAGGATCGCCTGCGACGCGTCGACGGCCAGTGGCGTATCGCGCACCGCAGGATCCTCACGGACTGGATCGAGCCGGCAGTCGCGGAGGCGCTTGCGGCATCCCGGTAGCACAAAGGTCATCCACGTCACAACCCGTCAGGCTCCACATCTGCCTGCGCGTGTTGCCCGTCGAATGACCCGTTTCGGCGCCGCAACGCCCCGGCTGGGTGACATAATCCGTGGCAGTGTATTCCCCACAGGAGAGGCCATGCAGATGAACGGTCGACGTCTCTCGGCGTCGTTCGCGGTGATCGCGGTCGCGTTGATCGTGCCCACCGGTCTGACAGGCCAGACGCAAGCGGCCGCGTCGGACGATTGGACGTTGTCCCACACAACATGGGGCGACCCCGACCTCGAAGGTGCCTGGTCGTTCGCGACGATTACGCCGCTACAACGACCGAGCGAGTTCGCCGGACGCGAACGCCTGACGGATGCCGAAGTCGCGGCGCTCAACGAAGACGCGCGGACCCGCGCCGATAGGCCGCCTCCACCAGGCGACCCAGGCGCGTACAACGCGTTCTGGTTCGATCGGGGCGAGTCGACGGGACGTACCGCGCTGATCGTGGACCCGCCAGACGGCCGCATCCCGTTTGCGACCGCGGGACGGCAACGGGTTGCTGCCCGCAGGGCACTCCTCAACCGTCCCGCCCACGGTCCGGAGGATCGCAGCCCAGGGGAACGCTGCGTACATCACACGAAAGCGGGTCCGCCAATGTCAGCCGGCGGGTATAACAATCATCTGCGGCTGCTCCAATCGCCCGGTTACGTGGTGATCTGGACCGAGCAGATCCACGACGCTCGCATCATTCCGACGGATGGACGCCCACCTATCGGCGGACAGATCCGGCAGTGGATGGGCAGTTCCCGCGGTCACTGGGAGGGCGACACGCTGGTCGTTGAGACAACCAAATTCAACGGTAAGGCGGGCTATCAAGGGTCCGCGGACGGCCTGCACCTCGTCGAACGGTTCACGCGTGTCGGCGCGAACAGCCTCATATACGAGTACACGGCCTCGGATCCGGACTCGTACACGAGACCGTGGACGGCGTCGATCGCGATGACGCACGTCGACGGGGATATGTACGAGTTTGCTTGCCACGAAGGCAACTACGGCATGGTCGGCATCCTCAGTGGCGCCAGGGCTGACGAGAAAGCCGCGGCGCGGTAGGCGACCGGTCGGACTCTGGGGCTGAGGCTGCGGCGACGCTGCCCGCCGGCTGCGATCTTGCTGGCCGATGCGAGACGATATTTGAGTCCTCTTGACGCTCAACCCACTCGCCGAGCGCGACACCTGCTAGCAGACTTTCAGAGTGCAGATATGACTGTTTTCACGCTTCGCGATTTTCTGCTTTCATTAGTTACCAGTGCTTTACTGCTCTTGCCAACAACTCCAGAAGCCCAGGAAACTTCTCCCGGCCCACTCGTAGCACCTAGCGGACGGGCAACGACCAGCGTGGTATTCAATGGGCGACTTCTGGACGGCGCGACAGGCTGGTTCAACGGTTCCACGGTCTCTAACTGGTCGTCGGCCATAACGATCGACTACGGCCAGCCTCATGTTCGGGGTCGTGCGATCTTCGGTGGATTAGTACCCTATGACGAAGTATGGCGTTTAGGTGCCAACTGGGCGACGTCGTTGTCCCTCGACGTGAATATGACGCTCGGAGACTTGGACGTACCGCGTGGCGTGTACACCCTTTTCCTGCTTCCACGCGGGAATAGCGCCGACCTAATCGTCAACCGGCAGACTAAACAGTGGGGTACGGACTATGACCCAGCGCTCGACTTGGGGAGAACGGCGGTCCGCCGCCGGTCGCTACCAGAGACCGCCCAAAGTCTCATCGTCACCCTGGAACCAATGTTTCCTCAGGACGCCGGCGAGCTTCCCTCCGGCACCCTCAGAATCACCTGGGGTAATGTCGAGTTCGCCACAGACTGGCGCGTCGTTTGGCCCTAAGATCGAGTACGTTGCCTGCCGTCTATAAGATGAGGGGGCTATCCCCCTACTAGTCCACCAACAGCACAATCGCTGAGTCCCCCTACGATCGCCGTAAGTTGTTGATGTGGAAGCCTCCAACCCAGGCATTCACATTCGGGATTCTTCCAAGGTCAAGTTCCTTTATGTCCGGCCATCGGCACACGTCCGGCCAATGCTGCTGAAGGATGTAAGTGCGGAACTGGTCAACCTCACATTGGAACGCGACCTCGAACCCTGCGTTCTGGAAACCAAGATCAATGCCACCGATACCGGAGAAGAACGAAGCCAGTTGAGGAGCTGGAATCGATCCAGCGGCTCCACTTGTGCTCTGCTCGTCGATCCCATTCTCTGCGTACTCCCGAAGCAAGGCGATGTCGCTCTCACTGAAGACCCGCCAATTGTTCCTGTTGCGCGACGGTTCCTGCACCTTCCCAGACAAGAGCCAGCGTTTGAACGTGATCGCGGAGACTCCCACCAACATTGGGTCTTCTGAGACGTGAATCGCTTGCATCTCGTGCCCCGGCCAGCCTGACCCGTGTCAACCCATGTCACATCGTGCGATGGACATGGTGCCATATGAGGCTGGGCACTGTTGAATTCAATGCGTGGGTAGATCACGCGACACCGGCCAGGTTGTGGACCGACCGCTCAAGGGCCAAAAGCTAACGAACCACGCAGGACTAGGTGGTATCAGGCAGAGTGGAGAGTACCGCGAATGACGGGGAACCCTAACAAAGCGGCATGAGACGGCCTCTAACGGTAATAGGCAGCACTCGCCTTGCCGAATCCCCCCTTCCGCACCAGCCTTTAAGTCCTAAAGCGCAGTAATGTACGGGGAGTTGAGCGATCAGGCTGTTGCACAATGGCTTGTGCGCGTCCGATGGTTGTGTGCAACTTCAGCAGGATCTTGCCGGGAATCCTCGTACCGTTGGCTGGCCAGATGCAGTCCCCTGCGGTTGATGTTCAGATATTGGCTCGTGGTCGTCAGGTTGCTGAAGCTGAAGTAGTTGATCGGGACGCCCGCATCCTCATCTCGCCCAGCATCAAAGGCCTCTGCACTCCGGGGAAGACAAAGCGCATCCCACGGTTGCGGCGTCTGGGCATTTAAAGTCGGGTTCATAATCACAAGGTCGCCAAGTAGTACTGATCGTCTCCTCTACGACTTCTGACCCCGGCCCCGTGACCTCTCCTTCCTCGGCTGAGGATGAATCCCAAATCTCTGGTCATCCCGTGCGATGGCTTCCGCCACTCGTTCCATCGTCGGCTCGAAGTCCTCATGAACCGAATCGATGTAAAGCCACTTCTTCAGGACGTCGTGAGGCGCAAGGTGTGGGAACTCTTCGATGATCGCGGGTTGATGCGCATATTCTGTGCAGATCAGCACGCCATGCCACGTCCACCGGCCGCTTTTCGTTGGTTCGATCAGGAGCATCATCTGGCGGCCGAACAGGTAGACGGCCAATCCCCCGAACATCCTCTTCGTGAAGAAGCTCGGGTGGTCCTCGAAGACCTGAAAGATCCATTCGTTGTCGAACGTTTTCATTCTTGACGCCGACTCAGGCATGCGGCTGCATCAATACCTGGTTCAGCAGCCATTCGTCAATCCAATCGGCCAGGACGCGCGGTTCTCCTATGGCCCCCGTCGAACGCCGTCGAGGATGGGTGTATCTATCAGCTGTACCCCTCGCTCAGGGTGAATGCGCCCGGCGGCGGGGACGACTTCATCAAGCTCACCGGGACGAGCATGGGTGCGGCGTTAGTCAGCGTGGTGGGTGGCGGTGGGGCTGGAAGCCAACCAGGACGCGGACGCCGTGCGGGCCGGGTGGGACCCGACCCAGCCGTACCCCGAGGTGCCGCCTCTTACGTCGAACGCAATGAAAACAACCCTCGAGTACACCGCCGTCCCGATGCAGGACGATCGCCGGTACGACTATGACTGGCTCATGCAGGGCGCCGGCCGGGTCAATCCCCTCGGGGCGATCGCGCTAGCCAGCGACGTCCCCCCTTCTTCAGTAGCCCCTCGGTTTGGAGTCCGATTACCGCCGGTCGTCATTCGGTCACGATCAAACACTGACCGTTGCGTCAACCAGATCTGGCCGGCCCACGGCTCACGGCCCACAACTCGGAACTAACACCCGCCGTCGTCGCAGTCCCGACGGCTCACCGAACTGTAGAAACCGGCCGTCTAGGTGCCCTGCCAAGCAGGAGACCAATGACCGCTCCGACGGTCACGGTCCACACTATTTCGCGAAGGGTCCAGGCGAAGGCGAGGTCGTACGGGAAGTCGACGATGACCAGGCTGAGCACGATGTGCGTCGGGAACGCGATGAGTACGCCGGCGTAGAGGCCGAACGTCGCGCCGCCGAGCGCACCGCGTCTGAAACTCTGCCGCACTCGCAAGTAGACTCCGACGAACACCGCCACGGCGACGAAGTTCCCGAGCACGAGCCACGCCACGGAACCGCTGGCGAAGAGTTCCGTGTGTGGAGCGTAGTAGGCACGTCCCAGGAGGAAGCCGTGAACCCCGGCATCCAGCACGTTGGCGACGAAGCCGCCCGCGACGACCACCTTGACGAGTTGCCCGGCGTTGATCTGCGTCCCCCTGCCGGGCAACGCCCCGGTCGTGGGGGAGGCGTCCTGGTTCCTCGCGCGACTCTGCCGCGCCGTGAGCCACATGGGGCCAAACACGATGGCGGCAACGACGATGACAACCAGAACCTCGCCCATTGATCTACGCGCGCATTCTACCGATTCGCGGGGCAGAAATTTCGAGCGCCGCAGTATGATGCGTTGCCGACGGACCTGGAGGCGGGGACAGACCCATCCGACTCCCGCACCGGGCTGCATCGCGTAGAGTAGATCCAGATGAAACTAGTGATCGTGATCCTGACGTTCGTGAACATTGGACTGCTCGTGCCGGGCGTGTCGCAGCCGATTTACAGCGTGGCGATCACCTCGGAGGTCGAAGCAGGGATCGCGAGCTTCGAGGGAACCGTGTACGAGCGCACCCGGTCGATTCTCGGAGCCGTCCGTGAGTTGGCCGAGACGGGCAACCACCTCGTGTCGTTTCTCATCCTGTTCTTCAGCGTCATCGTGCCACTCACCAAGGCCACGATGCTCCTCAGCTCCATCTTCGCGGGCAGCCACCGCGTTCGGGAGTGGCTCGTCTACCTCGTAGATCTGATCGGAAAGTGGTCGATGGCCGACGTCTTCGTCGTCGGGGTGTTTCTAGCGTATCTGGCGACACAGGACCAAGCACAGGCCAACGTGTTCGAGGTTGCGTTTCTCGGTCAGCAGCTGGAAATCAACATGGTGACCAACCTGACGTCCACGCTGGGGAGCGGGTTCTACTTCTTTCTCGGCTACTGTCTCTTTTCGATCTTCTGGACCCAGGTGTTGAAGCATCGGGCCGCCGCGCTCCTGGGGAACTGACCTGCGTCGTGACCGCCCACCCGATGCGCCCTCAGTCGGTCGTCACCGTCGTTCCGATCGCCGTAACCATCAGCATGCTCCCGGCCTACCCCACGAGTTCGTAGTAGAGATCGATTCCGACGACGAGGGTGCCACCCTTCCGCTGCGCCATCTACCCCATTTCCCGCAGGGCGATCTCGCGCGCCTTCTGCAGCTCCTACTTGTAGGCGCACGACCGGCCGCCGACGATGTCACGCACGCTGGCAAAGACGTCCTTGAAAATGTTTGCACCGACGATGGCTTCCCCGGTCACGATGCCGCGGCACTCACGAATCATCTTCCCCTCGACACTCGGTGTCGTCGTGAGAATCATACGTTCGTCCTCCTCCACCATATTGCGTGGGGCCCAGCCTCGGGTGTAACCTGCGAACTCGTAGGCGGTCGTCTCGAAACCGCGGGAGGTCACGCCCATGAGGAAGCTATCCGTCGGCGTTATTGGAATCGGTCTGTTAGCGCTGGCAGCGCCGCTCACGGCGCACCACTCGTTCTCGGCGGAATTCGACATCGAGCAGCCGATCACGCTGCAGGGCACACTCACCGAGCTCGAGTGGGTAAATCCGCATGGATGGATTCACATGGACGTGGAAGGTGCCGATGGAATGGTGATCAACTGGGCGGTCGAAATGGGCAACCCGACAGCGCTGTTGAGACGTGGGCTCAGAAAGAGCGACTTCCCGCCGGGGCTTGAGTTCGTCGTCGAAGGCTATCGGGCCAAGGACGGATCGACCACCGCTAACGGGATCACCGTGACGTTTCTCGACGGCCGAAATTTTTTTGCCGGTTCATCCGGCACCGGTGGTCCGGAAACGACCCCTCGGCGCTAGACACGATGTCTCGGTTGATGGCGGCGGCAATCGCGGGCGCATGCCTCGTCGTCTCGGTCCCCGCGGCCGGGCAGACGCAAGCCGCAACGTCGCCAGCTTACGTCGCGCCGCGTACGCCAGACGGCCGGCCCGACTTGCAGGGCATCTGGCAAGCGATGAACACCGCCGCGTGGGACATCCAGGACCATCCGGCTCGGCGGGGCGTGCCGGCTGGGCAGGGCGTAGTCGAGGGGAACGAGATCCCCTATCAGCCGTGGGCGGTCGTCCAGAAACAGAACAACTTCGACAACCGCCTGACGGCCGACCCCGAAACCCAATGCCACATGCCTGGGGTACCGCGCATCACGTATATGCCCTATCCCTTCCAGATTCTCCAGTTCCCCGACCGGGTACTCATCCTCTATGAATACATCCATGTCACGCGCACGATCTACATGGACGATAGCCCGCACCCCGAGGGGCACATCGATTTCTGGATGGGCGATTCGCGCGGCCGGTGGGACGGCGACACCTTGGTCATCGACGTGGTCCACTTCAATGACCAGACTTGGTTCGACCGCGCGGGGAACTTTCACAGCGAGGCGCTCCACATTGTCGAACGCTACACGCCCGCCGGCCCCGATCACCTGACTTATGAGGTCACGGTGGAGGACCCCAAGGTGTTCACGCGGCCCTGGACGATGCGCATGCCACTGTATCGCCGTCAGGAAGCCGACGTGCAGTTGCTCGAATACGAATGCTACGCCTACGCCGAGCGGGAGCTGGCGGCCGAGAAATGACGCCAGCGATGGCATCTCCCACGGAGGATTCGATGATCAAGCGATCTGCGGGGCGTGTGGTGGCGATCGTTGCGTCGGTCGTGTTGCTGGCGCCGATGCCCGCCGTCGCGCAATCGTGGACGTCGCCGCGAACCGCCGACGGGCAGCCGGATCTGCAGGGTTACTGGGATGGGGGACCGGTCAACGCCTCACACAGCATCGAAGAGGGGTGCTGCGACGCCATTCATGCCCGGATGCAGAGCCGCGGGCCCGATCGGCTTGGGCTGGCCGACCCGCTGATCATTGACCCGCCTGACGGACGGATTCCGTACCAACCGTGGGCAGCGGCGCGACGCAACCAGCATCTGATCGATATGGAGACCCCGACCGAGCTGGAGCACATCGATCCAGAGGACCGGTGCCTGCTGCTCGGAACACCGCGGAGCAACTACCGCGGCGACCTACAGATACGCCAGACGGCGGGCTACGTCGTGATTCTCTACGAGTGGGCCCACGCCTATCGCCTCATCCCGACGGACGGCCGCGCGCATGTCGGCGGGAGTATCGGTATGTTCAACGGCGACTCGCGTGGCCACTGGGACGGCGACACGCTGGTGGTCGACGTCACCAACTTCAACGACCAGGTCTGGCTCGACTCCCACGGGAGCTTCTACAGCGAGGCGCTGCACGTCGTCGAACGGTGGCGGCTCGTCGACGCCGACACGATCAGCTATGAGGCCACGATCGAGGATCCCGCGGTCTTCACGAGACCGTGGACACTGGCGTTCACGATGGGACGGATCGGCGGCGCCGTCGGGTACGAGTTCTTCGAGGAGGCCTGCTGGGAGGGGGTCACCAACATCCACCGGTTGGCGGCAGGCCGGCTGGCGGTGGCGGCGGGCGAGCAGCGGATGCACTCCCACGAGGAACCGAAGTGATTTGCTAGCGCGACCCGGCACCGGCGGCGCGTTCCTCGGCGCGCTCGGCGTTGAGGATATTGGTCATCGCGTAGTTCCCCTCATGGCAGGCGTATTCGTAGACCACGTAATCGTGGAGCCGGGGCATCGTCCGGACGGCCGTCCAAGGCTGCGTGTAGACGGTGGCGTCCTCGATCGTGAACTGATGCTCGATCGAGTTCGCATCGAGGCGCGTGAAACGCTCGACGGCCCGCGTGTTCGACGATGACGGAAACCGGTGCTGCGTTTGGATGCTGAAGTTCGCCGTCTCGACGACCAGGGTCTCGCCCTCCCAACGACCACGGGAGCTCCCGTTCCACTGCCGAATGTCGTCGTCGAGCTGCGGCCGCCCGTCCAGCGGAATGATGCGCACGTCGTGAATGTTCTCGACGAGGATGGCGACGTACCCGGGCGCCTGGAAAATCTGATAGGTGTTGTTGTAGCCGGTGGAGACGGGTGGCACGCCGTGGTATGTAATGCACCGGTCCCAGTTGCTCCGGTCCAACCACGAATCGGCCGGGTGCATGCGTCGATACTCGCGCTGCGTTGCTGCGCGTTGCTCGGTGTCCGCGCTCACGGGGAGCCGGCCGTCGCCGGGACTGACAATCAGTGACGTGCGCCGGTCCGGGCTCACTTGCCCCCGGTCGAACCAGAGCGCGTTGTAGGAGCCGACGTCGCCCGGCCGGGGCGGGCGGTCCCGCGTCACCGACACGTTGCGGGCCGCCGCTTCCTCGGGCGTGTAGAACTTCCGCTCCGCCAAGTCGGCGGGTCGCTGGAGCGGCGTAAGCGACGCGTACGACCAGGTGCCCTGAAGGTCGGGGTCACCCCAACCGGTACGCGGCATGTCGCCGTTTGCCGTGGCGCGCGTCTGGCCCGCGCTCGGGAGCGGGATGAGCAGCGCCACCATGCACAGGGTCAACAGCGGGCGGACGCACGGTGTGCGCATGTCTGAACCTTCCGTTGGAACGCGCCACCGTGTCGCGACGCGCACATCAACTCGTGGCCGCTACCATAGCTCTCGCCAAAGCCTTGCGCAAGCCGCCCGTAGACCCCAGGTGAGGCAGGTCATCACTTCCTGGCGACTGGTCTCTCGGAGAACACCATGGCATGAACTGCAACCCGATTACGTACGCCCGCACCCTCGCGCTGTGACGATACCGGTGTTGGAGAGAGACGGGCGGCCCCGCCTACCAGGGATCGTAGCAGTCGTAGTCGTGTCGCCGCATGATCTGACCATCTCGAAACGTCAGGAAGATCGCGAGCTGCGCACAGAGAGTCTGGCCCGCCGCGAACGGTCCGACAGCCCCGCGGATCGTGCCGGTCCAGGTCACCTCCATCGCCACCTGGTCGCTCTGGCGACCGCAGCACCCACCTCGAAGCACTCGGCCAACAGGAGGCCAGACCGCGCGCCCGGGATTGCTTCAGCGCCGAGAGGTCACGGGTCGCCCCGCCCGACATCTACAGGTTAGGAAGCTCCTCTTGTCGAGCGTCGGACGTGAAGAACGACTTGAGATCTTCCGGACCGCCACCCGCCGAGAGGGTAGCAATATAGCGGTGCGCGGTCTCGAAATTCTGCATGGCTACCATCCAGACCTCCGGCACATACAGGGCAGCAAGATCCTCGTCGAACCGAGCGAGGCCGCGATCAGAAGATCACGAGGAAGGTGCCGTCGGACTCAGTGACGACCGCCGGAAAACTGCCGTCCGGGATGGCCGGGCCGGTACCGTGGTCCGCGGTCGCCGCGCCCGCGGCGTCGAAGAGCTGCCAGTGGAAAGCACCGCCAGATTTCCAGCTGATGCCATCGCCCCACACGAGCAGCCTTTCGCCTCGGTCGTTGACGGCGATCGCGGGGTTCTTTCGTCGTGCCTCCGCGATGCCCACGGGTGACGCGCGATGGGCCAGCGCGTCGACGTCGCCGACGTAGACTTGTCCCGCCGTTTCCCACGACACCAGCATCCCGTCCGGCCCGTCCGCGAGGCTGGTCGTCGAGATCGGGCAGGCATTGATCTCCCAGGGATCGATCAGCTGGTCGGTGAAGGTCGTTCCAGTGTCATGCGACGTCAGCAATCGCTGGCCGCGCCGGATATTCTCCCCGGCCCCTCGATACGACACGCGCACGGCACCCCCGCCTTCTACCAACGCGTGAAGCCCGCAGCAGTCACAGACGCCCTCCGCCTCCCCGCTGACCGGTCGCGCCGTCTCGAAGATCTGTCCGTCATCGTGCGAGACCGCCATGTAGACGGAGCGCTCGGCGTCGGGCGGCAGGCCAGTGTGCCAGAAGACGTAGACGTTGCCGGCCCGATCGGCCGCGACCGACGGACCTGCCTCCACCCCCACGCCCCCCGCGAGGGCAAACTGTGGCTCGAATCCGGTGCCGTCCGTGTTCGTCCGCGTGTAGAGGAACTCCGTACGCCCCAGCTTGAACCAGACGACATGAAGACGGTCGTCCTTGCCGAGCGCGATCTGCCCCCCATCGATCGGTCCGATGCCCACGACCGTTCCCGATTGGCTGTTCACGAACTGCGGCTCCGACCAGGTGCTGGCACCCGGCGCCCGCGTGACGTACAGGAGATCTCCGGCGCGCGGCTCTCCCTGGAAATAGACCAAGTGCACGGTGCCGCCGTCGTCGACGACGGCCCGTGGGAGTCGCCCGCCCTCGGGGACCCGCAACAGGGTGACCGACTCGCTCAGGGTCGCGGGACCACAACTCGCCACCGCCAACCCCGCCACGACGGTGCCGATGAGTACCCCACTCCAACGCATACGTGTCGGCGCTCTACCGGTCGTTGTAGATGTGCTCCATGATGGTCCGGACCGTGCCGGCGTCGGCGTCAAAGTCGCGATACCGAGCCGGGACCGTATAGGCGCTGGCCGCCTCGTCAATGCTTCGACCGGCCTGCCTACCCTCTTGCGCGACGCGAACGAGGTCGTTGTAGAACCCGGCGAAGTCGGTGAAGTCGCTCCATGCCACCGGCGCGTTCATGTGGCCCGGGATGACCGTGTCGATGCCGCTCAGGCCGTCGACCGCCTTCGTCAGCGTCTGGCCGAACTCAACGGCGCTGCCGCCGCTGGCATTGACATCGATGAACGGGAGGGCCTTCCGCTGGAACATGTCACCGGTGTGCACGGTCCCCACGGACGGAAAGACCACGAACGCGTCACCGTTCGTATGGCCCCGGCCGAAGTAAAAGAGATCGATCTGGTCGCGTCCGCTGAAGAGCGACGTCCGCCGTGCGAAGGTCCGCTTCGGGATGTACGAGGCGTTCTCACCCTTGAAGGCATCGCAGTTCGTGACCGCCTCGCACGACGCGCGCGCCATGTTGGCCGCTGTGTTCTCGTGCGCGATGACCTGGACCATCTCGGGGAACTCAGTCGTGCTCCCCGTGTGATCGAAGTGGGTATGGGTGTGGAGAATCATCGTGACCGGCTTGTCGGTCACGGAGCTGACCCGGTCGAGGATGTCCTGGCCGTAACCCGGCAGCTTGGTGTCGACGAGTACCACCCCCGACTCGGTGACCCAGACCGCGGTGTTTCCGCCGGTCCACGTCGAGCGGTCGGACGGATCCGAGTCGGCGAGCAGATAGAGGTTCTCTGCGACCTCCTGGATGCCGGTGATCGGCGCCCTCGACGGCTGCCGAGCCTGATACGTCGCCGTCGCCATTGACAGTCCGACGACAGTGAGCACAGTCAAGCAGGCTCTCCGTCGTCCCACGCACGACTTCCAGTTCTGCACAACGCCTCCTCATGTCCGACGGCACGGCGTAAATTGCCACAGTGGCACACTAACGTAGATTCCACGCGGTCGCAAACGTACTGCTCGCGACCACTGACCCGACATTGACCACGGCCGCGCGCGACGCCGCACGTTCACTAGAATGGATATGAAGGTAGGCATGTCGATACGACCCATCGCGAAGATCAGCGGGACGACCTCGACGCGCGAGGGCGCGGGCGTCCGGCTCGAGCGCGCGTTCGGCTTCGGTGACACCACCACGTTCGACCCGTTCCTGCTACTCGACGATTTCCGGAGCGACGACCCCGACGACTACCGGGCCGGGTTCCCGTGGCATCCGCACCGAGGCATCGAGACCATCACCTACGTGCTCGCCGGCGCCGTGGACCATGGCGACAGCCTGGGCAACCGCGGCAGCCTCGGCGCCGGCGACGCGCAGTGGATGACATCCGGCAGCGGCATCCTCCACCAAGAGATGCCACGCGGCAACACCCACGGCCTGATGCACGGGTTCCAGCTTTGGGCCAACCTGCCAGCGTCGCTCAAGATGACGACGCCGCGTTATCAGGACGTCGCGGCGAAGGACATCCCGGAGGTCGTCGACGACGCCGGGACTCGCGTGCGGGTGGTGTGCGGCGAGTTATGGGGCAAGACCGGGCCGGTCGATGGCGTTGCATCTGACCCACGGTATCTCGACGTGGCGGTCCCGCCTGGCCAACGCGTGCGGCTGCCGGTCGAGCGTTCGCAGCAGGTCTTCGCGTATGTCTTCGCCGGCTCGGGCTCGTTCCGTGACGCGTCGCCGCCGCGCGCCGTGGCGACGGAGTCGGTGTCCCCGGCTGACGCGACCGCTGACGAGCGCACCGGCAATCGGTCGCTCGTGTTGTTCGATGCGGGCGACGAGGTGTCGGTTCAGGCCGGCGAGAACGGGATCCGCTTCCTGCTCGTGTCGGGAAGAACGCTCCAGGAGCCGATCGCCTGGCGCGGCCCGATCGTCATGAACACGCAAGAGGAGCTGCACTGCGCGTTCAGCGAGCTGCGGGACGGGAGCTTCATCAAGGCGCCGTGACGGGTGGGATGGCTAGGCCGTCACGACCACGAGGAATGTGTGGGCTCGCGGGGGCTTGGGCGAAGCCCCATCTCACTATTCGATGTCGAAGTCGTACGTGACGACCTTGCTGTTGCGATACCCGAGACGACCGCATTGGAACCGGAGCGTCCAGAACCGCATCCGGAAAGGGCCGGTGTAAAGCCGCCAGTAGAAGGGCGCCTCGAGCTCCGTCGTGTAGACAAGCGTGCCCTCCTCCGTGTCGCAGGACAACTGAACCCGCGGCGCCACATGGAAAAGGCCACCGGTGGGATAGCCGGCGGGCGTCGCGGCCGTGGGCGGGAGTCCGGCCTTGGGTGCTCGCCACGGCGGTAACGCGTCAGCGGCGGCGACCCGATAGGACTGCTTCGATGCGACCGGCCCGCTCCCGCCGATCAGTACGCGCCCGGTCATGTGCGCGGGAATCGGCACCCCCGCCAGCGCCAGCGTCGTCGCCGCCAAGTCGATGACGCTCACCTGCTCATCCCGTGACGTGCCCGCGTCAGAGGCCCCGGGACGGCGCGCGATCACGAGCCTGTGATCGGCGTTGAGGCCGATGACGAACACTGCGGTATCGTTGGCGAGCCCATCCTCCTCGAGCGCGGCGAGGATCGTTCCGATCTCCTGATCCGTCGTCTCACTATCGCTCGCCGCAAGGTTGAAGAGCGCGAAAAACGGGCGTGAGCGATCGACCCCGGCGCCCCCGCACCCGAACGACACAGTGCAAGGGGATTCCCAGTCCACGAGCCGGCCCCGCCAATCGGCCTCCGGACCGGCCGCATCCCACGCGCCGAGCAAACCCGGCGGACCGGCCGCACTCCCCCACGCATTATCGCCAACGCCGACCAAAAGATTGTGGCGGGCGCGCCCAGAGCGACTTGTGTAGTAGCCGGCCCTGCGCAGTTCCAACGGCAGGACCGCCACCCCAGGCGGCGGCGTCGCCGAGAGGACGTCATCCGTCAGGCCGAACGTCGCTGGGGAGACGCCGGTCAGGAGCGCCGAGCGTTCCGTCCGCGACCCTGATGCACCGATCGCGAGGTTGGTGAACGACGTTCCAGCATCGGCCAACGCCGTGACGTGGCCGGTGACCGACTCGCGCAACCCGTCCGCCACAATCCAAATGATGTTGAGGGGAACCGCGTCGGCCACCCGGAGCGCCTCACCGACATCCGCGGATGGGCTCCCGCATCCGGCGGACATAATCACAGCGAACCCGAGTCCGATCGACGCGATGCCTCGACTGTTGATCATTCAGGTGTGCCAGATTCGTGGCATCATACAATACGGAGGTCGGCATGACTGATCGATTGCGCGCCGCGTTCATCGCAGCTCGAGGACAAGTGGGACGATTGCTGTTGTTGACGGTCGCCGGCGGCGTGCTGGTGCCAGCCGCGACGGCCGGTCAAACGCCAACGCTTCGTACAGCTGACGGCCACCCTGATCTTCAGGGGGTCTGGAACTTCTCGACAGCCACCCCGATGCAACGACCCGAGGAACTGGCCGGCAAGGAGACCCTCACGGCCGAAGAGGCCGCCCAATGGGAGCAGCAGCTGGCCGAACGGCGGCGTGCCGGTGATTCGACGTCGCCGAGTGCGTCGGCCGAGGCTCGCGTCAGCTACGAGCAAGCGATCTGGTTCGAGCAGAGCGACACGCTCGAGAAGCAGCGAACGTCGCTCATCGTCGATCCGCGGGATGGACGCATTCCGACAGTGCGACCCGACATGCAGGCCCGCCGCGAGCTGCAGCGCATCCTGCGGAGCCGTCATGCGCACGGTCCCGAAGACCGCGGTGTCTCTGAGCGGTGTCTCCTCGGCTTCAACTCGGGCCCGCCAATGACACCGAGCGTCTACAACAACAACATGCAGCTGTTTCAGTCCGTGGACCACGTCGTCGTCCTCAACGAGATGGTTCACAACGCGCGCATTATCCCACTGGACAGCCGCGCGCACCTGCCCGCCAACCTCCGCCAATGGGTCGGTGATTCGCGAGCAAGCTGGGAAGACGAGACGCTGGTCGTCGAGACGCGGAATTTCTTGCGCGAGACCTCCTTCGGGGGATCAAGCGCGAACCTGTACCTGATCGAACGCTTCACGCGCGTCGACGCCGACACCCTGCGCTACGAGTTCACGGTCAGCGACCCGACGACCTGGGCAGGCCCTTGGACGGCGCACGTGCAGATGACCCGCACGGACGAGCCGCTGTACGAGTACGCGTGCCACGAGGGTAACTACTCGATGACCAGCTCCTTGTCTGGTGCTCGCGCCCTGGAGGCGGCTGACGCTGCGTCGGAGGGCTCGGAATAGGCTTCGACGAGCCGTCGCGGTCGGACGCTCCTACTATCGTGACCGCGTGCCGATGAAAGCGAGATTCATCATGATTGATTGCCTGCGTAACGTACCCGTGCTCGCGGTCGGCGCCGTCCTGGCGTTCGGTTCCACCGTCCCTGCGTTCGGGCAGACAGCCAAGACCTGGGAACCACCACGACTCGCGGACGGACAACCCGACCTCAACGGCACGTGGAACAACGTCGGTGCGGCGCACATCCCGCTCGAGCTGCCGGATGAGCTCGTAGGCAAGACGCTGTCGACCGAGGACATCCAGGCGCTTGTCCAGGAACGGTCCGATGCGCGCAAGTCGGTCACCTGGCGGGGCCACGAGAACAGTCGCGGTGTTGGCGCATACGCCAACTACTGGTTCGACTGGTATTGGAAGGAACCGACCGGCGTCGACGCGCTGGCACTCCTCATCGAGCCCGCCAGCGGCAAGGTCCCCGAGATGACCTCCACGGCGAAGCAAAGCGTCGCGTACCATCGCGAGCACCTCCACGATTCGTATTCGACGATGGAATCAGGGGACCGCTGCGTCTCTCGCGGCACCTACGGCATCATGATGCCGACGGCGTACAACAACGGGAAGATGTTCTTCCAGACACCTGGTCACGTAGTGATTCTGAGCGAAATGATCCACAACGCGCGCGTCATTCCGATCGATGCCGGGCCGCACATCGATGAGGGCATCAGCCAGTGGAACGGCGACCCGCGCGGCCATTGGGAGGGCCGCACGTTGGTGGTGGAGTCGAACAATTTCAAGGCGGTTGCCAATCAGCGTGGCCCGGGATCACGCGCACCGCAGACCGAGGAGAGGCGGGTGGTCGAGCGGTTCACCCTCCTCGATGACGACACGCTGCGGTACGAGCTAAACGTCGACGACCCCGAGACGTATACTGCCCCGTGGACCGTCTCGTTCAACTACAAGCGCGACGACGCGTACGTCCAGTACGAGTACGGCTGCCACGAGGGGAACTACGCCGTGCCCAACTCCCTGAGCGGACAGCGCGCGCAGGAACGGCCATAGCTACCGCAGTCGTAGTCGTTCACGCGCGCTGCTGCAGGAACGCGGTGAGCAGGCGGCTCACCGCCTCCGGCTGCTCCTGCTGGACCCAGTGGCCGGCACCCTCGACGAAGTGCACGCCCCGCATGTCGGTGCAGGCACTCTCCTCCATCCGCTCCAAAGACCCGGGCCGCTGGTACGGCCCCCAGTCGCTTGCGCCCGCAATGAAGGTGGATGGAATGTCGATCGTGCGGCCGGCGTAGAGGTCCATTTCGGCCCGCCCCTCCCCGCCGGACCGATACCACTGTAGGCCACCCTGGAACCCCGTTCGGCTGAACTCCTCGCTGTAGACGCGGAGCTCGTCTTCGGGCAGCCACTTGTTGGCGGCGATCTCCGCCGCTGACGGCATCTGTTCCGCCACCGTCTCGGCCATCCCCGTGTCGAGCTCCATGATGTAGTAAGTCGGCATCTGGGCGACCTCGCCGGCCGTCCACGACGCCAGGCGGAACGGCCGGTTGCCGGTCCAGTCGGCGCTCTTGTAGTGATAGTAGCCACGCAGGAACGCGTGGATTCCCTGTGGCGCGTGCTGCATGTTCCCGTCGGCTTCGCGGGTGTTGTAGTACCGCTGATAGTGCTTGCGGGGCCTCGGCAGCCTGGCCATCTCCTCGTAGATACTCGGCCCGTCGTCTGCCCCGGCGGTACCGAACGGGAACGCCGGCGTCCCACCGAACGGGGCACTCATCAGCACCACGGAGCGAAAGACGTCCGGCCGCGTAACGGCGCACCACGCCGCGATGGGCGACCCGAAGTCGTGCCCGATGACAGCCGCCACGGAACGATGACCGAGCGCCGACACCAGCCCGAGCGCGTCACGCACCACGTTGAGGCGGCGAAAGGAGTGGAGATCGGCATCGTAGCCAGTCTCCCAGCCGGTCGTCCGTCCGTATCCGCGCTGGTCGGGCGCCACCACGTGATAGCCGGCCGCGGCGAGCGGCACCATGACGTGACGCCAGCTGTAGGCGAGCTCGGGAAAGCCGTGGAGCAGCAGTGCCAACGGCCGGCGCCCCCTCGAGTAACCCGCCTCCAGGATGTGCAGTCTCAGTCCATTGACATCCGAGACGAAGCGCGATCGGATACCCGCCGGGAGCGTCCCGTCGGCGTACGGGCCGACACTCGCGGCGGGCGCCTGCAACGCGGCGCCATGACCGGCCCGTCGTAATGCGGGGGCGGTTGCCTCCGTCGCGGTCACACTTCCGGCGACCGCCAGCGCGGCGGGTGGCACTGCGGCCGCAAGGCGAATAAGCTGGCGACGGGTGATCGCTCCGTGGCGGATTGTCGACGAGTTGGCGTCGGGCGTCTGTTCCATGGCTCTCCCCTTCCAGAAGACTCGTCGGCCTGCCGAATGACTCTGCAAGTAGTATAGGCGCGCGTCTGTACAATACGGCCTGCATTCCACGTCGTGTCGTGTGGGCATCTCGAACGTCGCGCACGAGGAGGTCAAGAGAACCATGGTGAGCAAACAACTCTGGACACGCGCGGGGCTCGCAGCCGTCATCGCCGCGGTGTCAAACGCGGCGGTCGCGCAGCAGCAGGTACCCCAGCCGATGTCGTTCTTCGTCACGAGCGTCGGCCTCAGCGACGGCGCCAATCTTGGCGGCCTGGCCGGCGCCGACACCCACTGTCAGAGCCTCGCCGCCACCGCCGGACGTGGCGACTCCACCTGGCGTGCCTATCTCAGCACGCAGGGACCCAACGCGGTCAACGCGCGCGACCGCATCGGAAGCGGCCCCTGGTACGCTTCGGGCGGACGGCGGCAGGTCGCACAGGATGTGGGTGGGCTCCATGGCGACACACTCGCGCAGGCGCGCCTCGGCAACGCCCTCGGGAAGGTGATCTCGCTCACAGAGCAGGGAGAGCAGGTCAACGGTGTGGGCGACTCGCCCAACCAGCACGACATCCTCACTGGCTCGATGCCCGACGGCCGCGCCTTCACCGATGGGATGGACCACACTTGCAACAACTGGACGAGTAACGGTGACGGCTCGGCGCAGGTGGGCCACTCGGACAAGCAGGGCGGCGGCAACGGGTCGTGGAACTCGTCACACCCGAGTCGCGGGTGTAGCCAGGAGAACCTGGTGGGCACCGGCGGCGCCGGTCTGTTCTACTGCTTCGCGACCAACTAGACTCGCGCATGGCGTCATGGGCGCGGCGTGTCTTGCCATCGCAGCAGTAGTGCTATCCGGGCGCGCGGAGCCGGGCTCGAAGCGGCGTAGTAGTTGGTTTCCCGGAGAAAGCCGTCGGAGTCACCGTAACCCTGCTGCTTTCAGCAGCAACGCGCAACTGTGACGACGCCGTTTTTCGACGGGGACCAACGCTGGGCCGCTCTTCGGGCAATCGGATAACGAACCCGGTGTGGTGCGAGTAGGCGTGTCACTAGCGTGACTCTTGCTGCCCGCCCTCGGCGGCCTGCTTCTCCAGGTTGCGGTAGACCTCGAGGATGTGGCGGACGTCGTAGTTGCCCTCGTGACAGGCGTACTCGAACATCGGTCCTTCCGTCTTCATCATCGGGATCTCAGCGCTCCACGGCTGCGTCCAGGAGGTCGAGTCGTCGACCGTGAACTCGTAGCGGATCATGTCCTCACTGACGCGTGTGAACCGCTCGACGACATGCAACGCTGCAGTGGAGCCCTGGAAGCGCGTCTTGTCGGTGAAATTCCCGGACTCGACCACCAGCGTGTCACCCTCCCACCGGCCACGCGAGTCTCCGGGAATCATCTGGATGTCGTCCGGCAAAGGTGGACGCCCGTCCGTCGGGATGATGCGCGGGAGGCTGTTGCTCAGCTCGGTGTGCAACACGACGTGGTCCGGCGTCTGGAGAAACTGATGAATATCGTTGTATGCCGGTGGCAGCATCGGCGGGCCGTTGTGTGGCCAGACGACGCACCGCTCCGATAGCGGTCGGACCTCGTAGCCGTCGAAGGGGCCCCGTTGCCGTCTCGCCTCGGCGCGTGCGGCCGCCCGCCGCTCAGCTTCTGCCGTCGGCGGCGGAATTCTTCCATCGGGCGGATCGGTGATCAGCGACGTTCGCCGAGTCGAGATCCCCTTGGGGACTGGCGTGCGAAGCCAGATCTCATTGTCGTAGTGGACGTATCTGGCGTCTCGGTTGGTCTGGTAGAGTCGCTGCTCTCTCGCGTCCGCATCCTCGAGATTGATGGCGTCGCGCGCGAGAGGATCCACACCCTCGGCGGTCAGCTGCTGCTGGAGTTCGGCCGCCTCCTCCTCGGTGTAGAGCGCCTTGTCGGCGAGGTGCGCCGGTCGCTCCAGCGGGGTGAAGGTCTGGGTCGTCCAGAATCCCTGAAAGTCAGGCCGGCCGTCCGGGGTGCGCGGCAACGTCCACGTTGCATCGGCGTCCGCACCACTCTGGGCTTGGTTCTGGCCAGACGCGGGAACCGCCAGCAGGACCGCCGCGATCACCGTCAGGATCGTTGTGGGAACTCGGTCAGCCATCTCAGTCCTCCCGGCAAGCGTCTCCGTTGTTCACGGTGCTGATAATCGCCCACCACAGTCCGTGGTGCAAGTCTCGAGTCGAACCACGACCTCGCTGGACCAGGGTCTCGCTGACCTGGCACGAAGCTCCTCAATCCGACGCGAACCACCAGGGCAGCGCTACACTGGAGCCGACCCGCGCGGACACGCCGGCCGCTCGACCACCGGAACCGGCGTCAGGAGGGGGAAGCAACCATGCGAGGACGGCAGCCGGGACGCGCAGCGCTCGTCGGGATCGCATTTGGTCTCGCCACGTTCGTCGGTCCTGGATCCACGGGTGACGGCGCGTCGGCACAAGAGGCCGACGATCGATATCGCCTGGTCGAGAACTGGCCACGCTATCCATCCAACGCCGAGTTCGAGATGGGAACGGGCATCGCCGTGGATGCCCGCGGTGTCGTCTACGCGATCTCGCGCGACGTGGACCACTGGGCAAACCATCCGCTCGCGATGACCCGGTACCGCGGCAAGGGCTCTATCTGGATGTTCGATCGGGACGGGGCGTTTCTTGGCAAGTTCGCCGAGGACCAGGCGTTCATCGGCCCGCACAGCATCTACGTCGACGGCGACGGGTTCATCTGGGTCGTCGATCGCGATGGGCACCAGGTGAAGAAGCTCACGCCCGACGGCACCCCGGTGCTGACACTCGGCGAGTACGGCACGTACGGCGATGACCCGTCGCACTTCAACGGGCCCACTGGCGTGGCGATCTTGCCCAGCGGCGACATCGTGATCTCCGACGGCTACTGGAACTCGCGGCTGGTCTGGTTCGATAAGGGCGGGACGTTTCTGAAGCAGGTCGGCGAATATGGCAACGGTCCCGGTCAGCTCGGCGTGGTGCACGCCGTGGCCATCGACGCGCGCGGCCGGCTCCTGGTCGCCAACGTCTGCGGAGGCGCGCTGCACCCGTATGTCACCGTTACCAGACAGATTGCCGACGAGCGTCTGCGGCCGATCCCTGGCTGCCGGAGCCGCTTCGACGTCTTCGGCCAGGACGGATCGTACGAGGGCCCCTGGTCGGTCGTCGAGGGCGCGCTGACGCTGAGCATCGCCGCCTATGGAGACCGGATCTACGCCGGCACGACAGGCGCCGAACGGGGACGGCAGGATGTTGTGATCGTCGACGCGGAAACCGACCGGGAGATTGACCGGATCGAAAGCGCCAATGTCTACGTGCACCAGATGGCGTTCGACCCGTCGACCGGCGACATCTTCGTCGCGTCGGTGTACCCCGAGCATGGCGGGTGGGCGCGAGGCCCTGCCGGGCCGTCGTTCGTGCGCTGGACGCGGAATCGAGAGGTCGAGGGTCGATGATGAAGCGCCTCGTACCATTGGTCCTTGCGCTCGTCGGCAGCGGCGCCACGCCCGAAGCGCAGGTAATTCACGCGGTGCAGGCGCGTGTCCGCGCCGAGCGCGCGCCGGTCATCGAGACGATGCGAGAGCTCGTCGCCCTCGAGTCAGGTAGCACCGACGCCGAAGGGCTGCGCCGGATCGCGGACGTCATCGCAAGCCGACTGCGCGCTCTGGGTGGCACCGTCGAGCGGGTACCGCCCTCGGACATCTATCGCATGGGCGACACGCCCGACACGATCGGCGAGATGGTGCTGGCGCGCTTTCATGGGACCGGCACGCGACGCATCTTGCTGCTGGCCCACATGGACACCGTCTATCAGCGCGGCATGCTCGCCGAGCAACCCTTCCGCATCGACGGCGACCGAGCATACGGACTCGGGATTGCGGACGACAAGCATGGCATCGCCGTCATCCTACACGTGCTGTCGATCCTGCAGCTACTCGACGTCGACGACTACGGGACGATCACCGTGCTCATCAACGCGGATGAAGAGGTGAGCTCCCCCGGATCGCGCGCGCTACTCACGCGCCTCGGCGGCGAGCACGATGTCGTCTTCTCGTGCGAAGGCGCCGGGGCGAACGACCGCCTCGCGCTGACGACCGCCGGGATCGGATCCGTCAGGCTGCGGGTGGAAGGACGGGCCTCACATGCAGGGGCAGCCCCCGACGAAGGGCGCAACGCGCTCTACGAACTCGCCCACCAGATCATGCAAACCCGAGACCTCTCGGACGAGACGACCGGCATCAAGATGAACTGGACCGTGGCGTCGGCGGGCGCCCGACGCAACGTCATCCCGGAGGACGCGCGCGCGACCGCCGACGTGCGCGTGCTCACCGTCGCCGACTACGAGCTGATCGAGGAGCAGGTGCGGCATCGCCTGCAAAACCAGCTCATCCCGGACACCCGCGTCACGATGGAGTTCGAGCGCCGACGTCCGCCGCTCGAGGCGACCGCGGCCTCGCGCGCTCTGGCACGGCATGCACAGGCCGTCTATCGGGAGATCGGGCGCACACTCAGCGTCACCGAAGAGGCCTCCGGTGGGGGGACCGACGCGGCGTTCGCGGCGCTGGAAACCGGGGCACCGGTCATCGAGGGCCTCGGCCTCCAGGGCTTCGGCGCCCATTCCAGCGCCGCGGAGTACGTCGACCTTCGATCGATCGAGCCACGTCTCTATTTATTGACGCGCCTGATCATGGACGTCGCCACGGGTGCCGCGCCGCTTGCGGCGCGCTAGTGGCCTGTATTGGCGATACAGGCCACCAGTGCGAGGTACGGGCGCCGATCCTTGCACAAAGCCACGCCGCTGCCTATGGTATGGAGCGAGACTTCGGTCCAGAGGAGAAGACAATGAGCAAGCGATTCCTCGCGGTGTGCGTCGCGCTGATCGCAATCGGACTGGTGGCGCCGGCGGGTGCCTCGGCGCAAGGTGCGCCGGGGTCCTGGACACCGCCCAGGACCGCTGACGGACAGCCCGACCTGCAGGGCATCTGGGCCAGTGACTCCGCGACCCCGCTCGAACGACCGGTCGAGCTTGCAGACAAGACAACGCTGACCGCCGAAGAAGTTGCCACGCTCCGCGAGCGAGCGGCCACCCTCTTCGGCGACGACGCCGGTGACGCCGCCTTCGGCGAGAGCGTCTTCCGCGCCGCGCTGGCCGACGCGACAGAGCACAAGTCCGGCGACGGTGTCACAGCCAATTCCCCCGAAGGAACCGGTAACTACAATCACTTCTGGCTCATCGGTCGCTGGTTCGACAATCGCACCTCGCTGATCGTCGATCCGTCCGACGGACGACTTCCGCCGATGACGCCCGAGACCGAGCGGCGGCGCGACGCGGCGCGCGAGCGACCGCGTGCCCGCTTCCCCGCCGGACCAGAGGACCTCGGCGCCGGACTACGGTGTTCCGGTGGGCGCGTCCCGATGACCGGTCGAGGCTACAACAGCAACTATCAGATCGTGCAGACCTCCGGATACGTCGCCATCTTGATGGAGATGATGCACGAGACGCGCATCATCCCGCTGGACGGGCGGCCGCACCTGCCGTCCAGCCTACGCGGCAACCTGGGCGACTCGCGCGGCCGGTGGGACGGCGACACGCTGGTCGTCGAGACGACGAACCTCAAGCGCGCGACGAACTTCAACGGCGCCTCCAGCGACTTGCGTCTCGTCGAACGGTTCACCCGGACCGGACCGGACACGCTCGAGTACGAGTTCACGATGCACGATCCGACGACGTGGACGATGCCATGGACGGCCCTGATCTTCATGCGGCCAGCGCCCGGCACGGGCCAGATCTACGAGTTCGCCTGCCATGAAGGCAACTACGCAATCGTGAACACCCTTCGGGGCGCGCGCCTGCAGGAGGCCGACCAGACGGCGGCGACGAACGGTCGGTGAATCGCCAAGGCCTCGCTGACCGTTGACCACCGCCGAGAGATTGGAGGTCACCCATGAAGCGCATCGTGCTCTTCGCCTGTGCCGTGCTGGCCATCACTCCGGCAATCGTGATGTGTCTTCCACACCTACTGGAGCGCCCCACATGAAGACGAAAAAGACGGCCTTCCTGATGTCGGCCGCGTGCCTCGGCGTCGCCGTCCTAGTGTCTTTGACCGTAGGGGCCCAAGAGCCTCGGGCGGACGGCCCCAACTATCGGGATGGGACGAACCTGGACCGCCCGACGAAGTACCGGGAGTGGCAGTTCCTCAGCTCGAGCTTGAATATGAGCTATCAGCCTCCGGGCGACGGCTCCCAGCCGCAGCTCTTCCAGAACGTGTTCGTGAACCCGCCGTCGTATCGAGGGTTCATGGAGACGGGGCGGTGGCCCGACGAGACGATCTTCGTTCTCGAGATTAGACGGTCCAGCAGCGAGGGCGCCATCACCGGAACCGGGCAGTTCCAGTCCGACCTCGTCGCACTCGAAGCGGAGGTGAAGGACAGCAGGTTCCCGGACGGGTGGGCATTCTACGACTTCGGCACGGCACAATCGCTGGCGGACGTCGCCCAACCGCTCGCCGGCGCGCAAGTGGCCCGCTGTATCGAGTGTCACACCGAGCACACCGCCGTCGAGCGGACGTTCGTGCAGTTCTATCCAACGCTCCTCGAAGTCGCACGCCGGAAGGGCACGGTCAAACCGGGGTTCTGACATTCTGATTTTGACATCCGGGGTACTGATATGAAGAAGCTGACCCTCGTTGTGATGACGACGTGCGGCGTTCTGGGCGCAACCATGGGCCATTCCCAGAGCGGTGACCCTGTCGCGTGGGACGCGCAGGGCGCCGCGGCCTACCTCGACCAGCGTGTTGAGTGGTGGTCCAGCTGGGAGACGGCCGCGCGCGAGCGCGACACCTTTTGTATCTCGTGTCATACGACCGGTCCCTACGGCCTCGCCCGACCGATGCTTCGTCTTGGCGCGGCCCATGACACCCCGACCCGACACGAGCGGACCCTCCTGAAGAGCGTGACATCGCGTGTCGCCAACTGGAGCGAGTTCGGGCCCTTTTACACCGACGAACGATACGGGGTGCCGAAAACCAACCAATCCCGAGGAACGGAAGCCATCTTCAACGCCCTCATCCTCGCCCGGCGCGATTCAGTGAACGGCTCGCTGAGCGAGACGACCGAGCAGGCGTTCGATCACCTCTGGGTACTGCAGCGGAGGAGCGGAGAGGCCGCGGGCGCGTGGCCCTGGCTACATTTCAACCTGGCGCCGTGGGAATCGGATGAGGGGACCTACCATGGGGCCGCTCTGGCCGCCGTGGCGGTCGGGCTGGCACCGGAGGGCTACCGCACGCGCGCCGAGATTCGCGACCACCTCGAGCGTCTGCGTGACTACCTCCGGCGGCGCGTCGACGCCGAACCGCTGTTCAATCAGGTCATGGCGGTGTGGGCGTCGGCGACGCTTCCAGACACTCTGAAGCCGGCGCGACAGCAGGCGATCGCCAACGATGTCGTCAGACTGCAGAGGCCGGACGGCGGCTGGAGCCTGTCGTCGCTGGGATCGTGGGAGCGACGCGACGACACAGCTGTCGACGGGGCGAGCGACGGCTACGCTACCGGTCTGGTGACGCTGGCCTTGCGACGGGCGAGCCTCCCGCACACAAACGCGGCGATCGAGAAGGGTCTCGTATGGCTCCGGCGGCACCAGCAGCCGGACGGGTCGTGGCCCGCGTCATCGCTCAATCGGCATCGTGATCCGTCGTCCGACCGCGCACTCTTCATGCGCGACGCCGCGACCGCCTACGCGGTACTGGCCCTTACGGCCCAGTGAGGCGTGTGCCGCCATGGGCGCGGTCGATTGATCGACGTCTCGGTCGTGGTAGTCGATCCGAGGGTGGGGTCGGCCCACCGGAAGAACCGCACCTTAGCTTGTCCCACATCGGCGATGCGCCGTTCATCGAGTGAACGGATGCGCCTGGCTCGGCTGCCGAGGGGCACCATGGATTATCTGACAGTCACGGATCACAAAGACCGTGATCGCCTACCGGTCGCTTCGGAGCAGTTTTCTGCTTCTGTTAGCGGCATGTTTCCACGACCGTCGGATCGACAACCACGCCCGCGACGTCTCAAGTCAGCTCGCGGCCTGCCCCCTCGTCGCGCGCGCGCCAACAGGGACAGCCAGTAGCACACAGGGTTGAGCCATCATTGGTCCGGCTCCGTCCCGCTCCGGATCTTGTCAATCTTCCGGTCGCGGTCCGTGGCGAACCGAGCGAGATCACGCCGATAGTTCGCCTCGAGCTCCTGGCGCGCCTCGGGGGCGTACGCCGTCCGGAGCGACGACTCGTGCAGGATCCGGCACTCCGCGACTCCCGCGTCGTAGGCGCGCCGCGCCTCGGCGATCGCGGACGTCTGAGCCTCGGTCAGCGGCGCCGCGTCCACACCGGACTCGGCGTCCTGCTGCTTGAGCCGCTCCATCACCAGCTCGACGGCGCTTTTCGGGGGCGTGTTCGACACGATGATCTCCGTGCTCGTTACCGGCGCTCACATGTATTGGTACCGGGCGACCTTCGTAGCGCTGGCCTTCATGCCCGCAGCGGCCGCGCCGTCGACTCTGCACGCAGGGGGCGCGGTGGCCACGCTCAGTGAATGACCGCGAAGTCGGCGGCCCACTCGTGCACGCCCCAGTGCACGACGAGCTGCCCCCGATCGGCGTCGGTGGCAACGAGTGTCGCGCCGAGCGGACGGAAGGCGTTGCCGGCGCGCGTGTAGCGTGCCAGCACCTCCGCGACGTCGTGCTCCGGATCGTGCTGCGTACCCCAGGAGTCCGGCTCGTCGGTGAACAGCAGCCGCCAGCCATCGCCGACTCGCTTGAGCCAGATGCCATAGAAGCCAGCAAATCCAGGTGCGAGATTGCCGGTCGGGATGTCGGCGTCGCCGAACCGGAGTGACACATCGGTCTTGAATCGCAGGACCGAGGCCCGCACGAGCGGGACCACCGCCCCATCTGGTGTGGCCGAGAGGCGCCCAAAGTCCTCGTCCTCAATGTCGACACCCTTCCAGTAGGCGAGCGACACGCGCGCGCCGTCAGGGAGCACGACCGCACTCTCGTCCCGCTCTCCCAGGAGGAACCCCCGGGAGATATCCGCCGCCCGCTCCACTTCTTCCGGGTTGAGATCGTCATCCCGAGGCGTGCCCCGCCCAGACACGCGTGGCTGGCGCGGGGGCGGCGGCAGCTCCTCGAGCCGGAAGTCGGTGCTCCATCGGTGCCGACCCCAA
The DNA here is from genome assembly GCA_964646815.1 of uncultured Vicinamibacteraceae bacterium. GTDB lineage: Bacteria > Acidobacteriota > Vicinamibacteria > Vicinamibacterales > UBA8438 > CAZYFH01. Next base: position 19,066 of record CAZYFH010000030.1, on the reverse strand, counting down.
CTCAAGGCCAGACGCCCGGCCTCGGCGGCCATCGCGTGCAATGATGCCGACAGCTCGGGCACGGACTGAGAGCTCATGGCGTGGCGGAGCGGAATGCAGTATTCCTGCTCGGTGTCGGTGGCGCGTGCCTCGAGCTCCCAGCCGTCAACACTTCGCACTAGAGACAGGTCGTAGGTCGGCGTGGCCGGGTCGGTCTCCTCTTCTTCGGCTTCGTCCCCCTCATCTGTCGCCGGTAGCAGTACCTCCATCATCGGGGTGATCGCTCCGAGCCGCAAGGCGCGATGTCCCTCGAGCGTGCCGATCGGCAGACCGGCACCAACCGCTCCGGCGAGGACCTCGCGATGGGCGACGCCGTCATCGGCCGAGAGACCCGGCTGGAGGGAGACGCGCACGAGCTGACGGTTGAGCGTGAGCTCGGTGTGCAGGAGACCATCCCCCTCCGCGCTGGGGGCCACGGGCTGGGCGACCAGCGGGGCGGCGGACATGGCCAGGGTTCCGACGATGACGGCGACTCGGGTCTTCATGGATCCCAAAAGAAACAGAGGGCGGGGCCATGAACGACCCCGCCCTCGACTTGCACTCCGCTCGCTCGGCGTTCGAGCGATCAGTCGTTGTCGGTGGTCTCCATCGTCTTCGTGTCGTCGATCTCTACGTAGCCGATGAAGCCGAGTGACATCTCATCCTCGGTCCGCGGGCCGTAGCCGACGAACCGATCCGCGTTGAAGCCCTTTCGCGCCGCGCGCTCCGGCGTGTTGTCATACCAGAAGTCGACGTCGATACGCGTGCCCTTCGGCAGGAACTTCGGCTCCTTGTACTTGTAGGTAATCTGCCACCCCTGATCGTAGCGCGGCACGTTCAACAACACTTCCGCGCTGCCGTCGGGGTAGATCGCCGTGTAGCGGGCGGCGGTGGCCCGCAGGTGGGCGTGTGGCCAGTAGGTCAGCACCAGCGTGTCTTTCTCGAGCAACCGCGACGACCCGACCCGATAGTTCGCGTGATGGGGAGGAATCTCAAACCCACGGTTATAGAGCGTGTCGTTGATGACCTCGTGCTGCACGGGGGTCTTCTCGACCCAGAACCCGATCTCCGGCTGGCTGGTGAACGCAGTCCCGGCGCCGGTCTCCTTGTTGTAGTGCATATTGAACGAGACGGCGGAGCCCTTTTCGAACCGGACTGCGAAGCCTTCCGGCAGCATGTCTGGCTCGCCACCCTCGGCCACGCAGCTCAGCAGCCGCGAGTCTGGACTGTCGGCCCCTTCACCCTCGCTCTGGACGGCGGTTCCGTCGAGCTCGGCCGCCACGGACGGGGACAGAACCGACGAGCACATGTGATGCGTCCAGCCGTTGTCACCGACCCGGAACTCCCAGCCCTTGATCAAGGTGTCCTCGGACATCAGCTCCTCGGGGATCTGCTCGTAGAAGATGATGTTGATGTCGTTGATATCGTCGGCAACCACGTAGGGCTCACCCAGCTTGACGACGAAGTCTGGCGTGCCGAGCGTCCAGCCGTCGTTAATCTGCTCGGCAAAGACTTTGGTCGGGAGCGCATCGGCCTTGTCGCCGGCTGGGGCGCCCGCCTTGACCCACGCCAGGATGGTGTCGACCTCGTCCTCGGTCAGACCGCGCTCGTTCGAAAACACACCCTTCGGGGCATCAGAGAACCACGGTGGCATCTCGCGAGTCTCGACCTTGTGGGCGATCGACCGAGCCCACGGACGGGTCTCCTCGTAGCTCATGAACGCCATCGGCGCGATCAGCCCGCTGATGTTCTGGCCAGAGGGCCGGTGGCAGCTCTGGCAGTTCTCCTGCATGATCGGCAGGACGTCCTTGTAGTACGTGACCCCGGTGTCGTTGTTACCCGCGAACGCCGGCGCCGCCATCGCTAGCGCGCCGACCACTGTCACCGCCACGAATTGCGATCGCATTCTCATCAGCGTGGCTCCCTCTGCCGCAGTCAGTCACGAACACGGTCACCGTACGAGTCCAGTCGTACACAATGCCGACCAACCTTGTACCACATCGGCCGAAGTGCCGCAAGCCGAACATCTTGCGCCGAATCCTGCCTCCGACCGCAGTCAATCTTCCTTCCAAGGATTGTTAGCAAACACCGCCAGCTCCGGCCAGAGCGCCCGAGGGTGCATCGTGAGGGCCGCCATGATGGTCTCGGCGATATCCGTTGCGTACAGCTTGTTGGGGTTGTTGCGACCGGTCCGGCCCATCCAGTCCGTCTGGACCTCGGACGGGCAGACGCAGGTCACGCGAATGCCATGGGGCCGGAGCTCCGCTTGCCAGCACTGGCTCATGCCGCGCACGGCCCACTTGCTCGCCGCGTACACTGTGCCTCCCTTGTGTCCCTTCATCCCGGATGTCGAGGCGATGTTGACGATGGCCCCGCGCTCCTGCGCCTTGAGCAGCGGTACGACCCGGTTTGTGAGATCGACGAGGCCGAAGACATTGGTCTCGAACAACCTGCGCATCGACGCCATGTCGATCTCGCCAACGCCCGCCAGGTAGCCGAACGCGGCGTTGTTGACCAGGACGTCGACCCCGCCCATCTGCTCGCGACAGACCTCGATCGTGCGCGCGTTGTCATTCCCTTGCGAGACGTCGGCGCGTACCCCGTGCGCACCGCTCTCGGCGGCGACCTGCGCGATACGCGACTCGTTGCGGCCGGTAAAGACGACGGTGTGCCCGACCTTGCGCGCGAGGGCGACAAGCGCAGCCCCGATCCCCTGGCTGCCACCGGTGATCAAGAACCGTTGCGTATCCATATGTGATCAGCTCCGTTTCACGTTGTGTGGAGTCAAGATTCTAGCGTTTCACTCGGCAGTGGCTCCATAATGAGCGTCAAATCGACGGGAGGTCATGATGCGTCACCTTCGTGCGTGTTCGCTAACCGTGGTGGTCGGTGTGGCCATGCTGCTGCCAGCGCTCGCCGCCGGCCAATCGTCCGACGACAACTGGACCGTGCCACGGACACCGGATGGCCGCCCCGACCTGCAAGGGGTGTGGGCCAACAACAGCGCGACCCCGTTGGAGCGACCGGACTCGCTCGCTGGCAAGGCATCATTCACTGACGAAGAGGTGGCGGCGCTGCGGGAGTCGGCCGGACGGCTCTTCGGCGGCGCCGACGACGCCGCCTTCGGCGATGGCGTGTTCAACGCCGTGCTCGCGAACGTCGAACGCAACGTCTCGCGCGACGGCGGCACCGGCAACTACAGCTCGGTGTGGATGGTGGCCCGCGACTTCGACAACCGCACCTCGTTGATTACCGACCCGGCAAACGGGCAACTCCCGCCAATGACCACGGAAGCCGAGCAACGGCAGGCGGCCGCCAGGGAGTACCGCGAGGCGCATCCCGCCGATGGGCCGGAGGATTTGAGCCGCCAGGTGCGTTGCATCACGTACGGAATTCCGCGCGTCGGCGGACTCGGTGCCGGCTACAACAGCTACTACCAGATCTTCCAAACGCCGGACGACATCGTGATGCTGGGCGAGATGATTCATGACGCCCGCGTGATGCCGATCGGCGATCATCCCCATGTCCACGACGCCATCCGCCAGTGGCATGGCGATTCACGGGCGCATTGGGAAGGCGACACACTGGTGGTCGAGACGACGAACTACTCGCCGAAGAGCGGGTATCGCGGCGCGTCGGACAACCTGCATCTCATCGAGCGTTTCGCGCTCGCCGGACCCGAAACGCTGCACTACGAGATCACCGTAACGGATCCGACCACCTGGACGCGGCCGTGGACCGCCATGGTCCCGATGTCGAGAAGCCCGGACCTCCTCTTCGAGTACGCCTGCCATGAGGGGAACATCGGTATGGCGGGAATCCTGGCCGGGGCGCGCGTGCAGGAGGAACGGGCGGTAAAGGGGGCGCGCTGAGTCATCCGGCTTCACAGCGGCGAGTGACCCACGGGGCCCACCTTCACAGACAGGCCATACGCGGGACTCGGCGTTACGGCCCGCCGGCCGCCGCCGCCGGACGCAGCTCAACGGCTGCGGCGACGAAACTCAGCTCGGTCGCCGTGCCATCGGGATTCCGCGTCAGCTCGACCCCTTCGGCGATCAGGTGATTGGCGTCGGACTCGGAAAAAACGTTGCGCTCGAACGCGCCTTCCAGTCTGGCCGCGTGGCCAGCCGAATCCTTCGGTACGAAGAAACCGTAGTCCTTGAAGGTGACGCGAATGCCCCGTTCGGCTCCTTGCGGCACGAGCTCGAGCCAGCAGCCCTTATTTTGGCAGGCCTTGACGACCTGGCCCTCGAGAATCACCGACCGATCAGCGTAGGCATCAGCGTTGCGCATGGCCTCGGCCAGGGTGACGACTGGTGAATCGCCGATGGACGCGCCGCGCACGATGACGTCGGCGTCTTGGGCGCCCATGGGCGCCAGACTCCCGACGACGAGCGCCAGCAAGACTATGAGATGGCGTGCGATTCGGTGCGAGCGGCGAGCGCTTCTCAACATGGTGCTCCCTTCAGTGCCGCGATCATAACACCGGGGGGGGTGGGCGCATGCGTGACGATTCGTCGTATTCTCAACGCACTATGCCGACCAAGGGGGAAGCCGTGAGACGAAATTGGATGCTGCCGATGGTAGTGGTGATGGCGGTCTCGTGTGGCGGAGCACCGGATGCGCCGATGCCCGACGCGACGTCCGATGCGGTGCCCGCGGCCGATAGCCAGCTGAGCGCCGGCGTGATTGAGCGGCTCGATCCTGCGTTCGACGCGCTTGTCCCCCTGGACGCCGTCATTGAGCACCTCGCGGACGGGTTTGCGTTCACCGAGGGTCCGGTGTGGGTCGAGGAGGGCGGGCCGTTTCTGCTGTTCAGCGACATTCCCAACAACGCCATCATCAAATGGACGCCCAACGGCGAGGTGAGCGACTTCCTCCGACCGGTGTACGAGGGTGACCATGAGGGCGGAGGCCTGTCTGGCTCGAACGGCATCACGGTCGGCCCGAACGGCGACATCGTCTTCACGGAGCACTTCGGCGGTCGTATCTCGCGCGTGAGCGCCGACGGCACGCGGAGCGTCGTCGTCGACACCTACGAGGGTGGCCGGTTCAGCAGCCCCAACGACCTCGCCTACCACACCAACGGGTCGCTGTACTTCACCGATCCACCGTACGGCCTGCCGAGTCCGGAAGACAGGGCGCAGGATGTCAACGGAATCTACCGCCTCGACCCTGACGGCACGGTGACGCTGCTTGCCGATCTGCAAGGGCCCAATGGCATCGCGTTGTCGCCCGACGAGTCACGCCTCTACGTGGCTGACAGCATGGCCAATCTATGGATGACATACGACGTGGCGGTAGACGGCTCGCTGGGCAGCGGAGAGGTCCTGCTGGACGCCAGCGGCTCGGAGGAACCGGGGGCGGCCGACGGGCTGAAGGTGGACGACGCCGGTAATCTATGGGCGACCGGCCCGGGTGGAGTCTGGGTGATCACACCCGACGGGCAGCACCTCGGTACGATCAAGCCGACGGAGGTGCCGGCCAATGCCGCGTGGGGCGACGACGGGCGCACGCTCTACATGACGGCGCGTACCGGACTGTACCGCGTGCGCGTGACCGCGTCGGGGCCAATCCCTCCGGTGTCGTGAGGAGCCACGTGGCGCGCCTCGCCGAGGCGACTCGGGGCGCTGCGCTGTCGAAGTCCCCGAGAGGGTTCGCGGTAAAGCCCCGCCGGTCGAATCACCTACTGCGAGCCCGCGCCGGCCGCCGCTCGCTCCTCGGCGCGCGCACCAGCGAGGATGACTTCCATCGCATAGTTGCCTTCGTGGCACGCGTACTCGTACATCGGCTCGGCGTTGCGCACCATCGGCACGGTGTAGGTCCACGGATGGGTCCACGTCCGCCGATCGTCGACCGTCACTTCGTACTCCAGGATGTCGGGCGAGACGCGGCTGAAGCGCTCGACCAGCTGGAGATCGGGACTTGAGCCGCCGCGCATAAAGCTCGTTTCACGCAGGAAATTGACCGTCTCCACGACGAGCGTCTCGCCGTCCCAATAGCCCCTCGAGTCGCCGGTCCACTGTCGCAGATCGACATGCGCGCGCCCGTCGAGCGGGATGATGCGTGCGTTGTGATTCATCTCGTTCAGCAGCACCACGTGGTCGGGCGTCTGAAACAGCTGCATGTTGTTGTTGTAGGCGCTCGGCGTCATCGGCGGGCCGGAGTTGAACCCGGTGATGCAACGCACCTGTAGGCCGTTCGGACCGAGGTCGTCCACCCATCCGCCCGGTGTTGGCTGGTGTGGGCCCGTGTTGCTCCGCGCCGCATCCTCAGCCGCACGCAAGCGCTGGGCCGGGGCTGTCAGCGGGGGAATCTTCCCGTCCGGGGGATCAACCACCAGTGACGTGCGTTGGGTCCCGACAACCAAGTTCCCGCGATCAAACCAGAACGTGTTGTAGTTCCCGACGATATCGGCCGGCACCTCGCCATCGCGCGCCGCGTTCTCGGTGCGGCGGGTCTCTTCGAGCTCCGCCGCTTCCTCCGCCGTGAGAAACTCCTTGCCGGCCAGATCGTCCGGCCTCTCCATCGGTGTAATGGTGCGGAAGTCCCAGACACCCTGCAGGTCCGGCTGACCCCATGCGGTTCGGGACATAGGTTCGGCGCTCACCGCGCCGGACTGCGTCTGACCCGCGACCGCGACGGATGTGAGTACGAGTAACGCTACCACTGTCGTCGACGCCGTGAACCCTCGAACCGTCATGTCAGACCTCCCTACTCCGTTCACGCCGACCCGGCCACCGCCATGGATCATGGCATTGTAACCGACGATAGGCGCGGGATGCCTGCTCCAACGCGTCCCCCAGGAGCGGCGGCCGTGGCATGGTATCGTCGAACCGGAGCATGAATCGGTGAGCGACGAGTATGTCGTCGTCTCGACAGCACAGGGCCAGTTCGACGAGGAACAACTGCGCGCATTTCTCAAGGCGCACGGCATTCCGTGCCAGACCCGGGGCGAAACGCTGCGCAACACGCACGGGCTCTCGCTCGACGGCCTGGGCACGGTCGAGATCCTCGTGCCACGGGACAAGGCCGACGCGGCCCACGATCTGCTCGCGCGAGCGGAGCGCGGCGAACTCCGCCTCGCCGACGACGCAGAGGACACCACGCCCACCAGGTGACCGCCATGAGCCGCGTCTACGTGATCCATGAGAACAGCGCGTGGGTCGAGCCGCTGCGTGCCGCGTTCGAGGAGCTCGACGTGCCGTTCGAGGAGTGGTTTCTCGGTGCTGGGACACTCGATCTCACTGCGTCGCCGCCCGACGGGGTCTTCTACAACCGGATGAGCGCCTCGTCACATACCCGTGGCCATCGCTACGCCCCGGAACATACCGCCGCGGTGCTGGCGTGGCTCGAGCGCCACGGCCGGCGCGTCATCAACACCGGGCGCGCGTTGCAGCTCGAGCTCAGCAAGGTCGCCCAGTACGCCGCCCTGAACGCGCACGGCATCCGAACACCCAAGACCGTAGCAACGATCGGACGCGAGGCGCTCATCGACGCCGGCCGGGTGTTCCCTCCACCGTTCATCACAAAGCACAACCGGGCCGGCAAGGGCTTGGGGGTCAGGCTCTTTCACGACGCCGACACACTCGAGCGGTATGTGGAGAGCGAGGCGTTCGAACCGTCGGTCGACGGGGTCACGCTCCTACAGGACTACATCAAGGCACCCAAACCGTGCATCACGCGCGTGGAGTTCGTCGGCGGGCGTTTTCTGTACGCGGTACGGGTCGACACGAGCCAGGGGTTCGAGCTCTGCCCGGCTGACGCGTGCCGTGTCGACGACGCGTTTTGCCCGGCGGGTGAATCTGTGGACTCGCTCTTCCGAATCATCAAAAACTTCAGCGACCCGCTGATCGAGCGATACGAGCGCTTTCTGGAGGATTACGGCATCGAGATCGCCGGGGTCGAGTTCATCCTCGATCGTCACGGTGTGCCGTTTACGTACGACGTCAACACCAATACCAACTACAACAGCGCCGCGGAATCGGTGACCGAGCTATCAGGCATGCGGGCAATTGCGGCCTACCTGAGGCAGGAACTGGCATATGTCGATCGCGTAGCCGACGTTGACACGGCCGTGGCCGCTCGCTAGGGTCGCACGGCGTTTTGTGACATGCCCGACGCAAGCGTATAGGGGGGACCATGAGAATCAGGTCGACAGTACTGTTCACGGCCGTCATTGGCGTCGCGCCGATCCTTGCGAGCGCGGACGTCACCATCAGGGACTGGCGCGGCGCCTCGATCACCGCGCGAGAGGGCGTGGTCGACTCCGACGGCGTCAGCGTCACCTATCACATGGCCGGTGAAGGCGCGCTCGTTATCTTTGTCCACAGCATCACCGGACCGTGGTTCGACTGGCGCAATCAGATGGTGGCGATGTCCGAGCACTACCGTGTCGTGGCCATGTCGACACGCGGGACCGACAAGAGCGACAAGCCGCAGGGGGTCGAGCACTACACGATGGCGAAGATCTCCTCGGACATTGCCGCCATCATCGATCACTTTAGCGAGGAGAAGGCCATCATCGTCGGACAAGACAGCGGCGGGTTCTACGCCTGGCATTTCGCGATGACCCATCCGGACAAGACCGACCGGCTGGTCTCGCTCGGAACGGTGCACCCTGCGGGATTGCTACGGGAGCTGGCGTCCGATCCCGAACAGCAGCAGGCGAGCATGTTCCAGCGCGGCATGCAAGAGAACCCCAATGCGGGAGCCGAATTCGGCGAGAGGATGAAGAGCATCCCCGCACAACCCGCTGACCCGCTCGGCCAACTGCGCGCGGAGGCCTACGGACGCCTCGACCCAGAATCGATTGTCAACTTCTACAAAGCGAACTGGCCACGCCCGCCGTTTAGCCTCGAGACGGAGGGATTCGGCTTCAGCATCAGCGAGTTTCCGGCGGTGCAAGCGCCGACGCTGCTCATCTACGGGGAGAACAGCGGGCCGTTCAAACCGGGCACGCTCAACGACACGTGGCGCTGGGTCGACAACGAGCTGACGGTGCAGGTCCTCCCGGGCGTCGGACACGGCCCGCATACCGAGGTGCCCGAGCTCGTGACGCCGCGCATCCTGGAGTGGCTCGAGGTAACTGGCATCCACCAAAGTCGGCCACGGGACGTCCGGCTCAACGTCGGGACGAGAACCCCGTGGGGGAATCGCTAACCCCGGAGCTCACTTGCATGGCATCCGTAGCGCAGGCCTTCAGACCTGCGCGGCGACGATTGCGTGCTTGATTACCGCCGCGGGAGGGCGAAGCTGAGGATCAGATCGCCGCCCCGCCGGCCCCGACTACCGCCGCCTGACGCCACGGTGACGAACTGTTCGCCGTCCACCATATAGACCGAAGGTCCGGCGAAGATGCCAGCGCCGGTATTGAATTTCCACAGCTCCTCGCCGGTCTCAGCGTCGTACGCGTAGAAGTAGCCGGCGATGTTGCTGCCGGCGCCGACGAAGACGAGACCGCCCGCCGTCACAACCGGCCCGGACTGCCCGTAGCCCTCGAAGATCTGCCGCCAGACAAGCTCGCCCGTCGTCGGGTCGTAGGCAGACACGAAGCCCCGCGCGCCGCGTCCGGAATCGGACGGCTGATCGATGGCGTTCACGTACAGCAGACCGGTCTGCTCACTGTAGGCCAGCGGCGCGTAGCTGGCACCGCCGCCGAAGCCCGGCGCGAAGATCTGATCCGGGCCGAGCGGCGTGTACTGAGCGACGAGCCGCTTGCCTTTCGCGTGCTCGGCCGGGATCTCCTCCGGAAAGATCGGCGAGACCGGCTCCATACGATCGCCGGCAGCCGTATACGGAATCGGCTGCGTCGGCCACGGCTGCTCGCCCTCGCGGTCGGTCTCTGTCGGTACCGGTGTCTCGACGATCGGATGCACCGGCTCCCCCGTCGCGCGGTTCAGGATGTAGAGCCACCCGTTCTTGTTCGCCTGCGCCAGCGCCTTGATCGGCTCGCCGTCCACCTCCATGTCGAAAAGCATCGGCTGGCTGCCATTGTCGTAGTCCCAGACGTCATGATGCACGAGTTGGTAATACCACTCGAGCCGACCATCCTCGAGCGAGAGGGCGAGGACCGAATCGCTGAAGAGGTTCAACCCCGATCGCTTGGTGCTGTCACCGAAGGGGTTCCCGACCGCGACGTAGACGAGACCCAGGTCCGCGTCGATCGACGGGGTTTCCCAGATCCCACCGCCTTCGCGGCCGCCGCCCACCCAGGTAGGTCCGGCGATCTCCCAGCCCTGGTCGTTCTCGTCTTGCGGAATCGTGTTGAAGTGCCAGAGCACCTCCCCCGTCCGTGCATCGACCGCCAACACGTGCCCACCGGGAATGCGGCTCTCGCTGCGGGTCGAGCCGACGTAGAGCACGCCGTCATGAATCTGCGGCGCCGTCGTGAACCAGTACCCCATCGAGATCGCCGTCTCGACGTCTGGGAACCGCTGCCTGAGCACGTCGACGATCACGCTCGCCTGGCCGTTGTCGCCGAAGGTCTCGAGCGGCGCTCCAGTTGTGGCATCGAGCGCGAAGATGAACGAGCCCGCCGCGCTGTAGACAACCCCTTCTTCGTAGGTGACGCCACGATGGCGGAAAATGTACCCCGCGTCGCGCGCGCCGCCCAGGAGGTCGGTGACGTCATACGTCCACAACAAATGGCCATCGCCGGCGTCAACGGCATAGACGCTGCCGCGTGAATCGGTGACATACATGACCCCATCGACGATGACCGGGGTCGTCTGATTGCTGACGCCGTCGATGACGCCGTGCTGGAAGAGCCATCGCGGCGTCAGCGTGCCAACGTTGTCGCGAGTGATTTGATCGAGGGTGGAGAATCGGCTGCCGGCCAGGTCGAGGTTGTGGAGCCGCCAGTCGGCGTTTTGCGCCACCGTCGGCGAGGCCAGCGCCACCGTCACTCCTACTGCAAGCCAGAACCGCGCGCGCGCTCGTTTCATCGATCAGACCTCCCGATCCGGAGAGAATAGTCGAAGTGTCGCTCGCCGAACAGCCGATTACGAGTATCGTCTTGGGTGGAGTAGATCTGCGATGGGCACTACCAGCCTCGATCGACGCCGCTTTCTCCAGATGGGCACCCTGGGCATGGGTGTCGGCCTGGCGCGGCCGACGCTGACGCTCGGTCGGACCGTCGCACCGGCCGGACGCGCCGCCAACACAGGTCGAGTGCGTCTGGTAGGCGATGGCCTGGGCCTCACGACCGCCGAATCGGCCGACCTCTGGACCGAACTCGCCGATTCCGGATCGATCGAGCGCGACGCCTACTCAATTGGCGGCACGGTAGCCGAGCTCGAAGCGCACTTCGCGGCCGTACTCGGGAAAGAGCGGGCCGTCTTCATGCCGACCGGAACGCTGGCCAATCACCTCGCGGTGCGCGCCCTTGCGGGCGGCACGGGTCGCGCGATCGTGCAGGCCGAGAGCCACCTGTTCAACGACTCAGGTGACTGCGTGCAGACGCTAAGCGGCATCACGTTGATGCCACTGGCGCCAGGACGTGCGACGTTCACCGTTGATGACGCCCGCAACGTCATCGGCCGGACGATTGGTGGGCGCGTGGCGCGACCGGTATCGGTGATCTCCCTCGAAACGCCGGTGCGGCGACGCTTCGGTGAAACCTTCGATGAGGCCGAGATGGACCGCGTCACGACGTTCGCCCGCCGGGAGGGCATCCGATTGCACCTGGACGGCGCGCGCATATTCCTGCAGAGCGCGTACACCGGACGTCCCGTGGCCGACTATGCCCGACCGTTCGACACCGTCTATGTGTCGCTCTACAAGTACTTCAACGCCGCGTCCGGTGCGATTCTAGCGGGCCCTCGGGCCCTGCTCGACGACTTGTTTCACACGCGCCGCATGTTCGGCGCCGGCCTGCCTGGCGCCTGGCCCTTCGCGTCCATCGCTCGGCACTTCGCACCGGCGTTCATCGACCGATTCCGCCAAGCGGTGGCGGTCTCGGAAGCGTGGATCGAACAGGTAGCGCGCCACGATGCTTTCACCATCGAGCGTATCCCGGCCGGGACCAACATCTTCCGGTTGCGGGTCTCGCATCCCGACCCCGCGGGCGTTCGCGCGCGATTGGCGAGTCGCGGCGTCGACCTCGGCGCCCCGCGCCCAGACGGCGCCGGGTTCCTACTGACCGTCAACGAAACCTGGAACCGGACCACCCCTGACGCGCTGGCCGACGCTTTCGTCGCCGCGCTCCGCGCCTGACGGCCGCACCTCGACCCATGCTAGTGGAATGGTCCGAGTTCATACCGTTTCTCCGGCTCCGCATCCAGGAGTTGGCGGCGACTGAGTTCGCGCAGGTCCGCTACGGCGACGTCGGCATGGCCAGCCTGCTGGCGATGGTCGTGATCCTGGCCGCGCTCCTGACGTGGGCTCGGCTCGTGCTCACGCGGCGCTCACATGCACGGCAGCACTCGGGGCACGTGATCGGTCGGCGGTTTCAACGAGGGCTGCTCGCTCGCGTCGTCTATCACATCCCAAAGCTCCTGTTGGGCCTCGCGCTCGTGGGCTTGCTGGTAGCGGTCTCCGACCCGTTCTTGACGGCCACCGAGGAGGTCACCGGCGACGTCGAGTCGAGGGTGCGCATCGACCTGGTGGACACGTCGCTGTCTATGGCATGGGAATTCTCCAACAGCGAGCGCTCGCGGGCGGAGGTGGCGCGCGAAGCGCATCTGCAGTTCCTCGAGATGCGCCGCCACAAGAACGACCGCGTATCCCTTTGGCTGTTCTCGTCTTATCCGTACATGGTCGACGACTTCGTCCTCGATGACGAGCTGTACTACTTCCAGGTCATGGATGCGCCGTATGTCACCGTCAAGATCCTAGCGACCGAGCCCGGCACTCCGCGCGAGCGCTTCTTTGTGCCGGAGGGCAAGGTCCAGATCATCCCGAGTGAAGGCACCACGAACATCATCCGGGCCCTCCAATCGGTCCTGCGCCACTTCGACCGGGACGAGGCGGTTCTCGGGACTCAAGCGACGGCTCATCGTGCGGTGCTGATCATCACCGACGCCGACGTCGACGAGATGCCGGAAGCCGAGTTCGCCCAGCTCAACCAGCGGAACATCGTGCCGTATGTCATCTACATCAACACGACCGACGCGCGCGCGACCAGGCAGGATGTGCCGGCCACGCCGCCGCTGATCGAGCGGATCCGCGAGTTCGGCGGCGACTACTTCGATGTGACGGACCAGGACAGCCTTGAACGAGCGTATCAGGCGATCGACGAGCGCGAGGCCGTTCGCGTCGAGCTGACGCACCGGGCGTTGAAGGTGCCGATCTACTCTCGATTCCTGCTCGTCAGCCTGGCGCTACTCGTCATCGGCATCCCGGCGGGGTTCGTGGCCGAGCTAATCTGGGGCACGCATCCATAATTAGACGAAACTTCGCCCCGAACCCCGCGCAGGTCGTCGGAGGATAAGCCCCCCCCAATAACCGAGACCGGCGGATCGTCGGACGATACGCTCAGCGCGTTGCGGCAGATCACGCAGGTCGACGACGACGGACACCTGTTCATCGCACCGGCCATTCACGACTGGGCGGAGGTCGAGCGGCGGAACATCGATACCGTGTTCGACCTCGAAGGCGGGCTCGACCTGGGCGTGCCAATCGGGCCGGACCAACTCCTGTCCGTCTACTTTCATATCTACGACGAGAACCTGCCGAACCTCGACAAGCTCGACGGGCTCGCGGGTCTTGGCGCGTACCTGGTTCGAACCAGGCATCGCCTGCTCGCCACTGCGGGATGGGGTTCAACCGATCAGCGCTGGTGGCGGGACTGATCCTGCAGAAGCTGGGCATGCCTGGGCCGCAAACGGTCGAGCGGCTGCGGGCGTGCCGCCCCGGCGCGCTCTTCAACGAGACGTTCGCCGCCTATCTCAGCTCGCTCTCTGCTTAGTGGACTGTAACAGCCATTTGTGAAGTGAGGCCCGAGCTGCGACGCCCGGCTGGCAAGGCGTGCCGAGGGAACATATTCCGCATATAGACCGAAGAACACCGCTGGCACGCGGTGCGTCCCGGCCCCAGAAATCGCTCTGCAAAATGGCTTTACGGTCCACTAGTGTCCGCAGGGCGCGCAGGTGCGCGCCCTGGCCGTCACCGCGACGGCCCAAACGAGCACACCATCCTCATGTCGCGCCGCATCACGGCCTCATCGACGACGCCGGCGTGATGTTCTGGTTGACAACGCGGGTGTTGCGCTGCACATTATTATTAGATAGCAGGCGTACATAACTCGTCTGACACGTCCAGCTCATGATCCGCGCAGGAGGCTATGAGTGATGAAGCCCAGAGGCTGTAGTTCGCTGATTGGTTCGCTCGGCGTTGTTGCGCTCGCGGTGCTGACCGCGTCGATCGCGGCCACAGGGACCGCCGTTGCCCAGACCGGCGACGTCACCTTCGCGAAGGACGTCGCACCGATCCTGCAGCGCTCCTGCCAGACATGCCATCGCGAGGGCGCCATCGCCCCGATGTCGCTGCTGACCTACGAGGAAACACGACCGTGGGCCCGCGCGATCAAGGACAAGGTGCAGACCCGCACGATGCCTCCCTGGTACATCGACAAAAACATCGGCGTGCAGGGCTTCCGATACGACCGGTCGCTGAGCGATGCGGAGATCGAGACCATCGTGACCTGGGTTGATACCGGCGCGCCGCGCGGCAATCCCGCCGACCTTCCGCCTGCGGTGGAATTCGCAGATCGCGACATCTGGCACATCGGGGAGCCCGACTGGATCGTGCCGATTCCGGAGCCGTTCGTTGTCCCAGCGGATGGCGCCAATTGGTGGGGCGACCTCTTCTCGGATTCCGGCCTGACCGAGGACCGGTGGATCAAGGCAGTCGAGACGAAACCGTCCGCCGAAGGCTTTCCCGTCGTGCACCACGCCGTAACCCGGCTGCAGGAGACGGCGGATGCCGACGAGGGTGATTTCCTGAACGAGTACGCACAAGGCAAGAACGGCGACGCGTTCCCGCCAGGCACCGGCCGTCTCGTGAAGGCCGGCTCGACCATCCGCTTCAACATGCACTACGCGTCGATCGGCGAAGAGCGCACCGACCGCACCAGCGTCGGCCTGCAGTTCTACCCGAAGGACGAGGAGCCGGAGCACGAGCTGTTCTCGCGTGGGCTCGGCTGGAACTTCGACCTCGACATCCCGCCGGGCGAGGACAACGTCCGGCACGATGGCTACCACACGTTCAACGAGAATGTTCGGCTGACCGGCTTCCAGCCGCATCTGCACAATCGCGGGAAGCGACAGTGCATCGAGGCCATCTACCCGGAGGGTGACGTCGAGACCCTGAGCTGCGCCAACTGGGACTTCGGCTGGCACATCGTCTACAACTACGAAGAAGACGTGCAGCCGCTGCTACCAAAGGGCACCATCCTGCACACCATCACGTGGCACGACAATTCTCGCGCCAACCGCTGGAACCCCGACCCGCGCAACTGGGCCGGTTTCGGTCAGCGCTCGAGTGACGACATGAGCTTCACGTGGACGAGCTGGTACGAGCTCGACGACGAGGAGTTCGAGGCCGCGTTCGACGAGCGGCGCGAGCTGACCGACAACAACTAACGACTAACAACGGCGCGTCATTCTGGAGGACCCGTTATGAGGAGTGCCACCCGCCGGGTGTCTGCCCTGATGTTGGGCTTGGCGCTGGTTGCGGCCTCGTCTGCAAGCGGCCAGGTGCGGTGGGACCGGGGCCAGAACGTCGCACCAGTCTACGAAGGGTGGGAACGGAACCCAGACGGTTCCTTCACCATGTACTTCGGATATCTGAACCGGAACTACGAGGAGATGCCACACGTGCCGGTCGGCGCGAATAACTTCTTCGAGCCGGGCTCCGCGGATCGCGGGCAGCCGACGCGCTTCTACACGCGGCGCCAGCAGTTCGTCTTCACGGTCGACGTCCCGGCCGGGTGGAGCGAGGAACAGGACCTCGTGTGGACCCTCACCCACCAGGGGCGGACCGACCAGGCCGTTGGCTCCCTCTGGGCGTCCTGGGAGATCGATGAGGGCGTGCTCAAGGCGAATCGGGGTATGGGCCTGCAAGGCGCCCCGACCGACAATCAGCGTCCCGCGATCACGCTGCCGGGGGGCACCGACCTGACGGTCACGCTCCCGGAGTCTGTCACGTTGACTGCGCAGGTCAGTGACGACGGGGTGCCTGGACCACGGCCGCCGAGCCCCGAGCCGGACAACCCGCGGCAGGCAGCCGTGCAACGACAGCGGGCGAGCCGACCGAGCCCCAACAGTCAGGCGGTCGTCGACGCGCGGGTGGCCGGCAAGACGGGTCTCGCGGTGACCTGGACGCACTACCGGGGACCGGGCGCGGTGACCTTCAAGCCGATGAGCATCTCGGTGGAAGGGGGCCGCGGCGGCGAGGCAGTCACCACCGCGCGCTTCAGCGAGGCGGGCACCTACGTGCTCCGCGCGTACGCCGACGACTCGATCGTGACGACGCCGATCGAGGTCACCGTCACGGTGAATCCGTTACCGGCTTCTCCGTGACGCGCCCGTTTGGAAACCGGACAACGCCGCACGTTTCACGCGGCCGCGCCAGGCGATGGCCCGGTGAGACGCGACCTTGGCCTCGCGCCTGTAGACCGATCGGTCACCCGCCGGTGCTGAGACCGTCCGCCCTATCGTCCAATTGAGGAATCCTCCACGGTTCACGCTGACGGCTGCGTGACGCCGCGATTTCCGAAGAGTAGAATCTGCCAGCCCGCGTTGACTCGGGCGAGCATCATGCCGACCATGAATCGGGTTCGGGTCTGCTCGGTCTTGCTCGTGACGGCCGCCGTCGTCATGGTGCAATGCGCCGATACGCCGGCACCGTCTAAGTCGGGTCCGTCTGACGCAGCCCCGGACATGGCGCGGCGCTGGATCGCCGGTGATTCGCACATCCATAGTCATTGGAGCGCGGGGTACGACCGCGAGCAGACACCGCCTGCATTCATCAAGGGCCGGGAAGCGATCTACTCGACGCCGCACAACGCCACCATGGCACGCCGGTTCGGCCTAGGCTGGATGGTCACGACCGACCACGGCGGCCCGAACCACGCGAAGTTCAACATGACCGAGGCCTATGCGGAGCTGAAGCTGTCCCGTCAGGAGGCACCCGACGTGCTCCAGTTCTACGGTATGGAGCTCAACATGCCTGGCATGGACCACCACACGCTGATCATTCCGCACGACGCCGACGAAGCCTCGATGCTGTTCGAGATCGAGCGCCAATTTGATCGGCTCGAGGTGTGGCCGGTCGACCCAGCGCGTGACACGGAGACCGCCAGGGGCCTCGCCCTCGACCACATGACGCGGTTGGCGCGGCTCCCGCTGCTCTTCGCGAATCACCCGTCGCGTTCCGCGACCAGCATCGGCGAATACGGGGCCGACGAACCGTGGGAGCTCCGCGGCAACAACGATCGCGCGCCGGAGATCTACCGCGGGATGGAGGGCGGGCCGGGCCACCAGGCCGCCACGCGGGCGCCGGACGGGACGGGCAGGCGCGATGAGAGCGGCCGGCCGACCCGTTCGCGCGGTCTTTATCGCAACCCGGGAGCCGGAACGCTGGGTGGCTTCGATCAGATGACGGCGATCGTGGGCGGCCTGTGGGACTCACTGTTGGGCGAGGGCCGGCGGTTCTGGATCGTGGCCACCTCAGACTCCCACGTGAACTTCACGGAGACATCGCGCCGAGGCAGCGATTTCTGGCCCGGTCAGTTCCACAAGACCTATGTCTACGCGCGACCGACCTACGAGGACGTGCTCGACGGTCTCCGCAACGGGCGCATCTTCGCCGTCGCCGGGGATCTCGTGACAGAGCTCGACGTGGTCGCATCCGCCGAAAACGACCGTGCCGATATCGGTGGGACGCTACAGGTGGCGCCGAGCCAACCCGTGGACGTGACGATCAGGTTCCACGACCCGGATGGCGCGAACGAGAGCGGCGATCGCCCGACGGTCCGCCGCGTCGATCTGATATGGGGCGAGGTGCGCGGACCGGTCGACGACCCGGGCATCGACACCAACGACACGACGCGGGTCGTCGCCCGCTTCACCGAAGCAGATTGGAGCCAGAGCGGAAACATCCGGACGATCGCGACGTCACTCCCGGCGAGCGGCGCACGCGCCCGTAGCACGTACATTCGCGTACGCGGAACCAGCACGTTTGACGCGGAGCCGTTGATGGATGAAGCGGGCGAAAACCCGTGGACCGACCTGTGGTTCTACTCCAACCCAATCTTCATCAACGTCGATAAATAGACGGGGCGTAGCGCCGCCCACCTCCTGCGGGGAACGCCCGGTCAATCTCGATACGTGCGAATCGGCGGAAGCTCCGCTCCCGTCAGCCCGGTCGGCATCTCACCGGCCACCACCGGCACTCGTAGGGTCCCGATCCCATCGATGCTCGCCTCGACGACCTCACCAAGCTTGAGGTAGCGATCCTCCTGACCGCTCGCGTCGGCAGCGCCGGCGGCCTTGCCACCCGAGGTCCCGTTGTTGATCACGTCGCCTGGGAATAGCGTGACGATTGACCAGGAGTACTCGACCAGCTCCCAGAGCGAGTGGATCATGTCACCGGCGCGCGCATCTTGCAGTGTCCGACCGCCGACGCTCAGCGTCTGCCGGAGGTTCGCCATCGGGTCGCCGTAGAAGTCGTTCGGCGCGATCCAGGGCCCCTCGGACGCGAAGGTCTCGTGCCCCTTGCCAACGAACTAATCGGAGCGGGTGGCGTTCCCGCCAGGCGGCCTTCCCCGATCGGACACGTCGATCGACACCATGTAACCGAAGACGTCGTCCTAAGACGTAGTCCTGCGCGTCGTTCGCTGACACGTATCGGGCCGTCCGGCCACTCATGGCGCCAGCTCGACCTCCCAATCGGTACGATTGCGGCCGTGGGGAATAACGATGTTGTCTGCGCTGCCAGTGGAACGTTGCGGTTGAGTGCGTCGCGTCCTGACGGGAGCAACGCGCCAGCCGATGAACCGGCCGACGCGTTGCCGTCTGACGCCCGATGGTCTCGACAGCGAGGT